>JAABTL010000036.1 GCA_011389865.1 Trueperaceae bacterium
GCCTTCGAGCGCCTCATGGCCGAACTGCCCGCCCACGTGACCCCGCCCACCCGGGCGCGCGACATCATGAGCCACCCGGTCGTGACGCTGCCGGCGGACGCCCGCGTGGCCGAGGCGCGGCAGGCGCTGGCGGTCCACAAGCACAACGGGATGCCCGTGGTGGGCGGGAATGGCGCGCTGCTCGGCGTCATCTCGCGCCGCGACATCGAGCACGCGCTGCGCCACGACCTCGGCGACGCCGCCGTCTCCGGCTTCATGACGCGCCCCGCGCTGACCGCCACCCCCGACGCCACCCTGAGCGAGCTCGAGGGCATCGTGCTGCGGCACGACATCGGGCGCGTGCCGATCGTGGTCGGGGAGGAGCTGGTGGGCATCGTCACCCGCACCGACCTCGTGCGCGCGCGCCACCCGCGCCCGCCGCGCCGCGCGCCGGCCGAGCGCGTGTGGGCGTCGCTGCCCGAGGGCGCGCGCGAGGTGCTCGACACCGCGGTCGCGCTCGCGCGCGGCGCCCGCCTCTACCTCGTGGGCGGCACCGTCCGCGACGGCCTGCTCGGCGTCGGCTACGTCGACCTCGACCTGCTGGTGGAGGGCGCCTCCGCCGCCGACCTCGCCACCGGCCTGCACGCGCGCGTCGGCGGCAGCCTCGCCCTGCACCCCGCCTTCGGCACCGCCACCGTCACGCTGCCGAACGGCCTGGTGGTCGACGTCGCCGGCACCCGCGCCGAGGCCTACGACTACCCGGGCGCGCTGCCGAGCGTGCGCGAGGGCGACCTCGCCGCCGACCTCGCGCGCCGCGACTTCACCGTCAACGCCCTGGCCGTGCGCGTGCACCCGGCGCCGGCCGAGCTGATCGACCCCTTCCGCGGTCTCGCCGACCTCGAGGCCCGGCGCCTGCGCGTGCTGCACCCGCTGTCGTTCGTCGAGGACCCGACCCGGCTGGTGCGGGGCGCGCGCCTGGCGGGCCGACTGGGCCTGCGCTTCGACGGGGACGCCGTCGCCAAGGCGCAGGCGGCGCTGCGCCCCACGGTGGTCGCCAACGTCTCCGGGCAGCGCCTGCGCGCCGAGCTGGAGATCACGTTGGCGGAGCCGCGGGTCGCGCCGGCGCTGCGCCAGCTCGACGCGCTGGGCGCGCTGAGCGGGCTCTACGGCCTGCGGCTCGACGACGCCGCGGTCGCGCTGCTCGACGAGGGCCGCGGCGAGCGGGCCCGGCGCGGCGAGCGCGCCTCCCGCGCGGGCGAGCCCGAGATCGACCCCGACCGCCAGCAGTCGCAGGCCTACCTGCTCGTGCTGCTCGCGAGCACCCCCGAAGACGCCGCCGCGGCCGCCGTCGAGCGCTTCCACTGGACGAAGCGCCTCGCGCAGCAGCGCGCCCGCGTCGTCGCTGCCCGCGCCGCGCCGCCGCCGCTGACCGACACGACGCTCGCGGCCCTGGAGCCGGCCGCCCGGCGGGCGCTCGCCGCGCTCGCGCCGCAGCACGCCGACGCGATCGCGGCGTTCGAGCACGCGCCGCCCGAGCCCAAGGTGCGCGGCAGGGACGTGGTATCTTTGGGCCTCGCGCCCGGGCCGGGCGTGGGTCGCGTGCTGGCCGAGATCGACGCCGCGCGCGCCGCCGGCCGCGTGCGCGGATTCGACCAAGAGCTCGAGCTGGCGCGACGGCTGGTGGCCGCGGAGGCCGCCGCGGGAGCCGCCGCCGAGCACCCCCCGGGGCCGGACGACGCCGGACCCACCTGAGGACACCCCGCATGCTGCTGAACTACTTCAACGACCCCACCATCCTGATCGTCGCCAGCCTCATCATGGTCATGGCGCTGATCTTCCACAACATCGTGCAGACCTGGGTCGCGCGCCGCTACGGCGACCTCACCCCCAGCTACCAGGGCTTCGGCCAGTTCGACCCGCAGACGCACCTGGAGCCGCTCGGCGTGATCTTCCTGCTGATCTTCGGCTTCGGCTGGTCGAAGCAGATCCCGGTCAACTCCCGCAACTACCGCGGCCGCGGCCGCCAGGAGGCGGTCGTCTGGTACGCGGGGCCCGCCAGCTACCTGCTGGTGGCGCTGGTGACGTGGTTCGTGGCGGTCGCGTTCAACACCGCCGGGGCCGGCAGCTCGCTGGTCGGCGCGTTCGTGGTGGCGGGGAACGTCGCCATCCTCCACGCGGTGATCCACATCTTCCCCGTCTACCCGCTCGACGGCGCCCGCGCCGCGCTCGCCTGGGGCAACCCGCAGGTCCGCCGCCTGGTGCAGCAGGTGGCCCAGTACGGCTTCATCGGCTTCATCGTCATCTTCATGCTGCTCAGCTACAGCGGCGTCCTGGGCGCGATCCAGCGCTTCTTCGCCAACATCATCCTCGGCGCGATCCAGGCGGTGTTCGGGGCGTTCGGGGGTTGAGGGGCGGGCCTTCGCGCGGCGGTTCTCGATCTACCTGCGCCACCAAGGTTCCGCACGGCGGTTCGGCGGCCCACAGGGCCGCTGAACTGCTAGGCGGTTGTGATGCTCCGCATCACAACCGCACATCGATGAGCATGTGCACCACGTTCGCGTACGTCTCGATCGTGTCGATCAGCTGACCCTGGCCGTCGAACTTGCGGATGAGGTGGCCGCCGCGCCGCGAGGCGTAGAGGTGGCCGTGCTCGTCGGTGCCGAGGTCGAGCAGCGCGTCGCTGGCCTCGCCCTGGAGCTTCTCGAGGGCGTAGACCGGGCCGAGCTTGCCGTCGCTGGTGACGGTCCGGATCTTGCCGGCGGTGGCGTCGCTGATGAAGAGGGTGCCGTTCGCGTCGACGTGGAAGCCGTCGATCAGCCGCATGCCCGGGCGCTCGCCGCCGAGGCGGAAGGCCCAGCGGGTCTCGTAGCTGCCGTCGGGCGCGAGGCGCTGCACCTGGCGGTTGCCGTAGTCGAGCACGTAGACCTTGCCGTCGGGCCCCGTCTTGACGAGGCGCGGGTCGTTGAAGGTGCCCTGCCCCTGGCCGCGGCCGCCGAAGGCGGCGATGAAGTCGCCGTCGGGCGTGAAGCGCTGCACCTGGTGGGTCTCGCCGTCGAGCACCAGGACGCTGCCGTCGGGCGCGCAGGTGATCGCCGTCGGGAACAGCAGCTCGCCCGGCTTCATGCCGTAGGCGCCGAACGTGAGCAGGAGGCGTCCGTCGGGCGCGCGCTTGGCGAGCATGCGGTGGCGCTCCTGGTCGACGCGGTACTCGAAGGTGGCGCTGTAGAGGTGGCCCTCGCGGTCGCTGGCGACGGAGACGGGCGCGGTGCTGAACGAGCCCTCCCCGACGCCGATGTCGCCGATCGGCGCGTGCAGGTTGCCCTCGGTGTCGAGCACGCGCACCACGCCCTGGCGGCTGTCGACGGTGAGGACGATGCGGCTGCTGAGCGCGATCTCGCTGACGTCGCGCAGGTCGACCGCCTCGAGCTCGTCGAGCACGTCCGCGAGGCTGGGGCGCTCGTCGGCGTCCTTGGCGATCATGCGCATGACCAGCGTGTCGAGCGCCTTGGGGACGCGCAGGTTGAGCTGGCGCGGCGGCGGCGGCGTCTGGAAGATCTGCTGGTGGACGATCGCCTCGTAGCCGCCCTTGAACGCCGTCTGGCCGGTGAGCATCTCGTAGAACACCAGGCCGAGCGAGTAGATGTCGGAGCGGTGGTCGATGCGCAGGCCGCGGGCCTGCTCGGGCGACATGTACACCGGGGTGCCGACGCGGGCACCGGTCATCGTCAGGCGCGTGAGCACGCGGCCGCCGGCGATGCCGAAGTCCATCAGCTTGACGGCCTCGCTGTGGAGCCGCGGCCCTTGGGGGCCCTCCTCGATGCCGCCGCGCACGACCATGATGTTGCCGGGCTTGATGTCGCGGTGGATGATGCCCGCCTGGTGGATGTGCTGCAGGGCCTCGACCACCCGAGTCATCACCTGCACGGAGAGGTCGATCGTCAGTTCGCTGCTCTCGATGTAGCCCTCGAGCGAGCGCCCGTCGACGTACTCCATCGCCATGAAGTGCTGGGTGCCGAGGCTGCCGTGCTCGAAGGTGCGGACGATGTTGCCGTGGTTCAGCCGCTGCGCGACCTCCGCCTCGCGGTGGAAGCGGCGGATGAACTTGGCGTCGGCGACGTACTGCTCCATCGGCACCTTGAGCGCGACGACCTGGCCGTCGCTCGTGCGCCGCGCGCGGAAGACGGAGGCCATCCCGCCGGAGCCGACCTTCTCGAGGACCTCGTAGCCGGGGATCTGGACGCCGTCCGCCAGCGGCGTCACCTCCATGCCGGTGCCGGACTTGGTGCCGCTGCGGCGCGTGATGCGCTCCTTGTGCCGGACGGCCGGCGGGACCACCTGACGCTTGGGCGGCGCCACCCGCGAGCTGCGCGCGACCACGGTCACGGCCGGCACCAGCAGGCCGAGCGCGACGGCGTAGGCGAGCAGCGGCGCGATGGCGCGCTCGAGCCCTCCGAGGCTGACGAGGTAACCGGCCATCGCGACCGACAGACCCAGCACGAAGAGCATGATCCAGGTCGGGAGCCGGGAGAAGACCCAGCCGACGAGCACGCCGGCGCCGATGAGGGCCCACCAGGGCAGGCTCATCGCGGGACCTCGGCGATGACGAGCGTGATGTTGTCGGGACCGCCGCGCTCGTTCGCCAGGGCGATGAGGTAGTCCGCGGCGTGCTGGCGGTCGCGCGTGCGCTTGAGCTCGGCGGAGATCTCGTGCGCCTTCACCTGGCCGTGGAGGCCGTCGCTGGCGAGCACGAAGACGTCGCCGGGCTGGACGTCGCTCTCGATGAGGTCCGGCACCACCTGGGGCCGGGTGCCGAGCGCGCGGGTGATCAGGTTGCGCCACTCGTGGTCCTCGGCCTCCTCGGGGGTCAGCCTGCCGAGCTCGATCTGCTCCTCGACCCACGAGTGGTCCTTGGTGAGCTGGTAGATGGTGCCGCCGCGGAACAGCCACGCGCGCGAGTCGCCGACGTGCCCGACGTAGGCGCGATCGTCCAGGACGGCGATGCAGGTCAGGGTGGTGCCCATTCCGCGGCGCGCCTCGCTCTGCGCGGCCGCGTGGACGCGGCGGTTGGCCAGCCGGATGGCCTTGTCGATCAGGATGCCGACCGGCACCACCGCGGCGCCGTCCGCCAGCTGCTGCGCGTAACGGCTGAAGGCATCGTCGAGCACCTCGACGGCGGTCTTGCTGGCGATCTCGCCAGCGGCGGCGCCGCCCATGCCGTCCGCGACGACGTAGAGGAAGAGCGGCCCATGCGGGACCGGGAACTGCCACACGCGGTGGTAGTCCTCGTTGAAGGGGCGCACGCGCCCGGCGTCGGAACCATGACCCACGAGATGATTCGGCCGCACGAAGGGAGTGTACCGTGTCGACCCGCGCTGGCGACGATCAGTTTCGCAGGGGCCTAGGGCGCCGCACGGTCTCCAGGTAGGGGAAGCTCTCGAGCAGCTCGCGGAAGGCGACGAAGAGCCGCACCGCCTCCTCCTCGTCGGTCGGGAGCTCGCGCACCCGGAAGTACGCGAGATGGCCGTTCGCCAGGGCGAAGGTCGGCGTCCCGAAGACGTCGCGGCGGGCGGCCTGGTGGTGCTCCTGCGCGAGGCAGGTGCGCAGTTCGGGATCGGCCAGGTCGGCCTCGAAGCGCGCCACCTGGAGGCCGGCGGCCTCGGCGACGGCGAGGTGGGTGGGGCGCGTGAGCGGCTGGCCGTCGACGTGGCGGGCCCGCAGCAGACCGAGGCGGAAGCCGTCGAAGGCCGCCGGGCCCTGCCGGCGCGCGGCGCAACTGGCCAGGAATGGCTGCAGCCCCCAGTTCCCCATGGGGTCGTGGTCGTCCAGCGCGGCGTTCCACAGCTGCCAGCCGTTGGCGTCGCCGTGGTCGGACTGGTAGAGGCTGAAGTGCCGCCACTCGAAGCGCAGTCCCAGCCGGCCCTCGACCATGCGCGCCACCTCGGCCCCCCGCCAGGCGTACGGGCAGAGGTAATCGAAGTAGGCGACGACCGTCTCGGGCATGGCCGCCATGCAACCACCACCGCCGCCCCGGGGGCGTCGCGGGCCCGACACCGTGCGCTGGAGGGGGGCGTGCCGCCCGCCACCAGCGCCTCGTCTTCCCGGACCCGGCCGTGGGCCGGGTCCGGGAACACCCCCACTCTCAGTTGCTGATGTCCGGTCCGTCCTCGCTCGGCCGCGGCGGCAGCGGGCGCTCGGGGATGGCGCCGAAGCGCTTCTCGTAGCGCGAGACGTTCTCGGCCAGCGTGCGCAGCAGCGCCTTGGCGTGCTGCGGGCTGGTGATCACGCGCGCCTGCACCCGCACCGGCTGCTGCGGGTAGGCGAGCGCGAAGTCGAGGAAGAAGGCGTCGTCGGTGTGGGTGACGAGCGCGGCGTTGGCGTAGCTGCCCTTGGCGGTCGCCGGGTCGATCTCCAGCTTCAGGGTGCGGCCGGCGTTCGCCGTGGCGGTGGGGCGGGTTTCGGATTCGGCCATGGAGGACCTCCGGTCGGACTCAGGCGGCGGCGACCCCGGAGAGCAGCCGCGGCAACTCGAAGCGGGCCCGGCCCAGGTCGGCGAGCGTCCGCAGGCGCAGGGCGAGCACCCGGACGTCGCCCGAGGGCGCGCCTTCGGCGTGGGGGGCGACCGCCAGCACCAGCGGGCCGCTGCGGTACTCGAGGACCGCCTGCCCGAGGCCGCCGCCGAGCGACTCGGCCAGCACGCCGGACGCGGCCAGCGCGGCCGCGAGCAGCGAACCGGCCTCGCTGAGCCCGGGTGGCTCGTGCTGCGCGGCGCCGAGGAGTTCGCCGTCGCCGCTGACGACGGCGGCGGCCACCACGCCGGGTACGGCCAACGCCTCGTTCAGCAGCGCTCTCATCGGGTCGCCTCCGGGACCGCGCGGGTGGCTTCCCGGCCCACGCGCCGGACCTCCCGCCACGCGGCGCCCACGCGCGCGCCGACCGGCCTCACGCCACGACCTCGGCCAGGCGCTCGGCCGCGCCGCGCAAAGCGGCGCGCGCGCGCTCGAGGTCGACCTCGGGATCGGCCCAGACCAGCGCGAACCAGGCGTGCGCGACCGTGTGCGTCAGCACCAGGCCGCCGTCGGCCACGACGATCATCTCGCGTGCGCTGCCGCCGTCAAGGTAGTCGGCGCAGGCGCGGCGCACCCCGTTCCAGGCGTGGGTCAGCTCGACCACCGCGCCGTCGAGGGCGGGCGGACGCTGCGCATCGGAGCGACGCTGCGGCTCCGCGCGATGCTCCGCATCCGACCGCCCCCCCGCGTCGGTTCGGAGCTCCGCATCGGACAGCAGGAAGGCCTCGTCGACCAGCAGACCGTCGAACCCGGCGAGCGCCGCCGCCCGCGCGTGGGGCAGCGCGGCGAGCTCGGCGAGGACGTCCTCGAGGCGCGGCATGAGCCGAGTGTACTACCCGGTCCCGGGCGGCCGGGCGCGGGCCCGCGGGCGGGGCCGGGGCGCAGCCGCGGGCACACGGTCCGGTATGGTGTCGGGCATGAGCCAGCTCCACCTGCACGCCGATCCGGGCGACGTCGCCGAGGTCGTGCTGCTCCCCGGCGACCCCAACCGCGCCCGCCGCATCGCGGAGGCGTTCTTCGAGTCCCCGGTGTGCACCACCGACCACCGCCAACTGCTCGGTTTCACCGGCTACTACCGCGGCCTGCGCGTGAGCGTGCAGGCGACCGGCATGGGCTGCCCCAGCCTGGCGATCGTCACCGAGGAGCTCATCCGCCTCGGCGCCCGCACGCTGGTGCGGGTCGGCACCTCCGGGATCGTCGCGGACGGCATCGAGCCCGGCGACCTCATCGTCGCGTCGGCCTCGGTGCCCAACGACGGCACCACCCGCCAGTACCTGCGCGGCGACGCGTACGCGCCCGCCGCCGACTTCGACGTCACCCGCGCCCTGGTCGACGCAGGCGCCGCCATGGGCAGCGCGCCACACGTCGGCCTCGTCCAGACGGAGGACGCCTTCTACGCCACCTCGCCCGACGACGTCCCCACGCTGCGCGCGCGTGGCGTGCTGGCGATCGAGATGGAGGCGAGCGCGCTGTTCCTCATCGCCCGGCTGCGCGGCGCGCGCGCCGGCTGCGCGCTGGTGGCCAGCAACCGCATCGGCGACGACGCCTTCGTCGCGCCCGAGGTCCTCGCGGACGGCGTCGCCCGCATGACGCGCATGACGCTCGACGCGATGGTGGCGCTGCACGCCCCCGGGAGGGACACATGAGCGACGACGCGTTCGAACACGACCTGGGCGACGAGCCGACCTTCGAGCACCTGAGCATCGCGCAGGACGGTGGGATCGCCGTCGTCACCATCGACCGCCCCGACGCCCTCAACGCCCTGAACGGCCAACTGCTGCTGGAGATCGGCACCGCCTGCGACCTGATCGAGGCCGACGTGGCCGTCCGCGCGCTGGTGTTCACCGGCGCGGGCCGCGCCTTCGTCGCCGGCGCGGACGTCGCGGAACTGGCGGCGCTCGACGACCCCTTCGCCGGCCGCGAGACGGCGCTGGCGGGACAGGACGTGATGAACTCGATCGCGGCCCTCCCCTTCCCGACGATCGCCGCCATCAACGGCTTCGCGCTGGGCGGCGGCCTCGAGCTGGCGCTGGCGTGCGACCTGCGGGTCGCCTCCCCGGGCGCCAAGCTCGGCCTGCCCGAGACGGGCCTCGGGCTGATCCCCGGCTACGGCGGCACCCAGCGCCTGCCCCGGCTGATCGGCCAGGGGCGCGCGTTCGACCTCATCCTCACGGGCCGCCACGTGCCCGCCGACGAGGCGCTGCAGATGGGGCTGGTCAACCGCGTGGCCGACGACGCCCTCGAGGGCGCGGTGGCGCTCGCGCGGCAGACGCTGCGCAACGGGCCGATCGCGCTGGGGCTCGCCAAGGAGGCCGTCGTGCGCGGCCTCGACGTCACCCTGCCGCAGGGGCTGGAGATCGAGGCCGACCTGTTCGGGATGGCCGCCACGACCGACGACGCGACCGAGGGCACCGCGGCGTTCCTGGAGAAGCGAACGGCGAACTTCGAGGGCCGCTGAGGCCCGCGGGGCCGCGGGTCGTGGCGACGGCGACGCACGCCGCCGCGACCGCCGTGGTGTGATGCGCCCGTGCCGTTCCGCATCAAGGTCTCCCTCTGGATCCTCGCCTTCCTGCTCGCCGTCGTCGTGCTGGGGCCGCTGGTGGTGCCCGTCTTCCCGCTCGAGGGCCTGCGGCCCGCGCGCGAGCTCGCCTGGCCGGGCTCGGCCTGGGTCGACGTCGACGGGTTGGAGGTGCACGTCGAGGCCGTGGCCGACGGCGACCCGCTGACCGCCGCCGGCGACGCGCTGCTCGCCACCGCGCCCGACGCGCCCGACGCCGCCTTCCTGCTGCTGCACGGCTTCGGCGCCAATACCCGCTCGTGGGCCGCCACCCTGCCGTGGCTGAGCGACGGCGCCGTGGCCGTGGCCTTCGATCGGCCCGCCTTCGGGCTCACCGACCGGCCCCTCGATCGCTGGTCCGCCGACGAGAACCCCTACGGCCCCGCGGCCCAGGTCGCCACCGCGATCGGCGTGCTCGACGCCCTCGGGATCGAGCGCGCGGTGCTGGTCGGCCACTCGGCCGGCGGAGCGATCGCGCTGCAGACGGCGCTCGCGCACCCGGACCGGGTCGCCGGGCTGGTGCTGGTCGGCGCCGCGGTGTACGCCGGCGGCGGCGCGCCCGCGTGGAGCCGGCCCCTGCTGCGGACGCCGCAGTTCGAGCGCATCGGACCGCTGATCGTGCGCCAGCTCGGCGGCAACCAGGGCGAGGCCTTCCTGCGCGCGTCGTGGGCCGACCCGACGCGGATCGACGACGCCACCTGGGAGGCGTACCGGCGACCCCTGCAGGTGCTCGACTGGGACCGCGCGCTGTGGGAGCTGGTCAAGGCGAGCCAGGAGCCCGACCTGGTGCCCCTCCTCGGCGCGCTGCGGGTGCCGGTGCTGGTCGTGACCGGCGCGCAGGACACCATCGTGCCGCCCGAGCAGTCGCGCGACCTGGCGCGCGACCTCACCGGGGTTCCGGGCGGGGCGACGCTGGTCGAGCTCGAGGGCTGCGGGCACCTGCCGCACGAGGAGTGCCCGGCGGCGTTCCGCGAGGCCGTCGAGGCCTGGCTCCTGGCGGCCGAACCGGCCTTCTGACGGCCCCACCGGCCGCCTACTCGCCCTGCTGATAGACTGCGCCGTGGTCCTGGGTCTGATCTCGGACGTCCACGCCAACGTGCTGGCCCTGGAGGCCGCGCTCGCGGCGCTGGACAAGTCTGGCGTGGAGTCGGTCCTGTGCCTCGGCGACCTCGTCGGCTACGGGCCCTCGCCCAACGAGACGATCGCGCTGCTGCGCGAGAAGCGCGTGATCTGCTGCCTCGGGGACGCCGACGAGCGCATCGCCTACCGCTTCGCCCGGCCGCACGTGCGCAAGGGCGTCGCCGACGAGACGCTCGAGTGGACCCGCGGCGTGATCGAGCCCGGGCACGTGGAGTGGCTGCGGACGCTGCCGGTGCAGCGGCGCCTCGACACGGCCGCGGGGAAGCTGCGCGCCTTCCACGGCTCGGCCCACGACCCGAGCGAACGCACCAACCTGCAGCAGGACCCGATGTCGCTCGCGCGGCTGCTGACGCGCAACCGCTGCCAGATCCTCGCCACCGGCGGCAGCCATGTCCCCTACTTCCGCAAGGTCCCCGACGCGGGGTGGGCGGTGAACCCGGGCTCGGTCGGCCTGTCGCTCAACGGCGAGCCGGGCGCCGACGTCTGCGTGCTGCGCATCGACGCGGCCGGCGTCGAGGTGGAGATGGACAAGGTGGACTACGACTACGCCGCGGTCGCCTTCGACATCGTCGCCTGGGGCCTACCGAAGCCGGTGGCCGAGGCCGTGCAGTTCGGCCGCATGTCGACCCGCATCGACCCGTAGGGCGGGGCCCGCCGCGCCGGTCCAGACCGCCGACGGGGCCCTCCGAGCGTGCCGCCCGCCGCGCCCGAGCGTGCCGACCGCTGGTCGCGATCGGTGCCGACCACTGGTCGCGATCGTGCCCGCCGCTGGTCTCCTCAGTCCCGCTCGATCGCCATCGCGAGCGCCTCGCCGCCGCCGATGCAGATGCTCGCCACCCCGCGGCGGCCCCCCAGTTCCTCCAGCACGTTGAGCAGCGTGACGAGGATGCGGGCGCCCGAGGCGCCGATCGGATGCCCGAGCGACACCGCGCCGCCGAGGACGTTCACCCGCTCGGGGTCGAGGTCGAAGGCGTTCATCGCCACCATGGGCACGACCGCGAAGGCCTCGTTGATCTCGTAGGCATCGACCTCGTCCGGCTTCCAGCCGGTGCGCGCGTACAGCGCGCGCATGGCACCGATGGGGGCGGTGGTGAACTCGGCCGGCGCCTGGGCGTGACCCGCGTAGCCGCGAATCCTCGCCAGCACGGGCCAGCCGTTGGCCGCGGCGACGGCCTCGTCGGCGATCACCAGCGTCGCCGCGCCGTCGTTGAGCGAGGAGGCGTTGCCGGCGGTGACGGTGCCCGTCTGCTCGAACACGGGCCGCAGGGTTGGGAGCCGGTCGAAATCGACCCGGGCGGGCCCCTCGTCGACGTCCACCGTCGTGACCGCGCCCTTGCGCCCGGGGACCTCCACCGGCACGATCTCGCGGGCGGCGATCCCGGCGGCGGTCGCGTGCTGGGCGCGGCGGTACGAGCGGGCGGCGTAGTCGTCCTGCGCGGCGCGCGACAGGCCGTGGGTGGTGGCGCACCACTCGGCGCCGGTCCCCATGTGGCGACCGTCGTACGCGTCCACCAGGCCGTCGCGCAGGATGCTGTCGACCACGGCCCCGTCGCCGAGCCGCAGCCCGCCGCGGGCGGTCGTCAGCAGGTAGGGGGCGTTGGTCATCGACTCCATGCCGCCGGCCACCACCACCTGGGCGTCGCCGAGGGCGATGGCGCGGGCGCCCTGGATGACGGTCTCGAGCCCGCTGCCGCACATCTTGTTGAGGGTGACCGCGGGCACCCGCTCGGGGAGACCGCCGTCGCGCGCGGCCTGGCGCGCGGGCGCCTGGCCCGAGCCCGCGGAGAGGACCTGACCCATCATGATCAGGTCGACCTCGCCGGCCTCGACGCCGGCGCGCTCCAGCGCGGCCCGCACGGTGGCGGCGCCAAGTTGCGGCGCGCTGAGCGGCGTGAAGCCGCCCTGGAAGCTGGTGATGGCGGTGCGTACGGCGCTGGCGATGACCACGGCCATGGGGCGACCTCCTCGGAATGCGGCCCATGCTACACACCGGCGCGGCCCGGGTCAGCGGTGCCGTCGCCGCGCCCGCAGCGCGTCCGTTCGCCTCGGCGGCACCATCGCCCCGCTCGCAACGCGGCAGGATGCCTGGGCGGCGCCGCCGCTGGTTGGGCGACGCGGCCGTTCGCCTCGGCGGCACCGTCGCTCCGTTCGCAACGCGGCAGTTCGCTTGGGCGGCCTTGCCGCCCAGGCGAAGTGCGATGCCGTTGACCCAGCGCCTCCGGCGCTGGATCAACGGCGCAGCGTCCAGGTCCCAGACACCCCCGCCCAGCGCAGCGTCAGCGGCCGCCGCAGGTCGAGGTCGGGCGGGAGGAAGGCGACCGCCGCCACCGGCGCGCCCGGCGCCACCCGCTCGGGATCGCCCTCGAGCACCTGCACCGTCAGCGGCGCGGTCAGCAGCGTCTCACGGCCGTCCTGGACGACGTAGATCGCCGGCTGCCAGCTCGCCTCGGCCAGCGCCGTCACCACCAGGAACAGCGCCTTCTCCGAGCGCAGCTCGCGCAGCACCGCGTCCAGCGCCGACTGCTGTTCCGGGAACGCCAGGCCGAGCAGGCCGAGGTCGACGGCGAGCAGGCTCACCTCGTGGGCCGCGCCCGCACCGGCGGCGTACATCCGCAAGCCGTCGACGCCGGGGCCGAGCGCCACCACCTCGGCGAGCCCGCCGACGAGCGGCGGGCGCTGGAAGGCGAGGGGGCGGAAGCGGCCGTCGGGCAGCGTCACCCCGCCGGCATCGACGCGGATGCCGAGCACGCCGAGCACGTCGTCGGGGAGGTACCAGCGGCCGTCGATGCGCGTCACCGGTAGCGCGGACGACACGGGGGTCGCGTCGCGCGCCTCGCTCGGTTGCCACCAGCCGTCGGGCGAGCCCGCGAACAGCACCAGCACGCCGGCGTCGGCCCGCAGGGTCAGGTGGTCGCCGTCGGCGCTCCACGGCGCCCCGAGGGCGCGCGCGAGGTCGTCGGCGGCGAGCAGCGTCCAGGGGCCCTCGGCCCGCGCCGCGATCGCGCCGGCGCCGTCGGCCCCGACGTCGCTCTGCGCCAGCGCGAGGCCGCCGATCCATGCTCCAGTAAGAGCGCACGCCCACATGAGGGCGAACGTGCGCGCGCGCACGTGCCCTGCCGGCCCCGCCATCCGAGCCCCGAAGCGTCGTCCCACACGCGGAAGCTACCACGTGTCCGGGGCTTCCCGGCGGCGCCGGGCGGCGTGATATCTTCTGCTCATCGACAAGGTCCATGGCAAGCTCTCCGGCCTCAAGGCCAACCAGGTCAAGCGACTCTCCAACCTCTACCGCCGCCGCGTGCCGCCCGAGCAGGCGACCACGGCGGAGCTGGCGCGCGCGATGGGCGAACTGGCCCTCGAGTTCGCGCGGCCCGTGTCGGTGCTCGTCGACCGCCGCGGGCGCGTGGTCACCGTCGCCGCCGGCGACGCCAGCGACACCCCGCTGCCGCCCACGGCCGGCGAGGCGGACGCGCGCCTGCGCGGCCTGCGGCTCCTTCACGTGCACCTCAAGCCGACGGGCCTCTCCCCCGCCGACCTGACGACGCTCTTCCTGCACCGCCTCGACATGCTCGTCGCCGTCGACGTGGCCGCCAATGAGCGCGGCGACGTCGTCCTCGGCGCCGCCCACGTGGCGATGGTCGCGCCGCCCACCTCCGACGAGGAGGACTGGCTGATCGACCCGCCGGTGACGATCCGCGACCTGGAGCGCGACGACGCCCTGCGGCGCATCGCCGCGCTCGAGGAGGAACTGTCCCGCTCGTGGCGCTCGCGCGAAGTGCGCCGCGGCTCGGAGGAGCGCGCGGTCATCGTCGGCATCGACACGGGCGAGGGCGAGGCGGAGGCGGAGGCGCGGCTCGACGAGCTGGCCGAGCTGGTGAGCAGCGCCGGCGCGGTGGTCGCCCACCGCAGCCTGCAGCGGCGCGCCGCCGCCGACCACCGCACGCTGGTGGGCCGCGGCAAGCTCGACGAGCTGGTCTCGGCCGCGTACCATGAGAACGCCGACCTGCTGGTGTTCGACCGCGAGCTGACGCCCGCCCAGGCGCGCGAGCTCGACAAGGCAACCAGCCTCAAGGTCCTCGACCGCACCCAGGTGATCCTCGACATCTTCGCGCAGAACGCCAAGGGACGCGAGGCGCAGGTACAGGTGGAGCTGGCGCAGCTGCAGTACCAGCTCCCCCGGCTCGCCGGCCGCGGCAAGGCGATGTCGCGCCTCGGCGGCGGCATCGGCACCCGCGGGCCCGGCGAGACCAAGCTCGAGGTCGACCGCCGCCGCATCCGCGCTCGCGTCACCGCGCTGGAGACCGAGGTCGACGCGATCGCCAGGCGCCGCGCCGAGACGCGCAAGGGGCGCACGCAGGGGCCCGTGCCGGTGATCGCCCTCGTCGGCTACACCAACGCCGGCAAGAGCACGCTGTTCAACGCCCTCGCCAAGAGCGACGCGCTGGCGCGCGACGCGCTGTTCGCCACGCTGCGCCCCACCACCCGCGAGGGCTGGCTGCCGGGCCTCGGCGCCTGGGGCAGCAAGGTGATCTACACCGACACCGTGGGCTTCATCCGCGATCTGCCGAGCGAGCTGGTCGACGCCTTCCGCGCGACGCTCGAGGAGCTCCACGACGCCGACCTCCTGCTGCACGTGGTGGACTCGGCCGCGCCGGGCGCGCCCGATCGCGTCGCCGCCGTCGACCGCATCCTCGACGACCTCAAGCTGGAGCGGCCCCGCCGCGTGGTGCTGAACAAGGCGGACGCCGCCGACGAGGCGACCCTGGCCGAGTTGGGGACCCGCTTCGACGGCCCCGCCGTGTCGGCGCGCACCGGCGACGGGCTGACCGCGCTCAAGGAGGAACTGGTGCGCTGGCTCGAGCGGACCGCCGGCGAACCGCCCGTGTGGCAGTCGGCCGGCGAGCGGGCCCAGGTCCGCGAGCGCTAGGCCCGCGAGCGCTGGCCCCACGCCCGCGCCCGCGGACACGGGCGGCGAATCCGCGCCGCGGCGCACGGTTCGCGCCCGCCGCCACCGGTACCATGAGGGCATGCATGGTGACCTGCAACGCTTCCTGAGCTTCCTCGAGGAAAAGGGCGAGCTGGTGCGGGTGAAGGAACCCGTCTCGCCCGTCCTCGAGATCACCGCCCTGGCCGACCGCGTGGTCAAGGCAGGCGGCCCCGCGCTGCTGTTCGAGAACGTCGAGGGGAGCGAACTGCCGCTGGCGATCGGCCTGTACGGCACCCGCCGGCGCATGGCCTGGGCCCTCGGCCTCGAGGACCTCGACGAGCTCGGCACCCGGCTGCGCGAGCTCCTCGACGTCAAGGTGGGCGGCGGCCTGGTGGGGCTGGCGTCGAACCTGCCGAAGCTGCGCGAGCTCGCGTCGCTGCCCCCCAAGCGCGTGCGCCGAGCGCCCGTGCAGGAGATCGTCTGGCAGGGTGACGACGTCGACCTCGGCAAGCTGCCGGTGCTGACCTGCTGGCCACAGGACGGTGGGCCCTTCATCACCCTCCCGCTGGTGATCAGCAAGGACCCGGCGTCCGGCGAGGTGAACATCGGCATGTACCGCATGCAGGTGATGGGCAGGAACGTCACCGGCATGCACTGGCAGCGGCACAAGACCGGCGCCCGTCATCTCGAGTCGGCCAAGCGCATGGGCAGGCGGCTCGAGGTCGCGGTCGCGCTCGGCGGCGACCCGGCGCTCACCTACGCCGCCACGGCGCCCATCCCGCCCATCCCGGGCATCAACGAGTACTCCCTCACCGGCTACCTGCGCGGCCGCGGCGTCGAGCTGGTCAAGGGCGTCACCGTCGACCTCGAGGTGCCGGCGAACGCCGAGATCGTGCTCGAGGGCTACGTCGACCCCGACGAGGACTGGGTGGTCGAGGGGCCGTTCGGCGACCACACGGGCTTCTACACGCTGCAGGACCTCTACCCGGCCTTCCACGTCACCGCGATCACCATGCGCAGGGACGCGGTCTACCCCGCCACGATCGTCGGTCGACCGCCGATGGAGGACGCCTACCTGATCGAGGCGAGCGAGCGCCTCTTCCTCGTTCCCGCGCAGCTGATCCTGCCCGAGATCGTCGACTACCACATGCCCCCGGCCGGGATCGCCCACAACCTGGTCAACGTCGTCATCCACAAGGGGTACCCGGGGCAGGCGTACAAGGTCGGCAACGGCCTGCTCGGCCTGGGCCAGATGATGTTCGCCAAGGTCATCCTGGTCACCGACGCCGACGTGCCCGCCAACGACCACGCGGGCTTCTGGCGCACGGTGCTGGCCAACGCGGTGCCCGGCCGCGACCACCAGATCGCCAAGGGCCCGATCGACGTCCTCGACCACGCCAGCCGCGCCTGGAGCTACGGCAGCAAGCTGATCGTCGACGGCACCGTCAAGCACGCGGAGGAGCTCGGCGCCGCGGCGGCGGGCGACGGCGACGCGGAAGCCTGGGAGCCGGGGCCCGAACGCGACCGCACCCAGCTGCCCGCGCACGCCGAGGTGCTCGACCAGCACCAGCCCGGCAACGGCTTCTGGTTCCTGACGACGCGCAAGGAGCGCGCCGACCAGGGCCGCCACATCGGCGAGTGGGCCGCCCACCACGTCGCCGCCCGCGGCGTGCGCCTGATCGCCGTGCTCGACCACGAGACCGACCCGCGCGACTTCGAGGACGCCACCTGGACGCTGCTCAACAACATCGACCCGGAGCGCGACGTGCAGGTGATCGACGCCGGCCACGGCGCCGGACCGGTGTGGGTGGTCGACGCGACCCCGAAGATCGCGGCCGAGGGCTTCACCCGCGCGTGGCCCGACAAGATCAGCATGACGCCCGAGGTGACCGAGCGGATGGACGAGTTGGCCGAACGGCTGGGGCTCTAGGCATCGGGCCGGGGCGTCGCGTCCGGAGGGCCGTCCGGCGCGGCGGTGCCGCTCGCCGACGCCTCGCCCCCGGCAGGCGCGTCGGCCCCGTCGTCGACCACGACGCGGTTGCGCCCGCTCGCCTTGGCCTGGTACAGCGCAGCGTCGGAGCGTGCAATCAGCACGTCGACGTCGTCGCCCCCGCGGAACGACGCGACGCCGACGCTCACGGTGATGCGGTGCCCGCCGAGGAAGGGGCCCTGCGCGATCTGCAGGCGCAGCTGCTCGCCCAACTGCTGCGAGAACGGCATCGCGGTCTCCGGCGCGACGACCACGAACTCCTCGCCGCCCCAGCGGGCGACCACGTCACTGGCGCGCACGTGCGCGCGCAGGCGCTCGGCCAGCGCCACCAGCAGGCGATCGCCGACGGGGTGCCCGAAGGTGTCGTTGAGCACCTTGAAGCGGTCGAGATCGAGCATCAGCACGGCGAGATCGCGGTCGTAGCGGGCCGCGCGCGCGACCTCGCGGCCGAGCACCTCCTGCGCCGCCCGCCGGTTCGCGAGGCCGGTGAGCGCGTCGGTGTGGGCGAGCGTGCGCATCTCGTCGGCGGTGTCGCGCCATGCGGCCAAGGTCCGCTGCAGGCTGGCGAAGAACGACAGCCCCACCACCGTGACCACGTACGCCACCAACAGCTGCACGACGAACGTAGACGTCAGTTGCATCCCGCTGCCGCGAACGCCGAACCAGACGTGCGGCCCGATGATGAGCAGCACCGAGGCGACCAGCCCTCCGGCGACACCGATCGCGAACGTGCCGTCGAAGGCGAGGAAGGCGAAGACGAGCAGCACCGGCACCCAGTGGAGGATGGTGAGCACGCCCTCGGCCGCGCCCAGATCGTCACCGGCAAGGTAGAGGCCGTAGAAGAGCGTCCCCCACGCGAGGAGCGAACCGGCGCCCAGCGCGGCCATGCCGAGCTTCTGGTTGGAGATGCGCCGCACCCCGAACAGGACGGCGACACCGCCGAGGACGACGAACGCGATCAGTCCGGACGCGCCGATCACGAACTCGGGCGCCGGGCCCAGGAGGTTGCCGACGACCCCGGCGATCGCTCCGAACATGCCCAGGGCCAGCAGCGCCAGGAAGATGCGTCGGCGCCGCGCCTCGACATCGAGCCAGACCCGCTGGCTGGGAGACATGCCGCCAGGCTAGCAGATGGTGTGCGCGGCTCACGCCGGGCCGGCCGACGCCGCACACCGGCGGCCGACGCCGCGGGCGCGTGGCCGACGCCACGGGCGCTCAGCGGCGGCGCAGCACGATCGCGGCGACGAACACCGCCGCCTGCGTCAGGATGATCGCGCTGCCGGTGGGGGCGTCGAGGTAGAAGGAGGCGATCACGCCGACCAGCGTGGTGGTCATCCCGATCGCGACCGCCCGCACGCTGGTGCCGGCCAGCGAGCGCGACCACAGGCGCGCGGCGGCGGCCGGGATCACCAGGTAGGCGGCCATCAACACGATCCCCACGACCACCGCGCTGACCGCGACGACCACCGCGGCGAGCAAGAACAGCAGGTACTCGAGGCGGCGCGCCCGCACGCCGTCGGTGCGCGCCAGCTCGTCGTCGAAGGTCGCGTACGCCAGGCGCCCCCACACGAACCCCAGGGTGGTGACCACCACGACGGCGGCGACCGCGATGGCGGTGAGCTCCGTCGTGCGCACCGCCAGGATGCTGCCGAACAGCAGGTCCATGACGTTGAACCCGAGGTTGACGTCCGGCGGGATGCGCGAGAAGGCCAGCACGCCGAGCGCGACCGCGACCGCGAAGAACACGCCGATGGCGGTGTCGCTGGAGAGGTCGGTGCGATCGCGCACGTACGCGATGCCGAACGCGGTGAGGAGGGCGAAGGGCAGGGCGACCCACAGCGGGTGCCGCAGCCAGCCGCCGCCCGCGTCCAGCACGCCGAAGGTCACGACCGCGAGGGCGCCGATGCCCATGCCACCGAAGGCCGCGTGGGCCAACCCGTCGCCGAGGAACGAGAGGCGTCGCTGCACGACGAAGGTGCCCAACAGACCGCTCATGAGCGCGACCAGCAGGCCGGCGGCCAGCGCGCGCTGCATGAACGCGAAGCCGAGGATCTCGAAGAGGCCGTCCATGACGCGGTCTAGAAGGCCACGGCGTGGCGGTGGCCGACGTGCCCGAACGCCTCGTGGAGGCACTCGTCGCACAGCACGTCCTCGGGGAGGCCGTAGCCGTGCAGGCGGCGGTTGAGCACGAGCACGCGGCTGGCGTGGAAGCGGGCGGCGGCCAGGTCGTGGGTCACCATCGCGACGGTGGCGCCGCGCCGCGCCTGGTAGCGCTCCAACAGGTCGTAGAGGTCGTGCTCGGCGAGGAAGTCGACGCCCGTGGCCGGCTCGTCGAGCAGGACCAGGTCCGGCTCCCGCACCAGCGCGCGGGCGAGGAACGCGCGCTGCAGCTCGCCCCCGGAGAGGCGCGCCAGCGGGCGGTCGGCGAGGCCCTCGGCGCCGACGTCGACGAGCGCGGCCATCGCCCGCGCCCGCTCCGCCTGCGCGACCCGCACGGGCCACTGGCGCCGGATGCCCGAGACGACCAGCTCCACGGCGGTCGCCGGGAAGGTGCGGTCGAAGGTCTTGAGCTGCGGGACGTAGCCGATCCGTTCCGGGGCGTCGCCGGCGTCGTGACCGAAGATCGCCGCGTGCCCCCGCTGCGGGGTGATCAGGCCGAGCGCCACCTTCACCAGCGTCGACTTGCCGGCGCCGTTGGGACCGACGATGGCGAGGAAGTGCCCGGGCTCCAGGTCGAAGCGGACGTCGTCGAGGACCAGCGCGTCGCCGAAGCGGACGCTGACGTCGTGGACGTGCAGCGCGGGGACCCGCGGCGGAACCGTGGTCGCCGCCGGGAACGGGGCGGCCGCCGGGCCAGCGCCTGCCGCCGCGGGCGCCGAACCCTTCACCGCAGGCTCTCGAGCAGGACGGCGGCGTTCCAGCGCAGCAGCTCCTGGTAGCTCTCGCGGTCCGGGAGGCCGCCGAGCGGGTCGAGGATCGCGAGGGCCACCCCGGCCTCGGCGGCGACCACCTCGGCGGGGCGACGCTCGAGCTGCGCCTCGCCGAAGATCACCCGTGCGCCGCTGTCACGGATCAGCCCGAGCGCGGTGCGCAGGTAGGCGGGGCTGGGCTCGCGTCCGGGGAACGGCTCGATCTGGACCACGAGGTCGAGGCCGTAGCGCGCGGCGAAGTACGGCCAGGCGTCGTGGAAGGGCACGAACGCGGCGCCCGCCAGCGGCGCGAGGCCGGCGGCGAGCTCCTCGTGCAAGGCCTCGAGGTCGGCCACGAGCGCGTCCGCCCGCGCCAGGTAGCGGCCGGCTGCCGCGGCGTCGGCGTCGGCCAGCGCTCGCGCGAGCTCGGGGACGGCGGCGGCCATGACCAGCGGGTCGAGCCACACGTGCGCGTTGAAGCCGTAGCTCGCGCCGCCGGCCTCGGCATGCACCAGCTCGGGGAAGCTCTCGACCAGCACCTCGCGCACGGCCTCGAGGCCGATCAGCTCCAGCAGCGGCGCTCGGGCGCCGCTGGCCTCGACGAGGTTGCGCAGCCACAGGTCGAGCGCGCCGTTCATGACGACGAGGTCGGCCGCGACGATGCGCGCGACGTCGCGGGGCGTGGGGTCGAAGGTGTGCGGCGAGGCCCCGGGCGCGAGGACGCGGACCACGTCGGCGTCGTCGCCGGCGATCTGGCGAATCAGGTCGTAGAGCGGGTGGATCGACACGACGACGTTCGGGCGTGCCGCCGCCGTGCCCGCGAGCAGGCAGAGGACGATGCAGGCCGACAGGAGCCGATGGACGCCTTTTCGAGAACCGATTCTCATCGCGGCGATCCTACACCCACGGCGCCCCGGGCTGCAACAGCGAGCGAGACGGAAGGGTCCCGCGCGGCACGCCGCGCGGGACTCGACATCACGAACCTCGCTCGCCTAGGCGAGCGGCGCTACTTGTTGGGGTTGACGAGCAGCGTCGGGTCGAGCTGACGCAGCGCCTTGGCGCTGATCCACACCTTCTGCGGCGCGCCGTCGACCCACAGGGTCTTCTTGACGAGGTTCGGCTTGAAGGTGCGCTTGTGGACGCCGACCTGCTTGAGGCCGACCCCGCCGCGCTTCTTCGGCGAGCCCTTGCGCTTGCTCGTGGTCTGGCTGACCGTCTTCTTCCCTGTGATGGCACACACGCGCGGCATGGCGTTCCTCCTGGTCGTTCCCGGTGCGTATGGCGGCGCTCCGGCGGTCGGGCGCGCGCGTTCGTCGGGCGTGTCGTGGGCGGGCGGCGGCCGGGGCCGCGTTCCCGCGCGTCAACCTTGAGATGTTAGCACACGGGCGGCCGGCGCGCGAGCGCGCGCGACGGGGACGGCCGCGGGCCCCCACCGCCGCGGCCACTGGGCGAGCGCGCCGGGGCCGCAACTCAGCCGCCGTCGCGCGGTTCTCCGGCAGCCGCCGCAGTGACATCGCCGTCGCCCGCCGGCTCGTCCTCCCAGCCGCGCAGGCGCGGCCCCGGCAGGCGTTCCGGCACCTGCTCCACGGCCCAGGCGAGCTGGTACCACAGGCCGCGCAGCAGCGTCACCTCGTCCGCGTCGGGGTCGATCCGCGTGAGCAGCGCACGGTACTTGCGCAGGACGGCGATCTCGCGCGCCGCGTCCGAGTAGCCGACACGCCGCATGAGCGCGCGCAGCTGCCCCAGCATGGCCTCCACCTGGGCCCGCTCGGCGCGAGGCGGGCGGTCGGGGGACGGCACGGGTCCGGCGGACGTCGCCGCGGGCGGCGCCACGGGTGCTGCCGCAGGCCCGCCTGACGCCGTCCGGTGCCACAGGTACCCCAGGACGACGACCGTCTGGGCCAGGTTGATCGAACTGTGCCCCGCCGTCGGGACGGTGACCACCCGCTGGCAGCGGTCGAGCGCGTCGTTGTCGAGGCCGGACTCCTCCGGGCCGAACACCAGCGCCGAACGCCGACCGACCAGCTCCGCCAGCACGTCCTCGGGATCGGCGGACGCGTGGCCGTGGTGCCGCCGCCGCCGCGCCGAGGTGGCGACCGCCAGCTCGCGGTCGGCGAGGGCCTCGTCGAGCGAGTCCACGACGACGGCCGCGTCGAGGACCGGCGCCCCGTGGACGGCCAGCGCGTAGGCCTCCTTGTCGACCGCGCAGCGCGGCGCCACGAGCCACAGGCCGCCCAGGCCGAAGTTCGCGACCGCCCGCGCGGCGGCGCCGACGTTGGTCGCGTGCTTGGGGGATACCAAGACGACGCGCGGTGGTTCCCCACCGCGCGACATGGCGTCCATCAGTGCGGGATCAGGCCTGGGGTGCGTCGCCCTGCAGCTTCTTGAGGCGCTTGGCGAGGCGCGACTTGCGGCGCGCGGCGGTGTTCTTGTGCAGGGTGGAGCCCTTGGCGGCCTTGTCGACCAGGCTCTGGACCACGCGCTCGAACTTGCCGGCGGTCGCGGCGTCGCCGGTCTCAGCGGCGCCGAGGGCCTTCTTGGTGAACGTACGAATCGTCGTCTTGCGGCCCTTGTTGGCCAGGCGGCGCTTCTCCGACTGCTTGTGGTACTTCATCGCCGATGCGTTGCGTGCCATCGTGGTCTGCTCCTCGGGGGCGGCGTGGCCGCGTGATGTGCGGCGGGGCCGCGGTACGTGCCTGCATGCCCGAGCGGTCTCGGGCGCAACCTTGAGAGTCTAGCACACGACCCGTCCGCGCTCAACAAGGCGCGGACGCCGCCGTGCGGCCGGCGCGCCGCATCGCGGCGTACCATGGCGCATGGAGCGACAAGACCTGGCCGCCGCCGTCCACGCCCACGCCCACCTGACCGGTGAGTTCCTGCTGCGTTCGGGGGCGATCAGCCACGAGTACTTCGACAAGTACCGCTTCGAGGCCGATCCCGAGCTGCTGCGTGCGATCGCCATGGCCCTGGTGCCGATGGTGCCCGACGGCACCGAGGTGCTGGCCGGGCTGGAGCTCGGCGGCGTCCCGCTGGCCGTCATGCTGTCGCAGCTGACCGGCATCCCGACCGCCTTCGTGCGCAAGCAGGCGAAGCCCTACGGCACCCGCCGGCTCGCCGAGGGCAGCGATGTCGACGGCAAGCGCGTGCTGGTCATCGAGGACGTGGTGACCTCGGGCGGCCAGGTGGTGCTCTCCACGGCCGACCTGCGCGCGGCCGGCGCCGAGGTCGAGTACGCGCTGTGCGTGATCGACCGCCAGGCGGGTGGCCCGGAGGCGCTCGCCGAGGCCGGCGTCGTGCTGCGCCCGCTGTTCACGATGGCGGAACTGAAGGCGGCCGCCGCCGGCTGACGCACGGGCGACCGCCCCGGGCCACCGCGGGAAGCGCCTGACCGGGGCCCCGCCATCGCGGCCTCAGTGCCGAACGGCGCCCTCGATCGCCATGACCGCCAAGCTGCCCGGGGTGAAGGGGAGCGGCCAACGCGCCTCGACCTCCATGTGGTCGACGTCGACCCAGACGATCTCCCGCTCCTCCGGGTCGGCCACGAAGACCGCCTCGCCCAGCACCGCCAGGCTCGGTCGCGCCTCACCCGCTGCCGCGGCGTGGGTCACGCGAACGCTCGCGCCGACCCCGCCGGTCGCCGGGGCGAGCGCGTGCAGGTAGCCGTCGGTCGTCAGGACGAGCAGCACCTCGCCACCCTCCGCGAAGCGCATGCCGACCGGCGCCGCGGGCAGCGGCACGGCCGTCAGCGTGCGGGCGACGACGTCGATCAGCGCGATGCCCTGCCCGAAGTCGCCGACCACGAGCGGGCCGCCGGCATCCGCCGTCAGCGTCCGGACGCGGGCGCCCTCGAGGCCGCCCGCCGGTTGGGCGACCTTGTGGGCGGTGAACACGCCGCCGCCGGCCGACGTGACGAGCAGCACGCCGTCGCTGCAGCCAACGACAGCGACGTCGCCGAGGACGGCCTGTCCCTGCGGCGCCGGGCAGCCGCCGAACGTTGC
>JAABTL010000037.1 GCA_011389865.1 Trueperaceae bacterium
CCGCCGGTGCGCGTGAGCGTCCAGGCACCGCGCAGCTTCTCACCCTCGAGCTCGAAGTCGATGCGGCCGTCGCTCACGCCGTCGCCCGTCGGCGTCCAGCGCCCCCGGTCCCAGAGCATGACGGTGCCACCACCGTACGCGCCCTGCGGGATCGTGCCCTCGAACTCGCCGTACTCCAGCGGGTGGTCCTCGACCTCGACCGCCAGGCGCTTCTCGCCAGGTACGAGACTGGGGCCCTTCGGGAGCGCCCAACTGCGCAGTACGCCACCGTGCTCGAGACGCAGGTCGTAGTGCAGGCGTGTCGCCTGGTGCTTCTGGATCACGAAGCGCTGTCCGTTCACCCCCGTCGCCTCGCCCCCCTCCGGTTCCGGCGTGCGCTCGAAGTCTCGTTTGCGGCGGTACGCCTGCAAGGGCTTCATGGTGCGACCTCGCGTCCGTTGCGCCGACGTGAGCCGCCGGGCGCCGCGCATTCGGGCACGTGCGCCTCGCGCGCATCGAGCGCGGCGGCGACGATCGAGCGCCACACGTCCGGCGTCGCCGGGCCTCCGGACACTAGGGCTTGGGCGGCGTGCCCACTCGGTCGTAGAGCTCGGCGAGCGCATCGGCGATGGCGCTCGACTCGGGCTCGCCGTCGGCCCGCGCCCACGCGCGGGCGCCCGCGACCACGTTCTCGAGCTGGCGCGCCAGGTCGTTGCGCAGCGCGATCGCCTCGTAGGCCGCGTGGATGGGGGTCTCCGACACGCCCTCGCCGGAGGGGTACAGGCCATGCTTCGCGTAGACGTTCTCGTCGTCGGGCACGTTCAGCCTGGAGCGATCGTCGGGGTCGGACATTCGGCACCTCCATGGGTGGGGCGCGAGGTCGATCGGCCGATGCGGGCGGCGTCGGCGGGCGCTGGGACGATTCCAGGGTACTCGCGGAGGCCGCCGCCGACGGTGACGAACCGCCACGTGGTGCCCTGCGCGCCGTACGCGGACGACCGCGCGCACGCGGGCGACCCGCGAGCGTTCACGGCGCGGACGCCACCAACCGGTAGATCCCGCCACCGGCGTAGTCGACCACGAGGACCTCGTCCGCTTCGTCGACGCCGAAGCTCACGACCCGGAGCGAGGTGTCCAGGAGTCGTTCCGGCGCCGAGCCGTCGGCCCCGGACGGCACCACGAACAGGTCGCCGCTGATGAAGTCGCCGAACACGTAGGAGCCGAAGAGATCGGGCATCGCCGCACCCCGGTAGACGTAGCCGCCCGTCACCGAACTGCCCCAACCGCTCGCATGGGTGTAGACGAAGTCGGGCAGGGTCAGACCGGTGGTCACGCAGTCCGGGTCAGTGAAGCACGTGTCGCCCTCCATGATCGGCCAGCCGTAGTTCGCGCCGCCCGCCGAGCCGGCCGGCAACACGTCGATCTCCTCGACGTCGTCCTGGCCGACGTCGGCGATCCACAGGTCGCCGGTCTCGGCGTCGAACGAGAAGCGCCACGGGTTGCGGAGCCCGTAGACCCACGTGTAGGGATACGCCCCCGGGACGTCGACGAAGGGGTTGTCGGCCGGCACCTCGGGCACCACGGTGCCATCGACGTCGAGCCGCAGCAGGCCGCCGTACGGGTCCGCGAGGTCCTGGGCAGCGGGCCGGTTGCCGCCGTCGCCGAGTGCCGCGTACAGGTGGCCGTCGGGGCCGAACGCCACGTGGCCGCCCACGTGGAAGTCGGTCGTGGTCTCGACGCGGAGCAGGACGTCGAGCGTCCCCGCGTCGACCGTGTCCGCGCTGGGCGGATCGGCGAGGAGCTCGGCCAGCACGTTGCCGCGGGCATCGTCGACGTAGTGCGCGAACAGCCTGCCGTTGGATGCGAACTCAGGGTGGAAGGCCAGCCCGAGGAGGCCGTTCTCACCCGCCTCGGCGCCGAGGGCGGCGCTCAGGTCGAGGTACGGCGTCGCCTGCACGGCCCCGCCCTCGACGACGACCACGAGGCCGCCGCGTTCGACGACGAAGAGTCGCCCGGAGCCATCGCCGGCATTCGTCACCGCGACGGGCGTCTCGAACCCCGCCGCCACCGGCGCGAGTTCCACGCTGAGTTCGGGCGTCGGGTCGGGCGTCGGGTCGGCGTTCGAAGGCTCCGCGCAGCCCAGGGCGAGGGCGCACACCAGGGCGACGGCGGCCACCGAGCGCGCGCGCGGGCCGGCCGCTGGGCGGTCGGGTTCGCGTCGAATCGCTTGCCGATTCGGCCGTTGGTTCATCCTGCACTGCGCTTCGGGCATCGACGTACCTCCGCGTTCTGGCCGTGCGGCCTGACGAATCGCGAAGCGCGACTGGTCCAGACCCGTCACCTCGCGCCTGGCCGGTTCCGGCGTGCGCTCGAAGTCTCGTCTGCGGCGGTACGCCTGCAGGCGCGTCATGGTCCGACCTCGCGTCCGTGACGACAAGGGTAGCCCGATGGCAGCGCGGGGGCCGGTCGCCTGCCCTTGACGTCGGAGCGACGATCGGGCCCCGGAACCGCTCGCTCGTCTCGTCGATCGTCACCCCCGGCACCGACGGGAGCGAGTGGAGAGCAGGGCGAAACCGTCTCGCTGGCTCGCGGAGCCAACTGTGCCATCATCGCTTGATGCATGCGCGCCTGATCGTGCGGACCGCCCGCGTCCTCGCGTGCGCCGCGCTCCTCGGATCGCCATGGGCCGGGGCGGCGGAACCGACCGGCACCCCACCAGAGATCGCCGGCGTCGAGCGCGTCTCCGACTTGGGCCCGTGGACCGGCGGCGACGACCTCCCGGCCAAGCTCCGCACGCCGCGCTCCGCGCTCGAGACGTTCCTCGAGGCGGGAGAGGATGGTCGTTTCGCCGAGGCCGCCGGGGTCCTGAACCTCTCCGACCTGCCGCTGTACGACCGGATCGATCGGGGCCCCGACCTCGCGGAGAAGCTCTACTTCGTGCTGGAGCGCCGCCTCGACGTCGACTGGCGTGAGGTACCCGACCGCCCCGACGGCGCGCCGGACATGTCCGCCGCGTTCCTCGAGGAAGGGGCCTGGACGGCGCCGGAGCCACGCCACAACCTGCGGATCGGCGAGATCTCGGGCGGCACCGCGCCGGTGGAGATCCGCCTCGAGCGCGTCCAGGCGTCCGACACGCCGCCCGTGTGGCTGGTCGCGCGCAGCACGGTGCGCTCCATCGACGTCGTGTACGAGCGACATGGGCCCGGTTGGTTCGACCGGAACGCGCCCTCGTGGGCGTGGGCCACGTTCGGCGCCGCGCCGGTGTGGCAGTGGTTGGGGTTCATCCTGCTCGTCCTGATCTCCGTCGCCACCGGGCTGGGCCTCCAGCGCCTGGTGCTGCGATGGCTGGCGACCTCGAAGCGCCGGCGGATCCGCGGCCTCGTCGGCGACGTGGCGCGGCCGCTCGCGGTGCTGGCCAGCGTGTCGGTCCTGTGGCTGACGAGCAGCACCCTGCTGTCGCTCTCGGGACCGTCCGGCCGCTGGGTCGCGACGACGTTGGCGGCCCTGTTCGTGGTCGCGATCACGTGGCTCGCCGTCAACACCGTCAACTCCCTCTCCGAGTTCGTGGTCAGACAGCGACTCGCAGGGTCGGCGGATCCGGACGGGAAGCGAGCACGGCTGCATCTCACGAACCTGTCGGTGGCACGTCGAACCATCGTGTTCGCGGTCCTGTTGGTCGGCGTCGCGGTGGCCCTGGCCCAGTTCGACACGTTCCGAACGGTGGGGGCGTCGTTGCTCGCGTCCGCCGGTGTCGCCGGGATCATCTTGGGCGTGGCCGCCCAGGGCTCGCTCAGCAACGTCATCGCCGGCATCCAGATCGCCTTGACGCAACTGATCCGGATCGGCGACGCGGTCTACTTCGAGGGGAACTGGGGCACGATCGAGGACATCACCTACACCTACGTCATCGTCCGCACCTGGGACCTGCGTCGGATCGCGGTGCCGAACCGCTACCTCATCGCCCACCCGTTGGAGAACTGGGAGATGACCCAGCCCAACATGATCCTGCCAGTGATCCTGCACGTCGATTACCGAGCACCCCTCGAGGTCCTGCGGAACCGGTACGCCGAGGTGCTCGAGGCCAGCGAGGGTTGGGATCGGGTGCAGGCGCCGCGGCTCCAGGTCATCGACGCCACGGAGGACACGCTGCAGGTCCGCGTCCTGTGCAGCGCCAAGGACGCCAGCACCGCCTGGGACCTCCACTGCCACGTCCGCGAGGAACTCGTGGCCTTCTTGCGTGACTGGGACGACGGACGCTACCTCCCTCGGAGCCGCGTGCGCGTCGAGGGCGAGGGCGCGCTCTCGGACGCTGGCGGCGGGGCGAACGCGGACTAGGGCCACTGCGGCCGTTGGCCCGTGGGTCGCCGCTCGGTACGCAGCGGCCAGCGGGGGCGGGTCGATGTGCGCGGTGAGCAGGTGAGCGCCGAACGCACGGTCGTATGCTGCAGCCATCTCCCCAGCGACCCGCACCGCCGCCGCGCGGTCCGCCGCCAAGGGAGGAGGCACCATGAAATGGGAAGACCGAGGGCGCAGCCCGAACCTCGAAGACCGCCGTGCCCGCCGTAGCCCGGTCGCGCGCGCCGGCATCCCGCTCGGCATCGGCGGCGTGCTGCTGCTGTTCGCGCTGAGCGCCCTGACGGGCACCGACCTGTTCGCCCTGCTAGGCCTGAGCCCGACCGCCTCCACCGGCACGCCCCAGACCGCGGCGCCGGCCGAGCAGTCGCTCGCCGCGGAAGAGGAGCACGTCCGCTTCGTCTCCTACGTCCTGGACGACGTCCAGGTCACCTGGCAAGGCGCTTTCGAAGGCAGCGGCGTCGACTACCGCGATGCCACGCTGGTGCTGTACCGGGACGCCGTCCAGTCGGGCTGCGGCGTCGCCCCGGCGGCCGCCGGGCCCTTCTACTGCCCCGCCGACACGAGCGTGTACCTCGACCTGTCGTTCTACGACACGCTGCGCGAACGCTACGGCGCCCCGGGCGACTTCGCCGAGGCCTACGTGATCGCGCACGAGATCGGCCATCACGTGCAGCACCTGCTCGGCACCATGGACGCGATGCGCAGCGCCCAGCAGGCCCGCCCGGCCGACGCCAACGCGCTGTCGGTGGCGCTCGAGCTGCAGGCCGACTGCTACGCCGGCGTGTGGGCGGCGTCGGCCGAGGCCCGCTCGATCCTCGAGCACGGTGACCTCGAGGAAGGGCTGAACGCCGCCGCGGCCGTCGGCGACGACCGCCTGGCGGGGCGCACGGGTCGCATCCCCAACCAGGAGACCTTCACGCACGGCTCGTCGGCGCAGCGGACGCAGTGGTTCCGAACCGGCTTCGACACGGGCGACCCGAACGCCTGCGACACGTTCGCGGCGCGGTAGCGTCCTCGCGCCCGAACCCCGCCGGTCACCTCCGCCAGACCGACCAGGTCTCGTCCTCCAGACGGTTCCGCTCGTCCGCGCTGCGGCCCGCCTGACGCAACAGCGCCAAGATCTGGCCGCGGTGGTGAGCGTCGTGGACGATGCAGTGCACGATCAGGTGCGCGGGATGCGACTCGTACGTTCCCTCGAAGCGCCGACCCTCCACGACGGCTTCCAGTACCGCGTCGCGCATCGCGGCGTCCCCCGCGTCGAACGCCGCGCGGAGCTCCTCGATGCTGGCGACCGCGAGCCAGGTAGGAGCGTTCCCGTCGGTCACGTCCGGGACACGCTCCGCATGCGCGGGCGCCACGGCCTCGACCTTCTCCCGGCGGAAACTGACGATGTCCGCCAGGTGCTGTCCGACGTTGTAGCCCCCGACCCCGTCGGCGTGGTTCAGGGATGGCATGTCGAGCGTCGCCAGCGTCGCCCGATTGACCTCGGCGTTGCGATCGAAGGCCTCGAACACGAGCCTCAGCTCCTCGGGGAGTACCATCACGACCTCCTTCGAGTCACTCCGGCCGTGGGATCGGCGGCGGAGCTCAGTACTCGGGCGGGGCGTACACGTTGAGCGTCACGAGGTCGCCCTGGGCGAGGGCACGGATCTCATGGGCCTCGCCCGCAGCGACGAGCAGGAGGTCGCCGGCTTCCAGAGCCAGCGTCTGACCGTCGACCGTGGCCTCGCCCGATCCCGACACCACGTAGAGCCACTGATCGCTGGCCGGGTGACGGTTCTGGGCGCCGCCCGTCACCTGACCCGCGGCGAGCGTCATCGCCGCCGCCTGCGACCGGCCGGTACCGCCGAACACCCTGAAGGACGCTCCCGCCGCGTCGTGCATACGAAACCTCTGCATGCGGCATGGTACGCGAGGCCGGGCGTTTCCTCCGTGCCCGTCGTACGCCACTTGGCTCGGCCGCGCCCCGAGGACGGACGCCCCCTGGTACGACCCGGCGACAGGGCCTAGGGTGGGCGCGTCGTGGACCGGGTCGTTTCCCGGCCCCGCGAACGGAGGCGCCCATGAACCCGCATCCGAAGCGCACCGCGAGCACGGCCGGCGCGACGAGCCAACGCCGTACCGCTGGGGCGCGCCGGCGGCGCCGGTGGCATGCCGCCGTCGGCGCACTGCTGACCGCCGCGCTCTCCCTGACGCCGGCGTTCGCCCAATCGTGCGCCACGGCCGTCGAGCTGGAGACCGTCGACCGCGTACGAGCGCGCATCGTTGCGCACGGCGTCCTCGCGTGGCCCGGCTGGACCTCACCGCCCCCCGCCCTGCTCCGCGCGGGCGACGTCGACTGCCTGCTCGACCACCCGGCGCCTCCGGACGGCTTCGTGGAGGAGGCGCCTGGAATCTACCGCCTCGACGGACACCTGCTTCCGGTCCCCGCTGCGACCGCACTCGACGTAGGCGGCACGTGGACCCTCGTCGTGCCCGCGCGCGCCGAACTGCAGGCGTTCCTGGACGAGCACCTCGGGCCCGACGTCATCCACCTCGACGACGCCCTCTACCAGCGAACCCTGCTCCACGAGGCCTTCCACGCCCATCAATTGACGCTCGTGGGCGGCCCGGACGGCGTGCCGAGCTTCGAATCCGCCGGTGTCCCGGCCGGGCGCGCGCCGGAAGCAACCGCCGCCCTCGACGCCACGCACGCGGCGCAGGGCAGCGCCCTCCACGACGCGCTTCACGCCACGACGGCGGGGGACGCCGTCGCCGCCGTCGAACGGTTCCTCGAAGCCCGCGACGCCTGGCGGGCGGAGGCAGCGCCAGGGACCGCCGCGGCGGAGCAGCAACTCGAGTGGCTGGAGGGGACGGCGCGCTACGCCGACGTACTGCTCTCGCTCTACCCAGACACGACCGCCCGGGGTGCCATCGATCCCCATGCCTGGAGCGACATCCTCGGGCAGGTGCGCGACCCCGCCGCCATCCCCACCGACACCCGCGACCGGTACGCCGCGCTCGGCGCCGCCCAGGCGTTCCTTCTCGACCGGCTGCACCCAGGCTGGAAGCGGCTCGCGATCCCCGGCGGCGCCTCGCTCGAATCGCTCCTGCGCGACGTCGTGGCCGGCCGGGCCGGGGTTCCGGCGCCCCTGCGGGGTCGGGAGCTCCGCACCGTGGAGCTCGACGGACGTAGCTGGCGTCTCGTCGTCGCCGACACCCCCGAAGCTTGGGGCCAGGGCCTACGCGACGTCACGAACCTCGGCGCGGTCGACGGCGTCTGGTTCCTCTTCCCAGAAGACGTCGACGCGCCGTTCTGGATGAGCGGTGCCCGCCTGCCGCTCGACATCGCCTTCCTCGATGCCGATGGCACGCGCCTCGCGACGTTCCGCATGCCGCTGTGCGAGGGCGACCCCTGTCCGACGTACCGGCCCGACGGCACGTATCGGTCGGCGATCGAAACGCTGGCCGGACGGCTGCGCCCCGACGACCCGCCGCGTACGGTACTCGAGGCGAGGTGACTTGCCGGTCGCGGCTGGCGCCGTGATACCTCCCTGAACGCGTCCGTGCCACACTCGCGCCATGCACCGTCCGCTACGGCCCTGGACGCCTACGCCGACCAGGCGCCTCCACCGACCTGAGGCAGCCCAGGTCATCGTTTCGGCCCGCTGCGGTTCATTCTACGGACGAATGATCCCGCACGCGCGCTCGGACTGGGATCGAGGTCACCACCGAGCGCGAACGCGCCTTGCCTCCTGAGCCACACGCGATCCACGGCACCGCTGCTACGGTAAGGCTACGCCCAAGCTCATTCGTGAAGGGAGGCATCCATGCTTCGCTGGTCCATCGCGTTCTTCCTGATCGCGCTCGTCGCGGCCATCTTCGGGTTCGGAGGCATCGCCGCGGGTGCAGCCACGATCGCGCGGGTGCTGTTCTACGTCTTCCTCGTGCTGTTCCTGCTGTCGCTGATCGCCCGGCTCGCCTCCCGCTAACGGCGGGAACCTCATGCCATGACTCATCACCATCGGGATCGTGCTGAACCATCGGGATCGTGCCGATCCTGCTCGGCATCGCCGGCTTCGTGGTACAGCGCATCGACCTCACCACCGAGGAGACCGCCATCGACGCAGGGACCATCGAGGTCGAGGCCCAGCAACGCCGGGCCATCACGATCCCGGACGTCGCCGCCGGCGCCGCGCCAGCGCCAGCGCATGCCCGAGCAAGGGTCAAGCCGTGAGCTCGCGCAGCAGCCGGGGCACGAAGCGAAACGGTAGGGGCCCGGCCGTCGCCTGATCGACCGTACCCGCCAGGTAGAGGTCGGGCTCCGGGCAGTGGAACGCCCAGGTGCCGGTGGAGCCCGTGTGGCCGACGACCGGCGGCGTGCGTCGCCGCGGATCGAGGAACCACGGCAATTGGAAGCGCATCGTGCCCATGGCGTACTCGATGGGCCAGTTCGGCTGCCGCAGCGCGGCGGCGTCGAACGGGAAACCGAAGCGGCGCCAGCCCTCCTGCATGGCGCGGGCCGTCGCGGGATCGTCGAACGCGGCCCCGCTGGTGAGCGCGCGCAGGAACGTGACGAGGTCGGCCCCGGTGCTGTAGAGGTCGCGCAGCGATGCCAGGGCGAGCGGCGCCTCGATCGCCCGCTCGCCGACGAACACCGCGGCCGGCGTCTCGCTCGGCACGAGCGGCTCCCGGCCCGGGAGCCACGTGTGTACGAGCCCGAGCGGCCCGAACAGCCGCTCGACGTAGACCTCGTGCAGCGAGCGGCGGCGGCGCAGGGCACGGGCGCAAGGACGAATGGCGCGTCACGCCCGCGTAACGCCCCCCTTTCCAGACTGTCGCCAACGTCGTGGCCAAGGGCGTCACGGCGGCATGCACGAAGGAGGACGCCTGCGCATGAACCTCATCCGATCCATCCCGCTCCTCTACATCACGGCCATGCTCGCGAGTTGCGGCGCTCCCCCCGCCCTCGACGAGTGCCTCCCTGAACAGGGCGCCACGGGGATCTTCGTCTCGGGATCGGGCAACGACGCCTCGGGCGACGGGAGCCTCGCCGCTCCCTACCGCAGCCTTACTCAAGCCCTCGACGCTGCGCCTCTCGGCACGACCATCCACCTCCTGTGCGGGACGTTCGGCGACGCGAGCGGCGAGGCGTTCCCCCTCGACGTCTCCGGACGCACGGTCGTAGGCGTCGGACCTGCCTTGGCGTCCATCGTGTACGCGGGGTCCGACCCGGAGGCGAAGGCGTTGGTGGCGTTCAGCGGCACCGTCTCGATCGAGGGGCTCACGCTCTCGGGCTTCACGGGCAACACCATCGAGTTCGCCGGCGGGACGGCGACCATCGAAGACGTACGGGTCGTCAGCGCGGCCGATGATGACGGCAGCGGCCTCAGGCTCGACGGCGGCGCCGTGGTCGAGCTGCTGCGGGTCGAGGTCTCCGGCGGCGACGAGGGCGTCTCCATCGGCGACTTCGCTGCGGTCCGCGTCGTGGACAGCGTGATCCGCGGCGCCCGGGGCGACGGCATCGACATCGGGGATGCGGCGAGCCTCTTCGTCCGCGGCACGCGCATCACCGGCAGCGCCTCGTCCGGCATCGAGGTCGGTAGCCAGGGCAGCATCGACCTGGGCACGGTGGCCGATCCCGGTGGCAGCACGATCACCGGGAACGCCGAGTGGCAGATCCAGGACCGCCGGGCCGCCTTCGCCGGCACGACCATCATGGCGATCGGCAACGACCTCGGCACGCCGGTGTCCGGCTTGCAGACGGGACCATCATCGCTGCCGCTCGTCTGGGAGATCGTCAATGCGGGCAACCAGATCGACTTCGGCGGCCCGTGAGCGTCCGCTCGCCGTGACGTAGCGCCCGACTCGCTGCGGCCGACCTCACGGCCACGATCGGTCGAGAAGCCGCACGGCCGTCGGACCCGGACGGGCCGGGCCGACGGCCGCCGTCGCACGATGGCTGCAACGGTTCCCTCAGGCCGCTCCGTCCCGCAGGGAGCGGCCGTCTACCAGGCGTGCCTCTCCGCATCGTCGCGAGACGGGCACCGCGTACCCGTGCGTCGGCGACGACGTCATCAAGACCCTCACGTCAAGATCCGGCATACGCCTCGCGAACCCGTCTCGCCGCGCTCGGCCCCAAGACGGGCCGACGATCAGTCTCCCGGTACTCGTCTGGCCGCCCCCGAGCATCGCCTCGAAGCGATCGGCGATACGCGTCCTGGACGGCACTCCCGTATGGTTGGTGGGCCCTGCGGGGCTCGAACCCGCGACCGAGCGATTATGAGTCGCCTGCTCTAACCGACTGAGCTAAGGGCCCGCGCTGGCGCCCATGCTAACAGCGCCCAACTCCGCCCCGTGGGACCGCGGAGACGCCCTGCTACGATGCGCGAGTGCCCCCAGCGTGCTGACACCACGGAGGGCCGTCCCCACCGTCTTGCGGTCCTGAGCAACGGCGACAGCCGCGGCAACCGCGGTGGTCGCTGGGCGCGCCTGCCGCTCGCCGGCCTCGGCGGCCCATCGCTGCTGACGCGCAGCACCGACGAGCTGCCGGCGGCGCTGGATTCGATCCTCGAGGCCCGGCCGGACGCGCTCGCCGTCAACGGCGGTGACGGCACGCTGCAGACGCTGCTCGCCGAGTGCGCGCGCCGGGGCGTGCTGAGCGAGCTCCCGCCGATCGCCGTGTTGCCCGGCGGCACCGCCAACATGTGCGCTCACGACCTCAGCGGGGCCCGGAACCTGCGCCGGGGGTTGCGCGCATACGCCGCGCTGCGCGAGTTGCCGCGCGCGGATTGGCCGGTCGTGAAACGCCCCATCCTGGCGATCGAGACGGGCGACGGCCCCACCGCGGGCACGTTCGTCGGCCTCGGCGCCGTCGTGCGTGGGGTGGAGTTCTGGCACGACGCGCTGCGCCGGCGTGCCCGCGGGGGCGACCTCGGCGTCGCACTCGCGGTGCTCCGCAGCTTCTGGGGACTGGTACACCGGAGGCCGCCGTTCGACCGGCCGACGCCCGTCGGACTTGCCTTCGACGGCGCAGCACCCGAGAGGACGGAGGTGTCGGCGCTCATGCTGACGACCCTCGACCACCTGCCCCTCGGTATGCGGCCGTACTGGGGCGACCACCGCGGGCCGCTGGTGTCGACGTGGATGGACGCGCGACCGGGGCGACCGCTGCAGTACGTGCCGCCGCTGCTGTGGGGCCGCGTGCGCGGCCGGCCCGGGAGTGCCGGCTACCACAGCCTGCGCGCGACGAGCGCCGTGCTAGACGTCGACGGGACCTGGCTGCTCGATGGCGAGCTGCAGCACGCGCCCGGTCCCCTCGCCATCAGCGCCGGCGGGCCGCTGGCGTTCCTCGAGTTGGGCCGGCGGCGGGCCTGAGCCGCGACCGCTCCGCCTGGTCGACCCGCGTCGAGACACTCGCCTACCCGCGCGCCTCGAGCTCCGCCCGCACCAACGCCAGCTGCGCGGGCTCGTCCACGTCCATCGCCATCTCGGCGTAGGGGCTGACGAGCACGTTCAGCCGAAGGCCGATCCGCGCTTCGAGCGCGCGCAACGCCTGCGCCAACGTCAGCCTGCCGGCCATCAGCGCCGCCAGCGTGCCGGGGCCGACGAGGGCGGCGATCTGCCACGGGTTCTTGCGCGCGTTCACCAGGCGCTTGGCCAGCTCGACGCCGCGGTCCACGATGGCGAGCCGGAAGGCCGCGACGTGGCCGCCGCACAGCTCGGCGTCGCGCAGCCGCACGAAGGTGCGCTTGGAGCTGGGGAAGCGCGCCTCCATCACGGCGCGCTCGACGGCGCAGATCGTGACGTCGGCGCCGCCATCGAGCGCGCGGTCGCGCATCCAGTCGAGCATCTCGCCGGTCACGAGTGGGGCGTCGGCCGAGACGACGAGGGCCTGGGCGTCGGCGGGCGGGGCGCCGGCCGGCGGGGCGCCGGGTGGCGTCGCGGCGTTGGGCCCCGTCGCCGTGAGCCGCGCCACGGCCGCCTGCAGGCTGCGGATCATGTCGCGCTCGGCCGGCATCGTCTCGAGCGAGTGGGCGCAGGTGAGCGGCGTCTCGGACGGCACGCCGACCACGATCACGCGCTCGATGCCGCGCGCGTTCGACAGCGCGTCGAGCGACCGCTGCACCAGCGTCCGGCCGCCCACGACCTGCAGGCACGTGAGGCCGCCGGGCACGGTGGCGCTCGTCGGATCCTCGGGCGGCAGCCTGCCACCGGCCAACACGATCGCGTCCATGGCTTCGCCTCCGTGTGCCCGAAGCCGCGAGCGGCGCGCGCGGTGGGGTCGCCCCTCAGCGTAGCCCCGTTCGGCTCAGCCCTCGTCCGCCAACTCGTCGAGGTGGGCGTGATCGTTCACCGTCACCAGCGTCGTCCCGCGGTGGTCGAAGGCGAGCCGCGTGATGCTGGTGTTGGTGATCTCGAGCCGCCAGACGCCCTGCACCGGCTGACCCAGGGCGGCGTAGAGCGCCGCACGGATGGTGCCGCCGTGGCTGAAGGCGATGACGCGGCCGCGTTCCGGTAGTTCTGCGCGGAAGGCGGCCACACGCGCCTGCAGGTCGGCGTACGACTCGCCACCCGGGATGCGCCGGCCGTAGCGGTCCTCGTGCCAGTGACGCGCCTCGATCGCCTCGTCGCCGTCGAGCGTCGCCCACGACTTGCCCTCGAAGATCCCGTACGCCAGCTCGCGCAGCCGCGGGTCGAGGCGCACGGTCGCGCCGGGCAGTGCGGTCTCGGCGGTGACGCGGGCGCGCCCGAGGTCCGAGGCGAAGACGGCGTCGAACTCCACCCCGGCCAGCCGGGCCGCCAGGCGCCGAGCCTGCTCCAGCCCGACGGCGTTGAGCGGCACGTCGGACGAGCCCTGGATGCGGTCCTGCACGTTCCAGTCGGTCTCGCCGTGGCGGATGAGCCAGAGTTCGAGCACGGTCCTCCTCGGCGCCCTCAGGTGGCCGGCGCCTCGATGCCGTCCAGGTGCGCGTGGTCGTTGAGTGTCACGATCGTCAACCCGTCGGGGCGCAGACGCAGCCGCGTGATGCTGGTGTTGGCGACGGAGAACCGAAGCCCGTCGTGACGGGTCTTCTCCAGGACCCCGTACAGGAAGACGCGGATCGCGCCGCCGTGGGTGAAGACGGCGATGCGGCCCTCGCCCGGCAGGTCCGCCCGGAACGACTCGAGGCGCGCCCAGAGGTCGCCGTACGACTCGCCCCCGGGAACCCGGCGCCCCACGGGATCCTCGCGCCAGTGGTTCGCCTCGGCGGTCTCGTCGGCGTCGAGTTCCTCCCAGGTGCGGTCCTCGAAGACGCCGTAGGACATCTCGCGCAACCGACGGTCGAGACGCACCTCGGCGCCGGGCAGGGCCGTGAGGGCCGTTCGATGCGCGCGTTGCAGGTCCGAGGCGTAGACGGCGTCGAAGCTCACCCCCGCGAGCCGCGGCGCGAGCAGCTCCGCCTGCCGCAGACCGAGGTCGTTCAGCGGCGCGTCCGTGATGCCATGGATGCGCCTCGACGCGTTGCCGGCGGTCTCTCCATGACGAATGAGCCAGAGTTCGAGCACGGTCCTCCTCGCGCCGCCCCAAGGACGGCCAAACGCCATGCTACCCGCGGCGAAGCGGCGAACGTCCCGCCGGGCCGACGCCGACCGCCACGCGCCACTCGAGTCCCGGTCACGGGAGAACGAACCCCTTGGCCGTCGCCGGCTGTGCGCGCCGCCCCCAGGGCCTCACGGATCCGCGGACGCTGGAGCGGTCCCCGGGACACGCGTACCTGGCGCGCCGTCCCCGAAAGGTTGTACACGGGGCGCGCCGAACCGCTATCATCCCCCATGCGAGGGTGCGCGTCCCCGGGCGCATCGCCACGGCCCTCGTGCGGAGGTAAGCGATGTCCGACAACAAGCTAGCCCGTCTGATGGCTCGCCGGATCAGCCGCCGCCAGTTCCTGCGCTACAGCGCCGCCACCGGCGTCGGCGTCTACCTCGGCGCGGGCACGATGAGCGCCTGGGCGCAGGGCGTCCAAGGGGGCACCCTCACCTGGCTCGGGCACCAGGAGGTCGCCGGCCTCGGCCCGAACGACATCGGCGCCGACGTCCAGGCGGCCGTGATCTTCAACATCCTCAACCCGCTCGTCCACGTCGACTACATGGCACAGACCGTGCCGGTCCTGGCCCGCTCGTACGAGCTCGGGGAGGACAGCCTCTCGTACACCTTCTACCTGCACGAGGGCGTCCGCTTCCACGACGGCAGCGAGCTCACCGCCGAGGACGTCAAGTACACCTTCGAGACCTATTCGCAGCCCGGCAACACCGTCGCCAGCCGCTTCAACGGCATGCGCGACGTCACCGTCGTCGACCGCTACACCGCGCGCGTCAACATGGACAGCGTCAACGCGTCCTTCCTGCGCAGCGCCTGCGAGGTGCCGATCGTCCCGAAGACCTACCACGAGTCCGTCGGCGTCGACGGCTTCAGCGTCGCCCCCATCGGCACCGGCGCGTTCCGCATCGGCGAGTGGAACCCGGCGCAGTCCACCGAGCTCATCGCCTTCCCCGACCACTTCCGCGGCGCCCCGCAGGTCGACCGCATCGTCCTCGAGGTCGTGCCGGAGCCGTCCGTGCGCTACATCGCGCTGCTGACCGGCGATGCCGACGCCGCCGTGTGGCCGATCGCCGTCGAGGACGCGCTCGAGCTCGAGAACGACCCGAACTTCCTGGTCGTCCGCACCAACTGGAACTCCCCGCGCTTCATCCCGCTCAACAACGAGCTCCCGCAGCTCTCCGACCGCCGCGTGCGCCAGGCGATGATGTTCGCGCTCGACCGCCAGCGCATCCTCGACGACCTCGAGAGCGGCATCGGCGTGGTGGGCACCTCGCACCTGGCGCCCCACAACCCCTACTACAACCCGAACGTCCCGCTGTACCCGTTCGACCCCGAGCGTGCCCGCTCCGTGCTCGACGGCGCCGGCTGGGTCGAGGGCTCCGACGGCATCCGCAGCAAGGACGGCCTGCGGCTCTCCTTCACCTGCACGACGATCAGCGGCGACCAGACCCGTCGCCCGATGGCCGAGCTCTCGCAGCTCTTCCTGCGCGCGGTCGGCGTCGAGATGCAGCTGGCCGAGGCGCCGGTCGCCTCCGTCCTCGAGGGCATGCGCACGGGCAGCCTGGAGGCGTCGCTGTTCAACTGGACGATGGGCTCGATCGTCGACCCCAGCCCGACCAGCGTCCTGCTCAGCACCGGCGGCGACAACTTCATGCGTTACAACAGCGCCGAAATGGACGACCTCATCGCGCAGGGCCTCTCCGTCGTCGACCCGGCGGCCCGGCAGCCGATCTACGACCGCACCCAGGAGCTCTTCGCCGAGGACATGCCGGCGTTGGTCCTGCACTACCGCCAGGACCTCGGCGTCTACGGCCGGACCATGGTGGGCGTGCCCGAAGAGCAGCTGATGTCGACCCCGGTCTGGTTCGACGGGTACAAGTACCGCCGCGGTTGAACCCACCTCGCCGTTCGCTTCGGCGCACACGGCCTGCGCACGCGACCGCCCGAGCCTTCTCCCGCCCGATGCCCCACGGCATCGGGCGGGCCACCGCGTCGTAATCTAGGTCTCCAACGTGTCCAGCTATCTGACCTTCCGTATCCTCAAGGGCCTCTTCGTCGTCGTGCTCATCAGCGTGCTGACGTTCATCATCATGCGCCTCATGCCCGGCGATCCCGTCTACATGCTGCTGGGCGAGGGGCAGATCCCCATCAGCGACGAGCAGATCGCGGCCATCCGCGCCAAGTGGGGCCTCGACCGCCCGCTGACCGAGCAGTTCTTCCTATGGGCCGGCAACCTGCTGCGCGGCGACTTCGGCGAGTCGCTCATCCGCGCGGGCGTGCCTGTGCGGCAGATGATCTTCGAGGCGATCCCGGTCACCGCGATGCTCAACGTCTATGCGCTGTCGCTGGCGATCCTGGTCGCCATCCCGTTCGGCATCGCCGCGGCCGTGCGCCGGAACTCGTGGGTCGACTACGCCTCCAACGTCATCTCCTCGCTGGGCATCGCCACCCCCAACTTCTGGCTGGCGCTCATGCTCATCGTGCTGTTCGCGCTCTACGTGCCGCGCTGGTTCGGCGACCTGCCTCTCGTCGGGCGCATCCCGCCGTTCGGCCTGCGCAGCTGGCAGGGGTGGATCCTGCCGGTCATCGTCATCGCCACCGAGGAGATGGCGGTGCTCATGCGCATCACCCGCGGCGCCGTGCTCGAGCTGCTGCCGCAAGACTTCGTGCGCACCGCGCGCAGCAAGGGCCTCGCCGAACGCCGGGTGCTCTACCGCCACGTGGTCTCGAACGCGATGCTCCCCGTGGTGACCGTCATCGGCTTCCGGATCGCGTTCATCCTCTCGGGGACGATCATCGTCGAGAACGTCTTCGCCCTGCCGGGCATCGGCCGGCTCTTCGTCGACTCGGTGCTGCGCCTCGACTACCAGGTGGTGCAGTCGCTGGTCGTCGTCTTCGCCGTGCTGGTGGTCGTCATCAACCTGCTCACCGACCTCGTCTACGCGCTGGTCGACCCGCGCATCCGGATCTCGTGAGGCCGTCATGACCACCGCCCCGATCGACCCCAACCTCGAACCGCAGTTGCCCGCGTCCGCCGGCGACGCCGCGCCGCCGACGAGCGGTCGCGCGCTGCGCCGCTTCTTCGCCAACCGCATGGCCATCGTCGGCCTGCTCGTGGTGCTGGCGCTCGTCGGCCTGGCGGTGTTCGCGCCGCAGATCGCGCCCCACCACCCCAACGACGACATCTTCCGCGGCATGCGCGGCGTCGGTCCGTCGTGGGAGCACCCCATGGGCTTCGACCACCTCAGCCGCGACCTGCTCAGCCGGGTGATCTACGGCACCCGCATCGCCCTGCTCGTGGGCATGATCTCGACCTTGATCTCCGTGCTGATCGGCGTCGTCGTCGGCGCGATCGCCGGCTACTTCGGCGGCTGGATCGACGAGGTGCTGTCGCTCATCACCGACGCGCTCATGGCCTTCCCGCTCATCGCCCTGCTCATCGTGCTGGCGGCGGTGCTGGGGCCCAGCCTCAGCACCACGATCATCGTCATCGGCGCGACGGTATGGGCGCGCTACGCGCGTGTGGTGCGCGCCGAGGTCATGAGCCTGCGCGAGCGCGACTTCATCACCGCCGCCCGGGCGCTCGGCGCCTTCGACGCGCGCATCATCTGGAAGCACGTGGTGCCCAACGTGCTGACGTCCGTCATCGTGCTCGCCAGCCTGCAGGTCGGCTCGATCATCATCCTCGAGTCGGCGCTGTCGTTCCTCGGTCTCGGCGTGCGCCCACCCACCGCCACCTGGGGCGGCATCCTCTCCGACGGCCGCGCGTTCATCCTCCGCTACCCGCACATCGCGATCTTCCCCGGCGTCATGATCGTCATCACCGTGCTGGCGTTCAACTTCATCGGCGACGGCCTGCGCGACGCCCTCGACCCGCATCAGAAGACGAGCCGGACGGGCAAGACGTGAGGGTCTTCCTCGGCGGCATCGTCACCGAGACGAACACGCTGTCGCCCATCCCCACCGGGGCCGACGACTGGGTCGTCGTGCGCGACCTCGCCGACGCCGAGGCGGGCGGCGCGCTGGAGGCCTTCGCGCAGGAGGCGACCGCGCGCGGCGACGAGCTCGCCTTCGGCCTGTACGCCTTCGCCATGCCCGGGGGCGTGACCACCCGGGCGGCCTGGGCAGGACTGCGCGACGAGCTGCTCGGCATGCTGCGGGACGCCCTCCCGGTCGACGCGGTGCTGCTGCCGCTGCACGGCGCGATGGTGGCCGACGGGGTGGACGACGCGGAGGGCGAGCTCATCGCCCGCGTGCGCGAGACCGTCGGGCCCGACGTCAAGATCGGCGTGCACATCGACCTCCACTGCCACCTCACGCAGGCCATGCTCGACGGCAGCGACGCGCTGGTGATCTACAAGGAGTACCCGCACACCGACATGGCCGACCGCGCGCGCGACCTCTACGCGCTGATCGCCGACACGGTGGCGGGGAGGATCCGCCCGACGATGGCGATGTTCGACTGCCGCATGATGGGCATCTACCCCACCAACCCGCAGCCGATGCGAGGCTTCGTCGACGCGATGATGGCGGCGGAGGGCGTGCCGGGCGCGCCCGGCCAGGACGGCATCCTCTCGCTCTCGCTCGGCCACGGCTTCCCTTGGGGCGACGTCCCCGACTCGGGGGCACGCTTCCTGGCCATCGTCGACGGCTTCGCCGTCGACGATGCCTTGGCAGTCGCTCACGCGACTGCAGAGAGTTGGGGCCGCCGCTTCCACGATCTGCGCCGCGAGGTGGCCGTGAAGCCGCTGCCGCTCGACGCCGCGCTCGACCGCGCGCTCGCCGTGCTCGAGGGCGGCCGCGGACCGGTCGTGATCGCCGACCAGGCCGACAACGCCGGCGGCGGCGCCCCGTCGGACAGCACCTTCGCGCTGCGCCGCCTGCTCGAGCGCCGCGTCGAGGGCGCCGCCGTGGCCATGATGTGGGACCCGATCGCGCACCACCTGGCGCGCGCCGCCGGCGTGGGTGCTCGGCTGACGCTGCGGCTCGGCGGCAAGATGGGCCCCGCGTCGGGCGACCCGCTCGACCTCGACGTCACCGTCATGGGGCTCGAGGACGGCCTGGTGCAGCGCTGGCCGCAGACCGAGGGGGCCGTCGACAGCCCCGGTGGCGACGTCGCGCACCTGCGGGTGCACGGTTTCTCCGGCCAGACCGGCGGCCCGGAGGTCGACGTCATCGTTACCACCCGCCGCGGCCAGGTGCTCGGCCTCGAGCCCTTCACCGCCTTCGGCATCACGCCCGAGACGCACCGGATCCTGGTGGTCAAGTCGATTCAGCACTTCTACGCGGCCTTCGCGCCCATCGCGGCCGAGGTCGTGTACATGGCGGCGCCGGGCGCCGTCGCGCCGATCATGGAGCAGATCCCGCTCGTGCGCGCCGACCTGCACAAGTACCCGTGGGTGGAGGCGCCGTTCGGGGAGGGGTGAGGCGGCGCCTCGGCGTCGCTAGGGCCCAAGCGGACGTGCTAAGATGCCGCGGTACACGTCGCGGTGGTCGCCGACGCGGATCACCAGCACGATCAGTTCGGCGTCGCGGATCTCGTAGACGATGCGGTACCGTCCTTGCCTGACGCGGTAGAAGCCTTCGCGAGCGAGCTTCACACAGCCACGGGGCCGCGGCTCCGACGCCAGGCGCTCGATCCGCTCCACGACGCGTCGCCGGTCGGCCTTGCCGGCGATGTCCTCGATCTCGCTCGCCGCCGAGGGCTTGATGCGGAGGCTATAGCCGGCCACGCTGCCGGAGGGCCTTGACGAACGACTCGAAGTCCATCTCCGGCTCGGCGCGGCGCTCCTCGATGGCGAGCAGGTCGGTCGCGTCCTCCGCCAGGCTGAGTCGGACCGCCTCGTTGACCAGATCGGACACCGACCGCTCGGTCTCCGCCGCCTTGAGGCGCAACGCCCGGTGCAGCTCCGGATCGAAGTAGACGGTGGCGCGTTTGTGCGAGGCGTCCATACGGCCACCATAGCGACATGACGTCATGACGTCAACGGAGCGGGCTCTCGCCTACGGGCTCGGGGGTCCCCCCGGCCACGCGCCCCCCGCGTCAGGCGCCGTCGCGCGGCGCCGCGGACCGCCCCACGAAGGCGAACGCCAGCAGCAGCGCGCCGGTCAGCCAGCCGCCCAGGGCGAACGCACCCGGAACGTAGAGCGCCAGCGCCAGCCCGGCGAGCACGAGCGCGCCCGCCAGCACGGCGTACTGCCACATGCCGTAGAGGAAGACGAACGGTAGGTAGTGGGCGCCGAGCGCGACCATGAACGCCGGGAAGAACCACTCGAGCCGGTAGAGCGCGGCCGCGCCCACGATGGGCAGCGTGAGCGGCAGGACGAAGGCCACCTGCATCGCCAGGCCGTTCATCGGATGGCCGCGCGGCAGTGCCGCGGGACGACCCATGGCGCGGAGAGTGAGCTGCGTGAGCGGGAAGATCGCCACGCCGCCGACGACCAGGAGGTAGATCGCGGCGCTTGGCGTGCCCCAGGTCGCGATCGCCGCCGACGCCAGCCACAGTGCCGCCGACACGAGGGAGCCGGCGAAGCCGCCGACGTACACGGTCCGGACGTCGCGTTGGGCCTGCCGGATGTCCATGCCATCCACCCCCTAGGGCACCATCGCCACACGGTACCCGAGTTCGCCGGCCCCGACCCGGGCCGAACGCCATGCCGGCACCGCCGGGGCCGCCGCCGCGGGTAGGCTGATCGCGTGCCGCCGGCCCAGCGCCCCTTCCACCTCATGGCCAAGCCCACCGGGGCCGTCTGCAACCTCGGCTGCGACTACTGCTACTTCCTGAAGAAGGAGGAGCTCTACCCGGGGTCGTCGTTCCGCATGTCCGACGCCGTGCTGGAGGCCTTCGTCGACCAGATGATCGCCGCACAGCCCGGTCCCGAGGTCACCTTCGCCTGGCAGGGCGGCGAGCCGACCCTGATGGGCCTCGGCTTCTTCGAGCGGGCGGTCGCGCTGGCGGAGGCGCGCCGCCGACCCCACCAGCGGGTCAACCACACGCTGCAGACCAACGCCACCAAGCTCGACGACGCCTGGGGCGCCTTCCTCGCGCGGCACGGCTTCCTGGTCGGCGTCAGCCTCGACGGCCCGCGGGCGCTGCACGACCGCTACCGCCGCGACAAGGCCGGGCGCGGCAGCTTCGACGCCGTCATGCGCGGTGTCGACGTCCTGCGGCGCCACGGCGCCCTATGGAACGCGCTCGTCACCGTCCACGCCGGCAACGCCGGGGCGCCGCTCGAGGTCTACCGCTTCCTGCGCGACGAGGCCGGCGCGCGCTACGTGCAGTTCATCCCGATCGTCGAGCGCGCCGACCCGAGCGGCTTCCAGGTCGGCACGGCCCTCACCGAGCGCAGCGTGTCGGGCGAGGCCTACGGCCGCTTCCTGCTGGCCGTGTTCGAGGAGTGGGTGCCGCGCGACGTCGGCACCGTCTTCGTGCAGGCCTTCGACGACCTGCTGGGCAAGCACCTCGGCGCGCCCGGCGGCATCTGCGTCCACCAGCCCACCTGCGGCGACGCGCTGGCGCTGGAGCACACCGGCGACGTCTACGCCTGCGACCACTACGTGCAGCCGGACCACGAGCTCGGCAACCTGACCGAGCTGCCGCTCGCCGCCCTCGTCGACGACCCGCGGCAGCGCGCCTTCGGCGAGGCCAAGCGCGACACGCTGACGGCACAGTGCCGCCGCTGCCCGGTGCTGGCGTTCTGCCACGGCGGCTGCCCCAAGGACCGCGTGGGCGTCAGCGTCGACGGCGAGCCCGGCCAGCACCACCTGTGCGACGGCTACGCCGCGTTCTTCTCGCGCACGGCACCGGCGATGCGCTGGATGGCGGACGCCTGGCGCCGCGGCGAGCCGCCCGCGGGGGTCATGGCCGCGGTGCGCTCCGGCGCGCTGCGGCCGCTATCGGCGGCCTGACCCCCGGGTCAGCCGAGGCCGAGCGCGAACCTCGCCAGCCGCCGGTAGCCGCCCCCGACCTCGGCGTAGAGATCGAGATGGCGGGCGCGGAGCCGGAACGGCAAACGATGCTCGAATCCCTCGCGGAAGGCGTCCAGGATGTG
>JAABTL010000038.1 GCA_011389865.1 Trueperaceae bacterium
CGACGGCGACGGGATGCCCGTCGGCCTCATGATCGCCACGGCGCCCGGCGAGGACGCGGCGGCGCTCGCCTGGGCGTCGGCGGTGGAGCGGCTCGGGTTGCACCCTGGCGATTGACGACGACCGCCACGCGGCCCGTGGCGGTCGGCCGGCCGTCAGCCACCAGGCGGGCGGGGCACCCAGGCGGGCCGCGACAGCACCGTGATCGCCGCGACCAGACTGGCCGCGTACTTGACGAGCACGTCGGTGACGATGACCTGCGTCATCCAGCCGGCGGTGGCGAAGGGCGCCCCGGCGAACGCCAGGGTCGTGAACAGGATCGTGTCGAGGGGTGCCGAGACGGCGTTGGACCCGGCCACGCGGGCGAGCCACCGGCGGTGCAGCAGGCGCTGGTAGACCTCGGTGTCGGCGGTCTCGCTCACCAGGATCGCCAGGAAGCTGACGGCCACGTAGCGCAGGGGGGTGCCGACCGCCAGCGCGGCGACGACGTTGGCGGCGGCCGCGGTCACGATGACGCGGTACACCACCGACCTACCGAAGCGGTGCAGCCGGTCGCGCTGCGTGAAGGTGACGCCGAAGAAGAAGGTGCCGACGTTGACGAGGAAGAAGTCGCCGAGCGGCAGGAAGGAGTCGAAGGTGAAGTTGGCGAGGATCGTGCAGCCGACGTACACCAGCGCCGCGCCGTAGAGATCGGGGCGTTCTCCCGGCAGCGCCCGTAGCAGCGCCAGGACGAGCAGGGTGACCGGCACGGTGGCGGCGTACGCGGGCGGCAGGCCCGAGATCACCGCCACCGCGAGCGACAGACCGGCGCCCGCGGCGGCGGTGGACGCGCGGAGCGGTGGCGGCAGGTGCGCGGCCGCGGCGGCGGCGGGGGCGCCGAGCAGCGCGCCGAGCAGGCCGATCACGGCCCAGGGCAGGGCCTCGGGGGGCGACTGCCCGAAGCGCGAGAGGACGAACAGCAGGGCGGCCGACCACGGCCCGAGGGCGAGGGCGACGACGAGGACCAGGGTGGCGGCGGTGGGCCGCGGGGGTGCGACGGTGGGAGCGGACACGGGGGCCTCCGGGCGACGCGGCCGGCGCCGCCCGCGGGCGGACGGCGCGCGGCGGCGTCCGGTACGGCGGCGGCTCGGCCCGTGGCCCACGGTATGTCACCTCCCGTGGAGCCTGGTTGGCCGGAGGCTAGCACGCCCCCCCGGGCGCTGGGAAGCCGCCGCCCGAGACGGACCGCGGCGCATGGCACCCGGGCGCGGGCCGGGTGGCGGCGCCCCCGATCCGATGACGCCGGGCGCCGCGGGGCGCCAGCAAGGAGATCCCCGCCCGGCAAGCCAGGCGGGGACCTTCGCGTGGTCGGGGCGAGAGGATTCGAACCTCCGACCCCATCGTCCCGAACGATGTGCGCTACCAGGCTGCGCTACGCCCCGACGCGACTGAGCATCGTAGCGCGCCGCGCTCGGGGGGGTCAAGCAACCCGGACCTGCGGCGGCGCGGGCGCGCCCCGGCCCCGCCGCTCGCGGGTCGTCAGCCGTCGTCGGTGTCGCGGAACGTGAGCGCCAGGGCCTCGCTCACGACTTCCGGCGTGAAGCCGCGCCGTGCGAGGAAGGCCGCGGCACGGGCGCGGCGACGTTGGCGGTCGAGGCCGGCGTCGCGGCCGGCGTCGCGGCCGGCATCGCGGCCGCCGGCTGGCGCGTCACCGTCGGGGGCGTCGCCCGCCGTCCGCCCCGCGAACCGCGAGGCGAACCGCCAGGCGTGCTTGGCGAGCAGCGCCGAGGCGGCCTCCAGTTGCTGCTCGTCGCCGAGGCCCGGATCCTCGTCGTCGCCGGCGAGGACGCCCTCGATCAGCGCCTCCTCGACGCCCTTGCGGCGGAGCTCGGCGCGCAGGGCGAGGCGGCCGCGCTCGTCGCGCCGGCGGCGCACGTACGACTCGGCGAACGCGCGGTCGTCGAGCAGCCGCAGCTCCTGGAGCCGGGCGACGGTCTCGGCGCAGAGCGCGGGATCGAGCCCGCGGCGGGCCAGGCGGTCGCCGAGCTCGCTGGCGGTGTAGGCCTGGCGGCCCAGCAGCCACAGGGCGTAGCTCCAGGCGCGCTCGGGCGCCAGCGGGCGCGGTGGGCGGCGCGACCCGCTCAGCGCAGGACCTCGGCCGGCCGTAGCCCCGCCGCCCGCCGGGCGGGCAGCAGCGACGCCAGCACGCTGGTGGCGAGCGACACCGCGCACACCCAGGCGACGTCGAACGCCTGAACCTCGACCGGCAGCTGGGTGATGAAGTACAGGTCGCCCGGCAGCGGGTAGGGCTGCCAGCGGAAGTAGGCGGCGACGCCGGTGCCGAGCAGGGCACCGAGCGCGGTGCCCAGGCCGCCGAGCAACGCGCCCTCGAGGGTGAACACGGCCATCACCTGCCGCGCGCTGGCACCGAGCGTGCGCAGCACGGCGATCTCGCCCGTCTTCTCCGCGACCGCCAGCACCAGCACGTTGGCGATCCCCATCGCGGCGACGAGCACGATCAGGAAGACCACGACCGAGATCACGGCCTTCTGCAGGCGAAGCTGCTGCAGCAGGCCCGAGAACAGCCGCTCCCAGGACGTCGGTCGCAGCGAGTAGCGATCACCGAGGCGCTCGCCGGCGGCGCTCGCGCCGGTGGCGTCGAGCAGACGGACGTGTACGCCGCTCCAGCGGTCCTCGAGGTCGAGGTAGGCCTGCAGCCGTTCCAGGGGGACGTAGGCCACGACGGCGTCGATCAGCTCGTTGCCCACGCGGAAGGTGCCGGCGACCCGCAGCGTGAGGGTCCGGCCGCCGATCTCGCGCAGCACGACCTCGTCCCCGTCGATCACCCCGAGTTGGGCCGCCAGCGAGCTGCCGAGCACGATGCCGTCCTGCTGCGCGAAGGCGCCGGCCGCGAGGGAGAGCGCCGGCAGGTCGAGCACGCGAGCGTGCGCCTCGGGATCGATGCCCAGCAGCTGGGCGTAGCCCTGCCTGGCGCTGATGCCCAGGGAAGCGCTGGCGCGGCGCGCCACCAGCGCCTGGCCCGCCACGAAGGGCGCGACGGCCAGGACCTCGGGTTCGTCCGTCAACATGCGGAGCAGCGCGTCGTCGGCGGGCAGGCTGCCGTCTGCCGACCAGGGCTGCAGCGACACGTGCGGGGTGGCTCGGAGGGTGGAGCTGACGAGCTCGTCGACGAAGCCGTTGGTGAGCGACAGGGCGACGATGAGGACGGCGACGCCAACGGCGACGCCGCCGACGGTCAGCGCACTCTGCAGCGCCCGGGAGCGGACATGGCGCCAGGCGAGGAAGGGAACGAGCGCGCCCACGGGGCGCTCAGCGGCTGGCGAGCCAGGTAGCGGGGGCTTGGAAGCCGTACTCGGCGATGACCGGGTCGAGGAACGGACCGTCGCGTCCGTGACGCACGACCTCGACCTCGAGGCGACGAACGCCCCAAGCGACGGCGCTCGCGTAGTCGGCGAACCACAGGTCGATCTGTCCGGTCTTGCGCGGGTGCATCGTGTCCTCGACGATGAACAGGTTCGCATCGAGCAGCGCCTGGTAGGCGCCGGCGCCGCGGCCGGAGTGGAAGTTGCCCAGGTCCGTCAGCCGCACGAGCGTGCCGTACGGGAGGTCGGCCCCCAGCAGGTCGCGGCTGACCGCGATGATGCCCCAGCTGGTGCGGGTGCCGGTCGCGGTGATGAAGGGTTGGGCGTTGGTTTGGCTCTCCAAGGAGTTGTAGGCGGTCGCGCGGACGGTGAACACCGGGTTGGCGACGGGCCCCACGACGGCCGACGGGGTCGGCTCGACCTCACGCGGCGTGGCGAGGATCTCGACGGTGGGCACCAGTTCGAGAACGACGACCGGTTCGGGCGGGGCGTCCTTGGGAGCGCTGAAGGCGAGGGTCTGGGCGATCACCAGCGCCACGATGGTGGCGGCGAGTGCCCGACGACGATGCGCCATCGGCACCTCCTGACGTGAAGATGTTAACAGTCGTGCCGTGAGCCGCGCGTGTGCAGGCGTACCGCGGACCATCATGCAGTCGTCACGTGCCCACCGGCGGTAGGCCATGAACCATGTCCAGGACGGGTAAACCACGCAGCGTGGTAACATCGCGCGGTGAGCGTGGACCGGGTCGGCTTCGAGGTGCTCGCGCGACGGGGCGCCGCCCGCCGCGGACGCCTGCACACTTCCCACGGCGTAGTCGAGACGCCCGCGTTCGTCGGCGTCGGCACCCAGGCGACGGTCAAGAGCGTCGATCCGGAGCGGGTGCGCGAGACCGGCACGCAGGTGCTGTTCGCCAACACCTACCACCTCTACCTGCGCCCGGGGGCCGAACGCGTCGCCGCCCACGGCGGCGTGCACCGCTTCATGGGCTGGGACCACCCGGTCATGACCGACTCCGGGGGCTTCCAGGTGTTCTCTCTGGGGGCGTCGATCGACCACGGGGTCGGCAAGGTCGCCGGCCTCTTCCCGGGGGAGTCAGCGCCGCCGGTGGCGGCGGCGCCCGCGGCGGCGGTGTCGTCACCCCGCCTGTCGGCCGCCGGCGGCTCGATGGTCGAGGTCGGCGACGAGCAGGTCCGCTTCCGCAGCCACGTCGACGGCAGCGTTCACGTGTTCACGCCCGAGGTCAGCATCCGCGTGCAGCGGCTGCTGGGCGCCGACGTCATGCTCGCCTTCGACGAGTGCACCAGCCCGCTGCACGACGAGGCCTACACCCGGCTCTCCAGCGACCGCACGCACCGTTGGGCGGAGCGCTGCCTGGCGACGTTCGAGGCCGAACCGGCGCGCCACGGCTACCCCCAGCTGCTCTTCGGGGTGGTGCAGGGCGGCGCGTTCGAGGGGTTGCGGCGCGAGAGCGCGCGCATCATCGGCGGGATGCCCTTCGGCGGCATGGCCGTCGGTGGCAACCTGGGCCGCACCCATGCCGACATGCACCGGGTGCTCGAGTGGACGGTGCCGGAGCTCCCCGAGGGCCTCGCGCGCCACCTGCTCGGGATCGGCGACGTGCCCTCGGTGCTGGCGGCGGTCGCTCGCGGCATCGACACCTTCGATTGCGTCGCGCCGACGCGCAACGCCCGCAACGGCGGGGCGCTCGCCCGTGCCGACGACGACGGCCGCCCGCTGCCGAACTTCCGCCTCAACCTGCGCAACGCCCGCTTCGCGGACGACCTGCGGCCCATCGAGGCCGACTGCGGCTGCCCCACCTGCCGGCGCTTCTCGCGCGCGTACCTGCGCCACCTGCTCAAGGCCGAGGAGCCCCTGGGACCGCAGCTCATCACCGTCCACAACCTGGCGTTCATGGCGCGCTTGATGGCGGAGGTGCGCGCCGGCCTGGAGGCCGACGCGTTCGGCGACGTCGTCGAACGCTGGCTGGGGCACCTCCCGCAGGCCAGGGCGGCGGTCACGGGCTAGCGCGTTGGCGTCAGAAGTTGCGTTCGATGAGGTCGACCACGGTGCCGTCCTGCGTGACGAAGCGGACGATGCCCACGCCCGGCACCAGGAAGAGGTCGAGCAGGGTCTGGCCGCCGGTGGAGGTCAGCGTCCGCTGGCGGATCTGCAGGGCGTTGAAGCGGCCGGCCGGCGTCTGCACGCCGCGCAGGCCCACGACCTCGGAGCTCAGGGTGATCTCGATCCCCGCCAAGCGCGTCGTCGAGCTCCAGGTGAGCCCCGGCTCGAGCGGGGGCGGTCCGTAGATCAGCAGCGGCGGGTCGTACAGCGTGAGCTGGCCCGCGGCGGCGGTGCCCATCGTGGCGACCCCGTCGGGGCCGAACGTCAGGTAGTCCTCGGAGACCGGGACGCCGTCTAGGTAGTGGGTCAGCACCATCACCTCGGTGCCGTCGAGGCTGCGCGGCCCGGACATCACCTGGGTCGTGCCGCTGTCGTAGGTCCAGGTCAGCCCGTCGCCGAAGGGGTAGTAGCCGTTGGCCGACGCGAGGCCCGCCAGCGCGACGAAGGCGAGCAGCGTCCAGGTGAGGGGCCGCGACGCCGCGCGCTTCATACGTCCTCGCCGTCGCGCGAGAGCACGCGTGCGCGGTCGCTCGCTTCTTCGATGGCGTCCATCAGCGCGAAGCGCACCCGGTGCCGCTCCAGCGTTCGGATGCCGGCGATCGCGGTGCCGCCGGGCGAGGCGACCTCGTCCTTGAGCTCCGCCGGGTGCTTGGTCTCCAGCAGTCGGGCGGTCGCCAGCAGCACCTGGCGCGCCAGGTCGCGCGCGACGTCGCGGCCGAAGCCGACGCGCACGCCGCCGTCCGCCAGCGCCTCGGCGACGACCGCGGCGAACGCCGGGCCGCTGCCGGCGAGGCCGGTGTAGGCGTCGAAGAGCGACTCGGGGACGTCGTGGACGGTGCCGACCGCCTGGAACAGGCGGCGGGCGAAGTCGCGGTCGTCGGCGGGCGTCTCAGGATGCCACGCCAGCGCCGTCGCCGAGGCGCCGACCGCGGCGCCGAGGTTGGGCATGGCGCGGACGACCTTGCGCGAACCGAGCCGCTTCGAGAGCGTGGCGGTGGTCACGCCGGCCATGAGGGAGACGTACGAGGCGTGACGCTGCGCGATGAGCGGCGCAACGGACTCGAAGGACTGCGGTTTGACCGCGACCAGCACCCGGTCGGCGTGGTGCACGCCGTCGTCGTCGAGCGGCGTGGCGCCGAAGCGGGCGGCGAGGGCCGCGCGGCGGCCGGGGTCGGGGTGGTAGACGCCGACGTCGGCGGCGTCGAGCAGGCCGGCGCGCACGGCGCCCGCGAGCACCGCGCCACCCATCTTGCCGGCTCCGACCAACGCGAGTTTCACGCGGTCACTCTAACGCGCGTCCCCGGCGACGCCGTGCGACGGCGCCCACGGCGAGCGCGCCCAGCGCCGCGCCGGCGACGTCGGCGAGGAGGTCGAGGGGGTCGGGGTGACGGCCGGGCACGCGCGCCTGCACGAGCCACTCGTCGAGCAGGCCGATGAGGCCGGCGCCGGCCACCGCCACCGTCGCGCGCCCGCTCCCCAAGCGCAGGAGCGCGCCGAGCACGGCGTAGAGCCCGGCGTGGACGAGCTTGTCGTCGTGCGCGAAGCGCCACCCGAAGTCGAGGGCCCCGTCGTCGAGCGGCATCGACGACAGCGCGAAGAGGGCGACCACCCACAGCCCCGCGGCGAGCAGCGCCCAGCGCCGGCGGGGTTCGGGACCGCGCCGGGTCACGGGTGGGCCACCAGCTCCACCAGCACGCCGCCGGTCCAGCGCGGATGGAGGAACGCGACCCGGCTGCCGCCGCGGCCCGCACGCGGCTCGGGATCGACGAAGCTGGCGCCGAGCGACCGCAGGCGGGCGACCTCGGCGTCGAGGTCGGCGACCCGGAACGCGAGGTGGTGCAGGCCGGGCCCGCGACGCTCCAGGAAGCGCGCGACCGGCGTGTCGGCGGCGAGCGGGGCCAGGAGTTCGATCGCCGCGCCGCCCGCGCGCAGCAGGCGCACCCTCACGCCCTGTCCGGCGACGACCTCGTCGGGACCTTCGGGGCGCAGCCCGAGGGCGAGGTAGGGCCCCGCCTCCTCGAACGAGGGCACGGCGATGGCGACGTGGTCGAGGGCGAGCCCCTCGAGGCCGGGGATCGAAACGGGCGTGGGGTCGCCTGGGGGCGACCCCACGCCCGCGCGGTCGTGCGTCATGCCGAGCCCGCGGGCGTGAGCTCGCCCGCGAGATCGCGCGCCATGGCGGCGGCGACGGTTCGGGGGTCGTCGCCGCACGACAGGAGCACCAGCAGCTTGGCGAGCGCCGCCTCGGCGGTCAGGTCGCCGCCGGAGACCACGCCGGCCTCGGCGAGCGCCCGGCCGGCGGCGTAGGCGCCCATCTGCACGCCGCCGCGCAGGCACTGCGTCACGTTGACGACGACGACGCCACGCTCGACGGCCTCGCGCAGCACCCGCAGCAGCTCGGCGTCGCGGCTCGGGGCGTTGCCGCTGCCGTAGGTCTCGAGCACCAGGCCGCGAACCGGGTCGCGCAGCACGTTGCGCAGCGTGTCGGCGGTGATGCCGGGGAAGAGCCGCAGCGCGACCACGCCGACGTCGGCCAGGCGGCCGACCCGCAGGGGCGTGCCGGCGGGCGGACGGAGCAGGTCGTGGCGCCACGCGACGTCGACGCCGACCTCGGCCAGCGGTGGCAGGTTGGGCGAGGCGAAGGCGTCGAAGCCACTGGTCGACACCTTGGTGCTGCGGCAGCCGCGCAGGAGGCCGCCGCCGAGGTAGACGGCGACCTCGGCCCAGCCCGGCGTCGCGGCCAGCAGCAGGGACGTGACGAGGTTGTCGCGGCCGTCCGAGCGCACCTCGACGAGCGGCAGCTGGGAGCCGGTCAGCACGACGGGTCCCGGCAGGCCCTGCAGCAGGAAGGCGAGCGCCGAGGCGCTGTAGGCCATCGTGTCGGTGCCGTGCAGGACGACCACGCCGTCCGCCGGCGGCGGGCCGCCCTCCTCGCCGCGGAAGGCCGCCGCCACCCGGTCGGCGATCCGTTGCCAGTCGCCGGGGCGCACGTCCGAGGAGTCGAGCAGCTCGTCGAACTCCTCGAGCCGCACGCTGGGGAGCCGCGGGTCGTGCAGCTCGGGGAGCCGCTCGAGCGCGGTCGCCAGGGCGCCCGCCCGGGGGGCGTAGGCGCCGTCCGCATCGCGCACCATGCCGAGGGTGCCGCCGGTGTGGAGCAGGGCGACGTGCCGTCGGGCGACGGCGCGTCGGGGTTGCGTGTCGGCCATCCGCGCGAGGCTACCACCGCGCCCGGCGGTAGACTCGTGCCGATGGATGGTGCCCAGCGCGTCCCCGCGCGCGTCGACCCGTGGGTCGTCGTGATCGTCGTGGTGGCGCTCGTCGCCGTGACGGCGATCCTCCTGCCGCTGTTCCTCGACCCCCAGGTCGCGGCGTTGGCCAAGGCCGGCATCGCCGTCATGTGGTTCGGCGCCGTCGGCCTCACGCTCGGCATGTCGCTGCCGGTCCGCTACCGCCTGGAGGACCCGGGGTTCACCGTGCGGGCCGGCCTGTTGACGCTGCGCTTCGCCTACCCCGACATCGTGCGCGCCGACCGGGTGATCAGCCCGCTCTCGGGGCCCGCCTGGTCGCTGGTGCGGGTCCGGCTGGCGCTCGATGGCGGAGGCTGGATCGAGGTGGCGCCGCGCGACCGCGAGGGCTTCCTGCGGGAGCTGGCGGCCCGCGCCCCGCACCTGCGGCCATCGCCGCGCGGCCTGGCGGACCCCGAGCGCGTCCGTGTCGCGCGGGGGGCGACCGCGGGCGGGGGCCGTCGGTGAGCCTGAGTTGGCCCGCACGGGTCGACCGCTGGGTGATCGGCGTCCTGACGGTGTCGGCACTCGCGATGGTGGCCGTCCCGGTCGCGGTCGCGCTCGATCCGACCGCACGCGGCGACTTCTGGTGGGTCGCGGCGATGACGGTGGCGATCTGGGGCCTGGTGGCCCTGTTGACGCTGCCGACGCGCTACGAGCTGACGCTCGACGAGCTGCGGGTCAGGTCCGGCGTGCTGCGCACCAGCGTGCGGTGGGCCGACGTCGTCCGCGTCGAGCTGACGTTCAGCCCGGTCTCGTCGACCACGGCCGCGTGGACGTTCCAGCGGGTGTCGCTGGTGGCCAGGAACGGCCGCACCCTCGAGGTCGGCCCGCGCGACCGGCTCGGCTTCGTGGCCGAGGTGCTGGCGCGGGCGCCGCACCTCGTCGAGGCCCCCGGCGCGGCGAGGGGGCGGGCGTGGCACGACCCGGCGCGCGACCGCCGCTGGCGGCGCCCGTAGTGCGCGGGCTCACCCGGCGTCGAGTTCGATGCCCATGACGGTGGCCACGCGCGTGAGGTCGGCATCGCGCGCGAGGAGGGCCGCGCGGTGTCGCCACGCGACGGCGGCGATCATGCAGTCGAGCATGCCCCGCGGCGTCACGCCGCGGCGGCGGCACCTGCGGTAGATGCGCGAGGCGGCGTCGAAGTCGGCGACGGCGTCGAAGGGCAGGAACGAGAACGACAGCAGCAGGTCGCGCAGGCGGGCGGCGGCGCGATCATCGCGCGCGCCGGCGGTCACCTCCATGACGACCGGATCGGTGACGGCGAGCGGCCCGCCCTCGCCGATCAACTCGGTCAGTCGCCGGTCCACGGCGCTTCCGGTCGCGCGGTCGTACTCCACCCAGGCCGAGCTGTCCGCCAGGATCACGCGGCGGGAGGGGCGTCGGCCGGCAGCTCGGCGATCAGTCGCGCCCCGCGCATCGCGAGCGCCTCGCGTGCCGAGAGCGGTTGGCCCGCGAGATGCCGCAGCGCGAGCTCGACGGCCTCGGTCTTCGTGCGCACGCCGTAGCGTCGCATGATCGTCTCCACGGCGGCGGCGTCGAGTTCGATGTTGGTGCGGTGGCGTTCCATACACCTATCGTACACGAAGAGATGTATGGCGGGTGTACCGCTACCGAATGCCCGGCGGCACCTGGGCGGGCGGCGGCTCCGGCAGGTTCTGGGGCATGGGCACGCCGTCGAGGCGCTTGATCAGGCCGTTCTCGTTGCAGCCCCCGAAGAAGGGGCAGCGGAGGCACTCCGACCACACGCGCGGGTGCAGCTCGCGCGACTTGTCGATCTGCGTGAAGCCGCACTTCTCGAAGAACGCCACGGAGTAGGTCCAGGCGAACAGGGTGGGGATGCCCACGCGGCGCGCCTCCGCCTCGCAGGCGGCGACCAGGGCGCGGCCGACGCCGCGGGTCTGGACGTGCGGCACCACCGCCAGCCCGCGCACCTCGGCGATGTCGCCCCACAGGATGTGCAGGGCGCCGTTGCCCACGAAGGTGCCACGGCCGTCGGCATCGATCGCCTCGGCGACGTAGAAGTCGCGCAGGTTCTCGAAGATGTTCTGCATCGGCCGCACGAGCATCCTCCCCTGGGCGGCCCAGTAGCCGATGTTCTCGAAGATCGCGGCCACGTCCTCGGCGCGTGCCGGGCGAACGCGCAGGTCTTCGCTGGCGGGCGGGGTGGCGGTCACGGAGCGTCACCCGCGTCGCGCGCGGCCCCCGCGGCCGGCGCCTCCGGCGCGAGCCGCGCCCGCGCGCGCGCGATCTGCTCCACGACCCTCTCCCTGGCGGTGCCGCCGTAGCTGTCGCGCGCGTCGACGACGCTCTCGACGTCGAGCACCCGGTACACGGCGTCGTCGAGTTGCGGCGCCACGGAGCGCAGGCGCTCCAGCGGCAGGTCCTGCAGGTCGACGCCCTCCGACAGCGCGATCGCGACCAGCTTGCCGACGGCCTCGTGCGCCTCGCGGAAGGGGAGGCCGCCGCGGGCCAGGTGGTCGGCGAGGTCGGTGGCGTTGCTGAAGGCGCGGCCGGCGGCGTGGCGCGTGCGCTCGGCGCGCACCCGGGTCTTCGGCAGCATGTCGGCGGTCAGCCGCAGGCACACGGCCAGCGTCGCGGCGGCGTCGAACACGCCCTCCTTGTCCTCCTGCATGTCCTTGTTGTAGGCGAGCGGCAGGCCCTTCATCACCGTCAGCAGGCCGACGAGCGCGCCGTAGACGCGGCCGGTCTTGCCGCGGATCAGCTCGGCGACGTCCGGGTTCTTCTTCTGCGGCATGATCGAGCTGCCGGTGGTGTGCGAGTCGGGGAGCTCGATGAAGCCGAACTCCTGGCTCGACCACAGGATGAGTTCCTCGGCCAACCGCGACAGGTGCATCGCCGCGATCGCCGCGGCCGACAGGAACTCGAGGGCGAAGTCGCGGTCCGACACCGCGTCGAGCGAGTTGGCCGCCGGCTCGCGGAAGCCGAGCAGTTCGCTGGTGCGGTGGCGATCGATCGGGAAGCCGGTCCCCGCCAGCGCGCCGGCGCCCAGGGGCGAGACGTCGAGCCGGGCCAGCGAGTCCTCGAGGCGCGCCTGGTCGCGCGAAAGCATCTCGAAGTAGGCGAGCCAGTGGTGGCCCAGCCGGACGGGTTGGGCCACCTGCAGGTGGGTGTAGCCGGGCAGGATGACGTCGAGGTCGCGCTCGGCGAGGGCGACGAACACGCCGCGCAGCTCGCGCAGCAGCGCGATCAGCCGGTGGCTGCGGGCGCGCACGGCCAGGCGGAAGTCGGTGGCGACCTGGTCGTTGCGGCTGCGGGCGGTGTGCAGCTTGCCGCCCAGCGGGCCCAGCCTTTCGGTCAGGCGCCGCTCGAGGTTCATGTGCACGTCCTCGAGCGCCACCGACCAGGCGACCTCGCCGGCCTCGACCTCGTGGCGCAGCGCACGCAGCCCCGCGACCAACGCGGCGGCCTCGTCGGGCTCGACGATGCCCTGCTCGCCGAGCATGGTGGCGTGGGCGATCGAGCCGTCGAGGTCCTCGAGCGCCATCTCGCGGTCGACGTCGATCGAGGCGTTGAAGGCCTGCACGAGCGCGTCGGTGGCCTCGGCGAAGCGGCCGCCCCACATGCGCCCGTCGTGCGGGCCAGCGCCCGAGCGCGCGCCCGCGTCCGAGCCCGCGCTCGCGCCCGAGCCGGCGCTCGCGCCCGAGCCCGCGCTCGCGCCGGGCTGATCGTCTTCGGGCCGGTCCCCGCTCACGAATGACCCGATCCGCCGGGCGACCGGCCGTCGGCGCCGGTCGCCTTGCGCTGCCACACGCCGCCGACGACCTTGCGCAGGTGGCGGTGGGCCGCCCTGGGCGCGCCGTTGCGCGACGACTCCTCGGTGACGCGGTAGCCCAGCCGCTCGTAGTAGGCGAGCTGTCCGGCGTCGGCCTCCGGCAGGCTCAGGAGCAGGAACGGCACGTTCTTGCGGATCGCCAGGGCCTCGACCTTGGTGGCGAGCCAGCGGCCGTAGCCCTGACCGCGGGCCTCGGGCCGCGTCGCGACGCGGTCGACCCGCCAGCCGGCGCCCTCCTCCCGCCAGCGCAGGGCCGCCAGCAGGCGTCCCATCCGGTCCTCCAGGACGAGCGCCCCGCCGTGCTCGAGCCAAGCGGCGACGTCCTGTGCGTCGTCATCCGGGTAGGCCGCGCGCCACAGCTCGACCAAACGGGGCGCGTCGGCCAGCGTGGCCCAGCGCAGCTGGGCGGCCTCGTAGGCGTGCCCCGGCCGGCCGGTCGCGGGGTTGGGCGCCGGCATGTCGGTCACCGCCGTCTCAGCCCTCGTCGGCGGTCGCCGCGCGGCCCGCCGCTGGCGGCGGACGCGGGCTCGGCGGCCAGCTGGCTGGCGATGCGCAGGCGCAGCGCGTTGAGCTTGATGAAGCCGTCGGCGTCCGCCTGGTCGTAGACGTGGTCCTCCTCGAAGGTCACCACGTCCTGGCGGTAGAGGCTGTTCGGGCTCTTGCGCCCGAGCACGGTGACGCCGCCCTTGTAGAGCTTGAGGCGCGCGACGCCGGTCACCGGTCGCTGGATGTCGTCGAAAAGCTTCTGCAGCGCCTCGCGCTCCGGGGCGTACCAGAAGCCGTTGTAGACGGCGGTGGTGTAGCGCGGCAGCAACTCGTCGCGCAGCCGGCGCACCTCGCGGTCGAGGGTCAGCTGCTCGAGGGCCTTGTGGGCCTCGAAGAGCAGGGTGCCGCCCGGTGTCTCGTAGCAGCCGCGCGACTTCATGCCGACGAAGCGGTTCTCGACCAGGTCGACGCGCCCGACGCCGTGGGCGCCGGCGATCGCGTTCGCCCGGGACAGGAGCGCCACCGGGTCGAGGCGCTCGCCGTCGATGGCGACCGGGTTGCCATGCTCGAACGCGATCTCGACCACCTGCGGCGCGTCCGGCGCCGCCTCGGGGTCGGTGGTGAGGCGCCACATCCCCGGCGGCGGCTCGTTCCAGGGGTCCTCGAGGACGCCGCCCTCGTAGCTGATGTGGAACATGTTGGCGTCCATCGAGTAGGGCTTCTCGCGGGTGACGCCGGGGTCGATGCCGTGCTGGTGCGCGTAGGCGATGCAGTCCTCGCGCCCCTTGAGGTCCCACTCGCGCCACGGGGCGATCACCTTGACGTCGGGCTTGAGCGCGTAGGCCGTGAGCTCGAAGCGCACCTGGTCGTTGCCCTTCCCGGTGGCGCCGTGGGCGACGGCGTCCGCGCCCTCGCGCTCGGCCACCTCGATCATGTGCTTCGCGATCAGCGGCCGCGCGAAGCTGGTGCCGAGCAGGTAGTCGGTCTCGTACTTGCCACCGGCGCGCAGCACCGGGAACACGAAGTCCTCGACGAACTCGCGCTGCAGGTCGACCGCGTAGGCGGCCACCGCGCCGGTGGCGAGGGCCTTGTCCTTGGCGACCTGCACCTCCTCGCCCTGGCCGATGTCCGCCGTGAAGGCGACGACCTCCGCGCCGTAGGTCTCGCGGATCCAGTGCAGGATCACCGAGGTGTCGAGGCCCCCCGAGTAGGCGAGCACGACCTTCTTGACGTCACGGGTCTGGGGCATGGGTTCCTCCGAGCGGCAGCGAACCGCGCCGCACCGGCGTGGCGCGACGCGTGGGTGGCCGCCCCGTTGGGGGGCGGTTCAGCGGCGTCGAGCGCGTGGGTGGGTCGGGTTCGTGAGGCGCATGGCTGGGGTTCGAGGCGGACTGCAAGAGCTTGCAGTCGCGCTGCATACGGGCGCAGGGTAGCACCGCCGAGGCCGCGGGTCAACGGCCTTCGGGCCCAGCGGGCGAGGTGGCGGCCGCCATCGCGGCAGCGCCGACGACGAGCACCGCGCCGGCCCAACCCCACCACCCCAGGCGCTCGCCGAACAGCGCGGCGGCCAGCGCGGCGGCGGCGACCGGCTCGACGGTGGCGACCAGCACCGCGCGTGAGGCCTCGGTGCGGCGCAGGCCCGTGTAGTACACGAGGTACGCCAGGTAGGTCGACACCAGGCTCAGCACGACGAGCCAGGCCCACACCTCGGGCGGTTTGTCGGGGGCGAAGCGCACCAGCGGCAGCAGCCCGAGGGCGCCCAGCGGCAGGACCCAGGCGAACACGGTGACCGGCGCGTAGCGGTGGAGCACCCACTTGCCGAACAGGTAGTAGCTGGCGTAGCTCGCGCCGGAGGCGAGGCCCCAGGCGAGCGCGGCGGCGCCGACCGACACGCCGCCGTCGCCGGAGCGCGCCACCAGCACCACGCCGACGAGCGCCAGGCCGACGAGCGCCAGCTTGCCGCGCGTGAGCGGCTCGCCGAGCAGCGGCCAGGCGAGCACGACCACGAACGCCGGCGCCGTGTAGAGCAGGACGAACGCCAGGCTGATGCCGCCGGCGTCGATCGCCAGCACCAGCGCGGCGTAGAAGAGGGTCACGCCGACCAGCGCGAAGGCGGCGAGGGCCGCGAGGTCGGCGCCGCCGGCGGGCCACGGGCGCAGCCGCGCCTCGCGGGTGAGCAGCGCGTGCAGCCCGAAGGCGGCACCGGCGATCACCGCCCGCCAGAAGGCGATCTCCAAGGGGCCGACGCCGGCGTCCAGCACCGTCCGCGAGAACGGCCCGATCAGGCTCCACAGCAGTGCCGCCGCGAAGACGAGCAGGTAGCCGGTCGCCGCCGCCGGCGGCGGGCTCACGCCGGGTCGAACTCCTGGTCGGCCGCCGCGCCCGTCGGCGTCAGGCCGAACGCGCGGGCGAGGTCGGGGCGGGTCTCCCTGAGTCGGGCGAGGCGCCTGCGCACGTTGGCGAACTCGATCGCCCAGGCGATCAGGTTGACGACGTAGAGCACGCCCAGGACCACGAGACCCGCGTCGTACGGGATGCCGAGCGCGCTCTCGCCGCCGAGCAGCTGCCTGACGGTGTCGATCCCGAACAGCGCCCAGGGGACGAGCAGCAGCACGCCGTAGAGCTCGTCGGCTTGGCCGCTGCCGGGTACGAGGATCGCCAGCAGCTCGTAGAGCAGGGGCCGCGGCGCGTGGGCCGCGTAGCGCGGTCGCGGGATCAGCAGCCAGGCGACGTGCCAGAAGGCGACGAGCCAGAACAGCAGCAGCTGCGCGGGCCAGCTCCAGGCGGGCAGCCCGAGCAGCACGAGGTGGTCGTCGAGCAGCAGCTGGGGCCGCACGAAGGCGTCGGCGACGAAGCCGTACCAGGTCCCGGCGGCCGCCGCGCGCAGCGTCACCTGCGACGGGGTCGGTACCGGGTCGCCCTGCGCCAAGGCCGTCACGACGGGGTCGAGCAGGGGGGCGTCGCCGAACGGACCCAGCGCCTCCCGCACGAGCTCGTCGTGCCCGGCGCGGTCGGTCCGGTAGGCCCTCACCCACGCGAGGCTGGCGGCGTCGCCGTCGGCGCTCGACCACACCGCCGCGGCCGCCGGGGCCTCGAGGTGCCCCGCGGCGGCGGTCTCGACCAGCGGATCGCCGCGTTGGGCCCAGCCGACCAGCACCACCGTCGTGTAGGCGAGCGCCAGCATGATCACCAGGACCAGCTTCTCCGTCAAGCCGTAGAAGCGGATGGAGCGCAGCCGCGGCGCCGGGAGCGGCCGCAGGCCCGACTCGAGGCGCTGCCGGCGGGCGAGGGCCTGCGCCCGCTGGTACTTCACGATCAGCACCAGGTGCAGGAAGAAGAACGCGATCATCAGTGCCGTCGAGGCGACGGAACCGCCGCGCCCGAGCAGCAGCGCGTTGCGCGCCACGGCGTCCGCCGCGGCGGTGTTGGTCCGCTCCGCGGCGAGCTCGCGCCAGGCCGCCGCGGCCTCGCGGTCGCCGGCGTTGCCGAGCGCGGTGGCGAAGGCGCGGAGCTCGCTGCCTGCGCCGCGAAGGTCCGGCCCCGACAGGGCGTGGAGCCACGGTGCCCACAGCCGCGCCTCGTCGAGGTCGCCGCGCATCAGCGCCTGCCGAAGCGGCTGCAGCGGGAAGCCGTAGCGTTCGTGCACCTCGGTGGAGGTCAGCAGGGCCGGGTCGTAGCCGCGCGCCGCGAAGTCATCGGCGGCCGCCGACATGGCGGCATCGGCGGCGTCCCACCAGCCCTCGGCCGCGAACGCGCGGGCCAGCCTGGCGAGGTCGTAGAAGGTGGTCGCCTCGGCGATCGCCTCGGTCGTCTCGAACGCCCGCTCGGCCACGGTCGGCGCGACCAGCGCCGCCCGCAGGTGCAGGAACGGGTTGGTGCGGTCCAGCGCCAGGCGCGCCGCCGGATCGCCGACCTCCGCCTCGTACCGCAGAGCGTCGAACAGGTCGCTCTGCGGGTCGAACAGCGCGGGTGGGTGCAGCCGGCCGGCCTCCAGCCGGGCCTCGACCGTCAGCGGCGAGCCGGGCGCGCTGACCTCGCTGACCACCGTGAGACCCGTGCCGATGGGGACGAGTTCGAGTACGGTGCCCGCGGTGGCGACGCGCGAGCGGACGCGTCCGGTGCCCGGGTCGACCTCGAGCACCTGGTGCCCGTGGGCGACCCAGACCGCGTCACGATGGACGATCGCGGCGCGGGTGACGCCGCTCGCGGGGCCGAACGGCAGCCGCCAGCGGAGGCCGCCGTCGCTATCGCGGGCCGTGACGACGTTGGCGTCGACGTCGAGCTCGAGCCCGCCGACGTCCGGCGCCGGCGTGGTGGGCGTCGGTTCGACGACCGGCGGTACCGGCGCCGCTTCGGCGCCCGGTGAGGTGCCCGGCGCCGGATCGGAAGGTACCGTCGGCGCCGCACTGCCTGACGGTGCTTCCGTCCCTGGCGGCGCCGCTGCGGTCACCGTGAAGCCGGCCTCGAGGTCGACGCCCTCGAGCCAGACCATGTGGCGGCCGGCCTGCTCCAGCGTGAAGTCGACGGCGAGGCGGCCACCGACCGCGGCGGCGACCGTGATCGTCTCGCTGCCGTCCGGCGCGACCACGCGCACCACGTGGTCCACGTCGCGGAGGCCGGTCGCCTCCAGCGTGACGCTGTCGCCGAGCGCGGGGCGATCGGGCGCGAGCAGCGTCACCTGCGGGCCGGACTGCGCCGCAGCGGTCGCGGTCAGCGCCAGGAACAGGAGCGCGAGCAGGAGCGCGGGGCGGGGCACGGATGCGGCCATGACTCCTACATTACCGCTCGCCCCGACCTGCCGGCAGCGGGAGCGGGCCAGCTCCCCGGGTGCCGGCAGGCGGCACGAGGCGCGTTGGGGAGCGTGCTAGCATGTCGCCGTGTCCGCGCCTGCCCGATCGCGAGCCGGCGAGCCCCAGCCCGGTCCTCCACCCGCGTCCCTCGCCGACCCGTTCGGCGACGACGACGTCGAGTGGACGGTGGTCGAGGTCGGCGACGCGGGCGACGAGGTCCGCGTCGTTCCGCGGGTCGGCGCATCCGCGCTCCACGCGCGCCTCGACGCCGCGCACGGTAGCCGTGGCTGGAGCGTCAGCTATGCCGCCATGCCCGGCGAGGCGATCGCGTGCCACCTGCTGGTCGAGGGCGTGACCAAGGGCGCCGTGGCCGGTCCCGCCCTCGTGGGCGGCGCCGAGGCCACCGCGGCGATCGCGTTCGCGCGCGCCGCCTCGCTGTTCGGCGCGGCCCCCGCGTGGCCCGCGGACGCCAGCGCCTGGGTGGCGTGCGATCCGGAGACCCTCGAGCCGCTCCACGCGCCCGTGCGCCCAGAATCGGGCGCTGGCCCCGTCGCCGCTCCGCCTTCGGTCACGGGCGCCGCCGCCCCCGCGGACGTCCCCGCCCCCGCCCCCGCCCCCGCCGGCGTGGTGGGGGTCGAGGACGCGTTGCTGGAGGCGCCGGCCAAGCCCGAGGGCCAGCAGATGATCGATCGGCTGATCGAGCGGCTCAAGGCGCAGGGCCAGGGCCTGGCGGCCGCCCGCATCCTCGTGAAGCACGGCGGCTACGGCAAGGACCCGCAGGCCGCGCGCGAGCTCTACGCCGCGCTGCGGCAGCTGCTGCTGGCCAGCGCGCCGCGGGCCGACGAGGCGAGCGCGTCCGCGGACGCGGCCGTTTCCGCGGACGCGGACACGACCGCGGTCGAGCCGCCACCCGGGGCCGCCGGATGATCAAGGTCCTCGCCATCGGCGACGTCCACGGGATGTGGGCGGAGCTGTGGTCGGTGCTGCGCGCCGCCTCGGTGGTGACGCCGACCTACGAGCCGACGGAGGCCGTGGTCAGCGGGCGCTACCGCGTGGTCCTGGCGGGCGACCTGGTGCACTACAAGGACCAGCGCGCCTACGCGGTCGCGGTCGGTGCCGACCCCTACGATTCCAGCGACCCCGACCACCTGCGGCGCGCGGCCAGGGCGCAGATCCGCGAGCTGTACCGCTTCAAGGACTTCGTCGAGAAGACCGGGGGGAACCTGCAGGTCATCCTCGGCAACCACGACGAGGCCGCGTTGCTGCACAACTACGACCTCGGCACCCGCGGCGGCCTCAAGCACGACGAGTTCCGGACCGACCGCGGGGGCGTGGCGCTGCCCGACGACCTGGCCGAGTGGTTCCGGAGCTTCCCGCGCGAGGTCGTCCACCACGGCGTCCACTTCGCCCACGCCGGGCCGACGCCCGGGATGCAGCACTTCGACGATTTCTTCTACCACGACCCAGATACCAAGACCTGGTGGTACGAGAAGCCGCAGCTGGTGCGCCAGTCGGGCCACCGCTTCGGCGTGTACGGGCACACCGTCATGAAGGACGGCGTCTACATCGACAAGGAACACTCGCTGGCGATGATCGATGCGCTGGCCCAGCGGCAGTTCCTGGAGATGATCGTCGGCGAGGACCGCCTCGACTACACCGTCAGCCAGATCTGAGCCGGGCCGTCGCGCCGGCGGGCGTCACAGCGAGTAGCCGCCGCGGTCGTCGTCGCGCACGAGCTCACCGTTGCGCAGCACCAGCGTCCGGTGCTTCATCGCGTCGACCAGGTCGCGCGAGTGGGTGGCGATCACGACGGTCGTCCCCTTGATGTTGACGTCGTTCAGGAGCTCGAGGATCTCCCAGCTGGTGTCGGGGTCGAGGTTGCCGGTCGGCTCGTCGCACAGCAGCAGCGGCGGGTTGGTGACCAGCGCGCGGGCGATGGCCACCCTCTGCTGCTCGCCGAGGCTGAGCTCGATGGGGAAGGCCTTGCGCTTGTGCGCCAGGCCGACCAGCCGCAGCGCGTTGAGCGCCTTCTGCTCGAGCTGGCCGTGGGCCCCGGTGGCGCGCAGCGCGAACGTCAGGTTGTCGGCCGCCGACAGCTTGGGCAGCAGCCGGTGGTCCTGGAAGACCATCCCGATGCGGCGCCGCAGCAGCGGCAGCTGCCCGTCGCGCAGGCGCGACAGGTCCTGACCGGCGATCGACACCACCCCCTCCGTCGGGACGGTGCGCCGCAGTACGAGCGCCAGCAGGGTGCTCTTGCCGGCGCCGGAGTGGCCGGTGATGTACACGAACTCGCCCTTGCCGATCGCGAAATCGACGTTGCGCAGCGCGTGGGTGTGCGTGCGGGCGTAGGTCTTGGTGACGTGCTTGAACTCGATCACCGGCGCCCATGCTAACCGAGGTCCGGCGAGGTGGGGCGGGGGCCGCCCGCCGCGGCGACGTCAGCCGTACGTCGCCAGCGTAGACACCAGCAGCTCGGTCGCCGCCGCCGCGTCGATGCGGGTGAGCAGCTCCACGTTCGGCGCCTCGTCGTGCCGCACGCCGCGCAGGTCGGCGAGCGTCATCCCGCGCGTGTGGGTGCCGGTGAGCTCCACCACGACGTGCGCGGGCTCGACCTCGAACAGCTGCGGGTGGGTCAGCGCCAGCACGGCGATGGGGTCGTGCAGCGGGCCCGCGGGCACGCCGGAGAAGACGCGGGCGTAGGCGGCGCCGTAGAAGTCGAGCAGGTCGGCGCAGAAGCCGGCCACGCGGCCGCCCGCGGCGCGGATGCGCGCGCGCTCGTCCGGGCCGATCGGCCACTGGTGGGTGACGTTGAGGCCGGCCATGATGAGCCGCACGCCGCTGCGGAAGACGACGTCCGCCGCTTCCGGGTCGACCAGGATGTTGAACTCGGCCGCGGGCGTCGCGTTGCCGAAGGGGACGCCGCCGCCCATGATCGAGATCCCGGCAAGGAGCTCGGCCAGGTCGGGGGCCGTGCGCAGGGCCAGGGCGACGTTCGTCAGCGGGCCGGTCGCGACCAGCCACACCTCGCCTGGCCGGGCGCGCACCGCATCGACGATGAAGCCGATCGCGTCGCGCGACGCGGGCTCCCCGAGGTCGGCGGGCAGCTCGGGGCCGTCGAGCCCCGAGGCGCCGTGGATGAACTCGGCGGTGCGCGGCTCGGCGACCAGCGGCCGCGGGCTGCCGACGTGCACGGGTGCGTCGAGCCCCAGCACGCGGACCATCGCCAGCGCGTTGCGGGTGGTGAGCGGCAGCGGCACGTTGCCGGCAACCGTCGTGATCCCCAGCAGCTCGGCGTGGCCGGCCGCGACGGCGATCGCCAGGGCGTCGTCGTGGCCCGGGTCGCAGTCGAGGATGACGGCGGGTCGCGTGGCGTTCACGCGGCCCCGTCGTCGGTTGGCGCGGCATCGACGATGGCCTGCGCCACCTTGGCGACCTGGTCGTCGGCCGGCAGCACGATCGCCTGGACCACGCGGTCGCCCAAGCCCATGCGCATGATCGTCACGCCCTGCGACGAGCGGCCGTAGCTGCTGATCTGGTCGACGCGGGTGCGGATCAGGATGCCGCCCTGCGACAGCACGAAGAGTTCCTCGCCGCCCTGGGTCGGCCACAGGCTGACCAGCTCGCCGGTCTTCTCGGTCACCTTGAGGGTGATGACGCCCTGGCCGCCGCGCCCCTGGCGCGGGTACTCGACCACGGGCGTGCGCTTGCCGAAGCCGGTCTCGCTGATCGCCAGCAGCTGCGTGGCGCCAGAGCCTTCGGGCGCCTGCGTCGGGTCGCCGACGACGGAGAGGCTGACCACCCGGTCGCCGCGCCGCAGGCGGATGCCGATCACGCCCTGGGTAGCGCGGCCGGTGTCGCGCACCTCGCTCTCCGGGAAGCGGATCGCCTGG
>JAABTL010000039.1 GCA_011389865.1 Trueperaceae bacterium
TGGCGGCGGAGCCGCAGGTGGAGGCTGACGTTCGGGCGCGCGTCCTCGACGCGCTGAACGCCAAGGCCGGCGGCAAGGAAGCCCCCACGGCCGCCGCCGAGGTCTCGGCATGACCGGCCTGTGGCTGGCGCTCGTCGCCCTGGCCGGCGTCGTCATCGGCGTCCTGATCGGCAACGCCATCCGCCAGCGGCGCGACCAGGAGGTGCTGGCGGAGGCGGAGGCCAAGGCCAAGCGAATGACCGAGGTCGCGGCCGCCGACGCCAAGCGTCTGACCGACGAGGCCGCGGCCGAGGCACGCGTCCGCCTGCGGGAGGCCAAGGAGCGGTTGGAGCAGGAGTTCGCCCGAGCGCGCGAGCAACTCGACGCCGAGAGCGAACGCCGCCGCGCCGCACTGGAGCAGGAGACCGAGCGCGCGCGCCAGGACCTCGAGGAGGGCCGCAGCACCCTGCGGGAGGCCCGCGAGGAGCTCCGCCGCGACCGCGAGAAGGTCGAGCAGATCGAGGAGCGGCTGACGCGCCGGGGGGAGCAGCAGGACGCTCGCGCTCTCCGCCTCGACGAGAACGAGGAGCGGCTCGACGCCCGCGAGCGCGAGCTGCAGACGGAGGCCGAACGGCTCCAGCAACGCATCGCCGAGGTCGACCGGCGGCTCCACGAGATCGCACAGCTCAGCCGCGAGCAGGCGACCGAGATGATCCTCGCCAAGCTCGAAGGCGAACTGGAGCGCGAGAAGGCGATGCGCATCCGCGCAGCCCTCGAGCAGGCGGACGCCGAGGCCAAGCGACGGGCGCAGAACGTGCTCGCGCAGGCGGTGCAGCGTTCGGCCAGCGAGGTCTCCGCGGCCATCAGCGTGTCCGTCGTGCCCATCCCGAGCGACGCGATGAAGGGCCGCATCATCGGAAGAGAGGGCCGCAACATCCGCGCCTTCGAGTCCCTGACGGGCGTCGACCTCATCATCGACGACACGCCCGAGGCCGTGCTCCTCTCCTCCTTCAACCCGATTCGACGGGAGGTCGCCAAGCTGGCGCTGGCCGACCTCGTCGGCGACGGCCGCATCCACCCCGCGCGCATCGAGGAAGTGGTGCACAAGGCGCAGCAGGAGATGCAGAGCTACATCCGCGATCGCGGCGAGGAGGGTGCCCTCGAGGCCGAGGTCGTGGGCCTCAAGCCTGGCCTGGTCCAGCTGCTCGGGCGCATGCACTTCCGCACCAGCTACGGCCAGAACATCCTGAAGCACTCCGTGCAGGTCGCCCATCTCAGCGGGCTCATCGCCGCCGAGTTGGGGCTCGACATCGCGCTCGCGCGCCGGGCGGGCCTGCTGCACGACATCGGCAAGTCGATCGACCGCGAGATCGAGGGCACGCACACGGAGATCGGGGCCCAGCTCGGGCGCCGCTTCGGCGAACCCGCCGAGGTCATCGACGCGATCGCCCACCACCACGACCTGGAGCTGTCCGAGACGCTCTACCCGGTGTTGGTCAACGCCGCCGACGCGATCAGCGCCGCCCGGCCCGGCGCCCGCCGCGAGACCCTGGAGAGCTACCTCAAGCGCCTCGAGGGCCTCGAGTCGATCGCCAGTTCGTTCCCGGGCGTCGAGAAGTCCTACGCCATCCAGGCGGGACGCGAGATCCGCATCATCGTCGAGCCCGAGAAGGTGGACGACGCTTCGGCCGTGCTGCTGGCGCGCGACATCGCCCAGCGCATCGAGCGCGACATGGAGTACCCGGGCCAGGTCCAGGTGACCGTGGTCCGCGAGTCCCGGGCCGTGGAGTACGCGCGCTGAGGAGCGACCCGGCGGCGCGCTCAGGGGGGGCACGAGCCTGCTGGCCGTGCCCCCCCGCGACGTTGCGCCCGGGGCCGTGCGTCCCGACGCGAGGCTTCGAAGCGCGGGTTAGACTCCCCTCGTTCCCGAGTGGCCGGGGGCCGTCCGCGACCGGGCGCCCCTGCCGACCTTCGCCTCCGCCCCCGACGCCCCAGCGAGGTACCGCGTGAACCCAACCGCCCGCAGCGAACGGCCCGCCACATGAGGGCCGGCGACGACATCAAGCTCTTCGCCGGCGGCTCCACGCCGGCGCTGGCCGAGGCGGTCGCGCGCCACCTCGAACGCCCGCTCGCGCGCGGCTCGGTGTCGCAGTTCCCCGACGGCGAGACGCGCATCACGCTCGAGGAGTCGGTGCGCGGCGCAGACTGCTTCGTCATCCAATCGACCTGCGCACCGGTCAACCACAACCTCATGGAGCTGCTGGTGCTGGTCGACGCACTGCGCCGCGCCTCGGCCTGGCGCGTCAACGCGGTCATCCCCTACTTCGGCTACGCCCGCCAGGACAAGAAGGTCCAGGCACGCGAGCCCATCACGGCGAAGCTGGTGGCCAACCTGATCGAGAAGGCGGGCGCCGACCGCGTGATCACCATCGACCTCCACGCCGGCCAGATCCAGGGCTTCTTCGACGTGCCGGTCGACCACCTGACGGCACTCAACATCCTCGCGGACCACCTGCGCGCCGGCGACCTGGCGCGCTCGGTGGTCGTGTCGCCGGACGTCGGCCGCGCGACGGAGGCGCGTCGCCTCGCGAACCTCCTCGGCCTGCCGCTGGCGATGCTCTACAAGCGCCGCACCAGCCCGACGGAGACCGAGGTCACCCACGTGATCGGCGACGTGGCGGGCCTGCGGCCCATCATGATCGACGACATGATCTCGACCGCCGGCACGATGCGCCGCGGCATCGACGCGCTGCTGCAGCTCGGTGCCGCCCCGGACGTGTGGGTCGCGGCCACCCACGCCGTGTTCACGCCGCCGGCCCTCGAGCGCCTGACGCACGAGGCGATCACGCACGTGTGCGTCACCGACACGATCCCGTTCGCCGGGGGGCACGAGCGGGTCGAGGTGTTGTCGGTCGCGCCCCTGCTCGCGAAGGCGATCCACAACGTCCACCACAACGACTCCGTGAGCTCGCTGTTCTCGTCCTGAACGCCGGCGCCCGGGGACGCAGCGGCTTTGACAGCCGGTGGAGGGCCGTGTAGGCTGGAGCGCTACCGGGTCGACCCGGTGCGGCCCGTGACCTTACGGTCGCGACCGCACACGGTCTCGACCCCACCCTTGGAAGTGCGGCCCGTCGCGGGCCTCGGGAGGACGCATGAAGCTCGAAGCACGCAAGCGCGCCGTGGGCGCAGTCGGGGCGCTTCGCCGCGCCGGCCAGATGCCCGCCATCGTCTACAACGACGACCTCAACCAGCCGATCAGCGTCGACCTGAAGGCCTTCGACCGCGTGTTCCGCAGCCAGGGCACCAGCAGCGTCATCGACCTCGAGGTCGACGGCGAGCTCGTGCCGGCCCTGGTCAAGGCCGTCCAGATGGACAAGCGCCGCCGTCAGCCACAGCACGCCGACTTCTACGCCGTCACCGCCGACCAGGCGGTCGCCGTGCACTTGCCGATCGAGCTCACGGGGGTCCCCATCGGCACCCGCGATGGCGGTCAGCTCGACGTCCAGCGCCGCGAGGTCTACATCAGCGTCCTGCCGCGCCTCATCCCCGGGTCCGTCGAGATCGACATCAGCGGGCTCGCGATCGGCGACTCGATGCACGTGCGCGACCTCACGGCGTTCCTGCCCGCGGAGGCAGAGATCCTCGACGACCTCGACCTGGCGATCGTCGCGGTCGTGCCGCCGCGCCTGGCCGTCGAGGACGAGGAAGAGGTCGAGGAAGAGGCCGAACCCGAGGTCATCACCAAGGGCGCCGAGGACGACGAGGGCGACGAGGACTGAAGCTTGAAGCTCATCGTCGGGCTCGGTAACCCCGGCGCCCGGTACGCGGGAACCCGGCACAACGCCGGGTTCCTCGTCCTGGATGAGCTGGCGAGACGCTGGGGCGCCAGCTTCCGCAGCGGCCGGCAGGCGGACGCCGCGGGCGCCTCAGGCGTCGTGCTGCTCAAGCCCCGCACCTTCATGAACCTGTCCGGCGCCGCGGTCCAGGCCGAGATGGCGCGCGGACGCATCCCGCCCGGCGACCTGCTCGTCGTGCACGACGACCTCGACCTGCCCCTCGGTCGCCTGCGGCTGCGCCGCGGCGGCGGAGCGGGCGGTCAACGCGGCGTGCAGGACGTCATCGCGCGCATCGGCCCCGACTTCGATCGGCTCAAGGTCGGCGTCTCGCGCCCGCCCGAGGGCTGGACGGCCGAGCACTGGGTGCTGTCGCGCTTCCGCGACGACGAGGCCGAACTGCTCGATCGCGTCGTGCGCCACGCAGCCGATGCGATCGAGCGGGTGCGCGACGAGGGCTGGGCCAAGGCCGTGACCTGGACCAACGGGCTCGACCTCGCCGCGCCGCCCCCCTCACCTCCGGCGGCCTGAGCCCGCCTCAGCCCACCTGCGACAGGCTCGCCTCGATGGCGGCGATCAGCCGCTCGGCCTCGGCGAGGCGACGGCGCTCCTCGGCCACGACCTCGCCGGGCGCGCCCGCCACGAAGCGCTCGTTGCCCAGCTTGCCGCGCGAGCGCTGCGCCTCTGCGCGCTGGGTTGCCAGGCGCTTGTGCTGCTTCGCCCGCCATACCTCCACGTCCACCACGCCGGCCAGCGGCAGCCGCAGCACGAGGTCGTCGACCGGCTGCGACAGCGCCGCGCCGGCCGAGCCGTCCGGGGGCAGCGGCGTGACGCGCGCGAGCGCGGTGAAGACCTCGGCCTCGACGCGGAGCGCGTCGGCACCCTCGCCCTCCCAGGCGATCGGCACGTTCTGGCCCGGGGGCAGGTCCGCGTCGACGCGCAGCGCACGCACCGCGCCCACCGCGGCCTGCAGGCGCGCGAAGGCGCGCTCCGCATCGCCGTCGACCGCGTCCGCGGCGGGCACGGGCCAGGCCGCCTCGGCGAGTTGCGGGCGCCCGCTCGCACCCGTCGCCCGACCGACCGCCTCCCACAGCTCGGACGTCACGAAGGGCACGATCGGGTGCAGCAGCGTCAGCACGCCCTCGAGCACCGTGCGCAGCGTGTAGCGCGTGCGCGGGTCGCCCTCGCGCAGCGCGGGCTTGGCGGCCTCCAGGTACCAGTCGCAGAACTCCGACCAGGTGAAGTCGTACGCCGCGCGCGTCGCGGCGCCGAGGTCGTAGGCCTCGAGCGCGTCGGTCACGGCGTGGGTCGCGGCCGCCAGACGCGACAGGATCCAGCGGTCGGCGAGCCGCTCGGGGGGACCGGCGTCGCTGGGCCCGTCGAGGTGCCCGAGCGCGAAGCGGGCGGCGTTCCACAGCTTGGTGCAGAAGTTGCGGCCCATCTCGACCCGCCGCGGGTCCCAGCGCACGTCCTGGCCGCCGGTACTGGCGTGACTCATGGCGAAGCGCAGCGCGTCGGCGCCGCTCTCCGCGATCAGCTCGAGCGGGTCGATGCCGTTGCCCTTCGACTTCGACATCTTCTGCCCGTGCTCGTCGAGCACCAGGCCGTGCAGGACGACGGTGTGGAAGGGCGCCTGGTCGGTGAACTCGAAGGCGGCGAGCTCCATGCGCGCGACCCAGAAGAAGAGGATGTCGTAGCCGGTCACCAGCACCGAGGTCGGGTAGAAGCGCTGGAAGAAGGGGTCATCGGTGTCGGGCCAGCCCAGGGTGCTGAAGGGCCACAGGTTGGAGCTGAACCAGGTGTCGAAGACGTCGGGGTCCTGCGTCAGCGTGCGACCGGCGTAGCGGGGGTCGTCCGGCGGGTCGAGGAACGGGTCGCTGGGGTCGGGGACGATGACGCGGCCGTCCTCGTCGTACCAGGCCGGGATGCGGTGACCCCACCACAGCTGCCGCGAGACGTTCCAGGGCCGCAGGTTGGCCAGCCAGTCGCGGTTGACCTTGGTGTAGCGCTCCGGCACCAGCCGGATCTCCCCCGCCTCGAGCGCCGCCAGCGCGCGCTCGGCGGCCGCCGAGGTGTCGTAGAACCACTGGGTCGACAGGAGCGGCTCCACCGGCTCGCCGGTGCGCTGCGACAGGCCGAGGGCGATCGCGTGGTCCGTGATGCCCCTCAGGTCGCCGGCGTCGCGCAGGGCGGCGACCACCAGGGCGCGCGCCTCGAAGCGGTCGAGATCGCGGAACTCGGCCGGTACCAGCTCGCCGTGCAGGCGCCCGTCGAGGCCGATGACGGAGGGGCGCGCGAGGTCGTGGCGCTCGCCGATCTCGAAGTCGGTGGGGTCGTGGGCGGGCGTGATCTTCAGCGCGCCGGTGCCGAAGTCGGGCTCGACCGCCGCGTCGGTGATGACGGGGATGAGCCGGTCGGTGAGCGGGATGCGCACCCGCCGCCCCACGAGGTGCGCGAAGCGCGGGTCGTCGGGGTGCACGGCGACCGCCTGGTCGGCGAAGATCGTCTCCGGCCGGACGGTGGCGATCTCCAGCGCCTCGCCGGCGGCAGCGCCTTCCAGCGGGTACGCGATGCGGTAGAGGTGCCCGGGCCGCTCCTCGCGGTCGACCTCGAGGTCGGAGAGCGTCGTCTGGCTGAGCGGGTCCCAGTGGACGATGCGCTCGCCGCGGAAGATGCGCCCGCGGTGGTAGAGCTCGACGAACTGCTTGCGCACGGCGCGCGACAACCCCTCGTCGAGCGTGAAGCGCGTGCGCGTCCAGTCCGCCGACACGCCCAGCCGCTGCAGCTGCTCGAGGATGATGCCGCCGTAGCGCTCCTTCCAGGCCCACATGCGCTCCAGGAACGCCTCGCGCCCGAGCGCGAGGCGGTCGGTGCCCTCGCTCTGCAGCGCGCGTTCGACCAGGATCTGGGTCGAGATGCTAGCGTGATCGGTCCCCGGCTGGAACAGGGTCTCGAAGCCCTGGAGGCGCTTGAAGCGGATGAGCGCGTCGATGATCGCGTTGTCGAAGGCGTGCCCGAGGTGCAGGTTGCCGGTGACGTTCGGCGGCGGGATGACGATCGTGAAGGGCGGCTTCGGGCTCTCAGGATCGGCGGCGAAGGGCCGTTCGACCCAGCGCCGCACCCAGCGGGCCTCGACCTGGGGCGGGTCGTAGCGCGGGGGTAGCTCGAAGCGTTCGTGGGCGGCGGGTTCGGTCATCGGCGGCTCCCTGGGGCGGGCGCCGGACGCGCCCACGCTACGTGAGGTGAGGCGCGGACGGGGCGTCGGCCCCGCGGTACCACCGCGGTTCCCCGTGCGAACGGGGCGCTCGTGCCCGTGACGGCCACGGGCTGGGGTTCTACTGCGGCGCGGTCGCCGGTTCTTCCCCTGGGTGGCGGCTCGGCCACCGCGACACGGGCGACGTTCACCCCCTGCGCTGCGGGCTCGGGTCTCAGCCACCGACGCCGCACGCGGCGGCCGTCGGGCCCGGGCCTCTCTGTCGCGCGGGAGGGGGCTACTCCTCCCGTGGGGGACAGCCTAACGACGGCCCGCGGGCGCGTCAACCAACCTCACGCCATCGGCAGCGTCTGCAGTGCCTGGATGGAGACCTGGCCGGCGACCCGCCGGGCGGTCTCGCGCAGCGCCAGCGCGCTGAAGTCGTCGGGGTCCGAGATCACCAGCGGCACGCCGGCGTCGCCGCTCTCGCGCAGCCGACGCGTGATCGGGATCTCGCCGAGCAGCGGCAGGTCCTCCTGTTCCGCGAACGCGCGGGCGCCGCCCTCGCCGAACAGGAAGTCCTTGCTGCCGTCGGGCAGGGCGTAGTAGCTCATGTTCTCGATGACGCCCAGGAGCGGCACGTGCGTCTTGCGGGCCATGGTGGCGGCGCGCTTGACGTCGAGCAGCGCCACGTCCTGGGGGGTGGTGACGAGCACCATGCCGGTGAGGTTGACGAGCTGCGCCAACGACAACTGGACGTCCCCGGTGCCGGGCGGCAGGTCGACGATGAGGTAGTCGAGCTCGCCCCACACCGTCTGCTGCAGCATCTGCGTCAGCGTGCCGTGCAGGATGGGCCCGCGCCAGGTCAGGGCCTGACCGTCCTCCACGAGGTTGGCGATCGACAGGATGCGGACGCCGTAGTTCTTGAGCGGCAGGATGCGCTTCTGCTCGTCGGCCATCAGCCGCCGGCCCTCGACGGAGAACATGCGCGCCTGCGACGGACCGTAGATGTCGGCGTCGAGCAGGCCGACGTCCGCGCCGTCCAGCGCCAGACCGGCGGCCAGGTTGGCGGCGATCGTCGACTTCCCCACCCCGCCCTTGCCCGAGCCGACCGCGATCACGTGCTTGACCCCGGGCAGGTTGGCGGTGGCGCTGGCACGGACCTGAGCGCCGAAGCTGAGCTCGACCTCGCCCACACCGGGCACGCCGGCGAGCGCCGCGCGCACGTCGGATTCGATCTTGGCCTTCATGGGGCAGGCGGGCGTGGTGAGCTGCACCCGCACGACGACCCGGTCACCATCGATCGCCAAGCGCTCGATCATGCCGAGGGAGACGAGGTCCTGCTGCAGCTCCGGGTCGAGCACGGTCGCCAGCGCGTCCATGACGGCGCGTTCGGTGAGTTCCATGCCCCACGCTACCAGCGCCGTGGCCAGCGGGGGGCGCCCAGCGCGACGCCGGGACGGGCCGCGGCGGGGCGTCCGGGCGGCCCACGGCGCCTTGTCCGGCCGCTTCGCCGCTGCGTACCATGGCGAGCATGACCGCCGAAGCGACGCCCCTCACGACGGACGAGAACGAAGCGGGCGTCGGGCGGGTCGAGCGGGAGCGGGTCACCGATCCCGTCACCGGTCTGCCGGTGATGCGTTACCGCTTCGCCGGCGCCCCCACCCTGCGCCCGGGCATGGCCGCGCCCAGCGGCGCTTGGCGCGTGCTGCGCGTCGAGGAGCGCGACGGCCGGACGACGCTCGACCTCGAGACGGCGGCCGGCGCTGAGCCGCTCGACCGCCACCCGTCCGCCGTCGACGATGCCGTGGTCGAGGCCGCCGTGACGACGCTGCGTCTGGCTCGCTCGTGTGGCGCCGTCCACGGCGATCTCGGGCCGCAGCGGCTGTGGCGCCGCGGAGCGCAGGTGTGGATCGAGGGCTACGGCGTTCGCTGGCGCGACGACGCGGACGCCGGCAGCGACGCCCGCGACCTCGCCGCCGGCCTGCTGCGGCTGCCGGGGACGCGCCTGAGCGCAGTGGCTCGCGCCCGCCTGGCCGCGATCCTCGACGCCGGGGACGTCGACGCCTCGGCGGCCGCGCAGCCGCCGCCGGGCGCAGAGGTCGCGGTCGCCCCGGCGGCCGGGACCGCCGCGCCGCCGGGCGCGGGCGAGGACGCGGCGGCGCGGCGCGTGGTGCGGGGTCCCCCTCCGGGCTCCGTCGTGCGCCGTGGGGGAACCGGCGTCCTGCCGCTCGTCGCCCGGGTCGCGCAGCAGTGGTGGTCCCGCACGGCGACCTCGACCGGTCCGCTCATCGAGCGCCTGGGCGGGTCTGCTCGCCGCCTGCGGGTTCGCGGCCCGACCGCGGTCGTCGGCGGCACCGCCGACGAGCCGTGGGCCGGACTGCGTCCCGACGTGCGCCGGCGCCTGGCGATCGCGCTGCTGATCGCGTCGTTCACCTGGGTCGGACTGGTGTCCTGGAGCGAGCGCGCGGCGCCGAGCGGGCGGCCGGCCGCGGCCGCGACCGGCCAGGTCGTCGACGTGACGGTGGTGCCGACCGGCCAGCCGCCCGTGAGCCTGGTCGTCGTCGCCAGCCCGCCGGGCTCGTCCCTGACGCCCGGCTCCGTCATCGCCAGCGTGCCCGGTAAGGTGTGGCTCGACCTCGACGGCCGCTGGAGCTTCGAGGCCCGCTTCGGCGAGCGGCGGTCGCCCACCGTCGACCTCGTCCTCCCGTTCGAACGCGCCCTGCAGCTCGCGTTCCCCAGCCCCGCGGCGCCCTGAGCCGCACCGGAGGCCCCATGGCCAGCCTGGTCGTCATCGACTACGGATCGCAGTACACCCGCCTGATCACCCGCCGGCTGCGCGAGCTGCAGGTGTTCTCGGTGATCGAGACGCCGGACGTGACGCCGGCTCGGCTGCGCGAGCTCGACGCCCGCGGGGTCGTCCTGTCGGGCGGACCGCAGAGCGTCTACGGCGAGCGCGCACCGCAGTTGCCCGAGGGCCTGCTGGACGCGGGGTTGCCGATCTTGGCGATCTGCTACGGCATGCACCTGCTCGCGCGCGCGCTCGGCGGCGAGGTGGCGCCCTCCCCCGTGCGCGAGTACGGCAAGGCGGTCCTGACGAGCTACGGCGGCGCGCTGTTCGACGGCGTCGAGGGCGAGTTCGTCGCCTGGATGAGCCACGGCGACAGCGTCGAGCGGCCGCCGCGAGGGTTCGCCGTGACGGCCAGCACCTCGGACACGCCGGTGGCCGCGATGGAGGACCTCGCGCGTCACTGGTACGGCCTGCAGTTCCATCCCGAGGTGCGCCACACGCCGAAGGGCCTCTCGCTGCTCGACCGCTTCGTCGACGCGACGGGCGTGCCGCGCGATTGGACCGCCGCGCACATCGTCGACGCGGCGGTGGCCGACGTTCGGACACGGGTGGGCTACGAGCGGGTGCTGCTCGGCATCAGCGGCGGGGTCGACTCGACCACCCTGGGCCTGCTGCTTCACCGCGCCCTGGGGGACCGGCTGGTGCCGGTCTTCGTCGACACGGGCATGCTGCGCCTCGGCGAAGGCGACGAGGTCGAACGCGCGCTGCGCGGCCTGGGGGTCGAGCTGGTACGCGTCGACGCGCAGGAGCGCTTCCTCGGCGCGCTGGCGGGCGTCGTCGACCCGGAGGCGAAGCGCAAGGCGATCGGCCGGGCCTTCATCCAGGTGTTCGCCGAGGAGGCGCGCCGCCTGCAGGCCGACGGCGGTCGCATCCGCTTCCTGGCTCAGGGGACGCTCTACCCCGACGTGATCGAGTCGGCGGGGGGCCACGGCGCGGCCAACATCAAGTCGCACCACAACGTCGGCGGCCTGCCGGACGACCTCGACTTCGAGCTCATCGAGCCCTTCCGCACGCTGTTCAAGGACGAGGTGCGCGAGGTGGCGGAGGCGCTGGGGCTCGCGCCTCACCTGCGCGACCGGCACCCCTTCCCCGGCCCGGGGCTGGCGATCCGCGTCCTCGGCGAGGTGACGCCCGAGCGGCTCACCGTCCTGCAGCGGGTCGACGACATCTTCATCAGCGCCCTGCGGGAGTTCGACCTCTACCAGGACACCTGGCAGGCGCTGGCGGTCCTGACCCCGCTGCGCTCCGTCGGCGTCATGGGCGACGGTCGCACCTACGCCCACACGGTGGCCCTGCGCGCCGTCACCTCGGTCGACGGCATGACGGCCGATTGGGCCCGCCTGCCCCACGAGTTCCTCGCGACGGTGTCGAGCCGCATCGTCAACGCGGTGCCGGAGGTCAACCGGGTGGTGTACGACATCACGTCCAAGCCGCCCGGGACGATCGAGTGGGAGTGACACGCCCCGGGTGGCCGCTTCGCGGGACGATCGAATGGGAGTGAAGCGATGACCGAGACCGCCAGAGCCTGGCTCGTGAAGTCCGAACCCGACGTGTTCGGCTTCGACGACCTCGTGCGCGCGCCCGACCACACGACGCCGTGGGACGGCGTGCGCAACTACCAGGCGCGGAACTACATGCGCGACGACATGCGCGTGGGCGACGTGGTGCTCTTCTACCACTCGAACGCCAACCCAGCGGGCGTGGCGGGCCTGGCGGAGGTCGCCAGCGAGCCGTACCCCGATCCGACGCAGTTCGACGCCGGTTCCGACTACCACGACGCCGCGAGCGACCGCTCGGCGCCGCGCTGGTGGCTCGTCGACGTGCGGGCGACCGCGCCGCTGGCCCGGCTGGTGACGCTGGCCGAGCTGCGCGAGGACCCCGTGCTCGCCGGGCTCGACCTGCCCCTGCTGCGCCGCGGCAACCGGCTGTCCGTGATGCCGATCCCGGCGGCGGCGGTCGACAGGATCGTGGCGCTGGCCGAGAGCTGACCGCGGCGGCGAGCGACCACGGCGGGGCCGCGGGCGAGCGGTCGTCACCGGCTCGTCGCGCGGGCCGTCCAGGTGGTAGCCTCCTGCCCATGCAAGCGCGGCTCGAGCGCATCCTGCACCTCGTCGCGGAAGGGTACGTGCGCACGGCGCACCCGGTCTCCTCGGCGACGGTCGCCGCGCAGCTCGACGTCTCCAGCGCGACGGTGCGCAACGCCTTCGCATCGCTCGAGGAGGCCGGCCTGCTGCTGCAACCGCACGCCTCGGCGGGCCGCATCCCGACCTCGTCGGGCTTCGGTCGCTACGCGCGCGACCTCATCCCGCCGGCGCCGATGGCCCCAGCCCTGCTCGAGGCGCTGCGTCGGCGCTTCGCCAGCAGCCACGGCGACGGGCTGCTGCAGCAACTCGCGCTGGCGGCGGCCGAGCTCTCGGGCTACGCGATCGTGGTGACGCTGCCGGCCGACGACCGCCTCCACGCGCTGGAGATCCACCTCACCCCGATCCACGCGCGTGCGCTGATGGCGGTGGTCGTCCTCGAGAACGGCCTGGTCCGTCAGGTGCGCGTCGATCTCGACCCGAACCCCGACGACGAGGTCCTCGACGACGCCGAGCGGCAGCTGCGCCAGCTGACCCTGCCGGTCGCCGCCGTCCCGGCGGCACTGACGGCCTTGGCGCGTGCGGCGGAGCCCGAACTCGCCCGCACGCTGCTGGCGATCCGCGCGGCATGGCCGGCCGTGACGCCCTCGCGCACCGTGACCGCGGGCCTGACGGGCGTCCTGCAGGAGCCCGAGGCCGAGGACCCCGCGTTCGTCCGCCTGCTCGTCGAACGCGTCGAGCGACCGGCGACCGAGCCCTCGCGCCCGACGACCGATCCCGAGGCGACCGCCGATGGCCTGGAGTTGGCGTGGGACGAGACGCTCGCGTTCGTCTCCACGCATTGGCGCTCCGGCGCCGCCGCGGGCGGGCTCACGCTGATCGGTCCCGCGCGCCTGCGCTACCGACCCGCGCTGCAGGTGGTGAGCGGGGTGACGCGCGCTTTGCGCGCGGCGGCGTCGTGACGCCACGGCCGGGGCCGGTCCTTCGGCGCCGGTGGGGATTTCACAAGCCGCGGCGCGCGCGAAGCCTACGCTGGACGACATCGGAGGACGCGATGCCCGTGCGGCCAGCTGCGCCGATGGGGCTTGGGTCCGTCGGTATGATGCGCGCAGCTAGGCGTCGCCGCCCCCAGCGGCCGGCGGCCGGATGGGGGACGATGTTGGCGAACGCGGTCTACGAACGCACCCGGTCGGCGCTGACGGGCCTGTTGCCCCGCCGCGCGGCGACCAGCGTCCTGGACCGTGCGCTGCGGCGGCATCGCCGCTCGGCGGACGAGGTCTCCGGCGAGCAGATGGCGCATGTCCTGCTGCAGGGCGTCTACCGCGAACTGCGCGGCGTGGTGCCCGACCCTGGCCTGCGCCGCACGCTGCGGAAGCTGGCGCGCGACGCGCGCGCCTGGTCGCTGCCGGGCCGCGGTGCGACGCCCAGCGAGGTCGAGGCGGGCCCGGCCCGACCCGGCCCGGTGGTCATCCCCAGCGCGTCCGCGGAGACCTCGAGAACGCGCGACCTCGACGTCGACGGGTTCGCCGGCGCGCTCGCCGCCCTCGACGGGGTGCACGGCGTCGCCGTGTTCGACGCTGCAGGACGACCGATCGACGTCCGCGGCGCACTGCCCGACGCGGCGGGCCTCGGTGGCCTGGTCGCGGCCGGCGCGGCGCTGATCGAACGCGAGGGCGCCCTGCGTTCCGTCGCCATCGACACCCCCGGGGGTCGGCTCGTCGCCATCCCCGTACCGCCACGTTGGATCGCCCTGATGGGTACCGTCGACGTCAACCTTGGCGCCGTGTATGCAGCGCTCGCCGCGCTGGAGGAGGAACGATGAACGCTCGCACCCGTCGACTCGCCCTGAGCGCGCTGCTCGCGCTCGCCCTGGCCGCCTCGGCGTGGGCGCAAGAAGAGGACGCGTTCGTCCAGCGCTACGGCCTGGCCGTCGAGAACCTGCGCCTGGCGGTCGCCGCCATGCCCGCCGACAACGTCACCGCCCGAGAGAGCGTGGATCGCGCCTTCGCCAGCCTGCTGACCCTGTCGCGCGACGCGGCCGGTAGCAGCCTCGTCACGGGGATGCAGCGCGTGTTCGACCGAGCCCGGACGGCGATCGCGAACGGCAGCCGCGACGACCTGGCCGTCCAGGCCGCCGTCCTGGAGGGCGCGTTCCAGCGCCTGCTGTACGACGCGGCCCTGCGCGCGGCCATCGACGGCGACGTGCCGCTGGCGCGCGAGCGGCTCCTGCGGATCGCCGACGACGTCGGGTTCGACCCCGCCAATCGCGAGGCGCTGGCGAACCCCGAGCAGCCGACCGCGACCCTGCGCTACCTCGTCGAGGTCGGTGTCGCCGACGTCATCACGACGCACCTCGCCGTCGCAGGGGAGTTGGCGGAGAGCGACCTCGGAGGGGCGTACCGTTCGTTCGGGCGCGCGTACGGGGCCTTCCTGCTGGTCCAGGACTCGCCCCGCACGGTCGCCACGCTGAACCAGGAGTTCGTGCGGGCCGCGGTCGCCCTGGTCGGCGGCCAGGTCGAGAGCTTCGACGAGGCCGCCGAGGACGTCGGGGCGGAGATCGCCGCCATGGGCACCGCCGCCCGCGAGCGGCGGGCGAGCGTGCCCGGCGGCGGCACCGCCCTGGCGCCACAGCCGGTCCTCCTCCCCGGGGTCGACGACGTCGCCGAGGTGCCGGAACCGGCCGAGGACGCACCCGAGGACGTCGCCGCCTCGCTGCTCGATGCCATCGGCGACACCGAGGCGGACGACGCGCCCTTCATCGACATCGCGGCGTTGATCTTCGAGCTGGAGGAGGCCGCCCGCCGCGAACGCCTGGACGCCCTGGAGGGCGAGCTGGCCGCGGTCGGCATGCCCTTCGCCACCCGCGCCGTGCACGCCGAGCTCCTGCTGGACACGGGCTTCGAGACCGTCGAGGCGATGCTGGCGGCGGTGACCGCCCACGCCACCACGGTCGTGGCGGCCGCGCACGTCGGTGACGACGTCGGCGCGCATGCCGCGCTCGACGCCCTGGCGACCGCGTACGAGGACTGGCTCTCCCCCGTCGTCCGGCCCAGCGACCTGCAGGTCGACGACGCCGCCAAGGACCTCCTGAGGCACCTCGCCGAGGTGTCTCCGCTGCGGGCCCAGGACGCCGTGGTCCTGGCGGGCCAGGTCGCCGCCGCGGGCGCCGCCCTCGGCGACGCCGCGACGCCCGCGCTGCAGCGCGGCGCGGCCGAGACCACCGTCGTGTGGGCGGGCACCCTGCGCGACGCGGTCACGCTGGCGCTCGGGCTGCTGGCCCTGATCCCGCTGTTCCTCCTGAACCTCGCGTTCGGTGGTGGCAACCGCAACTGGCAGGCGATCGGCGTCGCGCTGTTCCTGCTGTGGCTGCCGGCCCTGTTCGAGGGCGTCATCGGCCTCGGCGGGCTGCTGCACACCTACGCGGCGATCGACACGCTGCTGCCGCTGGCCGCCTACTCGGTGTTCGACAACACGGTGGCCCAGACGGTCTGGGCCGCGTTGACGCTGCTGGCGGTCCTGTTCGCGATCGCCGGGCTCAGCGGCATCAGCCGCCAGTTCGGGCTCCTCGGGGGCCGCCGCAGGTCGCGGGCGGCGAGCCGACCCGGCGAGCGCCCGGCCGGCAGCGTTCGACACACGGAGTCCACCGCGCGGACGGTCGACTGGGACGACGAAGCCTGATGCCGCTGGACGGCTGAGCCGAGACCGGGCGGATGCCACCCAACGCTCTGTACCAGGCGCTCGTCGAGTCGCTCGAGTCGCAGGTGCCACCGCGCGTGGTCTCGCGCCTGCTGCGTGAGGGGATGGCGCCGAGCGGTGCGACGCCCGAGACGCTGACGCACGAGGCGGCGGAGGCGATCCTGCGTGGGTCCGTGTTCCGCCACCTCCAGACGACCCGGACGGTCGAGGCTTCGCGCGAGCTGGTCCGCGAGATCGAGGCGTACCTGAACGAGACCGTCCCGCCCGCGGTCGACGCCGCGCCCGCGGCGGCCGACGAGGCGTCCGCGAGGACGCCCGAGGCGGACGCCGAGGCGACCCCGCTCCAGGTCGACGCCGACGATCCGCTGCGCATCGCGGTCACGGAACTGCAGAGCGCGCTGCGCCCGCTCAACCTCTACTTCAGTTGGCCCGAGGTCCGCAAGCTGCGCTCCCTCGTGCAGGTCGCCGAGGACGAGTTGACCGCCGGCGGCGATGCAGCCGCCGTCGTCGGCGAGGCACAGGGGCAGCTGCAGCTGGTCCACCAGAAGCTCGAGGATCAGCTCGTGCTGCAGGCACGCACCCTCGCCGACCTCGAGTCGGTCCTCGAGGTCGTCTCCCCGCTCGGCACCGCTGGCGTCCGTCGGCTGACGGCGCTGATCGCCGGCGTGCGCGAAGCCCAGCAGCGCCGCACGCTGGTCGAGGCGGAGACCGAGCGCGCCGAGAAGCTCGCCCGCGAGCTGCGCAAGCTGGTCGAGTCGACGGTCCTGGACGAGGACGAGCCGCTGCCCGATCTCGGGCGCGGGGACGGCCGCCCGCGTGCACCCACGCTGGTCCCGGTCGACGAGCGCGACGCCCCCTCGGACGCCCGCGCCGGGACGGGCACCGAGCCCGATGGGCAGCCGGCGGGCGACGCGGCGACGGCGGCCGACGCCCGCGACCGGCTCCGCGCCCTCGACCTCGAGGGCGAGGCGCGCGATCTCGACGCGCTGGTCGCTCGCTACGCGGAGCTGCTGCGGCACGTGCCCGAGCTCGCCGACGCGGTGGCCGAGCTGCGCGCCGAGCACGACGCCGGTCGCGTCGTGGGCGAGCGCCTCGCGCAGCTGGCGCACGACTGGGCCACGCAGACCGAGGCGCGGCGCCAGGCCCTGCGCCACGAGTTCGAGGCGATCCGGGAAGAGGCCGAGGGGCTGCCGGACGAGGTCGACGCGGTGGACCTGCGGCACGCGCTCACCGTGGCGTTCGACCTGCTGGAGGAGACGCTGCCGGCCGTAGAGGACGTCGCCACCGTCCGCGAACTGCACGCGACGGCGGTCGCACAGGGCGAGCGCATCACGCGCGAGCGGCGAGAGCGCGCCGCCCGCTCGGACGAGCAGCGAGCTCAGATCGCCGCGGTCCGCGACCGCCTCGAGACGGCCGCGCGACAGGCGCCCGGCGAGCCGCTCCTGCGCCGCGCCAGGGAACGCCTCGAGGAGGCGCTGGCGGCACTGCGCGAAGACGCCTTCGCGGAGGAGCAGGCCTCGGCCCTGCTCGAGACGGCGCTCGACGCCGAGGCGGCCTGGCAGCGCGCCGTCGCCGAGGCGAGCGGCGACCAGTCCGCACGACAGGTGGCGCTGGTGCGCGAGCTGAGCGCGCGGATGGCGCAGCTCCCCGACATCGCCGGGCTCCGTGCCCGGGCGACCGCCGTGCGACACGAGGTCGAAGCGCTCGAGGCGGATGGCGGGGCGGACGACGCGCGGCTCCAGGCGCTGACGCACCTGGTGGCGCAACTCACCGCGGATGCCCGCACCGCGGTGGCGAACCGCCTCGACGAACTGGCGCGGGAAGCGGGCGAACCGGCGCCGGAGGCGCTGCTTCGGGCGCTCCAGGCCGCCGCCCGGCAGTTCGACGAGGGCGCCTTCCCGGACCTCGACGAGGTCGAACGCGAGGTGGCCGCCACCCGCGACGTGCGCCGCTCGGCCCTGCGTCGGCGCTACCTGCGGGCGCGGCAGGAGGCGCAGCGCGCGAGCGACGCCGGCGTGCCGTCCGCTGAGGGGCTCAAGGAGCTGATCGCGAGCGCGCGCGAGGCGGTCGAGACGGACGACGGTGGCGCCGAGGCCGTCGATGCGCTCGAAGCGCGACTCGCCCAGGTGGACGCCGAACTGGCATCGCGGCTGGCCGGCTTCGACGATCGCCTCGACGCTGCGCTCGCCTCGTTCCACACGGTGGCGCGCCTGAACAACGACGATGTCGCCGCCGTGCGGCGCGTGCTCCTGCACCTCGACGACCAACGCGCCGCTATCGGTCGCATCTCACCCGGCCTGCAGGCGCAGCTGTTCGCGTCGCTCGGCGAGGCCGAGGAGACCCTGCGCCACCTGGAAGCCGCCTTCGAGGCCACGCGAGCGGTCGCCGACCAACTCGTCAGCGGTGGGCGGCTCGACGACGTCCTCGGTGCGTTCGATACCCTCTTCGGGGAGCCCACGGACGCCGCCGAGCCCACCGACGCCGCCGAGCCCACCGACGCCGCCCAGCCGCAGGGCGGCGCCCAGCCGCCACAGGCTCCCGAGCCCGCCGGCGTGTCGGACGAGGTGAGGGCGTGGCTCGACGGCTACCTGGGATCCGACGAGGTGGCCGGCGCCGCGCTCGTGGCCCCCGGGGGGCGACTGCTGGCGGGTCGCGTGCCGGCCGGCGTCGACGGCGAAGCCGTGGGCCCCGCGCTGGGCGCGACGCTCGCGGCCTGGGAGGCCCTGGGCGAGGGCATGGGCGACGAGGCGCCGGACCTGGCGCGGGTCGACGTCGACGGACGACCGACCTGGCTGGCGCCCCTCGCGGAGCAAGGTTGCGCGGTGGTCTGGAGCCACGCCGCGGCGCCGAGCACGGGCCTCGGAGACCGCCTGCGTGACGACCGCCGCGCGCTGATGCGGATGCTGCGCCGGCCCCCGGCCGCGCCCGCGCCGGTACCCGGACCGCCCGAGGGCTGAGCGGTGGATCTCCCCGATCTCGCGGCGACCCGCGCGCTCGCCCAGCGCACCGCCGCCGTCCTACCCAGGGGTCGGCTCCTCGTCGTCTCCGGGCCACTCGGTGCCGGCAAGACGACGTTCGTGGCCGCGCTCGCCGCGGCACTGGGCAGCCACGCGGACGTCACCAGCCCGACCTACACCCTGGTCCACGAGTACCCGACGCCCGCGGGCCCGCTGGTGCACGTCGATGCCTACCGGCTCGACGCCTCGGTCGACGTCGCCGCCGCGCTCGACCTCGAGGACTACCTCGACCGCGCGCGGGCCGTGGTCGTCGAGTGGGGGGATCGCCTGCTCGCGAGCCATCCGGAGGCGTGGCACCTGCGCCTGACGCGTGACGGCGACCGGCGCAGCGCCCATTGGGCCCCTGGACGGGGACCCGCGTGACCACGGCGCGCCCGCGGCTCGGGCTCGACACCGCCACGCCGTTCCTGGCGCTCGCGCTCTGGTGGCCGGCCTCGGGCCGCGTCGCGCGCGCGGCATGGCGCCTCGACCGCCGCCTGGCCGGCGAGCTGGCCGTCCGCATCGACGCGTTCGTGGCCGAGCACGGGATGGCGGCCGCCGAGCTCGGCGGCATCGGGGTCGGCGTGGGTCCGGGTTCGTACACCGGCGCGCGCGTGGGGGTCGCGTGGGCGACGGCCGCGGCCCGCGCCCTCGGTGTGCCGCTCGTGGGCGGCGACACGCTCGCGGCCCGCGCTGCTGCCTGCCTTCGCCCCGGAGAACGCGGCGCCGTGGCCGTGGAGGCGCGCCGCGGGGAGGCCTGGATCGAGACCTGGCGCCTCGACGACGACGGACGACCGACGGTCGGCGAGGGCCGCCGGCGGCTGGCCACCCTCGACCTGCCGGCCGACGCGGCGGCGAGCCTGCACCACGCACCCGACGCCGCCTTCCACGCGCGCCGGGTGGACGCGCCGGACGCGTCGCCTCCGATCGTCCGCTACGCGCCGGCGGGCACCCCGTGAACGTGCGGACCGAGGGTCCGGGCCGGGGGGGTGGGTATACTGCCGCGCGGGGTGCTGGGCACGCCGGTCGACCACCGCGATCGTGCCCCCCGATCGTCACCGAAACGCACCGCCGCCGCACCGGGGCGCACCCCGTCGGGAGCTGATGTCTGATGAGATTCTGGCAGGAGATCGGCGTGGACCTGGGGACGGCGACCGTCCTCATCTACGTCAAGGGCAAGGGCATCATGCTCCGCGAACCGTCGGTGATCGCGATGGTTCGCGACACCAACGAGGTCAAGGCGGTGGGCGACGACGCCTACCGCATGCTCGGCCGCACGCCGGGCAACATCGTGGCCGTGCGCCCGATGCGCGATGGCGTGATCGCCGACTACGACCTGACCGAGAAGATGCTCAAGGCGTTCGTCCGCCGGGTCGTGACCGGCGCCGGGCGCTGGTTCAAGCCGAACATCATGGTGTGCGTCCCGTCGGGCGTGACCGAGGTCGAGCGCCGCGCGGTGCTGCAGGCGACGCGTGAGGTCGGCGCGCGCAAGGCCTTCCTGATCGAGGAGCCGCTGGCGGCGGCGATCGGCGCCGGGGTCCGCATCGCGGAGCCCACGGGGTCGATGATCGTCGACATCGGCGGCGGGACGACGGACGTCGCCATCATCAGCCTCGGCGGGATCGTCGTCTCCGAATCGCTGCGCATCGCCGGCAACGAGTTCGACGAGGCGATCATCCGGCACATCCGCCACAAGGAGAACCTGCTGATCGGCGACCGCACGGCCGAGGAAGTGAAGATGAAGGTCGGCGCGGCCGTCGTGGCCCGCCCGGAGGACGTGCGCGAGATCGAGGTGCGCGGGCGCGACCTCATCAACGGCCTGCCCAAGACGATCCGCGTCACGACCGAGGACACCGTCGAGGCCCTGAAGGAACCCGTGCAGAAGATCGCCGACGGCGTCCGCCGGGTGCTCGAGATGGCCCCGCCGGAGCTCGTCTCGGACGTCATCGACCGCGGCATCATCATGACGGGCGGCGGCTCGCTGTTGAAGAACTTCGACGAGTTGCTGCGCCAGAGCACGGGCATCCCCGTGTCGGTGGCCGAGAACCCGATGGACTGCGTCGCGCTCGGCACGGGGCAGGCGCTGGACATGATCCCCGTCCTGCAGGACGCCCTCATATCGGACACCTTCCTGCGCCGATGAGGCGCCCGCGGCCGGGGCGGGTGCTCGGCCTGGTCCTGGCCGTCGCCGCGCTGCTGGCGACGCCGGCGTGGGGCCAGGCGCCGTCGGGCTGGCCCGCCTTCCCGCTCGACGAGCTCGTCCCGGGCACCGTCGGCTACGGGCTGACGGAGGGCCCCGCCGGCGTGGAGCGCTTCGCGGTCGAGGTCATCGCGCGCCAGGAGGGGTTCGGCCTCGGGTTTCCGCTGGTCCTCGTGCGCGCCTCCGGGCCCCTGATCGACGCGGCCGGCGGTGTCGCCGCGGGCATGAGCGGGAGCCCCGTCCTCCTGCCCCACGGCGGCGGCGAGGCGCTGCTGGGCGCGATCGGCTACACCTTCGTGGACACCCCTGGTGGTCTCGCGCTGGTCACGCCGATCGAGGCCATGCGCGCCCAGGGGTGGGTTGGCGGGGACGCGCGCGCCCCCGGCGCGGCGAACGCGGCGTCCACCGCGCGCGCGATGGGGGCGCTGCGCGAGGCGGGCATCGCGCCGATCACGACGCCGGTGCTCGTCGCCGGCATCGGCGAGCGCGCGCTGGGGCTTCTGCAGCGCGAGCTGCGGTCGGCCTCGTTCGACACGCTGCAGGTGCTCCCCGGGGGCGGCTCCGGGGTCCAGGTCGAGGGCCCGCTCGTCCCCGGTTCCGCCATCGCCGTCGGCTGGGTGCGTGGCGACGTGACCATC
>JAABTL010000003.1 GCA_011389865.1 Trueperaceae bacterium
GCAGCCGACGTGCGCCGCCCGCGGGGCGACCGTGGCGCCGGCGCCTGGTTCGCCGGGGCCTGCCGCCGCCACGGCAGCGGACGCTGGCGCACCGTCGGACGCCGCCGCCGCAGCGGACGCGAGCGCCAGCGCGGCGCGGGCGACGGCGAGCTCGTCGTGCGTGCGGGAGCCGCGTGCGAGCGATTCCACCGTGCGGCGGTAGCGGTCTCGGGTGGCGAAGGACATCCGGGCGTAGTCGCCGCTCGGGTCGTCGCGCAGCGCCCGTTCGAGCACGCTGCAGCGCTCGAACCACGCGCGCCAGTCGGCCGCCGCCAGCGCCCGCAGCGTGCGCACCGCGGCGGCGATGGGCGCGGCGGGCGCGGCCGGCTCGTCGCCCCAGCTCGGCGCGGCTGCGCCGGCCGGCGGAGCCCCGTCGCCAGCGGCGCCCCGTTTGCCGGCGGGCGGTGGCGCCGCGCCGGGCTGCGCCACCGCGGCCGCGGCTGCCGGCGCCAGGCGCTCGAGCACGGCGAGGCGCAGCAGTGCCGGTAGTGCCCACAGCTCGCCGATGGCCAGGGGCGCGACCGCCTGGTAGTCGTCGAGCAGCTCGGCGAGCGCGTCGATGTCGAGGGGGGCCTCGAGCCGGTCGAGCAGTTCGCGCGCGAGCGATTCGGCGCGCGGTCGGCCGGCGTCGGGTCCGCGCCCGGGCGCCTGGAGGCGCGCGTAGTAGCCGCGTGGCAGGCTGAGGCGCACCTGCTCGAGGGCGTCCTGGATCACGTGGTCGTTGTCACGTAGCCACTCCACCGCCACCGGCAACTCGCCCGGTGCGTAGCGGCGGCCCGCCAGGCGCCGGTAGGTGGCGGCGAGCCCGCGCTCGAGGCGCCGCAGCCGCGGCCCCAGGGGCGCGGGCGGGGCACCCGTCGACGAGGCGAGGTGGGCGCGCGCCAGGCCGGCCATCTCCTCGCGGAGACGAGCCTGGGGGCTCATCGCGCGGCCGGATCGTCGGCGGTCGGTGCGGCCGCGTCGTCGGTGCTGGGTTCGAGCACGAGAGCGGCGTCGGCAGGGCGGCGGCCCCCGTCGGTCGCGCCCTTCGGGGCGTCCTGGAAGACGACGATGGGGAGAGCGCTGGTGGAAAGCAGCCGCTGCGCCACGGCGCCCCACGGGAACGGCGCCCCGCTCGCGCCGTGGGCGGCGAGCGCGATGAGGTCGACGCCCTCCTCGGCCGCCACCGAGCGGATGCCCTCGGCGACCTGGGCGGCGCGCCCGACGCGGCTGCGCACCCGCAGGTCGGTGTGTGCGAGCCGCGCCTCCATCTCGCTCAGGTAGCGGGCGGCGCGCTCGGTCTGGAGGGCCGCGAGCCGCGCCAGGAGCTCGGCCTCCTCGCCGGAGGGGGGCAGCCGTTGCCAGGCCGGCGGGGGCTCGGGCACCAGGTGGAGCAGGAGCAGGGTCGCCTGCTGTTGGCGGGCGACGGCGGCAGCCAGGCCCAGGGCCCACTCGCCGGCGGGCGAGCCGTCCAGGGGGACGAGGAGGTGGCGGTAGCCGACCGCTCGGGCGGGGGGGCCGGCGTCGGCGCCGCGCCGCACGACCATGACGGAGGCGGGCGCGAGCGACAGCACCTTGTGCGTGGTGCCGCCGAAGGCGAAGGCCTCGGCCTCGCCGCGCCCGTGCGCGGCCATGACGACCAGCGCGACGTCGTGGCGGCGCGCGTGGCGCACGATCTGCTCGGCGGCGGCGCCGATCTCCACCGCGACCGCGGCCTCGACGCCGATCTCCGCGAGTCGGTCCGCGACCGAGCGCAGGTACGCCGCGGACTCGGCGTGGAGCAGGCGCCAGTCGAGGTCGCGGGAGACCTTCTCGGACGGCAGCGACGGCGTCTCGAGGACCTGCAGGAGCAGGAGGCCGTCGGCCAGCGCGCCCACCAGGCCCGCCGCGTGCCACACCGCGGTCTCCGCCGCGGCCGACCCGTCGAGCGGGACGAGCAGGTAGCGCTTCATATCGCACGCTACGCTCTGCGCACGCGCGGCGGGCTCGTGGTGCGATGGACCCGAGGACCGGTGCGCGCTAGAATGAAGGGTTGCCGCGCAGGCTCAGTCGGTCGCCGCCGCGACCCCCACCTCGTCGGCCAGCTCGGCCCCACGTTCCAGCGCGGCCCGGTTCGCCGGCAGCAGATGCCGGTGCCGCTCCGGCAACACCTTCTCGAGCGTGGCCGCCACGTGGTCGAGCGTGAACACCGCGCGCCGCGACAGCAGCGCGCCGACGAGCACCATGTTGGTCAGCCGCGGGTTGCCGAGTTCGGCCGCGACGTCGTCGGCGGGGATGGGGATCACGTCGACGTCGGTCCGCCGAACCTCGCGGTCGATCAGCGACGCGTTGACGATCAGCAGCCCGCCCGGCCGCACCAGCGGCTCGTAGCGGTCGAGCGAAGGCAGGTTGAGCACGATCGCGGCCTCGGGGCGCGCCACCACGGGCGAGCCGATCGGCTCGTCGGCGATGACGACCGTGCAGTTGGCGGTGCCGCCGCGCATCTCGGGGCCGTACGAGGGGTACCAGGTGGTGTGCAGATCGGCGTCGAGCGCGGCGTGCGCGAGCAGCTGGCCGGCGAAGAGCACGCCCTGGCCGCCGAAACCCGCGATGATCAGGTCGGTCTTCATGCGGGCGCCCCGGCGGCGGGCTCGTCGGGCACCTTGAGGTCGCCCAGCGGGAACACGGGCACCATCTCGTCGCGGATGAACGCCAGCGCGGCGTCGGGCGCGAGGCCCCAGTTGGTGGGGCAGCTCGACAGCAGCTCGACCATCGCGAACCCGAGCCCCTGCCGCTGCACCTCGAGGGCCCGCCGGATCGCCTTCTTGGCGCGGCGGATCTGCACGACGTCGTGCAGGCTGCGGCGCACGACGTAGGCGGCGCCGTCGACCTGCGCCAGCAGCTCGCTCATGCGCAGCGGCGCGCCGGTGGTGGCGGCGTCGCGACCGGCGGGCGAGGAGGTGGTCTTCTGGCCCTCCAGCGTGGTGGGGGCCATCTGGCCGCCGGTCATGCCGTAGATCGCGTTGTTGACGAAGAAGACGGTGATGTTCTCGCCGCGCACGGCGGCGTGCAGGATCTCGGCGGCGCCGATCGACGCCAGGTCGCCGTCGCCCTGGTAGGTGAACACGAGCTTGTCGGGGTTGGCGCGCTTCACCCCGGTGGCCATCGCCGGCGCGCGGCCGTGAGCGGCCTGCGCGAAGTCGGTGGCGAAGTAGCGGTAGGAGAACACGGAGCAGCCCACGGAGGCGACGCCGATCGTGTCCTGGCGGACGCCCATCTCGTCGATCACCTCGGCGATCAAGCGGTGGGCGATGCCGTGGGTGCAGCCGGGGCAGTAGTGGGTGGGGACGTGCGTCAGGGACTCGGGGTACTGGTAGACGGGCGTCAATAGGGGTTCCGGTGCTTGGATCGTCATGCGGGCACCTCCTGGGCAGGGGCGTCGGACCCGCCGGCGGCAGTGTCCGCGGGGGCGCCGGAGGCGGCGCCAGCGGATGCCGTCTCGCGGATCGCGTCGGCGATCTCCTCGGGCATGGGCATCACGCCGCCGGTGCGGCCGTAGAAGCGCACCGGGACGCGTCCCTCGACGATGCGGCGGACGTCCTCGACCATCTGGCCAGCGTTCATCTCGACCACCAGCAGCGCGTCGACGCGCGCGGCGAGGTCACGCAGGGCGGCTTCGGGGTAGGGCCACAGGGTGATCGGCCGCAGCAGGCCGGCCGCGACGCCCTCGGCGCGCAGGCCGGCGATGGCGGTCTTGGCGACGCGGGCGGCGGTGCCGAAGGCGACCACCGCGACGCGTGCGTCGTCGAGCAGGTGCTCCTCGAAGCGCACCTCGTTGGCCTCGATCTCCGCGTACTTCGCCTGCAGGTGGAGGTTGAAGGTCTCCTCCTCCTCGGGGTCGAGGTGGATGGAGGAGACGAGGTTGGTGTCGCGGTCGCGGGCGCCCGTCAGCGCCCAGGCGGGTCGCTCGGCGAGCGGCTTCATCGGGGGCAGCTCGGCGCCCTCCATCATCTGGCCCATGCTGCCGTCGGCCAGCAGCACGGAGACGATGCGGTAGCGGTCGGCCAGGTCGAACGCCAGCAGCGTGAGGTCGATCATCTCCTGCACCGTGGCCGGCGCCAGGACGATCATCTTGTAGTCGCCGTGGCCGCCGCCCTTGACCATCTGCAGGTAGTCGCTCTGGGCGGGGGCGATGTTGCCGAGGCCGGGCCCGCCGCGCATGACGTCGACGAGAACGGCCGGCACCTCGCTGCCGGCCATGTACGAGAGTCCCTCCATCATCAGGCTGACGCCGGGGCTCGAGGACGAGGTCATCGTGCGCATGCCGGCGGCGGCCGCGCCGTAGACCATGTTGATGGCGGCGACCTCGCTCTCGGCCTGGACGAACACCCTGCCGAGCTCCGGCATGCGCTTGGCCATGTGCTCCAGCGCCTCGGTCTGGGGTGTGATCGGGTACCCGAAGTACGCCTCGCAGCCCGCGCGGACGGCGGCCTCGGCGAAGGCGACGTTGCCCTTCAGCAGCTCGACGGACATCGTGGCCCCCTACGCCTTGACCGCGCGGAAGACGGTGATCGCGGCCTCGGGGCAGGCGATGGCGCACATCTCGCAGCCGGTGCAGAGCTCGGCGGGGTCGTCGAGCTCCGCGGGGTGCACACCGCGGGCGTTGAAGCGTTCGTTGGCGACCCTGAGCAGCCCCTTCGGACAGACGGGGATGCACAGGGCGCAGCCCTTGCAGAGCGACTCGTCGACCTTCACGGTGCCCTTCATGCGGTCCTCCTGACTCGTTGCCTCCAGGTTAGCGCCTGGGGCCTGAGAACCGTGTCCCTTTCGTCATATCCGCCTGGTGTGGTAGGCGGCGCGGCCGGTCTGCCCAGGACGTTCCTCACTCGTGCCGAGTTTCACGAGGTGCGAGGATGCCGGCACGGACTGCCCCAAGTCTCCGGTCAGGCACCCGCGCGTTCCGCGGGTCGGAAGGACGGCGACATGGCCGTACGCAGGCTCGAGGCGGCCGCGCTGGACGCGCTCTTCGGAGCGCTTCGTCGGCGCGGCTACACGCTCGTGGGGCCCACGCTCCACGACGGCGCCATCGTCTACGACGAGTTGGACGGCGCCGATCAACTGCCGATCGGGTGGACGGAGGTGCAGGACGCCGGCCACTACCGCGTCGTCCGGCGCGACGACGACGCCCGCTTCGGCTACACGGTGGGTCCCTACGCATGGAAGCGCTACCTCCATCCGCCGGCCCTGCGGCTGTGGCGCGCAGAGCGCGACGCCGAGGGGGGCTTCGAGCTGCTCGACGACGCGCACGAGGTGCCCAGGTACGCCTTCGTCGGCGTGCGGCCCTGCGACGTCGCGGCGATCGCCATCCAGGACCGCGTGTTCATGGGTGGCGCCCACGTCGACCACGACTACCAGGCCCGCCGTGCGGGCGCCTTCATCGTCGCGGTCAACTGCACCGAGCCGGGGGGCACCTGCTTCTGCGCCTCGATGGATACCGGGCCCAAGGCCCGCGCCGGCTACGACCTGCTGCTGACCGAGATCGTGGAGCCCGGCCGCAACGGCCAGCGCGCGGAGCCCGTCTACCTGCTCGAGGTCGGCAGTGAGCGTGGCGAGGAGCTGCTGAGCGAGCTCGGCGGCCGCCCCGCGCGCGACGACGAGGTCGCCGAGGGCGAGCGTCGGCTGGCCGAGGCCGCGGACAAGATGGGCCGCACGCTCGACACCCACGGGCTGGCCGACGCGCTGCGGCGCTCGCTCGACAACTCCCGCTGGGACGAGCCCGCGGCGCGCTGCCTCGCCTGCGGCAACTGCACGCTGGCGTGCCCCACCTGCTTCTGCAACACGGTGGAGGACACGACCGACCTCACCGGCGCCTTCGCCGAGCGCACCCGCCGCTGGGACTCGTGCTTCACCCACGACCTCTCCTACATCCACGGCGGTCCCGTGCGCGTGTCGCTGAAGTCGCGCTACCGCCAGTGGGCCACCCACAAGCTCGGCACCTGGATGGAGCAGTTCGGCACCTCCGGCTGCGTCGGCTGCGGCCGCTGCATCACCTGGTGCCCCGCGGCCATCGACCTCACCGAGGAGGTCGCCGCGATCGCCGCCAGCGCGCAGGCGCGCGCGACCCGGCGGCAGGCGCGCGTGGCGCCGAGCCCCGAGACCGGAAAGGGGGTCGGCGATGCTGCAACCACCCGCTGACAGGCCCTTCGCGCCGCCGCCCGCGGTGGCCGCGCCGGACCTCGATCCCATGCGCACCGTCCCCTTCCGGGTGGCGGGGCTGCACGTCGACAACGAGGACACCTTCACGCTCGAGCTCACGCCGCCCGCCGGCCACGAGCTCGCCCCCTTCAAGCCCGGGCAGTTCAACATGCTCTACGTGTTCGGGGTGGGCGAGGTGCCCATCTCGATCAGCGGCGACCCCGACCGCCCCGGCGTGCTGGTGCACACGACCCGCGAGGTCGGCGCCGTCACCCAGGCCATGCGTGGCCTGCGGATCGGCGACGCCATCGGCGTGCGCGGGCCCTTCGGCAGCAGCTGGCCGGTCGAGGCGGCCGAGGGCCGCGACGTCGTGCTCATCGCCGGCGGCATCGGCCTCCCGCCGCTGCGCCCGGCGCTCTACCACGTGCTCGCCCGGCGCGAGCGCTACGGGCGGGTGATGTTGCTGTACGGCGCGCGCACCCCCGAGGACATGATGTTCCCCGACGAGCTCGCCAAGTGGCGGGCGATGTTCGACCTCGAGGTGCACGTCACCGTCGACCGCGCCACCGGCAACTGGCGCGGCAACGTCGGCGTCGTCACGCCGTTGGTCAAGCGGGCGCCCATCGACCCGCGCCGCACGGTCGCGATGATCTGCGGCCCGGAGATCATGATCCGCTTCGCCTGCCAGGAGCTCGCGCGCCGCGGCGTCAGCCCCCAGGACACGTACGTGTCGCTGGAGCGCAACATGAAGTGCGCCGTCGGCCTGTGCGGCCACTGCCAGGTGGGCGGCCACCTCGTGTGCCGCGACGGCCCGGTGTTCTCCTACGACCAGGTCGAGCGGCTGCTCGACCAGGGGGAGGTGTGACGTGGCGCCCCTCGTGAGCGCGGTCTCCCGGACCGCCGACCCCTTCGTCCGCACCGGCAAGCGGCCCACGCTGGCCGTGTGGAAGTTCGCCTCCTGCGACGGCTGCCAGCTGACGCTGCTCGACTGCGAGGACGAGCTCCTCGCCGTCGCCGGCCAGGTCGACGTCGCCTACTTCCTCGAGGCCTCCAGCGCCACCGTGGAGGGCCCCTACGACGTCTCGCTGGTCGAGGGCTCGATCACGACGGCGCACGACGCCAAGCGCATCCGCGAGATCCGCGAGATGTCCGGCAAGCTCGTCACGATCGGCGCCTGCGCCACTGCCGGCGGTATCCAGGCGCTGCGCAACTTCGCTGGCCCCGACGGCGGCCCCGACGTCTCGGCCTACGCCGCCGCGGTCTACGCCCACCCGGAGATCCTCGACACGCTGCCCACCTCCACACCGATCTCCGAGCACGTCTTCGTCGACTTCGAGCTGCGCGGCTGCCCGATCGACAAGCACCAGCTGCTCGAGGTCGTCAGCGCCACCCTCGCCGGGCGCAAGCCGCAGATCCCCAACTACTCGCTGTGCCTCGAGTGCAAGCGCAGCGGCGCGGTGTGCGTGATGGTCGCCCACGGTCAACCCTGCCTGGGGCCCGCCACCCAGGCCGGCTGTGGCGCGATCTGCCCCAACTTCTCGCGCGGCTGCTACGGCTGCTTCGGCCCGCACGAGGGCCCCAACATGCCCGCCCTGGGCGACCGCTTCGCCGAACTCGGCGTCGACGCCGACGGCTGGCTGCGCGCCCTGCGCACCTACAACGCCTACGCGGGGCCGTTCCGGAAGGAGGCCGATCACGTTGAACGCACCCGTTCCTGAGGCCCCCGCGGCCGGCACCCGACGCATCGACGTCGAGGCCCTTGCCCGCGTGGAGGGCGAGGGCGCCCTGCACGTGCGCATCGACGGCAACACGCTCGAGCACGTCGCGCTGCGCATCTACGAGCCGCCGCGACTGTTCGAGGGCTTCCTGCGCGGCCGCCACTACACGGAGCCGCCCGACATCACCGCCCGCATCTGCGGCATCTGCCCGGTCGCCTACCAGATGAGCTCGTGCCACGCGCTCGAGGCCGCCTGCGGCGTCACCGTGGACGGCCAGCTGCGCGAGCTGCGGCGCCTGCTGTACTGCGGCGAGTGGATCGAGAGCCACGCGCTGCACGTCTACATGCTGCACGCGCCGGACTTCCTCGGCTACCCGAGCGGCATCCACCTGGCGCAGGACCACCGCGCCACCGTCGAGATGGGCCTGCGGCTGAAGAAGCTCGGCAACGACGTCATGATCGTGCTCGGCGGCCGCGAGATCCACCCGGTCAACGTGCGCCTGGGCGGCTTCTACCGCCTGCCGCGCCTGGCCGAGCTGCGCGCGCTGCGCGAGCCGCTGCTGCGCGCCCGCGACGACGCGCTGGCGACCGTGAAGTGGGTCGCCGGCTTCGAGTTCCCCGACGTCGAGCCCGACCGCGTCTTCCTCGCGCTGTCGCACCCCGACGAGTACGCCATCAACGAGGGCACGGTGCGCACCGACCGCGGCCTCGACGTCCCCGTCAGCGCCTTCGAGGAGCACGTCCGCGAGGAGCACGTCGCGCACTCCACCGCGCTGCACGCCACCGTCGACGGCGAGCCGTACATGGTCGGCCCGCTGGCGCGCTACGCGCTCAACTTCGCGCAGCTGTCGCCGCTGGCGCAGGAGGCCGCGCGCGACGCCGGCCTCGGCCCGGTGGAGCGCAACCCCTTCAAGAGCATCGTCGTACGCGCCGTCGAGATCGTCTACGCCTGCGACGAGGCGCTGCGCATCATCGACCAGTACGAGCCGCCCGAGCATGCGTCCGTCGAGGTGCCGCCGCGCGCCGGCCGCGGCCACGCCTGCACCGAGGCGCCGCGCGGCACGCTCTACCACCGCTACACGATCAACGACGAGGGCATCGTCCTCGACGCCCGCATCGTGCCGCCCACGGCGCAGAGCCAGTCGGTGATCGAGGAGGACGTGCGCGACGTCGTGCGCGGGCACCTCGACGTGCCGACCGACCAACTGCAGCACCTGTGCGAGCAGGCGGTGCGCAACCACGACCCCTGCATCTCCTGCTCCGCGCACTTCCTGAAGCTCGAGGTGGAGCGCCGCTGACGTGAGCACGCTCGTGGTGGGGGTGGGGAACGACGACCGGGGCGACGACGGGCTGGGGCCGCTCGCCGCGCGCCTGCTGGCGGAGACGCTCGCGCCTCCGCGCGCCGAGGGGCGGGCCGAGGCGGGCGGCGACCACGCCGGCCCGCCGCCCGGCGTGCAGGTCATCCCCTGGACCGGCGACCCGCTGGGCCTGCTGGACCGCTGGGACGGCGTCGACCGGCTGGTGCTGATCGACGCGGTGGTGTCCGGGGCCGCCCCCGGCACCACCCGTCGCTACGGGCCCGACGCGCCCTTCGCGCGGACGGCCGAGGCCTCCACCCACGGGCTCGGAATCGCCGAGGCGCTGGCGCTCGGCCGCGCGCTCGGGCGCCTGCCCGGGCGCATCGAGGTCTGGGGCATCGAGGCGGTCGAGTTCGCCGCCGGCGCCCCGCTGACGCCCGCCGTGGCGGAGGCCGTGCTCGCGCTCGTCGCGCGGCTGGGTGAGGAACTGGGTGAGGTGGCGCCGCGTACGGCGCAACACGCTGGAGGAGCGGCCGGCTAGATCGTCGAGCTTGGATCGGCCGGGCACCGCGGCATGGCGCGCGCCGATCCGGCGGTCGTCGGGACTTTCGGCACTGGCGACCGGGCGCCAGAGGCGTGTACTGAGATCGACGCACAGCACCGTTGCGAGGGTCGCCCGATCGTCGGCGCGACCGGCCCGTGGCGCCCGGCTGCGCGGGGGGAGGTGGTGGCTTGGCCAGCAGCGGCGCCCGGCGAGCCGAAACCGTTCGCCTCCTGGTCACGGATGGGAGCAATCGCCATGACACCCACCGACCCCGAAGTGCTGGCCCACCGCTGGCACATGGATCTGTTCGTCAAGGGCGACCTACGTGCAGCCGAGGACTTCGTGAGCCCGGACTGCGTCGCCCATCTCTTCGGGCGAGAGTTCGCCGGCGTGGAGGGTGCGCGCCAACTCGCCACGATGCTGCGCACGGCCTTCCCCGACGTCCGCATCACGCACCACGAGGCCATCGTCGCGGGCGATCGCGTCGCGATCCGCTGGACCGGCGAGGGGACCCATCGGGGCGACTACCTGGGGGTGCCGCCGTCGGGCAAGCCGATCCGCATCGACGGCATCGACGTCATGCACCTGCGCGACGGCATGATCGCCGAGGTCTGGATCTCCTACGACAACCTCGGGACGATGCAGGCGATGGGGGCCATCCCGGCGGGTTGAGTCGCCGCCGGCACGTCCGGCACGCCGGCTGGGCGAGGGCGGCGCCCAGCCGGCGTGGATGCTGGACCGCGACACGTCGCTGCAGGTGGGCGTCGTCGGGAACATCATCACCGCCTTCGAGGAGGCGCGCCCCGGTGCGACGGTCGACCCGCCGTGCCCGACGTGCACGAGGCTCCCGGCCGCACGCTCGCCTTAGGCCGCGCCGGCGACGACAGGCAGCGACCGAGGACGTTCTTCACTCGTGACGGAGTGCACGAGGTGGACATACTCGTGTCGGTGAGCGGCGCTGCCGGAGCGCTACGACCCCATCGATCACCAAAGGCTGCCCATGCCGAAAGGCTTCGCCATGGGTCGCGGAAGGACGGCGAGATGACGACGACACCCCACGCCCGCGCGGCAACCCGACGCTCGGACCCCGGAGGGCGCCCATGAGTGCGCTGCGCGCGGCGGCCGGCGCGGCATCGGGCACGGCCGGCGCCGCCGGCGGCCCGCCGCCCGCCGACGACCCGCGGGTGGCCCTGCTGACCACCCAGCTCAAGAAGGTGCGCTACCGCGCCGACGCGCTGATCGACGTGCTGCATGCCGTGCAGGACATCTACGGCTACCTGTCGCCCGAGGTGCTCACCACCGTGGCCGACGCCCTGCAGCTGCCGCCGAGCCGCGTGCTGGGGGTCGCGACCTTCTACCACCTCTTCAGCTTCGAGGCCCGCGGCGACCACACCTGCACCGTGTGCACCGGCACCGCCTGCTTCGTGAAGGGCGCCGACGCGCTGATGGCCGGTGTCACCGAGGCCTACGGCGTGGCGCAGGGCGCCACCCGCGAGGACGGCTCGCTGTCGCTGCTCGAGGCGCGCTGCATCGGTAGCTGCGGCCTGGCGCCGGTGGCGCTGATCGACGGCGCGGTCGTCGCCAAGGCGACGCCCGACGCGCTGATCGCGGCGATCCGCACCGCGATGGAGGCTTCCGAGTCCGCCGAGGACGCGGTGCGCGAGGCCGCGGCCGGCGAAGGGGGTGCCGCATGAGCGGCGGCGTCGACCTCTTCGACCTGGCGCAGAAGGAGCGCGAGGAGCAGGCGGTCTACCGCCGCACGGTCCTGTGCTGCGGCAGCACCGCTTGCCTGTCGGGCGGTGCCCAGGCCACCCAGGACGCCATCCGGGACGTCGTCGCCGAGAAGGGACTCGAGCAGGACGTCCGGCTGGTCGCCACCGGCTGCATGGGGCTGTGCTCCCGCGGCCCGCTGGTGAAGGTGCGTTCGCGCGGCGAGGACGACGTCCTCTACGCCGACGTCGACGCCGATGCCGGCCGCCGCATCGCCGAGCAGCATCTCGCCGCCGGCCAGCCGGTGGAGGAGCGGACGCTGTCGCTCGAGCACCCGTTCTTCGCCCGCCAGGTGCGGGTCGTGCTCGAGAACATGGGCGAGATCGACCCCAACCGCATCGAGGACTACATCGCCCACGGCGGCTACCGCGCGCTGCGCGACGCCGTGAGCACGATGACCCCGGCCGGCGTCATCGACGTGGTGCAGCGCTCCGGGCTTCGCGGTCGCGGTGGCGGCGGCTACCCCGCCGGCAGCAAGTGGAAGCTGCTGAACGAGGCGAAGTCCGACCAGAAGACCGTGATCGCCAACGGCGACGAGGGCGACCCCGGCGCGTACATGGACCGCACCGTCATGGAGGACGACCCCCACCGCGTGCTCGAGGGCATGGCCATCGCGGCCTACGCCACCGGCGCGATCAAGGGTTACATCTACGTGCGGGCCGAGTACCCCGTCGCGGTGCGCCGCCTCGAGCAGGCGATCCGCCAGGCCAAGCGCCACAAGCTGCTCGGCAAGAACCTCTTCGGCACCGATTTCTCCTTCGACGTCGAGATCCGCATCGGCGCCGGCGCGTTCGTGTGCGGCGAGGAGACGGCGCTGATGGCGTCGATCATGGGCCAGCGCGGCACCCCCGTGCTGCGCCCCCCGTACCCGACCGAGCGCGGGCTGTGGGGCCACCCCTCGATGATCAACAACGTCGAGACGCTGGCGAACGTGCCCACCATCATGCGCCGCGGCGCCGATTGGTTCGCCAACATCGGCACCGAGACCAGTCGCGGCACCAAGGTCTTCGCGCTGGCCGGCAAGCTGGAGAACACCGGCCTGATCGAGGTGCCGATGGGCATCACGCTGCGCGAGATCATCGAGGAGATCGGCGGCGGCGTCGCCGGCGCCAAGGCCTTCAAGGCGGCACAGACCGGCGGCCCCAGCGGCGGCTGCATCCCGCTGAAGCACATCGACACGCCGATGGATTACGACAGCCTGCTCGCGCTCGGCTCGATCATGGGCTCGGGCGGCCTCATCGTCATGGACGAGGACGTCGCGATGCCGGACGTCGCGCGCTTCTTCATGCGCTTCTGCATGGACGAGAGCTGCGGCAAGTGCCTGCCCTGCCGCGCCGGCACCTACGAGATGTACGAGCTCCTCGACGCGCTGGTCACGGGGCGCGGCACCGCGGCCACCCTCGTGCGCCTCGAGACGCTGTGTGAGGTCGTGCGCACCAACAGCCTGTGCGGCCTGGGCCAGACGGCCCCGAACCCGGTGCTCTCGACGCTCCACTACTTCCGACCCGAGTACGAGGCCCTGCTGGTGCCCGACGGTGCCCACCTCGCCGGGCTCCCCGGGGCCCACGTGGCGGCAGCTGCCGAGAGCGCGTCCGCGTTCGCGGACGGTAGCGAGAGGAGCGCCTGATGGCCGGCGTCAACCTGAAGATCGACGGCGTCGAGATCGAGGCGCCCGTCGGTGAGAACCTCATGCAGGCCGCCACCCGCGCGGGCGTCCGCGTCCCCGGACTGTGCCAGCTCGACGGGCTCTCGGTCGTCGGCGCCTGCCGCCTGTGCATGGTCGAGATCGCCGGGACGCCGCGTCCGCGCCCCGCCTGCGCCACCCCGGTCGGCGAGTCGATGGACGTCCACACCGACACGCCTCGGCTGCGCGAGCACCGCCGCGTGCTGCTCGAGATGCTCTTCGCCGAGGGCCAGCACATCTGCGCTGCCTGCGTCGCCAGCGGCGCCTGCGAGCTGCAGAACCTCGCCGCCGAGCTCGGCGTCGACCACGTCAACTTCACCCCGCCGCCCACGCGGTTGGAGATGGACCTGTCGCACCCGCGCTTCGGCTACGACCCGAGCCGCTGCGTGCTCTGCACCCGCTGCGTGCGCGCCTGCGCCGAGGTCGAGGGCGCCTTCACCTGGGGCGTCGCCGGCCGCGGCCGCGAGACCCACCTGGTCGCCGACCTCGGCGTGCCGTGGGGGGAGGCCGAGAGCTGCACCTCGTGCGGCAAGTGCGTCTCCGCCTGCCCGGTGGGCGCGCTCTTCGAGAAGGGCACGTCGGTGGGCGAGCGGCGCGTGACCCGCGCGCTGGTCTCCACCCTCACGGCCCGCCGCGACCGTGAGTCGCACCGGGAGGTGCTCAAGTGAGCAAGCCGCGCGTCGCGACCGTCTGGCTGGCCGGCTGCAGCGGCTGCCACATGTCCTTCCTCGACCTCGACGAGTGGCTGATCGACCTCGCGCAGGCCGTCGACCTCGTCTACAGCCCCATCGCCGACGTCAAGGACTTCCCCGACGACGTCGACGTCACCCTCGTCGAGGGCGCGGTGGCCAACGCCGACAACCTCGAGCTGCTGCTGCAACTGCGCGAGCGGAGCAAGATCGTCGTCGCGTTCGGCGACTGCGCGGTGCACGGCAACGTCAGCGCCATGCGCAACCCGCTGGGCGACCCCGGCGAGTTGGTCGCCGAGGCGTACCGCGACGCGGTCACGAGCCTGCACGGCCACCTGCCCGACCCGGAGAACGGCATCGTGCCGGCCCTGCTGCCGCGCGTGATGCCGGCGCACGAGGTCGTGCGCGTCGACGCCTACCTGCCCGGCTGCCCGCCGTCGGCCGACCGCATCCGCACCGCCGTCGAGGCCCTCCTCGCCGGGACGAGCCCCGAGCTGGCGCCCTCGCAGCGCCGCTTCGGCTGAGAGGGGGGAGGCCGCATGCCCCGCACGCTACTCATCGATCCCGTGACCCGCATCGAGGGCCACGCCAAGATCACCGTCCGCCTGGACGACGCCGGCGCCGTCCAGGACACCCGCTTCCACGTCACCGAGTTCCGCGGCTTCGAGGCCTTCTGCCGCGGCCGCTCCGTCTACGAGATGCCCGCGCTCACCGCCCGCACCTGCGGCATCTGCCCGGTGTCGCACGTGCTGACGGGCGCCAAGGCCGGCGACGCCGTCCTCGGCGTCGAGCCGCCGCCCGCCGCTAGGGCGCTGCGCCGGATGATGAACCTCGGCCAGATCCTGCAGTCGCACTCGCTGTCGTTCTTCCACCTCAGCGCCCCCGACCTGCTGCTCGGCTTCGACTCCGCCCCCGGTGCCCGCAACGTCTTCGGCCTGATCGACGCCGAGCCCGAGATCGCGCGCCGCGGCATCCGCATGCGCCGCTTCGGCCAGGAGGTCATCGCGGCCCTCGGCGGGCGCAAGATCCACCCCGCCTGGGCCGTCCCCGGCGGCGTCCTCGGCAACATCGACCCCGAGGCCGTGGAGCGCCTGCGCGCCGAGCACGAGACGATCGTGCACGACGCCAAGTGGGCGTGGGCGCGCTACGGCGAGCTCGTCGACGCGCACCCCGCCGAGGTCGCCGCCTTCGGCGACTTCCCCAGCCTGTTCTTCGGCATCGTGTCGCCCGACGGCGCCTGGGAGCACCACGACGGCCTGCTGCGCTTCATCGACGCCGAGGGCAACCGCGTGGGCGAGGACTTCCCGGCCGAGCGCTACGCCGAGTTCATCGGCGAGGTCGCCGACGCCGACACCTACCTCAAGTCGCCCTACCACCTGGGCGCCCAGGGCGGGGCGCCCGTGGGGCCGCAGGCCCCCGGCACCTACCGCGTGGGCCCCCTGGCGCGCGTCAACCTCGCCGAGCGCATGGGCACCCCGCTCGCGGACGCCGCCCTGGCGGACTTCCGCGGCGAGTTCGGCCGCGTGCCGCTCGGCTCGTTCCACTACCACGGCGCCCGCCTGATCGAGATCCTGGCCTGCGCCGAGCAGCTCGGGGAGCTGCTGAACGACCCCGAACTCGGCAGCGGCCCGCTGCGCGCCGAGGCCGGCATCAACCGGCTGCGCGGCGTGGGCGTGAGCGAGGCCCCGCGCGGCACGCTGTTCCACGACTACCGCGTCGACGAGGACGGCCGCATCACCGGCGTGCGCATGATCATCGCCACCGGCCACAACAACCTCGCGATGAACCGCACGATCGGCCAGATCGCCGAGGCCTTCGTCAAGGGTCCCGACGTGGCCGAGGGCGCGCTCAACCGGATCGAGGCGGGCATCCGCGCCTACGACCCCTGCCTCAGCTGCTCGACCCACGCGGTCGGCCAGATGCCGCTGGTGCTCCGCGTCGAGGCGGCCGACGGCACCCTCCTGAGGGAGCTGGCACGCTGACGATGCAAGACGACGGGGACGGGGCGGCGGGTGCGCCGGACGCCGTGACGGCGCCGAGTTCCGGCGCCCCGCCCGTCGTCCACCAGGGCGACCGCGTGCTGCTCCTCGGCATCGGCAACGACCTGCGCGGCGACGACGGCGCCGGCCCCCGCGTGGCCCGCGCGCTCGAGGGGCGCGTGCCGTGGGAGGTGCGCGCCGTTCACGGCCTGACGCCCGAGCTGGCCGACGACTTCGCCGAGGTCGACCTCGCCCTGTTCGTCGACGCCCACGCCGACGTCGCGCTCGCGCGCCCGACGTGGACGCACCACCGGGTCGAGGCCGCCGCCCCCGGCACCCCCCTGCTGGGCCACACGCTGGACGTCCCCGCCCTGCTGGCGCTGACCGCCCAGCTCCACGGCCGCGCGCCGCGGGCGGCGACCCTCTCGCTGCCGGCGCGCGACTTCTCCCTGGGGGAGACGCTGACGCCGGACGCGGAGGCGGGCGTGGCGGCGGCGGTGGCGGGGTTGCTGGTGCTCTGAGCGTTCGCCCCCCGCGAGCGATCCCAGGTGCTAGCTTCGTGCCATGGACCTGATCTGCCTCGCCGCCGGCGCCGGCACCCGCATGGGGCGCCTGGGCGGCTACCTGCAGAAGTGCATGTACCCGGTCGGCCTGCGGCCCTTCCTCGAGCATGCCTTGGCGCAGGTGCTCGCCAGCGACGCGGTCGACCCCGGCCGCGACCGGCTGGCGCTGGTCGTCGGGCACCTCGCCGAGCAGGTGCGTGGGCACTTCGGGGACGCGGTCGACGGCCTGCCGATCGTCTACGTCGAGCAGACCGAGCGCCTGGGGACCGGCCACGCGCTGTCGCTGGCGGCGGACGTGCTGCGGCCGGTCGCGCCGGCGATCGCGTGGCAGGCCGACCTGTTCCCGACCACGGCGATGGTGGACGCGGTCGCCCGGCACCCGGCGCCGAACGTCGTGACGCTGGGCCGCGGCCACGAGGACGAGTCCGACCGGCTGCGTGCCAGCGTCGAGAGTGATCGTGTAACGCGCGTGTGGGACGGTGATGGGGAGCTGTTCGACGTCGGCCTGTGGAAGCTGGCGCCCGCCGTGCTGGGGCGCATGACCGAGGTGCGGGCGGAGAAGGGGGAGTACCGCATGCTGCCGAACCTGCAGCGCAGCCTGGACGACGGTGCCGAGGTCGGCTACGTCGTCGCCGACGCCTGGATTCACCTCGGCGGCACCCTGCCGACGCCCGAGGCCAACGTGCGCGACGTGGTGCGCCGCGTGTGGGCCGCGAGCGACGCGCTGCTGGCGGGCCGGGCGACCGACGCCTACTCTGGCGCCGGGGCAGGAGACCCAGGGGGGTTCCGCGCAGCGGAACCCCAGGCGTCGACCGGAGGTCGACGCACATGATCGTTGCCCGCACCCCCCTGCGCATCCCGCTGGGCGGCGGCCTCACCGACCTGAAGGCCTACGCCGTGCGCTTCGGCGGCACGACGGTCAGCTCGACGATCGGCCTGGCGGCCCACGTGACGCTGCTGCCGAGCCTCGACGGGCGCTTCGAGGTGGTCGCCGAGGGCCGGGTGGAGACCGCCGAGCACCTCGATGACCTGCGTCACGACCTCGTGCGCGAGGCGCTGCGCTCGGTGGACCCGGCGCACCCGCCGGTGCGGCTCGCGGTGTGGGTCGACGTCGCGGGACAGAGCGGCCTGGGGACCTCGGGTGCGGTGACCGTGACCCTCCTGCATGCTCTGCGGGCCTTCCGCGGCGAGACGCCCGACGGCGCCGTGCTCGGCGCCGAGGCCGCGAACATCGAGGTCGAGGTGCTGCAGGGCGCCTCCGGCTACCACGACCCGCACGTGTGCGCCCGCGGTGGCCTGCTGCGGCTCGACTACGACGGACCGCGGGTGCGCGCGCGCGAGGTGGGCATGGCGCCCGAGGCCCGCGCGGCCTTCGAGGGCTCGCTGCTGCTCTTCTCCAGCGGCCGGCAGGCGCGCACCAAGCCGTCGCTCGACCTCCTCAGCAGCCACTTCGAGGAGGCGCTGCCGGTGCTGCACGACCTCAAGGCGCTGGCGAACGAGCTCGAACGCGCCCTCGAGGCCGGAGACCTGGCGCGCGCCGCCTGGTGCATCGGCGAGAAGCAACGGCTCAAGGAGCGGCTGCCGGGCCACTTCGTCGACGACCACGTGCGCGACGTGACCGCGCGGGTGCGCGCGACGGGCGCCGCCCCGCAGCTCCCCGGCGGGAAGATCAGCGGTTACGTGCTCGTCTGCTGCCCCGACGGTCAGCACGACGCGGTGCGGGCGGCGCTGTCCGAGCTGCACGAGGTGCCCCTGCGGTTGACCCGCGGCGGCTCGACGTTCTTGGCCATCTGAGCGGACGTCGACCGAGTTCGCGGCGGCGCTGGCTCGACTCCTGCGGTGCGTCCTTGACGCGTAGGAGACGACACCCTTAGACTGCTTTGCACACAACCCGTGGATCATGAAGTCGCGTACCGTCGCTCGCCTCGGAGGAGGAGTCTCATGTCACGTCTCGTCACCCTCATCCTCGTCACCGCAGCGCTCAGCCTGTCGGCCGCCTTCGCGCAGCCGTCCGGCGTGCAGTGCATCGCGCCGTCCGATCCCGGCGGTGGTTGGGACTTCACCTGCCGCACCATCGCGCCCGTCCTGAGCGAGCTGGACCTGATCAACGGCCAGGTGCGCGCCATGAACATGGCCGGCGCCGGTGGCGGCGTCGCCTTCGCCCATGTGGTCGGTCAGCAAGAGGGCAACGAGAACCTGCTCGTCGCCGCTTCGACGGCCACCACCACCCGCCTCGCGCAAGGCCAGTTCCCGGGCTCCACCGCCGCTGACGTGCGCTGGGTGGCGGCCGTCGGCGCCGACTATGGCGTGATCGGGGTCGCCCCCGACAGCCCGTACACCTCACTCACCGAGCTGATGGACGAGTGGGCCGCCGAGCCGGCCTCGCTGACGGTCGTGGGCGGCTCGGCCGTGGGCGGTTGGGACCACCTCAAGGTCCTGCTCGCCGCGCAAGCCGCCGGCGTCGAGAACGTCGAGCGGATCCAGTACGTCTCCTTCAGCAGCGGCGGTCAGGCGATCATCGAGATCGTCGGCGGCCGCGCCGACGTGTTCACTGGCGATGTCTCCGAGGCGCTGCCGCAGATCGAAGCGGGGAACCTGAAGATCCTCGCCGTCCTCGCCGACGAGCGCATCGAGAGCATGCCCGACGTGCCGACCGCCGCGGAACAAGGGATCGACTTCGTGGGCGCGAACTGGCGCGGCTTCTACGTCCCGGCCGGCATCAGCGAGGAGCGCTACCAGTACTGGGCCGACGCCTTCCGTCAGCTCGAAGCCTCGGAGGAGTACGCCGAGATCCGGGTCCAGAACGGCTTGGCTCCGTTCGCCCGTTTCGGCGACGAGATGGAGCAGTTCGTCCTCGACCAGGTCGCCGACATCGCGGAGTTGTCCGCCCGCATCGGCGAGTGATGGCTGGAATCGACTCGTCGGCATAGCGACCGGGTCGGAGGCGGAGGCGCGCCCGCGTGCCTCCGCCTCCCGCCTGACGCCGAGGTGACCGTGTAGTTGACTGCTGGCCAGTACATGGGCCACACCAGTTCGGACGAGGAGGCGCAGACGAGGTGAGTGACCGCATCGCCGCCGCGGTGTTGATCGTCGTCGCGGTGGGCTACATCATCATGGCGACGGGCATCCAGATCGGCATGTTCTCGGATCCGCTCGGGCCGAAGGTCGTCCCGATCCTGGTGGCCGTGTTCGTGATCGCTTCGTGCACGGCGCTGTTGCTGGTTCCGCGGTCCACCACGAGTTGGCCCGACGGGCCCACGGGGCTGCGGTTGCTGCTGTGCCTCGGCGGGTTCGTGGCGTACGCGCAGCTGCTGGTCCCGTTGGGCTTCATCGTGGCCACGACCCTCGCCTACACGCTGTTCGCCGTGCTGTTCCACGCCAAGCCGTGGCGCGCGTTGCTGGCCGGCGCCGTCTTCGCGGTGGCGTCGTACGTCCTCTTCTCGGTGGCGCTGGACCTCTTCCTGCCCACCGGGCGGTTGTTCGCGGGGTGGTTCTGAGTGGAGGCCTTCACCGCCCTGATGGGGGGGTTCCAGACCGCGCTGACGCCCCTGAACCTGCTCTTGGTGTTCATCGGCGTGTTCCTCGGCACCGTGATCGGGATGATGCCCGGGATCGGTCCGATCAACGGCATCGCCATCCTCATCCCGATCACCTTCGCGCTCGACGTGGACCCGACCGCGATGATGATCCTGTTCGCGGGCATCTACTACGGCTCTCAGTACGGCAACTCGATCAGCGCGATCTTGCTGAACGTCCCCGGCACGGCCTCCTCCGTCGCCACCACGCTCGACGGCTACGAGATGGCGAAGCAAGGACGCGCCGGACCGGCGCTGGCGATGTCGGCGATCGCGTCGTTCATCGGCGGCACGCTGGCGATCTTCGGCTTGGCGTTCCTGGCGCCGGCGTTGGCGCAATGGGCCATCCGCTTCGGACCGGCCGAGTACTTCGTGCTGATCATCTTCACCTTCACGACCATCTCGGCACTGACCGGCAAGTATTTCGTGAAGGGCCTGATCGCCACCGGCGTCGGCCTGCTGCTCGCGTTGATCGGCCTGGACCCGGGCACCGGCGTTCCGCGCTACACCTTCGGCCTGCTGCCGCTCTTCGACGGCATCGACTTCGTGTCGGCCACCATCGGCCTGTTCGCCGTGGCCGAGGTGTTCGTGTTGCTCGAGCAGACCCGCGCCGGAGGCGAGCTCCGCGCCAAGGTCGGCCGCGCCATGATCAGCGCCGCAGAGTTCACGCAGAGCTTCTGGGTGATGATCCGCAGCGCGGTGAGCGGCTTCTTGGTCGGGGTGCTGCCCGGCGCCGGCGCGACGATCGCGGCCTTCCTCGCCTACTCCAACGAACAGCGCTGGGTCGACAGGAAGGGCACCTTCGGTCAGGGCGACATCCGCGGCGTCGCCGCGCCCGAGGCCGCCAACAACGCGGCCGTGTCGGGTGCGTTGATCCCGCTGCTCACGTTGGGTGTGCCGGGCAGCGGCACCACCGCCGTGATCCTGGCGGCGCTGCTGTCGCTGAACCTGAACCCAGGACCCTTGTTCATCTCGCAGCAGCCCGACCTGTTCTGGGGCCTGGTGGCCTCGATGTACGTGGGGAACGTCATGCTGCTCTTCTTGAACCTGCCACTGGTGGGGCTGTTCATCCGCATCCTGCTCATCCCCCGGTGGGTCTTGGTGCCGGCCGTCGCGGTGATCGGCTACGTCGCGGTCTTCTCGGTCAGCGGCTCGGTGTTCGACCTGACGGTGATGACGGCGCTGGGCGTGCTCGGCTACCTGATGCGCAAGCTGAAGATCCCGGTCGCGCCGGTCATCCTCGCGCTGGTGCTGGGGCCCTTGATGGAGGTCAACCTGCGGCGCGCGCTGGCGCTGGCCCAGGGAGACTGGCAGGTGCTGTTCGGGTCGGGGATCGCCATCGTGTTGTGGCTGATGGTGGCCGCTTCGATCCTGCTGCCGATCCTCACCCGCCGTAAGCCGCTCGTGGCGATCGCGCCGGCGGCCAAGCGGAGCGAGGACGACCAGGACGAGGACGCGTCGGGCAGCTAGGGCCGAGTGGCCCGCGACCGCTCACCGCGTCTCCCGCCCCCCGGGGTCGGTGCACGGCCGCGTACCGCGGCAGCCGGCGGCGGGTTCGTCGGCGACACGGCCGACGACCCCGAGTGGTGATGCGTACACACGGCGACCGGGTCAGAACTCCCGGCATGCGCGCGGTATGCTTCTAACTCGGAGTTCATCTGGCGGCCCTCCGTCGCCGCGTGGACGTTCACGGCGGCACGTGACGGATGAGAACCCGGACGGGTCGCCCCCCTGGAGGTTGTATGGAAGCGGCCACTGCTTGGCTCCCCCTGTTGCTCGGTGCGGTCGGTGTGGGCGTGGCCTTCGCGCTATACCGCGTGGTGGTGGCGTACCCCGCGGGTGATGCGAAGGTTACCGACATCGCGGAGCAGATCTACATCGGCGCGATGACGTTCATGCGCCGCGAGTTCACCATCCTCGCGGTGGTCGGCGTCATCCTCTTCTTCCTGCTCGGCTTCGGTCTCGGCTGGAGTTCGGCCTTCGCCTTCGTGGTCGGCGCCGTCGCCTCCGGGCTGGCGGGCTTCTTCGGCATGCGCTCGGCCACCAAGGCCAACGTCCGCACCGCGACCGCCGCCCACACCGAGGGCGCCGCGCAGGCGCTCACGGTGTCGTTCTTCGGCGGCTCGGTCATGGGGCTGCTGGTGGCGTCGCTCGGCCTGCTGGGCCTCGGGTTCCTGTTCCTGATCTTCGGTGCGAACCCCGAGACGGCCGTGATCATCCAGAGCTTCGGCGTGGGGGCGTCGTCGGTGGCGCTGTTCTTCCGCGTCGGCGGCGGGATCTTCACCAAGAGCGCCGACGTCGGCGCGGATCTCGTCGGCAAGGTCGAGGCGGGCATCCCCGAGGACGACCCGCGCAACCCCGGCGTCATCGCCGACAACGTCGGTGACAACGTGGGCGACGTCGCCGGCATGGGTTCGGACATCTTCGAGTCGAACGTCGGCTCGATCATCGCGACGATCGCCATCGGCACCACGCTGGGCGCGTCGACCGCGATCTACGGCTCGGCTGCCGGCCTCATGTTCCTCCCGCTGGCGCTGGCCTCCTTCGGCCTGCTCTGCTCGATCGCCGGCATCATGTTCGTGCGCGTCGTCTCGGCCATGGCGCCCGCGCTGGCCCTGCGGCTCGGCACCTGGGTCGCCGCCGGCCTCTTCATCCTGGTCTCGTACTTCGTGGTCGATTGGATCGACGTCACCAACGCCGTCTGGTGGGCGGTCGTGGCCGGCTCGATCGGCGGCATCCTGATCGGCCTGGTCACGGAGTACTACACCGGCGGCCCGCCCGTGAAGCACCTCGCGGAGTCGTCGAAGACCGGCACCGCCACGGTGATCATCGCCGGCTACTCGCTCGGCCTGCAGTCCGTGGTCATCCCGGTCATCGGCATCGCGATCATCATCCTGATCGCCAGCCAGTTGGCCGGCCTGTACGGCGTCGGCATCGCGGCGGTCGGCATGCTCGCCACCGTCGGCTTCACGATGGCCATCGACGGCTTCGGTCCCATCGCCGACAACTCGGGCGGCATCGCCGAGATGGGCGGCATGGGTCCGGAGACGCGCAAGATCACCGACTCGCTCGACGAGCTCGGCAACACCACCGCCGCGATCGGCAAGGGCTTCGCCATCGGCGCGGCGGCTCTGGCCGCGCTGACGATCATCGCCGCCTACATCCAGACGATGATCGTGCGCTTCCCCGAGTTCGAGCTGTCGCTCGGCGACCCCAAGGTGATCATGGGGCTGCTGATCGGTGGCACGATCCCGTTCCTGGTCGCGTCGATCACGATGACGGCCGTCGGCGACGCCGCCTTCGCGATGATCGAGGAGATCCGCCGCCAGTTCCGCGAGATCCCCGGGTTGCTGGAGGGTAGGGAGGGCGTCAAGCCCGACGCCGCCAGCTGCGTCGACATCGCCACCACCGCCGCCCTCAAGAAGATGATCCTCCCCGGCGTCATCGCGCTCGGCACGCCGGTCTTCATCGGCTTCGTCTTCGGGCCCGTGGTCCTCGGCGGTGCGCTCGCCGGCGCCCTGCTCGCGACCGTGCTGCTGGCGCTGAAGATGGCGAACTCGGGCGGCGCCTGGGACAACGCCAAGAAGTACATCGAGAAGGGCAACCTCGGCGGCAAGGGCTCGGAGAACCACGCCGCGACGGTCGTCGGCGATACCGTGGGCGACCCGCTCAAGGACACCTCCGGCCCGTCCCTGAACATCCTGATCAAGCTCATGGCCATCGTCAGCCTGACGATCGCCCCGCTGCTGGGGTCGTCGCTGTTCTGATCCAGCGACCCCGTAGATCTCGAACGTCATCTCGCGGCCCACTGGAGACGGTGGGCCGCGAACTACGTCAGGGTGATCGGTTCGCTCGGGGGTCGTTCGCGGGGGTCCGGGACCGCGCGTCTTCGCCGGGTGTCACCCGCCCGCGGGGAGGCGACATGACAACGCCCGCTAGCCTTTTCCTGCTCTGCGGGGTCGGCCTCGTGTGGGCGTTCGTTCCCCTGGTGAGCCTCTAGTGGCTGCGGACGCTGTCCGAAAGGCGGTGATCTTCTTGTATTTCGATCACGGACCTCCTTTCGCTTCATATGGTAGCGCCGGGGCGTTCGCGGTGATGGTATGCGCTTCACGGACTTTCGGACCCGGAATGCGTTAGAATTCTCGTTGGGTGCCGCGTGGGTACCCGCGCCTTTGCTTGCATGCACCCCCGTCCTCGCGTCGGGGGCGCGTTTCTTTGGTGCGTGGGCGCGCGGGCGCCCGGTCGCCCGCGAACGCCCGGGAGAGTTAGCGTGCCCGGGCGAGGCGCCAAGGCCAGGATCAGCCGGCCGTTGCCCCCGCCCTTTTCGTCGCCACTGCCGCGCCTTTCGCCGCCGCCCGCTCGGCGTAGCGGCGCCGCTCGAAGCGGTAGAACGCCGCCGGCACCACGAACAGCGTCAGGAAGGTCGACGACACCACGCCGCCGAGGATGACCAGGCCCAGCGGCTGGCGAAACTCGTTCCCCTCGCCCAGGCCTAGCAGCAGCGGCACCGAGATGACGACGATCGTCAGGGCCGTCATGAGGATCGGTCGCAGGCGCAGCCGGCCGGCGCGCACCAGCGCCTCTCTCAGCGACTCGCCCTCCTGCAGCTGCCCCACCACGACGTCGAGCAGCAGGATGGCGTTCTTGGTCACCAGGCCGATGAGGATGACCACGCCCAGGACGCTGATCACGTCGAGGGGTGTGCCGGTGAGGAAGAAGAGCCAGAAGGCGCCGACGAGGGCCAGCGGCACCGTCAGCAGCAGGTAGAGCGGGTAGCGCAGGCTGTTGAACTGGCTCGCGATCACCAGGAAGTTGAGCAGCAGCGCGAGGGCGAACGCGATCGGTCCGTAGAACACCAGGTCGCCGAGCAGGTCGGGGCCGACGCCGGTGGTGACGCGCACCAGTCGGTCGGTGACGCCGGCAGCGGCGAACGCCTCCTCGACCTGGCTGCGCACCTGGAACTGGCCGGGGGAGCCGTCGACGATCTCGGCCGAGACCGTCGCCACGTACGACTGGTTGGCGCGGTCGATGGAGGTCGGTGCGGCCCGCAGCTCGAAGCGGCCGAGCAGGCCCAGCGGCAGGTAGGAGCGCAGGGCGGGGGCGAAGATCGGCAGCGACAGCAGCGTCTGCTCGTCGGCCACCGCGGCCGGGTTGACGCGGACGACGATCGGCGTCTCCTCGCCGGCCTCGCGCAGCTCGCCGGCGCGCACGCCGACGTTGTAGGCCCGCAGCGTGCCCGCCACCTCGCTGGTGGTGAGCCCGGTGCCGGCCAGCGCCGCGCTCGAGACGACGAACACGCGCTCCGCGACGCTGCCCTCCAGGCTGGAGCGGACGTCGCGCAGCCACGGGTTGTCGGCCATGACGTCGCGCGCCAGGCGGTCGCGTACCTCGAGCAGCTCGCGGTCGTTGGCGGCCAGTGTCAGCGACAGGCCCGTCTCCACCGGGATCGCGCCACCGTCGTCCGAGGCGACCGACACGCGCGCCTCCGGGTAGGCGGCGAGGGCCGCCACGACCCGTGGCCGCAGCTCGTCGGCGACGTCGAACGCCGAGGCGTCGCGGCCGTCGAGCAGCTCCAGGCGCACGGTGGCGCGCACGGCGTTGGGGTTGCCGAAGGGGCCGCCGGTGCCGACGGTGGCCACGACGTCGCGCACCGCGGGGTGGTCGCGCACGACGCGCTCGGCGAGCGCTGCGACCGTGTCGGTGCGCGACAGCGGGGTGCCCGGGGGCAACTCGATCTGGACGGCCACCTGCCCGGCGTCGACCGGCGAGACGAAGTTGAAGCTGATCAGCGGGAAGATGACGCCGAGGCTGCCAACCAGCAGCGCGGCGACCACGAGCGTGGCGTTCGCGCGGTCGAGCACCCATCCGAGCGCGTCGCCGTAGCCCTCCCGCAGCTGCCGTACCGCACCATCGGTCAGCTCGTGCAGGCTGCGCAGGGGCGCGCCGACGAGGTGGTAGGCGGCGCGCCCGAGGTAGCGGCCCGCGCCCAGGAGCGGCGCGAGCAGCGCGGCGAGCAGCAGAAGCGCGACGACCGCCAGGGCGGCCGCGAGCGGCCAGCCGTCCGGCGCGCCCAGCCACGACGGGCTGACGCGCTCCAGCCAACCGCCGAAGCCGCCGGGCCACCAACCCTGGCGGGTGACCAGCAGCACGGTGCCGGCCGCGGCCAGCAGGGCCACGGCGAAGCGCCTGCGGCGCCACAGCCGCAGCGTCCACGCGACGTCGCGGCGGACCGCGCCGAGGGCCCCGGGCACGTCGCGCCAGGCCGGCGGGAGCGGGTTCGGGAGGTAGGCGAGGCGCACGGTCAGGAAGAACATCGCCTCGAGGTAGCTCACCGCGATCGTGGCCGCCAGCGACAGACCGAACTGACTGAAGAACTGTCCGATGACGCCCGGCAGGAAGCCGATCGGGATGAACACCGCCAGCAGCGAGAGCGTGGCGGTGAGGACCGCCACCGAGACCTCGCCCGCGCCCTGCAGCACGGCCTCCTTCAGGCCCAGGCCCAGCGCGCGGTAGCGGTCGATGTTCTCCGCGATGACGATCGAGTCGTCGACCACCAGCCCCACCGCGACCGTGATCGCCAGCAGCGTGACGACGTTGAAGGTGAAACCCAGCAGCCCGAAGACCACCACCGCGCCGGTCAGCGTGATGGGGATGGCGAGCACGACCGAGAAGGTCGACCCTAGGCGGCCGACGAAGAGCAGCACGACGAAGGCCACCGCCAGCACCGCCAGGAGCGTCTCGGTCAGCGTGTCGCGCACGGAGTTCTCGATGAACACCGTGCTGTCGCCGATCGTGCGGACCTCGTAGCCGTCGGGCAGCTCGATCTCCGCGAGCCGCGCGCGCACGCCCCTGGCGGTCGAGACCGAGTTGGCGCCCGACGCCTTGCGGACCTCGAGCAGCACCGCGCTCTCGCCGTTGAGCCGCACGAAGCGCTCCGGCGCGGCGAGCGTGTCGCGCACGGTGGCGACGTCGCTGACGAGCACCCCGCGGCTGGGGTCGACGAACAGCTCGGCGACCTCGTCGGCGTCGGCCGGCTCGCTGCGCACCGACAGCAGGATGCGCTCGCCGCCGACCTCGATGCTGCCGGCGGGGACGGTGGCGGAGGCGGCCCGGATGGCGCCGGCCACCTGCGAGGGCGACAGGCCTAGCGCCTCCAGGCGGGCCGGGTCGAGCAGCACCTGCACCTCGCGGGCGACCGGCGCGAGGGTGGTCACGGCCGCCACGCCGGCGACCTGCTGCAGCTGCGTCTCGATCCGTTCGCGGGCGACGCTGCGCACCTCGAGCAGGTCCTCGCCGGGCGCGATGAGCGCCAGCGTGAGGATCGCCTGGTCGTTCGGGTCGAACTTCTGGATGACGGGGTCGGAGGCGTCCTCGGGGAGCGTCGGGGCGACCCGGTCGACCGCCTGCTTGACGTCGATGGCAGCCTGGTCGACCGAGGTGCCGAACACGAACTGGACGATGACGAAGGCGAAGCCCTCGCCGCTGAACGAGCTGATGTCGGTGACGCCGGAGATGGTCGCGACGGCGTCCTCGATCGGTTCGGCCAGCTGGCGGGCGGTCTCCGCCGAGCCCGCGCCCGGGTAGGTGACGTTGACGGCGACGATCGGGAACTCGAACTCGGGGAGCAGGTCGACGCCGATGCGGCTGCCGGCCGAGAGGCCGAAGAAGACGACCGCTAGGAAGATGGAGAGCGCGAACACCCAGCGCTCGACGAAGAAGGCGACCAGCCGGTTCATGCGGTCGCGATCACTCGACCACGACGCGGACGGGGGCGCCGTCGCGCACGTCCAGGGGCCGCGGCGAGATCACCAGGGCGCCCGGCACCAGCGCCTCCTCGGGCTCGCCGACGACCACCGCCACGTTGCCGCTCTCGGCCACGACCCGCACCTCGGTGCGGCGCGCCACGCTGCCCGTGCCCTCGTCGGCTACCTGGAACAGGTAGGTGCGGCCGGCGTCGGCGAGCAGCGCACCGGACGGGACCCGCAGGCCCTCGCCGAGCGTGACGTCGTAGCGCACCTCGGCCAGGGCGCCCGGGGGCGTGCGTGGCGCGTCGGCGTCGATCAACGCGAGCACCGTGACGAGCCGCGCCTGCTGGGCCTGGCGCTCGAGACGGGTGATGGTCGCCTGCAGCTCGATCCCGGCGTAGTCGATCGTCACCACGCCCGCGTTCTCGAGCACCGGCGCGTCCTCGGGCGGCACGGTGAACGACGCCACCTTGGGGCCGCTGCCCAGCAGGCGCGCCACCGGGCTGCCCGCGCCGACGAACTCGCCGACCTCGACGAAGAGCTCGGCCACGTCGCCGGCGAACGGGGCGAGCACGACCGTCTCGGCGAGCGCGTCGCTCGCCTGGCGCAGCTGGAGCTCGGCCTGCTGCACCTGCAGCTCGAGCAGCGCCAGGTCTTCGGTGTCGGCGCGGCCCGCGCGCTCGACGGCATCGCGCGCCTGCAACGCGGCCGACTGGGCCTGCGACGCCTGCGCCCGCAGGGCATCGACGTCCGTGGGCGCCACCGCTCCGAGCTCGAGCAGCGACTCGGCCTCGGCGAGCTGGCGGCGGACCAGCGCCAGGTTCTGCTCCGCCGTGGTGGCGGCGGCGGCGGTCTGCAGGGTGGCGTCGGTCGAGCTGCGGCGGGCGCGCTCGAGCTGGATCTCGGCCTGTGCCAGGGCGAGCTCGGCGCCGTCGAAGGCCACGCGCGCCTGGTCGTCGTCGAGTCGGACGAGCGGATCGCCCTCGGCCACGGTGGCGCCCTCGCGCGCGAGGATGGCGGCGACGCGGCCGGTCGCACCCGACGCCACCCGGCTCTCCTGCGCGGGCCGGAGCGTGACCGAGGCGCTGCGGGTGGCGACGAGGGGACCGACGTTGGCGGGCGCGGCGCGCACGGCGCGCGCCGGATCAGCGGACGCCGTGGCGGCTGCCGTGGAGCCGGCGTCCGCTTGGGCGTCGTCACCCGACCCGTTGCCGCAGGCCACCAGCGTCGCGCCGAGGGCGAGCGTCAGGGCCAGCGCGGCGACCAGCGCACGGCCGCCGTGCACGGCGGACTTGCCGCGCACGGCCGTGCGCGGCGCGTTCACCGCGGCTTGACGGTCCTCAGCGACCATCCCATCCCTCCAGCGGCACCAGGGTGCCGGCCTGTAGGTCGAGCAGCGCCAGCATGAGGCCGTGCTCGGCCTGCACGGCCTGCAGCTCGGCCTGCCGGGTCGTCAGTCTGGCCTGCTCGAGCGCGATCTCGGCGATCAGGCCCGCCTCGAAGCGGCGCACCTCGATCGCCTCGCGCTCGAGCGCCTGCGTCAGGGCGTCACGCGCGATGCGGTCGGTCTCGCGGGCGGTGACGACCGCGTTCAGGAGCGCGCGCGTGCGCAGCGCGAGGCCGCGCCGCGCCTCGGCGGCTCCGGCCTCCGCCTGGGCGAGCTGCGTCTCCGCCTGCTCGATCTGGGCGCGCGACGCGAAGCTCGGGTCGAGCAGGTCGACGCCGATCCGGGCCAGCTCGACGCCGTGGGTGATCTGCAGGAGGGTGGGCAGGCCCTCGAGCGCGGCCTCGAACGCCGCGTCCTCCGGCAGCGGTCGCTCGAGCCGCTCGCGCGCGAGCGGCTGCAGGGCGACGGGTCCCTGGTGGCCCGTCAGGCCGGCGAGGTCCGCGCGCGCCAAGGCCAGGCCGTCGCGGGCTGCCGCGAGGTTCTTCTCGGCGTCCTCGAGGCTGGTGACCGCCTCCTCGACGTCGAGTCGGGTGGCGCTGCCGCGCTCGGCGCGCAGGCGGGCGATGTCGACGGCACGGTCGGACAGGTCGCGCGCGGCGGTCGCGAGCTCCACTTGCAGCTCGGTCTCGCGCACCCGGGCCCAGGCGCCCGCGACCTCGGCCAGCGCGTCGAGGCGGGCGGCGCGTGCCTCCGCCTCGGCCAGCGCGACGGCCTGGCGGGCGCGGGTCAGGTCGAGTCGCAACGCCAGCGGGTCCGCCTCGGTGCGGACCAGCGCCCGCTCCGCCTCGGCGAGGTCGAGTTCGGCGGTGACGACACCGACGCGCCCGTCGACGGTGGCGAGCAGGTCGTCGAGGCCGGCCGGGTCCGCGGTAGGCGTGGGCACGGTCGCGTCTTGGGCGAACGCGGTGGCGAGGATGCCGGCGGCGACGATGCCGGCGGCGATCCACGCGCGCGGGCGCGCGTAACCGCGCGGGCGCGCGTGAACGAGCGGGCGCGCCAAGCGCGCGTGTGCGGACGCGCGGGCGAGCCGGCGGAGGCCGGCGGCGGGCGCGGTGGGGCGGTGGGACGGCGTCACGGCAGGACCTCCGAGAGGGGAACGGCGTAGGCGGTGTAGGTGTCGAGCACGGCGGAGAGTTGGTCGATGCGCGCCCGGGCGTGGCCGAGGACGGCCTGGCGCCACTGCAGATGGGCCTGCAGGCGCTCCAGCTCGCTCGCGCCGCCGGCGGCGTAGCGCGCGTCGGTGGCGTCGCGTTCGAGCGTGGCCAGCTCGAGCTCGAACGCGCTGAGATCGACGCGGGCGGCGGCCGTCGCCATGGCGGCCTCGAGCCCCTGCTGGGCGAGGTTGGCGCGGTCGACGACCGCCGCGAGACCGGCGTCGGCGGCGGCCCGCTGTTGCCGTAGCGCGTCGCTCTCCATGAGGGACTGGGGCGAGAACGACCAGGAGAGCGAGACGCTCAGGACGCCGCGGACGGTGGGTGCGGTGCCCTCGGGCGCCAGGCCCTCCAGGCCGCCGCCCCCGTTGCCCCCGCCGCCGCTGGCGTAGCTGATCGCCGGTTGCAGCGTGCGGCTCTCGAGCCCGACGGTGACGGAACCGCCGTCGTCGAGGAGCCAGGTGTAGCCGCCCTGGAGGGTCGGCAGGAGGGCGCGCTCCGCGTTGCGGGCACCGACGTCCGCGAGGGCGAGATCGAGCGTGGCACGGATCACGTCCGGCGGGGTGCCGAGCACGGGCGCCAGCGCGAAGGGACCATCGAGCCGGGCGTCGCCGGCGAGCGACGCGCTGCGGGCGACGGCCAGCTCGCGCTGCCGCCGCGCGTCGCGCAGCGAGGCCATGGCCTCGCGTCGGGCAAGCTCCGCGCGCCCGACCTCGAGCGCGCTGGCGCCGCCGACCTCAGCGCGCCGGCGGGCACCGCTCTCGGCGAGCTCGGCCAGCGCGAGCCCGTCCTCCGCGAGGCCGACGCCGAGGTCGGCCAGCCACACGCCCAGGGCGGCCTGCACCGCCTGCGCCTCGAGGCCCGCGCGGGCCTCGCGCGCCTGCAGATCCGCGCGCTCGGCCTCGATCCGGCGCTGGTCGCCGAGGTCGGCGAGGTCGCCGAAGAGGAAGGGGCGGAGCACCACGCGGACCGAGAAGCTCTCGCTGGCCTCGTCGATGTCGAAGAGGTCCTCGAAGGGCGGCGGGAGGGGGTCGGTGGCCGGGTCGACCTGCAGGCGCTGGAGGTCGAACTGGCCCGAGAGCGCGATGGGCGCGCGGACCGCGTCGGCGCGGAGGGCGGCGGCGCGGGCTAGGGCGTCGGCGGCCGCCAGCGCGGGGTGGCCATCGAGGGCGCGCAGCAGGGCGGCGAGTTGGTCGCTGGCGGCGGGGTCGACCTCGGTCGAGGGCACCTCGGTCGCTGCCGAGGGGCTCGTGCCTGCGGCCGGGGTCCCCTGCGCGGCGGCCGTGGCGGCGAGCAGCGCGGCGAGCAGCGCGGCCGCGGCCCATCGGTGGCGCCGTTCCGGGCGCCGCGCCGGGCCGGCGCGCTGCGCCGGGCCGGCGTGCTGCGGCGGGCGGGCGCCCGGCTGGGCTCCGCCGCTCGGGCGAGGCTCGGTCACGCTTGCCCCGTGCGGGTCAGCAGGTCGACGACGCGCGACGTGGCGCGCAGGTCGTCGAGCGGGACGGGGGACAGCCGCTCCTCGGCGGTGGCGAGCCACACCTCGCCCGCCCGCTCCAGCGTGGCGAGACCGGCGTCGGTCACCTGTAGGTGCACGCGGCGACGGTCGCTCGGGTCGACGGCGCGCGCGACGAGCTCGCGCCCCTGCAGCTCGCGGAGGACCGCGGACACCGCGCTCTGGACGGTCTCTAGCTGCTCCGCGAGGGCCTTCGGCTGGTCGATGCCGCGCTGGATCATCAGGAGCACGAGCACCTGCGAGGGGCTGAGGCCGAGCGGCTCGAACGCGCGCTGGGCCAAGTGCTGGACGGCGCGGAGTGCGGCCATCGCGTGCAACGCCAACTCGCGCACGATGGTGGCGCGCTCGGCGGCGTCGCTGGCGGGGGGCACGTCGGGGGGCTGCGGCATGGACCTCACAGCATTCGCTTCACCTGTGTGAAGTACCGTCAGCCAGCCGACAATCGTTCACCCGTGTGAAGCACATCGTGCCGTGGCTCACGTTGGGTTAGCCTTGGATGATACGAGCTACCCGAGGAGGCTGCATGCCCGTGCACCCCGACGCCGGACGCCCCGCCGCACCCGAACACCGCGCCCACGTGCCCAGGCTCGTGGCGGACTACTACACCCACGCCCCCGACGCCGCCGACCCGCGCCAACGGGTGGCGTTCGGCACCTCGGGCCACCGCGGTCGCGCCAGCGAGGGCGCGTTCAACGACGCCCACGTGGCAGCCATCGTCGAGGCGGTCGTCGAGCACCGCCGCGAGGCCGGTGTCGGCGGCCCCCTGTTCCTCGGGGCCGACACGCACGCGCTCTCCGAACCCGCGTTCCGGACGGCGCTGGAGGTGTTGGCCGGCCACGGGGTCGAGGTGGTCGTCGAGCGCGACCTCGAACCGCTGCCCACGCCGGTCGTCTCGCACGCGATCCTGCGGCACGCCGCCGTGCGCGGCCAGCGTGCCGACGGCATCGTGATCACGCCGTCCCACAACCCGCCGCAGGATGGCGGCATCAAGTACAACCCGCCCCATGGCGGGCCGGCGGGCGCCGACGTGACCGGTGCGATCGAGCGGCGAGCCAACGCGTTGCTCGAGGCCGGCGGCGGCGCGACGAGGCGCAGCGACTGGCGCGCCGCGATCTCGGCCGACACCACGCACCGGCGTGACGTGGTGGGGCCCTACGTCGACGACCTGCGCAGCGCTCTCGACCTCGAGGCCGTGCGCGCGGCCGGCGTGCGGATGGGCGTCGACCCGATGGGCGGCGCCAGCCTCGCCACCTGGGACCGTGTGGCCGACACGTACGCGCTCGATCTCGTCGTCGTCGACCGCACGATCGACGCCTCCTTCGCCTTCATGCCGCTCGACCACGACGGCAAGGTGCGCATGGACTGCAGCTCGCCCTACGCCATGGCGAACCTGCTGCGCCTGCGCGACCGCTTCGACGTGGCCTTCGGCAACGACCCCGACGCGGATCGTCATGGGATCGTGGTGCCCGGCAGCGGGTTGCTCGACCCCAACGCCTACCTCGCGGTGGCGATCGACTACCTCCTGGGCCACCGCGACGGCTGGTCGCCCGACCTGGCGGTCGGCAAGACGCTGGTGTCGAGCGCGCTGATCGACCGCGTCGTCGCGCGGGCAGGGCGCCGGCTCGAGGAGGTGCCGGTCGGCTTCAAGTGGTTCGTCGAAGGGCTCCACGACGGGCGCATCGCGTTCGGCGGCGAGGAGTCGGCGGGCGCCAGCTTCCTGAGGCGCGACGGCCGCACCTGGACGACCGACAAGGACGGCATCCTGCTGGCGCTGCTGGCGGCCGAGATGACGGCGGTGACCGGCGACGATCCCGGCAAGCGGCACGCGGCGCTGACGGCCGAACTCGGCGCGACCGCCTACCGTCGCGTCGACGCGCCCGCGACGCCCGAGCAGAAGCGTGCCCTCGCCAGCCTGTCGCCCGCTGCGGTCACCGACACGGAGCTGGCGGGCGACCGCGTCACCGCCGTGCTGACGCGCGCGCCGGGCAACGACGCCCCGATCGGCGGCCTCAAGGTGGTCACCGAGCGCGGCTGGTTCGCCGCCCGGCCGTCGGGCACCGAAGACGTGTACAAGATCTACGCCGAGAGTTTCGGGGGCGAGGCCCACCTGGAGCGGCTGATCGCGGAGGCGCGGGAGCTGGTCGCACGTGCGTTTGGGGGTGTCTGAGGGTTACGCCCTCAGACACCACCAAACGCCTGGTGTGCCCGGCGCAGCCGGGCACACACCTTCAGGTCGCGGGCACGCTGAGGATCGGGATCGGGCTGGAGCGCACCAGCGCGTCGCCGCGCGCGCCCATGATCAGGCCTGCCAGGGCGCCGTGGCGCTTCATGCCGACGACGATCGCGTCGGCGCCGAGTTCGTCCGCGAGCTTGGGCAGCGTGTCGATCGGGTTGCCGCCGGCGACGACGATGCGCTCCGCACGCCCTGCCGACAGCGTTTCGAGGCGCGACTGGGACGAGCCCGCCTCGCCCGGCGGCCCCCCCTCGACGTGCGCCAGCACGAGCTTGACGTCGGTGCGCTCGGCGAACCAGTTGGCGAAGGTCCAGGCGCCCAGGGCGGCCTCCTGGAAATCCGTCGCCACCAGTAGCCGGCGGACCTGCTGCGTCGGGCAGTCCTCGCGGACGGTCAGCACCGGGGTGGTGGTGCGGCGTACGACGCGGCCGGCGACGCCGCCGAGGAAGACGTCGTCGAACGGCGTGCGCCCGTGGGCGCCCATGACCAACAGGTCGAAGTCCGTCGCCAGCCGCAGGAGCTCGCGCAGCGGCTCGCCCCAGACCAGCTCGGTGGTCGCGCCGCCGTCGGTGAGGAGAGCGAGTCGGTCCATCAGGCCGCGGGTCTCCGCCTGCCGCTCCTCCTCGAGGTGCCGCTGGAGTTCCGGGACGATCGCGTCGGACCCCGTGGGCGGGGAGGAACGGCCGCGGCCCTCCTGGAAGCGCTGCTGCACGTGCACCACGTGCAGATCCCCCGAGGCGCGGCGGGCGATGTCGACGGCGAGGGTTCTGGCGAGTTCGGCGGTGTGGCTGAAGTCGGTCGCGTGAAGGATACGCATGGGTCCCTCCAGCTGAGACGTTCCCTGTCCCGGGCGCCGAATCGGCGCGGCTGGCGGCCCGATGCCGGCGCTCGCCTCATGCTAGCAGGATGCTGGGGGCACCAAAGGGTCCGGCCACCGTGAGCGGGCTGCCGGGGGTGGTCACGGTGACCGGAGCCGGTCGCGAATCGCTGTTGCGACCCACGAACCCGGTACCCCTAGTGAACCGCATCACGATGTGGCGCGGGTCCGTGAAACTCCGACACGCGGTCGCCGGCGCGCGTCGTCGCGCGGCGCACGCGGTCGCCGACGCACGCCAGCTGCGGTGCGCCGCGCGGCCACGCGCGCCGGCGCCGGAGGCCCTAGACTGAACGTAGGCAAGCGCGTCCGCGAGGTGCCTACGCCGACCCGGTCGAGGGGCTCGTGCGCCGCTTGCGCAGGAGGTGCCGCATGTACCGCAAGATCCTCGTTCCGACGGACGGCAGCGCGTGCGCCCAGCACGCGGTCCACGAGGCGGTCGAGCTGGCGAAGGCGATCGACGCCGAGATCACCTTCCTCTACGCGCTCGAGAACCCGCTCACCACCGGCACCGCCAGCCCCGAGGCGCTGCCCTACTCGGCGCAGCTGTGGGACGACCTCAAGGCGATGGCCGACGAGGCGCTCCAGGCGGCCAGCGCGATCGCGGAGTCGAGCGGCGTCCACGCCACCGCCGTGCGGGTCGACAACCGTGCGCCGGTGCAGGCGATCCTCGAGGCCGAGGACGAACACGACCTGGTGATCATGGGCACCCACGGGCGCCGGGGGTTCAACCGCTGGATGTTCGGCTCGGTCGCGGAGGGCGCGCTCCGCAGGGCCAAGCGGCCCTTCCTCCTCATCCGCAGCGGCGAGGCCGAGGGCTGACCGGCCCTGCGCCGGTGAACGATCCACCCGCCGGGCGCGCCGGGCCCGTCGGGCACGTGAGACCCGACGGTCCCGCCGGTCACCGCAACCTCGAGCTCGAGACGCTGCTCGAGTTGTCACGGGCGCTGGAAGGTGCCCCGACCGGTTTCGAGGCGGCGGCGCTGGCGTTGCGGACGCTGGTCGCCGAGGGTCGCTTCGCCGCGGGGGAGGTGTGGTGGCGCGCCGAGGACGGGCCGCGGTGGAGGACGATCGGCGCCGGCGCCGATGGCGATCGGCCCGACGCGGTGATCGTCGACGAAGTGATGGCGTCGGGTGCCCCGCGTCGTGTCGAGGGGTGGTGGCTGATCCCCGTCGCGTCGGAGGGCGTGTTGGGCCTCGGTGGCGGTCCCGACGTTTCGGGCTCGTTCCTCCTCGGCGTCGCGGAGGTCGTCACGGCGACGGCCCAAGGGGGCCACCTGCGGCGGAGGCTGGAGGAGAAGGAGGCGCAGCGATCGCGGCTGCTGCGGGCGCTGCTGACCGCCCAGGAGGAGGAACGCGGCCGCATCGCGCGCGACCTGCACGATCAGATCGGCCAATCGCTCACGGCGATGCTCCTGGGCCTCGACCGGCAGCTGGAGCGTCTGGATCCCTCGGGCGATGGCGCGCACGGCGAACTGCGACGCCTGCGGGGGCTGACGGCCGTGACGCTCGCCGACGTGCGCCGCATCGCGCTCGACCTGCGCCCGTCGGTGCTCGACGAGTTGGGTCTGGCGGCGGCGCTGCGCCGCTTCGCGCGTGAGCTGCACGAGCGCTACGGCATCGCGGTCACCGTGTTGGTCGAGGTCCCCGAGCGACTGTCGCGGCAGGTCGAGACGGTGCTCTACCGGGTGGCGCAGGAGGCGCTGACCAACGTGGTGCGGCACGCGCAGGCCGCCGAGGCCTCGATCGTCGTCACCGTGTCGCGCGGCTCCGTCCAGTTGGTGGTGGAGGACGACGGCGTCGGCTTCGACCCCGCGGCGCTGGCGCCGGCCGAGCGCATCGGGCTGATCGGCATGCGCGAGCGACTCGAGCTGCTCGGCGGCAGCCTGCGCCTCGAGAGCGCGCCCGGCAGCGGCTGCAGCGTGCACGGAAGGCTGCCGCTCCCATGAGCGGCCGCTTGGACGACGGTGGACGCGCCGGCAACCATGGGCCGCGCGGTGGGTCCGGCGCGCGCGCCGGCAACGGCGTGCCCGGCCGGATCCGCCTCTTCTTGGTCGACGATCACCGCATCGTCCGCGCCGGGGTGCGGGCGCTGCTGCAGGCCCACGAGCATCTGGAGGTGGTGGGGGAGGCCGACAGCGGCGAGGACGCCATCGCGCGGGTGCCGGAGCTGCGGCCGGACGTGGTGCTCATGGACCTGTCGCTGCCCGGGATGAACGGTATCGCGGCCGCGGGCCAGCTGCGGCGGCTGGTCCCGGCACCGAGGCTGGTGGCGCTGTCGATGCACGAGGACGCGGAGTACGTGCAGGGCTTCCTCGAGGCGGGCGGATCGGGCTACGTGCCCAAGTCGGCGGTCGAGACGCAGCTCGTCGACGCGATCATGGCGGTGATGCGCGGCGAGTACTACGCGCCGCCGCAGCTGCTCGCGGAGGTGGCGCGCGCCGTCGGGCGGCCCGACCCGTACAAGCACGTCCGGCTCACCCGCCGGGAACTCGAAGTCGTGCGCCGCATCGCGCAGGGCAGCACCTACCGCGAGATCGCCGAGGCGCTGTCCATCTCGGAGAAGACCGTCGCCACCTACCGCGAGCGCGCGGGCGAGAAGCTCGGCGTGCGCAACCGCGCGGGGCTGGTGCGCTGGGCGCTGGAGCGCCATCTGATCGACTGAGTGAGCGCGTGGGCCTTGGCGCACCGGCGGGCGCCCGGCCAGCAGACGCCCGTGCCCCGGTACGCGGCGGACGTCGGTCACGCCGCTCCGGCGTGGCGGTAGCATGCCCGCGTGCAGGCGAGGGGCTGGGGCCAGCCGAACCGCAACTTCCTCCTGGGCGTCTACAACGGCGTCCTCGTCAACGGTGGCGAGGCGTTCTTCCACTCGGGCCTGGTGCTCGCGCCGTTCCTGGCCGCGCTCGGTGCGCCCGCCTGGGCGATCGGCCTGATCCCGGCCCTGCGGGTGGGCGGCTGGTTCCTCCCGCAGCTGTTCGTGGCCACCCGCCTCGCCCACGTGCCGTTCAAGCTGCCGCTCTACCGTCGGACCTCGACGCTGAGGGTGATGGCGTTCGTGGCGCTGACCGTAGCGGTGTTCCTGGTCGGCGACCGGCCTGCGGTCCTCGTGCCGCTGACGCTGGCGATGGTGTTCGCGAACTCCGTCGCCGGCGGCGTCGGCGGCGTGCCCTTCGCCGACGTCACCGCCAAGGTGGTGCCCCACTATCGGCTCGGCACCTTCTGGGCGCTGCGCAACGGCATCGGTGGCCTGCTGGCGCTGCTGTCGGGCCTCGTCCTGCGGCGGGTGCTCGACAGCGAGCTGGCCTTCCCGACCGACTTCGCCCTGGTCTTCCTGCTGGGGACCCTGCTGACCGCCGGCGCCTACCTCAGCTTCGCGCTGGTCCGCGAGCCCGAGGGCAAGATCGCGTTGAAGCAGCCGCTCGGCGGCACGCTGAAGCGCCTGCCCGGCGTGCTGCGCGGCGATCCGAGCTTCCGCCGTTACCTGCGGGTGCGCTTCCTGGCGCTGGCGGGCATGCTGGCCGAGCCCTTCTACGCCGTCTACGCGATCGAGCGGCTCGGCGCCCCGGTGAGCGCGTTGGGCACCTACGTCATCGTCGCGACCTTCGCGTCGATCGCGATCAACTTCGCCTTCCGCCGTCCCGCCGACCGCGGCCGCAACGTCGACGTGCTGCACGTGGCGATCGCGCTGTTGGCCGCGGCGCCCGTCGTCGCGCTCGTCGCCGGCGACTGGCGGGTCTTCGCGCTCGTGTTCGCGTTCTCCGCGGCGGGCAACTCCGGCATGGGCATCGCCGCCTGGAACCTGCTCTACGCCGTGTCGCCCGAGGCCGACCGACCGCTGTACGTGGGGGTGGCCAACAGCGTGCTGGCGCTGCCGAGCCTGGCGCCGGTCGCGGCGGGTGCGGCGCTGGCGTGGCTCGGTTTCGGCGGCGCCTTCGCGATCGCGGCCGGCCTGGCGCTGACGAGCCTGGCCCTGTCGTTCCGCTTCACGGAGCTGCGGGCGCTCGATCGCGCCGCGCTCGAGGGCAAGCACCGCTGAGGCGCTCGGGTGCCGGCGCGGTCTTGGCGACGGCGGGTGCCGGCGCGGTCGTGGCGCCGGCACACAGGGTCAGAGCCGGTGGAAGGCCTCGACGTTCAGCACGAAGACGATCGCCCCGCCGACCGGCACCTCCATCGGCTGGGAGGCGAACGCGCCCTCGACCGCGTGCAGCGGCGAGCCCGCCGTCACGACCTTGGTGCGCTCGCGGCAGTTGGCGTGGATGATCTCCTGCACCAGGGCGACGTCCTTGTCCTCCACGCCGATGATGAGCGTGGTGTTGCCCTCGCGGAGGAAACCGCCGGTCGACGCCATCTTGGTCGACTGGAAGCTGCGTTCCCGGAGCGCCTGCTCGAGCTTGGCGGCGTCGGCGTCCTGCACGATGGTCAGGAGCAGTTTCATGGTGACCGACATGGTAGCAGACCGTGGCCAGGGGTTCGTCATGCCGCCGTCGGACGCCCGCCCCGAGGTTGACACCCCGGTGGCGCGAACGTACGCTTGCGGGCGAGTCGGCAACCCGTCACCGCCGTCCTGGACGCGGATGACGTGACCAGGGTCCGCGGCCCCGACGCGGTCCGAACACGCCGGACGAACCCGCGCGCCCGGAGGAGTCATGACGCAGAGCGACCTGATGCTGATCCGAGAGAAGCACGCCCAGCTCGACGGGCTGCTGCCGAAGCTGGAGGCCGACGCCTGGGTGGTCTTCTGTCGTGAGGGCAGCGATCGCTCCACCCTGCTGTTCGCGGGCCAAGCGATGGTGGGCCTGTCGGCGTTCGTGTTCACCCCGGCGGGGCGCAAGATCGCGCTGGTGGCCGACTACGACCGCATGGGTATCGAGCAGCCGGGGGTGTTCGGCGAGGTGATCGCGTACGGCCGCGAGGGGCTCGACACCCACCTGCGGGCCGTGTGGGCGGAGCTGAAGCCCGGCGTGGTGGCCCTCAACCAGCACGAGGAAGACTACCTGGTCGACGGGCTGACGGTAGGCCTGCTGCGGAAGCTCGAGAAGACGGTCGGAGACGAAGGCCTCGGCGCCCGTGCGGTGTCCTCGGCGCCGGTGCTCGAGCCGCTGCGGGCGCGCAAGTCGCCCGAGGAGCTGCGGCGGCTGCGGCGCGCCGTCGAGCTGACCGAGCAGCTGCTCGACGAGGCCGGCCAGTTCATGCGCGTCGGCCTGACGGAGCGCGACGTCGCCGAGTTCATCAAGCGGCGGCAGCGCGAGCTCGGCGTCACCCACTCCTTCAGCGACGGCGCCGCCGTCATGACGGGCACTGCGGGCCTCGGGCACCGCAGCGCGGGCGATGCGCCGCTGGTCGAGGGCGACACCGTCGTCATCGACATGGGCGTCTTCGTCGAGGGCTACACCTCCGACGTCATGCGCACCTACTACCTGGCGCGCCCCGAGGAGAGCGCCCCGCCGCCCGAGGTCCAGCGGCGCTTCGACGCGGCGATGGCGGCCGTGCACGCCAGCGTGGCCGCGATGCGACCCGGCGTCGCGGGCCACGAGGTCGATGCCGTCGCCCGGCGCGTGCTCGAGGAGCACGGAGCGCCCGTCTACACGCACGCGCTCGGCCACCAGATCGGCAGGACCGTCCACGACGGCGGCACCACCCTGGCGCCGCTCGGCGACCGCTACGGCAGCCGCGGACTCGGGTCCCTCGAGGTGGGCGAGGTCTACACCGTCGAGCCGGTCGTGCACGGCCGCACCGGGGTCGACGGGCACCCGATCGGGCCGGAGCAGGACGTCGTCGTCACCGAGACCGGCGCCGAGTTCATCTCGACGCCGCCCACCGGGCTCGTGTTCGTCCGGTAGGCCGGGCCGTGCTGCAGTACGTCCTCAGGCGCCTCGTCTCGCTGGTCTTCATCCTCCTCGGTGTCTCCGTCCTGGTGTTCCTGCTCGTGCACCTGGCGCCGGGCGACCCCGTCCGGATCATGCTCGGTGAGGAGGCGACGCAGGTCGACATCGACCGCCTCAACCGGCTGTACGGCTTCGACCAGCCGCTGCCGGTGCAGTACTTTCGCTGGATCGGCAACGCGCTGCAGGGTGACCTGGGCGTGTCGATCCGGCAGCAGCTGCCCGTGACGCGGTTGATTCTCGAGCGCATGCCGGCCACGATCGAACTGGCGCTGTGGTCCCTGGTGATCGCGATCGGGGTGGGCATACCGCTCGGGGTGCTGTCGGCGGTGCGCCGGAACACCTGGATCGACTTCGGCTCGATGTTCGCCGCGCTGGTCGGCGTGGCGGCCCCGAACTTCTGGGTGGGGCTGATCCTGCTGTCGCAGGTCGCCCTCTACGTGGCCTGGCTGCCGATCGGGGGGCGGGGTCCGTCGTTCGGCGACGCGCTGATCGCCCTGTTCACCCGCTTCGACGGCGCGATGCTGTGGGACCACGTCCGCTACGCGCTGCTGCCGGCGCTCGCGCTCGGGACCTCGATCATGGCCCTCATCACGCGACTGACGCGCTCCAGCCTGCTGGAGGTGTTGGGGCGCGACTACGTGCGCACGGCGCGAGCCAAGGGCCTCAGGGGCCTGACGGTGGTGTACGGCCACGCGCTGAAGAACGCGCTGCTGCCCGTCGTCACGGTGGTGGGCGTGCAGTTCGGCGCCCTGCTCGGCGGCTCGATCGTCATCGAGGTCGTGTTCTCGTGGCCGGGCGTCGGCCGCCTGATCGTCAACGCCATCAGCCAACGTGACTTCCCGGTGGTCCAGGGGAGCGTCCTGATGCTGGCGGTGGTCTTCGCCTTCGTCAACCTGCTCGTCGACCTGAGCTACAGCTTGATCAACCCGAGGATCCGCTATGGCTAACGTGCCGACCGTCGTCGCCGTCCCCGCGCCGCGTCGCGGCAACCCGATGCTGCGCAAGCTCCTGCGCAACAAGAACGTCGTTGCGGGCTCGACCGTCATCGCCCTGCTCCTGATCGTGGCGGCCATCGGTCCCTGGATCACGCCGATGGATCCCTACCGGCAGGACATCTGGGAGCGCTACGCCGCGCCGCGCGGCCTGATCGTCGAGGGGCAGTTCAACACGCAGTTCATCCTGGGGGCCGACGAGCTCGGCCGCGACCTGCTCTCCCGGCTGATCATCGGCGCGCGCGTGTCGCTGATGGTCGGCTTCGTCGCGACCTCCATCTCGCTGCTCTTCGGCGTCACCCTGGGGGCCATCTCTGGCTACGTCGGCGGCTGGGTCGACAACCTGATCATGCGGCTGATGGACGTCATCCTGGCCCTGCCCGGCATCCTGCTCGCGATCGCGATCGTCGCGGCGCTCGGCCCGAACATCGTCAACGCGATGATGGCGATCGCCGTGGTCCGCATCCCACAGATCGCGCGCGTGGTGCGCTCCGACGTCCTGGCGATCCGCGAGGAGGAGTTCGTCGAGGCGGTCAAGGCGCTCGGCCAGAACCACGTGGTGGTGCTCTTCAAGCACATCCTGATGAACGCTTGGGCCCCCACGCTGGTCATCGCGACGCTGGGGATGGGGACCGCGATCGTCGCGGAGGCGGCGCTGTCGTTCCTCGGGTTGGGCGCGCAGCCGCCGCAGATCTCCTGGGGACGCATGCTGTCGGTGGGACGCGAGGCGATCCGCAGCGCGCCGCACGTGACGCTCTACCCGGGCCTCGCCATCACGGTCGTCGTGCTGGGCTTCAGCCTGCTCGGCGACGGCCTGCGCGACGTCTTCGACCGCCGGTTGCAGGACAGCTGAGGCAGCGCCGCTCTCCTCACGGGCTCTTCTGCCACACCGCCCGCTCGCCCGCGCCCAGCGCCTCGAAGAGGCTGCGGCCGTAGTAGACCGCGGGCCGCGCCTCGGACGCGTCCAGCAGCCACCGCTCGTCGTAGGCCTCCGGCCGGTGGTGCACGGCCACCACCTCGCCGACGAAGAGGTCGTGGTCGCCGGTCTCGTGGACGGCGGTGACGCGGCACTCGTAGGCGAGGTAGGCGTCGCGCAGGATCGGCAGGTCGAGCGCGGTGCCGGTCGTGGCCGTCAGGCCGAAGCGCGCGAACTTGTCGAGCCCGTCGCGCGCGCTCGTCGAGCCGACGCCGGCGATCGCGTCCGCGCGCTCGAACGGGAGGAAGTGCACCGCGAAGGCGCCCGATGCCCTCACCAGCTCGTGGGTGTGGCGCGTGCGGCCCAGCGCGACGCCGTAGAGCGGGGGCTCGGCGGAGAGCGCGGTGTGCCAGCCGGCGCTCATCACGTTGCGCTCGCCCGAGAATGAGGAGGTGACCACGGCGACGGTGCCGGGGTAGTAGCCGAAGAAGCGCCCGGGGGGCGCGGAGGTGACCAGGGGCGAGGCGGGGTCCGTGTCGACGCTCATGGCACGGATGGTACCCAGGGGGAGGCGCCGGTGGCGTCGCGCCAGCGTGCGGGAGGCGCCGCGGCGCCCTGCCGGCGGCCTCTCGCGCGGGCGCCGCCCTGGGTATCGTCGGGCGTGATCGGAGGAAGCGCATGACCACCCCCACCGCCCGCCTCGCCTACGAGCGCGTCCACGCCGGCGACTGGTCCGCCAAGATCCTGCCGCTGCGGCGCCAGACCGAGGTCGTCAACGGTTGGCTCGCGGAGCGCCTGCGCAGCGTGCTACCCGAGGTGATGCGCCGCGAGGGCTGCGACATGTGGCTCGTCGTCGCCCGCGAGTACAACGAGGACCCGGTCCTGATGAGCCTGCTGCCCGCGCCGATGATGTCCGCGCGGCGGCGGACGATCCTGGTGTTCCACGCGCCGGGGGCGGCCGACGATGCGCTCCCCGGCGATCCGGGCGAGGGCACGGCCGGCGTCGGCTTCGAGGCGATGGCGATCGCCAACGCGGGGATCGGTCTGGACGGGTACTACGCCCCGATGTGGGACAAGAGCCGCACCGCGCAGGCCAAGGAGGACCAGTGGGCGTGCCTGCGCCGCGTGATCGCCGAGCGCGATCCGCGGCGCATCGGCATCGACGTCGGCGAGCATTTCGCGTTCGGCGATGGCCTGTCGCACCACGAGCACGAGGCGCTGCGCGGCGCGCTCGGCGAGGAGCTGTGGGCCCGCACCGCGTCGGCCGAGCGGGTGGCCGTGGGCTGGCTCGAGCGCCGCACCCAGGGCGAGATCGACGCCGCCGGGGGCATCAACCAGATCGCCCACGGGATCATCGGCGAGGCCTTCTCCAGCCGGGTCGTCCACCCGGGGGTCACCACCGCCGTCGACGTCGCCTGGTGGATGCGCCAGCGCGCGGCCGATCTCGGCCTGTCGTGCTGGTTCCATCCGACCGTGTCGATCCAGCGGCGCGGCACGCACGTCGGCGACATCGGCAGCAGCCCCGACGAGGTCATCCGCCCCGGCGACCTGCTGCACTGCGATTTCGGCCTGCACTACCTCGGCCTGGCGACCGACACGCAGCAGAACGCCTACGTGCTGCGGCTCGGCGAGGAGGCGCCGCCCGCCGGCCTGGAGCTGGCCCTGGTCGCCGCCAACCGGCAGCAGGACCTGCTCGCGGCCGAGATGGTGGCCGGCCGCAGCGGCAACGAGATCCTCGCGGCCGTGCGGGCGGCGATGGCGGCCGACGGGCTCGAGGGGCGCATGTACACCCACCCGATCGGTGTCCACGGCCACGGGGCGGGCCCGATGATCGGCCTCTACGACCAGCAGGACGGCGTCCCCGGCCGCGGCGACCTGCCGCTGCACGACGACACCCTGCACTCGTTCGAGATGTTCGTCGAGGTCCCCGTGCCGGAGTGGGGTGGTCAGCAGGTCAAGCTCGCCAGCGAGCAGATCGTGGCGTTCACCGGCGGGCGTATCCACTACCTCGGCGGGCGGCAGACGGCGCTGCACCTGATCCACTGAGGGCGGCGACGCCGTCGTGGACGGGCGGGGCGGGTTCGTCACGCATCGTCGTCCAGCTCCCGTTGCGCTCGGCGTCTGGTACCGTTGAGCGGAAGCGATGTCCGCAGAGCGGCAACGTGTGCGCACGTCCATGGAAGACCAGCCGGTGCCGAGCGTCAGGCGGGCGGCGGGGGTAACGGCGTGATCGCTCGCCGCGAGCTCGCGCTGCTGTGCATGGCCGGCGCGCTGGCCGCCACCGGCTACACCATGATCGGCCTGCTGACGCCGTTGGTGGCGCTGCGCTTCGGCGCCGGACCGGCCGCGGTGGGCGCGCTGGTTTCCGCGGGGTTCCTGCTTCCGCTGCTCATGGCCGTCCCCGCGGGCACCTGGGCCGATCGCTGGGGCGCGCGCCGGATGGTTCGCGTCGGCTTCCTCGCGTTCGGGGTGGCGGCGCTGCCGATGGCGGCGTGGCCGTCGTGGGCGACGCTGATCTTCGCCTTCGTGCTGGCCAACCTCGCGCACCTGGTCTACGTCGTCGGGTCGCAGGCGCTGGTGGCCGACCTCGGTGATCCCGGTCCCGCGCGCGAGGCGGCGTACGGTTGGTGGACGACGTCGGTCGCCGTCGGGCAGGCCATCGGCCCGCTGGTCGGCGGCTTCGCCCTCGACCTCTTCGGCGCGCGGACGGGGTTCGCCGCCATGACGCTGTTCATGGGGCTGGCGTTGGCCCTGACGCTGCCGATGCGGGTCTCGGGGCAGGTGGAGTCGGCGCCGGCGCGCTTCGAGTGGGCGACCGCGCGCCGTCTGCTCGGCGACCGCACGGTGGGCCTGGCGATGCTGACCAGCAGCGCGGCGATGTGGGCGTCGACGGTGCTGTACACCTTCCTGCCGGTGCGGCTGGAGCTCCTGGCGATGCCCGCGGCCTCGATCGGCGCGCTGCTGTCGCTGCGGGCGGTGGTGGCGGTCATCGTGCGGCCGTGGATGCCGCGGATGGTGGCGGCGCTCGGCGGCCGCGAGAGGACCGTGGTCCTGACGCTGCTGGCGATGTCGTTCGGTCTGTTCGGGGTCGCCGTCGGCGGCGCGTCGTGGTGGCTCGCCGGCTTCATGGTCGTGTTCGGCGCGGGCTTCGGCCTGTCGCAGCCGGTGTCGATGGTCATGGTCGCGGACCGCGTCGCGGCGCGCGAGCGCGGCGCGGCCCTGGGCGTCCGGCTGACCGGTAATCGGCTGGCGCAGTTGCTCTCCCCGGTGGCGTTGGCGGTCGTCGCGGAGCGTCTCGGGCTGCCGCCGTTCTTCGTGTTGCACGCGTTGCTGGTGCTGGTGGCGGCGCTGTTTCTCGCGTCGCTGACGCGCCGCAAGCCCCGGACCGGCGGCATCGAGACGTAGATCTCAGAACGCAACGATTGCAGGACGCAAGCGTCATGGGTCGCCTGGAGGGCGTCGATCACCCGCTCGGGCAGCGTCGCCCGCCCTTGTAGGCGGGGGTCTCGGTGGGGACCCCTCGACTGGTGAGGTAGAGGAACGTGCGGTCGGGCTCGGTGGCCGCGACCCGCTCGGCGACCATGTCGATCGCCGCGTCCCAGGCGAGGCGCCGGAAGCCGCGATCGCCGCGGCGGCGCAGCAGGGGGAAGGGGAGCCGGCCCAGTGCGCGCAGGTCGCGCGCGCGCAGCGAGCGCAGGTCGGCGACGTCGCTCAGGCGGGTCGGGTCGAGCTCCGGGAGCGTGTTGAGCCGCAGCAGCCGCAGGCGCACGTTGCACAGGTGGATGCCGTCGACCGTCCAGTCGCGCATCCCGTGCGTGCCGAGGGCGCAGCCGTCGCAGGTGCCCTGGTTCAGGATGCGCCAGGCGTAACCGAGGCGGTCGCGGTTCTCCCAGGCGGCGCGGAACACCTCGGCGAAGTCGTCGAGCTTGCGCAGAGGGACACGGCTGGCCCAGCTGTTCGGGGCCCATCCGGGTCTCGGCGCGCGGAACGGCGCGAGCGGTCGGCTGCGGAAGACGCCCATCGATGCCCACCTCGTCGGTTTGGCGAACAGCCTAACGCGCGTCGGGGGTAGCCTGAGTCGTGGCTGCCTCACCTTCGTCCTCGGGGTCGAGCCCCGCCGCCAGGCGCGTCAGGGCATCGAGCACGGCGGCGCTCCGCTCGGGCCCGAGTTCGCCCAGCATGGGGGCGACGCGCGCCTCCAGCGCCGCGTGGGCCGCCGCCAGGACGGTGTGTCCGTGGGGCGTGACGCTGAGGACGCGGCGCCGGTGGTCCTCGGGGTCGAGCGCGCGACGCACGAGGCCGGCGCTTTCGAGCGCGGCGAGGCGGCGCGACACGCCGTGGGGCGGGATGCGCAGCGCGGCGGCGATCTCGCCGGGCGCGAGGTCGGTCATCGCGACGGTCTCGAGGAACACGAAGTCGTCGAGGTCGAGGCCTGCCGAGGCGCGCATGTCGGGCGCCGCGCGCGCCTCGAGCCGTCGCCAGGCGCCCGCCAGGCCGTGGACGAGACGGCGCGCGTGGCCGGCGCCGGGGTTGGCGGTCATGCAAATATCGTACGACGCAGGGATTGCAAAACGCAAGGAGGGCGATTGGGTGCCGCGCGGCGGTGAGAGGTCCAGCGCCCGCGCGCGTCGCGGTATCCGGCCGTCGCGGCCTGGCCGCCGCCCGTGAGCGTCATCCGCTGGCGTTGGTGGACCGGCGCCGCCCCCGCCGCGGACGAGGCCGGCACCACGGGTCCCGCCGACGCCCATGTCGGCGCCGCCGCCTCGGGCGCCGCCGCTCCGGGCGCCGCCGCTCCGGGCGCCGCCGCGGAGGCGCTCCCCACGGGCCGCGATCTCGCTGATCTGGCCCGCCGGCTACACGCTGCGCTCACGGAGGGGGCGACGACGATCGAACTCGACGTCCCGGATCCCGACGCGGTCGACGACGCGGGGGCCGCCGTGGGCCCCGTCGCGGGGCGCTGGCGCGGCTGGTTCGATCTGGCCGAACTCCTCGGCTGCCGGCTCGAGGCGCCGCGCTCGCTGGGCGGTGGGCGCGTCGCGCTACGCCTGGTGCCGCTGCCGCCCGAGGCCGACTGGCACGGGAAGGCCGCCGCCGGCGCCACCGGCGCGGCCGCGAGCGAGCGCTACGCGGACCCGGCGGGATTCGGCGCGGTGCGCAAGCTCGACCACCCGGGTTTCCTGCTGCCGCTGCTCGAGGCCCTCGAGCGGGTGCGGCCGCCCGACGGCGGGCGGGTGCTGGTGCTCGGTTGCCACCGCGGCGACGAGGTCGCGGCGCTCGGGCTGCTCGACCCGCCGCCCGTCGGCGTCGACGTCGTCGGCGTCGACCACGCCGAGTCCGCCTTGGCGGAGGCGGCGCGCCGGTTCCCGGCCGCTCGCTTCCTGCGCCGCGACGTCGCCGACCTGCCGCCGGAGCTGGGGCGCTTCGACCTGGTCGTCGCCGTCGCGGTGCTGCAGAGCCCGGCGGTCGACGACCGGGCGCTGCTGCGGCGGCTGGTGCAGGCCCACCTGACGCCCGCGGGTGCGCTGCTGCTCGGCCTGCCCAACGGTCGCTTCCGCGATCGCGAGCCCGTGTGGGGCGCGCGGACCCGCAACTACCGCGAGCCGGACCTCTCGCTCGTCGTCCGAGACCTCGCCGTCTACCGCCGCTACCTGCACCAGCACGGCTTCCGGACCCACGTCGGTGGGCGCTACGACCTGCTGCTCAGCGCATGGCGCGGGGCCCGGCAGGCGTAGCGCGTACCATCGAGGTGCATGCCCTGGCAGGTGTTCGACCACACGGCCGACCTCGGCCTGCGGTTCGAGGCCCCTACCCGCGAAGCGCTCTTCGAGGAGGCGGGACGGGCGTTCGTGGCGCTGATCGTCGAGGAGCCGGACGCGGTGGTGCTGTCGCGGGAGCGCCTCGACGTGGCGTTGGCGGCGGCCGACCCGGCCGACCTGCTGTTCGACTGGCTCCACGCGCTGCTGGTCGCCTTCGAGGTGCGCCACCTGCTGCTGGCGCGCTTCGCCATCGAACTCGTCGAGCTCGACGAGTTCGACGAGCGGGGCGCGGGCCTGCAGCTGCACGCGAGCGCCTGGGGGGAGCGGGTCGATCCCGCCCGCCACCGGCTGGTGCGCGAGGTCAAGGCGATCACCTACCACGGCCTGTGGCTGCGGCCGCAGGGCGCGGGCTGGGCGGCCGAGGTGATCGTCGACGTGTAGGGCGCGCCGCTGGGCGGCGCGGCACCGCCGGGTCCCACGCCACCCGGCCGATCGGAGGACGCGATGAAGCGGCCCGACCTCCACCGCAGGCTCGAGCGCATCGACGAGGTGCGCTGGCGCATCCCACGCGGCGCGCTGCCGGGCATGCGCTGCGACGGCGTGGTCTTCGCCGACGACGCGCTGATCGAGGCGCTCGGTGACGACCCCGCGCTGGAGCAGGTGGCGAACGTCGCCACCCTGCCGGGCATCGTGGGGGAGAGCCTGGCGATGCCCGACATCCACTGGGGTTACGGCTTCTGCATCGGTGGCGTCGCCGCCACCGATCCTGCCGCGGGCGGCGTGGTGTCGCCCGGCGGCGTCGGCTACGACATCAACTGCGGCGTCCGGCTGCTGCGCAGCGATCTGCACGAGGAGGACCTGGTCGGTCGCCTCGAGGGGCTCGTCGACGCGCTGCAGGCCCACGTCCCCGCCGGCGTGGGCCGCTCCGGCCCGTACCACTTCGGGCCGCGCGAGCTCGACGCGCTGATGCGTGACGGCGTGCCGTACCTGGCAGGTCGCGGCTTGGCCACCGCCGACGACGTGCGCCACTGCGAGGCGGACGGTCGCGTCGAAGACGCACGGCCCGACCTCGTCTCCGACGTCGCGAAGGCGCGCGGGGCGGAGCAGTGCGGCACGCTGGGATCGGGCAACCACTTCGTCGAGGTCCAGGTCGTCGACCGCGTGGAGGACGCGGAGGCGGCGGCCGCGTTCGGGCTGGAGGCGGGGCAGGTGTGCGTGCTGACCCATTCGGGGTCGCGCGGCCTCGGCTACCAGGTCTGCGACGACGCCCTGCGCGCCCTGCGTGGCGTGCCCGAGCGCTACGGCATCGAGCTCCCCGACCGGCAGCTCGCGTGTGCGCCGATCGGCTCGCCCGAGGGCGAGCATTACCTGGGCGCCATGCGCGCCGCCGCCAACTTCGCGTTCTGCAACCGGCAGCTCCTCGCCACGGAGGTGCGCGAGGCGTTCGAGCGCTTCTTCGGGCGGCCCTGGCCGCGCCTCGGGCTCGAGCTCGTGTACGACGTCGCGCACAACATCGCCAAGTTCGAGCGGCACGCCGTCGACGGGGCGGAGCGGATGCTGTGCGTGCACCGCAAGGGTGCCACCCGCGCGTTCCCGGCCGGGCATCCGGAGGTGCCCGCCGTCTACCGCGCGGTCGGCCAGCCGGTGATCGTCCCCGGGGACATGGGGCGCGCCAGCTGGGTGCTGCGGGGCGGGCCGCGGGCGATGGCGCGCAGCTTCGGCACCACCTGCCATGGCGCCGGCCGCGTGATGAGCCGGACGGCGGCGGTCAAGGCCGCCAAGGGCCGCGACCTGCGCGCCGAGCTCGCGGCCCGCGGGGTCGTCGCGCGCGCCAGCAGCCGGCGCGGCCTCGACGAGGAGCAACCCGACGCCTACAAGGACGTCGACCGGGTCGTCGACGTCGTGCATCGCGCGGGCCTGTCCACCCGCGTCGCGCGGCTTCGGCCGCTGGGGGTCGTCAAGGGCTGAGCGGCGGCGCGGCGCCGCCGCGAACGTATGCTCGGCGCCATGGCGCGTACGCGACCGGGCGGGATGGTGGGGTTCACGATCGTGTGGGCCGGGCAGCTGCTGTCGCTGCTCGGCTCCGGCATGACGGCATTCGCCATCACCATCTGGGCGTGGCAGGAGACGGGCCAGGCCACGACGCTCGCGCTGGTCGCCCTGTTCTCCTTCGCCCCGACGATGCTGCTGAGCCCGATCGCCGGCGCGTTGGTCGACCGCTGGAACCGCAAGCTGGTCATGATGCTCTCCGACCTGGGGGCGGGCCTCGCGACGATCGCGATGCTGGCCTTGTACCGCGCGGGCGCGCTCGAGATCTGGCACCTCTACGTCCTCGGCGCCTGGGCCGGCGCGTTCGCGGCCTTCCAGTTCCCCGCCTACTCGGCCGCGATCAGCACCATGCTGCCGAAGAGCCAGTACGTCCGCGCGAGCGGCATGCTGTCGCTCGCGGAGTCCGCGTCGGGGATCGCCGCCCCGGTCCTCGCCGGGCTGCTGCTGGCGGTGGTGGGCGTGGCGGGCGTGTTCGTCATCGACATCGTCACCTTCGTCATCGCCGTCGTGACCCTGCTGATCGTGGCGATCCCCCAGCCTGACGCGTCGCTGGAGGGGACCGCGGCCCGCGGCGGGCTGTGGCGCGACGCCGGCTACGGCTTCCGCTACATCGTCGCGCGACCGGCGCTGCTGCGCCTGCAGCTCCTGTTCACGGTCAACAACTTCATCGCCACCTTCGGGACGCTGGTGGTCGCTCCGATGGTTCTGGCGCGCACCGGCGGCGACCAGCTGTCGCTCGCCGGCGTCCACGCCGCGATGGGCGCCGGCGGTGTCGCGGGCGGCTTGGCGCTCAGCGTGTGGGGCGGGCCGCGGCGACGCATCCACGGCGTGCTGCTGGGGATGGCGGGGTACGGCCTGCTCGGCACCCTGCCGCTGGGGCTCGGGCCCTCGCAGCCGTGGTGGATGGCGGCGGCGTTCCTCGGCTCGTTCATCGTCCCCGTGCTCAACGGCTCGAACCAGGCGATCTGGCAGGCCAAGGTGGCGCCCGACGTCCAGGGCCGCGTCTTCGCCGCGCGCCGCTTCATCGCACAGGGGACGGCGCCGCTGGCGATGGTGGCCGTCGGGCCGGTGGCCGACCGGATCATGGAACCCGCGATGCGGCCGGGCGCCGCGCTCGCCGAGGCGTTCGGCCCGCTGGTGGGCGTCGGTCCCGGCGCCGGCATGGCGCTGATGCTGGTCTTCGCGGGCGCCGTCACCGGCCTGGTCGGCTTGCTCGGCTACCTCAGCCCGCAGGTGCGCGACGTCGAGTCGCGGCTCCCGGACCACACCGGCGCGGCCCTCGGCGACCCCGTCCGGTGAGCGCGTCGATCAACGCCGGGACGCCGTCGAGCTCGCGCCGACCGACCCAGCCCAGCGCCGCGCCGTCCGGCGCAGCCGCACCGTCCGGCGCAAGCCCCGCGCCCGGCTGCGGCGCGTGCGGGTGGCGCGTGCGCGGTCAGCCCGAGGGGGTCTCCGAGGCCGCCTCCGACGCCGCTTCAGCGGCCGCGATCTTCGGCAGCACGCCGAGGATGCTGTCGGGGTTGAGGGCGATCGCGTCGATGCCCTCGGCCACCAGGAACTCCGCGAACTCGGGGTAGTCGGACGGCGCCTGGCCGCAGATCCCGACGCTGCGGCCGGCGGCGTGCGCCCCCTGGATCAGCAGCCGCACCGCCCGCTTCACCGCCTCGTCGCGCTCGTCGAACATCTCCGCCAGCCGCGTCGAGTCGCGGTCGATGCCGAGCACGAGCTGGGTGAGGTCGTTGGAGCCGATCGAGAAGCCGTCGAAGCGCTCGGCGAAGCGGTCGACCAGCAGGACGTTCGAGGGCACCTCGGCCATCACCTGCACCTCGAGGCCGTTCTTGCCGCGCTCGAGGCCCTCCTCGGCCATCAGTGCCAGCACCCGGTCGGCCTCGTCGACCGTGCGGCAGAACGGGATCATCACCACCACGTTGTCGAAGCCGAGCTCCTCGCGCACGCGGCGGATGGCGCGGCACTCCAGCGCGAATGCCGCGCGGTAGCCCTCGGCGTCGTAGCGCGATGCGCCGCGGAAGCCGAGCATGGGGTTCTCCTCGTGCGGCTCGAACTCGCGGCCGCCGATCAGGGCCGCGTACTCGTTGGTCTTGAAGTCGCTGGTGCGCACGATCACGGGCTGCGGGTACTGCGAGGCGGCCATCTTGCCGATGCCGCGCGCGAGGCGGTCGACGAAGAACTCGGGCTTGTCGTCGTAGCCGTGGGTGAGGTCGGCGATGCGGCGTTTCGCCTCCTCGTCGCTCAGCTCGTCGAAGTGCAGCAGGGCCATCGGGTGCACCTGGATCAGATCGCTGATCATGAACTCCATGCGCGCCAGGCCGATGCCGTGGCAGGGCAGGCGCCACCAGCGCAGGGCCGCGGTGGGGCTGGCGATGATCAGCATCACCTGGGTGCGCGTGCGCGGCACGTCACCGATCTTGGTCGTCGTGGAGCGGAAGGGCAGGCTGCCGGCGTACACGAAGCCGCGGTCGCCCTCGGCGCAGCTCAGCGTGACCTCCTGGCCGTCGCGCAGGACGCGGGTGGCATCGTTGCTGCCCACGATCGTGGGGATCCCGAGCTCGCGGCTGATGACCGCCGCGTGGCAGGTGCGGCCGCCGTGGTCGGTGATCACGCCGGCGGCGCGCTGCAGGATCGGCATCCAGTCGGGGTCGGTCATGCCGGTGACCAGGATGCGGCCGTCGATGAAGCGGTCGATGTCGTTGACGCTCTCGATCACCTGGACCTGGCCGTGGGTGATCGCCTCGCCGATCGCCTGGCCGCTGACGAGCACCTCGCCGCGCATCTCCAGCGCGTAGCTCGACAGGGTGTCGGTCGCCCGCTGCGACTGCACGGTCTCGGGGCGCGCGGCCACGAAGAACACCTCGCCGGACTCCCCGTCCTTGGCCCACTCGAGGTGCATGGGGCAGCCGAAGAGCCGCTCGACGGCGACCGCCCAGCGCGCCAGCTGCAGCACCTCGTCGTCGTCGAGCACGCGCGCGCGCCGCTCGACCTGGCTGGTGTCCTTGAGCGCCGTCGTGCTGGTGCCGCCCTCGGCGTAGATCAGTTGCTGCTGCTTCTCGCCGACCCGCGCCTCGATGATCGGCCGCAGTTCGGGGTTCTCCAGCAGCGGCTTGAAGACCATGTACTCGTCGGGGTTGACCGAGCCCTTGACGACCGTCTCGCCCAGCCCCCAGGCGGCGTTGATCACGACGGCGTCCTCGAAGCCGGTCTCGGGGTCGATGCTGAACATCACCCCGGCGCCGGCCAGGTCGCTGCGCACCATCTTCATGACGCCGACCGACAGCGCCATGCGCAGGTGGTCGATGCCGTGGGCGATGCGGTAGCTGATCGCGCGGTCGGTGAACGACGAGGCGTAGCACGCGCGGCAGGCGTCGAGCACGTCGGCGTCGCCACGCACGTTGAGGAAGGTCTCCTGTTGACCGGCGAAGCTCGCCTCGGGCAGGTCGGTCACCGTGGCGGACGCCCGGACGGCGACGTCGACCTCCTCCGTCTCGAAGCGCTTACCCAACTCGTGGTAGGCGTCGCGGATGGCGTCCGCCACCTCGGCCGGGAACTCACCTTGCAGGAAGAGCCGCCGGATCGCCTTGCCGACGCGGTGGATGGGCCGGGTGCCGGCCGCGAGGGCCGCGAGCTGGGCCTCCATCGCCTCGTGGATGCCGTTGGCCGCCACGAACCGCTCGTAGGCCGCGGCCGTGGTGGCGAAGCCCGCCGGGACGCGCACCCCCTGCTCACCAAGCGCCGCCGCCATCTCGCCCAGGGCGGCGTGCTTGTCGCCCACTTCGGGGGCATCGGAGCGATCGAGTTCGGCGAGCCAACGAACGAGCGTCGGGGCTGACGTCATCTGGGACCTCCTGCCGCCACGATCGCCCCTTGGTAGGGCCGCGGTCGGCACGCGTACGACCCGAGCGCCGATCCCCTCCCGACGAGGTGCGGCCGTCCGGCGCATGGGTGAGGACAGGCTAGCGCGGTCGTGCGCTCGTTCACAAGGTAGCAACGTCCTCGTGTGGCACGGCCGCGGAGGACGCGCCCAGGGACTCCGGACCCTGAAGCCATGACCCCCGCGGGCCTACGATGAGCACGTCGGAACCGATGCGCCGATCCGGCGCCGCCGTTGGCGGCCTTGGGTGCCGCCGACGGCGGCCCGTCGGTGGCGTCGTCCGGATGGGAGGTCCCACACATGCGTTACGACGTCGCGGTGATCGGTGGCGGCGTGATCGGCTGCGCCATCGCGCGCGAACTCTCGCGCTACCACCTGCGGGCCGTCGTCATCGAGCGCGAGTGCGAGGTCGGGCTCGGCACCAGCAAGGCCAACAGCGGCATCATCCACGCCGGCCACCACGGCGCAGAAGGCTCGCTCAAGGGCGAGCTGGAGTGGCGCGGCAACCAGATGTGGGATGCGCTGGCCGACGACCTGCACTTCGGCTTCAAGCGCGTCGGCGACCTGACCTGCGCCTTCGACGAGGACCAGCGCGCCACGCTGCGGCAGATCATGGAGCAGGGCAAGCGCCGCGGCGTCCCCGGCCTCGAGCTGTGGGGCCCGGAGCGCATCCGGCGCGAGGAGCCCCACCTGTCGCACGACATCGTCGAGGCCCTCTACGCGCCGACCGCCGGCGTGGTCAACCCCTACGAGGCCTGCTTCATGCTCGCCGAGAGCGCGGTGCGCAACGGTGTCGACCTCGCGCTCGAGCGGACGGTGGTGGGCATCCGCCCCAGCGAGAAGGGCTTCGAGATCGCGGCGGTCGTCGGCGACGACGCGACGCCCGAGCTCATCAAGGCGCGCTTCGTCGTCGACGCCGCCGGCCTGCATGCCGACGCGATCGCCGACATGGTCGAGGCGGGCGGCTTCCGCATCCGCGCCCGCAAGGGCGAGGAGTACCTGCTCGACAAGCGCCTCGTCGGCTACGTCAAGCGCGTCATCTTCCCGTGCCCGACGCCGACCTCCAAGGGCATCCTGGTCATCCCCACCTACGACGGCACCCTCATGGTGGGCCCCACCGCCACCTGGGCCGACAAGGACGACCTGGCCACCACCGCCGAGGGCAGCGCCGAGGTCTTCGCCGGCGCGCGCAAGCTCGCCCCCGGCATCAGCGAGAAGGACTGCATCGCGGAGTTCGCGGGCCTGCGCGCCGTTTCCGACACGGAGGAGTTCATCCTCGGCCCCTCGCGCGTCGCCGGCTTCGTGCTGGCCGCCGGTATGCAGTCCCCGGCCCTGACCGCGGCGCCCGCCGTCGCGACGGTGGTGCTGGACGCGCTGCGCGACGACGGCCTCGAGCTCGTCGCCAAGGACGACTTCGAGCCCGGCGTCCCCGCGCCGGTGCGCTTCGCCGAGCTCTCCTCCGCCGAGCAGCGCAGCCTGGTCGCCCGCGACCCCGCCTACGCTCGGCTGGTGTGCCGTTGCGAGATCGTCACCGAGGGCGAGGTCCGGGACGCGATCGACCGCGGTGCCCGCACCCTCGACGGCATCAAGTTCCGCACCCGCGCCGGCATGGGCCGCTGCCAGGGCGGCTTCTGCACCTGGGGCTGCATGGAACTGCTGCACGAGCGGCTCGGCATCCCGCTGACGGCCGTCACCAAGCGCGGCGGCGACTCGTACGTCGCGATCCCGCGCCTGGAGGGGGCGGCATGATCACGCCCAAGCCCGCCCAGCTGCAGCCGCGCTACGACGTCGTCGTCGTCGGTGGCGGCCCCGCCGGCCTCGCCGCCGCCGTCGGCGCCCGCGAGAGCGGCGCCGAGCGCGTGCTCGTCATCGACCGCGAACCCGAGGCGGGCGGCATCCTGCAGCAGTGCATCCACCCGGGCTTCGGCCTGCACCACTTCGGCGAGGAGCTCACGGGGCCCGAGTACGCCCAGCGCGCGATCGAGCAGACGCTCGAGCGCGACGTCGACGTGCTCTCCTCGGCCTACGTGCTCGACGTCGCGAGCGACCGGCGCCTCAAGGTGACCTCGCGCGACCACGGGGTCGCCTTCCTGGACGCGGGCGCGGTCGTGCTGGCGATGGGCGCACGGGAGCGCACCCGCGGCGCCATCCGCATCCCCGGCGAGCGCCCCGCGGGCGTCATGACCGCCGGCTTCGCGCAGAAGCTGGTCAACCTCGGCGGCATGCTGCCGGGCCGCCGCGCCGTCATCCTCGGCTCGGGCGACATCGGCCTGATCATGGCCCGCCGGCTCGTGCTCGAGGGCGTGGAGGTCGAGGGCGTCTATGAACTCATGCCGCACGCCAACGGGCTCAACCGCAACCTCGTGCAGTGCCTGCACGACTACGACATCCCGCTGCACCTGTCGACCACCGTCGTCCACATCGACGGCCGCGAGCGCGTCGAGAAGGTCACGGTCGCGCCGGTCGACGAGGCGTACCGGCCGAACATGGCGAAAGCGCGCGACATCGCCTGCGACACGCTGCTGGTGTCGATCGGGCTGATCCCGGACAACGAGCTCGCGCACCGGCTCGGCCTGCGCCTCGACCCCGTCACCACCGGCCCCGTCGTCACCAGCACCATGGAGACCACGCGCGACGGGGTGTTCGCCTGCGGCAACGTCGTCCACATCCACGACCTCGTCGACTACGTCAGCCAGGAGTCGGAGCTCGCGGGCCGCGGGGCAGGCGCCTACGCGACCGGCACCCCGACGCCGCCCGACAACGTGCGCCTGACGCCGGGCGAGAACGTCCGCTACTGCGTGCCGCCCACGATCACCACCGACCGCGAGCACACCGTCTACATGCGCGTCACGAAGCCGATGGCGCCCTGTACCCTGCACCTGGGCGACGTCTACAAGCGCCCGCTGCGTTACGTGTTCCCCGGCGAGATGGTGACGCTCAAGGTGCGACCCCGCTTCCTGGAGGGATTCCACGGCGGCTCGCTGCCCGTCAGCATCGTTCCCCGGGAGGAGGGGGGGTCGGCATGAGCGACGAACGTCACGACGTCGCCGGCGCCGAGGACGACGCCCACGTGTCGCACTACCTCTGCATCGGCTGCCCGCTCGGTTGCCGCCTCGAGGTCGAGGAGGAGGACGGCGAGATCGTCGAGGTGCGCGGCCAGTCGTGCAAGAAGGGCGAGGCCTTCGCGCGCCAGGAGCACACCGATCCCCGGCGCGTGGTGACCACCACCGTGGCCATCGAGGGGAGTCTGTGGCCGCGGCTGCCCGTCAAGACCGAGGGCGACGTGCCCAAGGACTCGGTGATCGACGTCTGCAATCTGCTGCACGAGCTGAGGCTCGAGGCGCCGGTCACGATGGGTCAGGTGATCGCCGCCGACGTCCTCGGGACCGGCGTCGACGTCGTCGCCAGCCGCGACCTGCCGAGGCGGTAGCCGCCGGCAGGGGCGCCGGCGCCGCGCGGCGCCATCGCGACCCCGCTGACGGTTCGGGCCGCGACCCCCGCGGTACGCTTCCGCCCCATGGAGCGGCACGCAACGACACCCGGCCCACGCGGGGCGCCGACCTGGCTGCGTCGCTCGGCGCCCAGGCTGCGCCGGGCGGCGCCCAAGGTGCGCCGCGTGCTGCCCTGGCTGGCGTTCGCCGCCAGCCTCGCCGCCACCGCCGGCCTGGTCGTGGTGAGGGGCGAGGACCTCGCCGTGCTCGACTCCCTCGACCCCGGCGCCACGCTGCTGCTCGTCGCCCTCCAGGCGGTCTACCTCGTCGTCCAGAGCGGGCGCTTCCACGTGGTGCTCGTCAAGCTGGCCGACACCCGCGTCGGCTTCGGCGCCTGGCTGCAGCTGTTCGTCATCGGGCGGTTCCTCAACCTCTTCTTGCCGCAGGCCGGCAACGTCTACCGCGCCGTCGAGCTCAAGCGGCGCTTCGCCGTCGGCTACACGCGCTTCGCGGCGGCCTTCGTCAACGCCCCGTGGGTCGCGATGGTGCTCAACTTCGTGCTCGGCGCGGCGGTGGTGGCGCTGGTGCAGCCCGAGGCGCGCGTCGGCGGCTGGTCGCTCGCCGGGTTGCTGGCGCTCGCCGCCGTCGCGACCGCGGCCGCGCCACTGCTGGCCGCACTGCTCCTGCCGCTCGTCCCGCGCCGCTTCCGTCTGCTCGCCTGGCTGCACGGACGACTCGCGGAGATGGTCGCCGTCACCCTCGGCAGCCTGCGGGACGCCGGCTACCTGCTGCGGGTGATCGCCTGGACGCTCGCCGCCTTCGTGCAGGCGACCGCCATGCTGTGGGTCGGCTTCGTCGCGCTCGGCAGCGACGTCGGCCTGGCGGAGGCGGTCGCCTTCTACGTGCTGCTGCAGCTGGCGACCTACCTGCCGCTGACGCCCGGCAACCTCGGCGTGCAGGAGTTGGCGTTCGGCGTGCTGGCCGTCGGTCTCGGCAGCGCCGCGGTCGACGGCGTGGTCGTCTCGGCGCTGGTGCGGGTGACGGGCGTGATCGCGCTGGTCGCGTTGGCGCTCCCGTTCGGCGGGGTGCAGGCGCTGATGGCGAGCCGCGCGGTCCCGGCGGCGAGCGCGTCGTAATCTGGCGCATGGCCCACGACGCCGAATCCGCCGACGCCGCGCTGCCCTTCCACGTCCAGGAGAACCGCCGCTACTGGGACGAGATGGCCCACGAGTGGGTCGGCGGCGGCGAGCGTGCCTGGGCCCGAGACGAGCCCGATTGGGGGATCTGGGGCGTGCCGGAGCACGAGCTCGACCTGCTGCCCGCCGACATGCGCGGCCTCGACGCCGTGGAGCTCGGCTGCGGCACCGGCTACGTATCGGCCTGGATGGCGCGCCGCGGCGCGCGCGTGACCGGCATCGACAACTCCGCCGAGCAGCTGGCGACCGCCAGGAGGCTGGCGGCCGAGCACGGGATCGATCTGACGCTGGTGCACGGCGACGCCGAGGCGACGCCGTTCGCCGACGCCTCGTTCGACTTCGCCATCAGCGAGTACGGCGCGGCCATCTGGTGCGACCCGGAGCGCTGGCTGCCCGAGGCGCACCGCATCCTGCGGCCCGGCGGGCGCCTGGTCTTCCTCGGGCACCACCCGTGGGCCCAGGTGTGCGCGCCGCTCGACGGCTCCCCGGTCGTCCAGCGGATGGAGCGCCCCTACTTCGAGCTCGGTCGGCTCGACTGGACCGAGGCGACGATCGAGCCCGGCGGCGTCGAGTTCAACCTCACCGTTTCGGACTGGTTCGCGCTCTTCCGCCGGGTCGGCTTCGCGGTCGAGGACTACCGCGAGCCGCGCCCGGATCCGGGCGACGACGCCGAGGACCGCTTCTTCGTCACCCGGGGCTGGGCGCGCCGCTTCCCCAGCGAGCAGGTGTGGAAGCTGCGCAAGCTCTGACGCCGGGGGCGCCGGTCGGTTCGCGCCCGCCCATCGTTCAGCCGGCGGTCGCCTTGCGGTCGCGCACTGGGCAGGCGATCTCGCCGATCCCCGGGATGACGCAGCCGATCGTGGCCCCGTGGCGCAGCACCACCGCACCGGGGGTGCCGGTCGAGATGACGTCGCCGGGCTCGAGCGTCATCACCTGGGAGAAGAAGGCGACCAGCGTGCGGGGCGAGAACATCATGTTCGCGACGGTGTTGCTCCGGTGGGCGACGCCGTCGAGCGTGGTGCGCACCTCCAGCGCCGCCAGCTCGCCGACCTCGTCGAGCGTCACCAGGTGCGGCCCGAACGCGAAGAAGGTGTCGAAGCTCTTGGCGCGCGTCAGGAAGCGCGGGTTGCGCTGCAGGATGTCCTCGGCGGTCATGTCGACGATGGGCACGACGCCGGCGACGGCTTCCAGGGCCTCGTCTTCGCTCAGGTCGCGGCAGCGACGCCCGATGACCAGTCCCAGTTCCGCCTCGCCGGTGGTGCGTTGCGACTGCGGCGGCAGCACGACCTCGTCGCCCGGCCCGACGATGGTGGTCGCGGGCTTCATGAAGGTGGCGGGCTCGTCGGGCCGGCGCTCGCCGAGGTCGCCGGCGTGCTCGGCGTAGTTGAGGCCGACGCCGAGGATCTTGCGCGGGTGGCGCAGTGGCGGCCCGATGCGCCAGCCGGCGTCGGCGGCGGGCAGCGCGGCGATCGCGTCCGGGTTCGCGGACGCCCACGCCCGTAGCGCGTCGAATGCGCCGGCGTCGAGCAGCGCATCGATCCGCCCGGGCCAGTCGGCGCGGGCGGATCGGGCCACGTCGGCGACCAACACGTGCCCCTGTGCCGTGCGCAGGGCGGCGGCGTCGGCCCGATCGGGGTGGACGAGGTTGGCGAGGCGCACGGGGCCGGCGGGTCAGGCGCCCGAGGCGGACGCCTTGGTCGGGGCGGACGCCTCGGCAGGCGCGGTGGCCGCGCCCGGGGTCGACAGGAAGGCCGTCAGCAGCGCGACCGCGGCCTCGAGGTCGCGCTTGGCGAGCATCTCCACCACCGTGTGCACGTAGCGCGACGGGTTCGAGAGCGTCACGCTGGCGACCCCGCCGCGGCTCCGCTGGATGGCGCCCGCGTCCGTGCCGCCGAGCGGCAGCACCTCGAACTGGTGGGCGATGCCCTCGGCGTCCGCCACGTCGGCGAGTGCGTCGACCAGCCACCCCTGGCTGATCGTGGAGCTGTCGCGCACCTTGATCGCGACGCCCTGGCCGAGCCGGGTCACGGACAGGTGCTCGGGCGTGCCTGGGGTGTCGACCGCCAGCGTCGTGTCGAGCGCGACGCCCACGTCGGGGTGGACCGTGAAGGCGCTGGTGATGGCGCCGCGCAGGCCCACCTCCTCCTGCGTGCTGAAGACGGCGGCCACCCGCACCTCGGGCGACGCGAGCCGCCGCAGGGTCTCGACGAGCACCCAGCAGCCGCTGCGGTCGTCCATCGCCTTGCCGCTGACCACCTCGCCGAGGTCGACGAAGGGTTGCACGAGCGTGACCATGTCGCCGATGCGGACATCGGCCTTCACCGTCTCGGCCGGCAGGCCGAGGTCGACGACGAACTCGTCGAGCGTGGGGATCTTCTTGCGGTCCTCGGGTGTGGCGATGTGCACCGGCTTCACGCCGGGGTTGAGCACGCCCACCCGCGGGCCGCCCTTGTGGGTGTGGACCCGGACCAGGCGGGCGAAGAGGTTGCGCACGTCGAAGCCGCCGTGGTTCTGCAGCCGGATGAAGCCCTTGTCGTCGACGTGGCGCACCACGAAGCCGATCTCGTCCATGTGCGCGCTGACCATGACGAGCGGCGCGTCGGCCGGCCCGTCCAACTCGACGATGAGGTTGCCCATGGGGTCGACGCGGGCACCCGCGGCCAGGTCGCCGAGCGCCTCGTGGATCACCTCGCGGACCGCCTCCTCGCGCCCGGGGATACCGTCGGTCTCGGAGAGCCGCTTCAGCAGGTCGTAGTCGTGGTTCATGCGCGAGGCTACCACCGGGTGGTGGGGGCCTCGCGCCCTGACCCGGCCGAGATTCAGCCGCCCGCGGCGGCTGCCAAGCGTGCGATCAGCTCGTCGAGCTCGCGCTGCGCCTCGGCCCGCTCGCTCCGCCGGTCGGCGATGGCCTCGCGCAACTCGGTGAGCAGGTTCTCCTGCGCCTCGAGGTCGGCGAGGTAGCGGCGGTACAGCGACGAGTTGCGCTCCAGGGCCGCCATGTTGTCGCGGATGCGGGACTGGTCGCGGAACACCTCGTTCACCTGCGCCTCGAGCGCCACCACCTGCCGGTCGAGTTCGGCCATGCCGCGCTGCAACTCGAGGACGGCCTCGAGCGCCTCGCGGTCGGCGTCGCTCAGGTCGACGTTCTCGAGGTAGAAGGCGATCTGGTCGCCGCCGACGTTGTTCACGGCCGTCTGCCGGCCGTCGAGACGCTCCATGACGACCGTCAGGACGCACGTGTCGTCGTCGCAGACGAGGTGCGATGGCACCGTCGGGTCGACGGGGGCGCCCGTACCGATCTCGATGCCGAAGCGCCAGGCGTCGCCGGTCTCGACCGGGCCCTCCGGCGATACCACCGCGAAGCCGCCGCGTTGCGGGTGCTCGACGACCACGAAGCGCTCCCCGTCGCCACGGGGCTCGAGCCGGTAGCGGGTGGTGTGAACGCTGCGCCACGACGTCTCGAGCACGCTGCCGCGGAGCACCGCGGAGACGACGCGCTCCGGCTCGCTGGCGCTCGCGACGGTGACCCGCACGTCGAGGTCGACGGCGTAGGCCAGCATGCGGCTGTCGTCGGGCACGACGTCGGCCATCATCGCCTGGCCGGCGAAGCCGCCCTCGTCGAACACGGTCACGGGACCCGCCGCCAGGTGCAGGCCGCTGTCGTTCACCAGCCGCACCGCTCGCAGCGGGTGGTCGCGCAGCACGTCGGCGTCGTACCAGCTGACGGCGTGCGCCTCGACGGTGGCCACGACGATGGGGATCATCGCCGACTCGAAGCGACCCACGGTCACCGGTTCGCTCACGCGGTACGCGAAGGTGGCGCCGCCGGCGACGCCCTCCGCGGCGGCCTCCACGCCGGCGCCGCCGAAGCTGGGCGCGGCCGACTCGAGCGCGTCCGCCATCATCGCGGGCGACGGCGCCATCATCGCGCGACCGGCCTCGGCCTCTATCGGCGCGAGTTGGCCCTCGTCGGCGACGGGATCGATGCGGGGCGCCGTCGCCACGTCGACGCGCGGGCGGTCGACGTAGACGGGCGCGTAGAGGCTGGCGACGAAGCTGATGGGCTGGCCGGCGACGAACCACACCGACACGTCCTCGAGGTCGAGCGCGGTCGGGTTGTCGAGGATGGCCCACCCCTGCAGCTCGGCGCGGCCGGCCTCCTCGAGCGCGAGCCGGTAGCTCGCCTTCCACACGGGCATCTCGCGCACGTACGCGACGCGCACCTCGCGCTCGCCTTCGCCCACGAAGCGCAGCCGCACGCTGGCGGCGTCGCCGCCGCGGTAGCGGGCGATGGCGGCGAGCGCCGCGTCGAGCTCGGCCTGCAGCGCCTCGCGTTCGAAGGCGACCGCGCGCACCTCGTCGAGGTCCACGCGCTGCAGGCCGTCGTCGGTCGCCAGCGTCAGCAGCGTGCGCGGGGCCTGGTCGGGCACCGCCACGCGCTCGACGTTGACGATCACGCCCCGCAGCGTCTCCGTCGCGTCGATGCGCACGGCCTCGCCGCGCGCCTGCGCGAGCAGCTCCGCCAGCGTCGGGTCGCCGGAGAGGTCGAGGGCGTAGCTCGACAGCACCCGCCCCAGCGGATCGCGGGCGCCGTAGCGCACCGCCTCGACGCGCCCGCCGCCGAGGTCCTGCACCACCAGGCTCTGCAGCAGGTCGTCCATGTGCTCCGGGGGGACCGGCAGCTCGATCTCCTGGGTGCCGACGACGGTACCGGCGTGCTCGAAGTAGCCGACGCCGTTGGTGAACAGCACCAGGTGCTGCACCGGCAGCTCGGTCGTGAGGGCCTCGGCGGCGGGTTGCGCGCACGCCCAGGCCATCGCCGCGGCGACGACCAGGACGGCGATCCGCGTCGGCTTCCGACGTGCGCCCTTGCTCGTGATGTCCATGCCCCGATGCTAAGCCCCGCGGATGAGGAGCGTCCGTTCGGATGCCGCGCCGGCGCGGGGGCTAGCATGGGGCCATCCCGGGGGGGAGGTGGAGACGATGGGGTTCGGCTGGGACGCGACGCGCGACCCGTGCGACGACGCCGTACGGGCGGCGGTCGGCCAGTTGCGGGTCGCGCTGCGCGAGCTGCGGCGCGCGGCGGCGTCCGACGCTGCCGGGTCGGCGGCGGCCGGCGGATCGATCGACGCCGACACGCGCGTCGACGCCGACCTCGCGGTCCACGAGGCGCGCAAGGCGCTGCGCCGCGCGCGGGCGATGGCCGAGTTGCTGCGACCCCTGGCCGGTGCCGACGTGGCGCGTGACCTGATCGATGCGGTGCGCGGCGCGCGCCGTCGCCTCGCGGAGGCGCGCGACGCCGCGGTGCTGCCTGCGGCGCTTCGCGCCGCCTGGCGTGAGCGCGTGGGTCCAGGTGGCGTCCGCGAGGGCCGCCCGCCGGGCTCGGCGGTGGCGCCTCTGCGGCTGCTGCTCGAGGGCGAGCGCGGCGCCGCGCCGACGCGCGTCGAGCCCGAGACCGTCGCCGCGATCGCCGCCGACCTGGAGGGCGCGCGGCACGATCTGCGGCTGCTGCACGCGGCGGCCCGGGCCGCCGGGGGCGACCTCGAGCCGCTCGGGCGTGGGCTCCGGCGCATGCACCGGCGTGCGTGCGCGGCCGGCGAGGCTGCGCGTGCGGCCGTTGACGCGGCCGCCAGCGACGCGGCCAGCCACGACGCCGTCGTGCGCGGCGATGCCGACGGTGTCGCCGTCGTTCGCGACGGTGTCGCCGTCGTGTGTGACGGCGCCTTGCACGACGCCCGCAAGCGCTTCAAGGAGCTCGGCTACGTCATGCGCTGGTGGGCGCCGGCCTGGCGGCGTCCGATCGAGGCGTGGCTGCAGGAGGTCGACGCGTTGGTCGACGTCATCGGCGCCGACCATGACCAGGTGGTCCTGCGGTCGCGCCTGCCGGCGCTGGAGGGGGCGGTCGACGGCGACCTCCTGGCACGGGTGCTGGCGGCCTCGGAGCGCCGCAGCGCCGGGCTGCGCGCGAAGGCCGCCCGCAACCTGGCGCGGCTGACGGCGGAGCCGAGCGGCGCGTTCGCCGCCCGCCACCTCGCGTACCTGGCGTCCGCGCGGGCGTGGCGCGTGCGCCACGGGCGGCGCGTGCGCCGCGGGCGCGCATGATGGGCCGATGCCGACGTTCGAACTCGACCACCTGATCGTCGCCGGCCCCGACCTCGCCGACTTGGTGGAGGCGTTCGCGGGCCTGACCGGCGCCCGCGCCGCGCCCGGTGGCCGCCACGCGGGGCAGGGCACCCACAACGCGCTCGTCGGCCTCGGCCGCGACCGCTACCTCGAGTTGCTCGCGCCCGACCCCGAGCAGTCGGGGGGCGACCGGGCACGCCTACGGCGGCCTGGTCCCGTTCTTCATCGACTGGCGGGGCTCGCCGCACCCGTCGGGGCAGTTGCCGCCGCAGCTCACCTGCGTCGGCCTGACGCTGGCCCATCCGGACGCGTGGGGCCTCGAGCGGCTGCTCGACGCGCTCGGTGGCCCGCCCGCGGGCGTGCGCGTCGAACGGGCCGAGGCGCCCGCGCTGACCGCCACCTGGCGGGGCGCGACGGGCACGACGTCGTCGACCGGTCGCGGCGGGCCGTGCTAGCTTCGGTACCGTGCCCCTCTCGATCCGCGCGCTCACCGTCGGACCCGTCGCCGCCAACGCGTACCTGGTGACCGACGCGGCGACCGGCGCCACCGTCGTCATCGATCCGGGCGACGAGGCGCCCCGCCTGCTCGCCGCCCTCGAGGAGGCCGGCCACCCGCCCGGCGAGATCTGGCTGACGCACGCGCACTTCGACCACATCGGCGCGGTCGCCGGGTTGCGCGAGGCGCACCCCGTGCCCGTGCGTCTGCACCCCGCCGACGCGCCGCTTTACGACGGCGCCGAGCGGCAGGCGGCCTGGTTCGGCGTGACCGTGCGCCCCCCGGGCGTCGCCGCCATCGACCTCGCGGACGGCGAACGGCTCGCCCTCGGCGAACACGTCTTCGAGGTGCTCCACACGCCCGGGCACGCGCCCGGCCACGTCGCCTTCTACGCGTCCCGCGCTGGCGTGCTCTTCAGCGGCGACGCGCTGTTCCGCGGCTCGGTGGGCCGCACCGACCTGCCGCTGTGCGACCCCGCCGCGCTCGAGCGCAGCCTGCGCGAGCGCCTGCTGGTGCTGCCGGACGAGACCCGCGTCCTGCCCGGGCACGGGCCGGAGACGACGATCGGGCACGAGCGGCAGAGCAACCCGTTCCTCGTCTGACGCCGCCGGCGCAGTCGCAAGCGCCGACCCGCCCGCGGGCGTAGCCTGGGTGTGATGCCCGACCTCGTCGAGCTGTTCCTCCGCGTATCCGGGCCGAACCCCGTCGTTCAGGGTCTGGTCGGGGGCCTCGTCATCACCTTCTTCAACCTCCTGGGCGCATTGGCGATCGTCGTCTGGCGTCGCCCATCCGAGCGCTCGCTGGACGTGGCCCTCGGCTTCGCCGCCGGGGTCATGCTGACGGCCAGCTTCACGAGCCTCATCCTGCCGGGCATCGAGGTCGGCGGCCTGTGGCCCGTGGTGGTCGGCATGATCCTGGGCGCACTGGTGCTCGACCGCGCGGACGTCTGGGTACCCCACATCCACGTGCTGGTGACCGGTCGGCGGCGGGCCGACGCAGCGCCCGGCGGCGCCGGCGATCGGCGCCTGGCCGGCGTGATCCTGTTCATCGTCGCGATCACCCTGCACAACATGCCCGAGGGCCTGGCGGTCGGCGTCGCGTTCGGCGGCGGGGCCGTGCGCGACGCCATCACCCTGATGCTCGCCATCGGCCTGCAGAACGTGCCCGAGGGCCTGGCGGTCGCGGTGGCGGCGCGCAACGCCGGCATGGGTGGGCGCTGGTACGCCGCCTTCACCGGCTTCCGCGCCGGCCTGGTCGAGGTGCCGTTGGCGGTCTTCGGCGCCTGGGCGGTCGCGCAGGCCGCGCCGCTGCTGCCCTACGCGATGGGCTTCGCCGCCGGCGGCATGCTGTTCGTCATCAGCGACGAGATCATCCCCGAGACCCACGCCCGCGGGCACGAGCGGCTGGCGACGCTCGGCACGATGATCGGGGTGCTGGTGATGCTGGTGCTGGACGTCGCCCTGGGGTGAGGCCCGGGCGGGCGGCGCGGCGGCGCCGGAAGCGGGGGGCGGACCGCGCCGGAAGCCCGCCCCCGGCGACCTCGTCCCGCCCCGCGGGGTGGTAGCGTCCGGCCCGTGTCCAACCACGGTTTCTCCCCGATCCGCGAGCGGGAGCTGCCCCTGCTCGGCGTCCACGCGCGTCTGCTGCGGCACGAGCCGAGCGGCGCCGAGCTGCTGCACCTCGCCGGCGACGAGCCCAACCTGACCTTCGCGGTCGGCTTCGCCACGCTCCCCAGCGACGACACCGGCGTCCCACACATCCTCGAGCACATGGTGCTGGCGGGGTCCGAGAAGTACCCGCTCAAGGACCCCTTCTTCGAGCTCGTCAAGGGCTCGGTGGCGGGCTTCATCAACGCCATGACGTGGCCCGACCGCACCGTCTACCCCTTCGCGACCGACCATCCGCGCGACTTCGTCAACCTGCTCCACGTCTACCTCGACGCCGTGTTCCGGCCGCGCCTGACGCGCGAGACCTTCGACCAGGAGGCGTGGCACCTCGAGCCGGGCGACGCCCCCGGCAGCCTGCGCCTGCGTGGTGTGGTGTTCAACGAGATGAAGGGCGCGGGCGGCAGCCCCGACCGGGCGCTGGAGCGCACCGAGACCGGCGCGCTGCTCCCCGACACCGAGTACCGGCACGACTCGGGCGGCGATCCCGCCGCCATCCCCGAACTCACCTACGAGCAACTGCTCGCCTTCCACCGCGACCACTACCACCCGAGCCGCGCGCGCTTCGTGCTGCACGGCGACGTGCCGCTCGAGGAGACGCTGGAGGTGATCGCCGGCTACTTGGACGGCGCCGAGCGCCTCGAGCCGCTCCCGGCACCGGCGGCGCCGGCGCCCTTCGACGCGCCTCGGGCGGTCAGCGGGGCGTACCCGGCCGACGCCAAGGGCAAGGCGATCGCCACCGTGGCGTGGGCCACGCCCGAGCCGCGGTCGCCCGCCGACGGGATGGCGTGGGAGCTGCTGGAACACGTGCTGGTGGGGACCCCGGCGGCGCCGCTGCGGCGCGCCCTGCTCGACGCGGGACTCGGCGAGGCCTTCATCGGTGGCTTCAGCGACGACCGCCGCACGCCGGTCTTCCGGGTCGGCCTGCGGGGCGTGGCGAGCGAGAGGGTGCCCGAGGTCCACGCCCTCGTGCGCGACGCAATCGCGCGCATCGCCGAGCGGGGCGTGGCGGACGAGGACGTCGCGGCTGCGCGCAACCGCCTGGAGTTCGCCGCCCGCGAGCTCGACGCGTGGGGGGGCCAGCGAGGGCTCGCGCTCGGCCTCGGCGTCCTCGGGCGCTGGTTCCACGGACGCGACCCGCTGGAGGAGCTCGACGCCGACCGCACCTTCGCCGAGCTCGACGCGCGCATCGCCGCGGCCGGCGGCGGCGGCGCGCTGGTCGCCGAGCTGCTGCGGCGCGACCTGCTCGACGGCAAGCACCGCGTCGACGTGACGCTGCTGCCCGACACCGAGCTGAGCCAGCAGCGCCAGGCGAGCGAGGACGCGCGGCTCGCCGCGACCGCCGCGTCGCTCGACGCCGAGGGCCTGGCGCGCGTGGCGGAGGCCGCGACGGCCCTGGAGGCCCACCAGCGACGGCCCGACGACGAGGCCGCCCGGGCCGCCCTACCGCGGCTGAAGCGGGCCGACCTCGCCGAGGCGCGCCGCCGGCCGCTGCCGGCGATCGAGCGCGTCGACGGCGCCGAGCTCGCCTGGATCGACCAGCCGACCCGCGGGCTGCTGTACCTCGACCTGACCTTCGACCTGGCGGGTCTGCCGCAGGCGCTGCTGCCGCACGCTGCCGTGCTCGGCCGCGCGCTGCTCGAGACCGGCACGGCTCGCAGCAGCCTGGCGGACCTGACCCGGCGCATCGACCGCGATACCGGCGGGATCAGCCACGGCCTGGAGCTCCAGCCCGGCGTGGGTGACCGCCGTGGCGTGGCGCGCTTCGTACTCCACGGCAAGGCGCTGGCCTCGCGTGCCGAGGCGCTGGCCGGGCTGATGCTGGAGGTGTTGACCGAGGCGCGGGTCGACGACCGCGACGCGGTGCGTCGCCTGGCGCTCGAGGACCTCGCCCGCCGCCGCACCGCCCTGGAGCCCGCCGGCACGCAGTTCGCGCTCCGTCGCCTGGCCGCGCACGGCGGGCCCGAGGCGCGCCTCGGCGAGTCGCTCGTCGGCCTCGCCTCGCTCGAGACGCTCGCGGACTTCGTGCGCCGCGTCGACGAGGACTGGGACGCGCTGCGGGCCGAGTTGCTCGACCTGCGCGGGCGCCTGCTGGCCCGCTCGCGGCTGGTGGCGGGCGTCACCGCCGACGACGAGGCCGCGGCGGCCGCCCGCCCGGCGGTCGCGGCGCTGTTGGAAGGCCTGCCCGAGGGCGAGGAGGCGGGCAGACTGCCCGAGCTCGCCGCGCCCGAACCGGCCGAGGGCTGGGCGCTGCCCGGGCAGGTGCACTACAGCGGCGTGCGCTGGCTTTTGCGTGACGGTGGCAGGCTCCCCGGCAGTTGGCTCGCCGCGACCCGCCACCTGAGCGCCGACGTGCTGATCCCGCTGCTCCGCTTCCAGGGCGGCGCCTACGGCGCCGGCGCGGTGCTCGATCCGCTGACCGGCTCGCTGGCGGCGCAGGCGTACCGCGACCCGAACCTCGCCCAGACGCTGGCGACCTTCCGGTCGCTGCCGCAGGCCCTGCGCGAGGCCGCCGACGCGCTCGACGACGCGGCCCTCGACACGCTGATCGTCGGCGCGGTCGGCAAGCTCGATCCCTATGCGCTCCCCGGGGCCACCGGCTACCGCGCACTGCACCGCTACCTGAGGGGGACGGAGGGCGAGGTGGACCGCCTGCGGGCCGAGTTGCTGGCGACCGAGCGGCAGGACTTCCGTGACCTCGCCGACGCGATCGAGGCGGCCGGCGAGCCGGCTTCGGTGGTGCTGGGGCCCCGCGACAACCTCGAGGCCGTCGGCGGTCCCGCGGGTTGGGTGGTGCGCGAACCTGTCTGAAGGCGGCGGGCCGGACCGGCCCGCCGCACGGGCTCAGGTGAACAGCGGCGCCATCTCCTCCTCGTCCACCAGCTCCTGCATCTCGGCGTCGGAGGGCCGCGCCTCGAAGCGCGCGGCCTCCTCGAGCAGCCGCGGCAGCAGCGTCACGTCGCCGACGGAGTTGAGGAACACGTGCGGGTTGCCCAGCACCCAGTGCACGGCCAGGCCGATGGCCCGCGGGTCCTCGAGCGGCTGGTACCAGGTGGCTCGGTCGGCCGGGCGCTCGCCCCAGGGGCGGCGGGTGATGGCCTTGATCGTCTGCATCGCCACGCCGCGCACCTCGCAGGCCGCCTCGAGCGCCTCGAAGTCGGCCGCGTAGCTCGGGTTCTGCATCATGACGAAGCTGTAGGGCAGGAGCACCGCGTCGAAGGGGAAGCGCCGCAGGCTCGCGAGGTGCCGCGCGGCGACCTCGACGCCGTGGCCGGTGACGCCGATGAAGCGCACCAGGCCCTCGTCGCGGGCCTCGATGGCGGCTTCCAGCGCCCCGCCCGGACCGAGGGCGACCTCCCACTCCTTCTCGTCGACCAGGTTGTGGAGCTGCCACAGGTCGACGTGGTCGGTGCGCAGTCGCTCCAGCGAGCGATGCAGCTCGTCGCGCGCGGCGGCGTGCTCGCGCTCGCCGGTCTTGGTGGCGAGGAACCAGTGGCTGCGCTCGCGCTCGATCCAGGGACCGAGCCGCAGCTCCGCGTCGCCGTACGAGGCGGCCGTGTCGATGTGGTTCAGGCCGTAGCGCTCGACGGTCTCCATGGCGCGGTCGGCCTCGTCCTGAGAGACCTTCGAGAGCGCGGCGGCGCCGAAGATGACGCGGCTGCTGAGGTGTCCGGTGCGTCCGAAGGGTGCCTGGGCGATCATGGGTGCCTCCCTACCGGTGCGGCCATGGGGGCGCTGCTCCGTGACCCCATCGTCAACCTTCGCGCGCCGCGGCGCAAGCGCGCGCGGGGCCGGGCCCGGGCCAGCGGTGCGCCCGGTCCCGCGGTTCAGTAGACGAACTCGTCGATCGGGTACAGCGCCACGCGCGCCGCCGGCGCCGAGGCCCGGGCCGCCGCCCGGAGGTCGGCGAGCTGCGCGGAGAGCTCGGCGGGGGAGAGCGGCGCCAGCCCCTCCGCCTCCGCGCGCGCCGCGTAGGCGGACCCCGGCTGCACCACGAAGGGCGACAGGTACACGACGTCGCGCGTGTCGAGCGGCAGGCGCGCCAGCAGTCGCGCGCTGTCGCGGAGGTGCCCGGCGGCGAAGCGCTGGCCGCCGACGCCCGCCATCAGGATGACCTGCACGGCCAGACCGGCGCCCTTGAGCTGGGCGATGAAGGTGGCCGCCTCGTCCGCGCCGCCGGGCTTGTTCAGGTACGCCAGCAGCGGGTCGTGCCCGGTCTCGACCCCGATGGCGACGCGGGCCAGTCCGAGCTCGCGGAGCTCGCGCCAGTCGCTCGCGGGCTTGCGTTCGCCGCTGAAGACGTCGACGAAGCCAGCGAGAGGCTGGTCTGGGAAGGCCGCGCGGGCCGCCTCGAAGATCGGCCGCAGGCGGGCGTTCGCGAGCACCAGCGCGTTGCCGTCGGCGAGGAAGATGCCGCGGCGGGTGTCGGCGTCGCGTCCGAGCAGGTCGCGCACGGCGGCGACGTGCGCCTCGAAGGCGGCCGCGGGACGCACCTCGAAGTCGCGGTCCTGGTAGAAGCTGCAGAACGTGCAGCGGTTCCAGCTACAGCCGAAGCTGGCCTGCAGCACGACCGCGCCGTACTGGTCGGGCGGCAGGATGGCGATGGGCGCGTAGGTCGCGAGGAAACGCCCGCGCTCGGCGCGCAGGCGGTCCGGCGTCCAGGATCGGGCCCGCTCCAGGCGGGCGACGAACTCCCGACGGCGCGTGGCCGGCACGGCGGCGTCCGCCTCCGCCGACGCCGCCGCGACGACCTCGGCGGCCCGCGCGAACAGCCCCGTGGCCTCGGCCTCGGGCACGCGCCAGCGCCGGCGGACGCCGGCGACCGTCCGGCGGCCGAACAGCTCGGAGGCCAGCGACCGCTTGTAGGTGTGACCGCGGACGAAGTGGGTGCGCGGCCGCCCCTCCAGGTCGAGGCTGAGCACCTCGTCGCGCGCGGGGCTCAGCACCGTCGCGCCAGGCTGCAGCGCGACGTGCCATGCCCGGGAGACGTCTCGTGGGCCCATCGGGTCACGATACCGGGAGCGACGGTGGCGCCTCGGCACCGTGCGTGCCCGCGGGTCCGGCGACGACGTCGCCCGGCGGCGCGGTCCCCCGGCCTCTCCGGGCGTCAGGCCTTCTTGGTCTTGCGGCGAGCCGGGGTCTTGGCGGCCGGTGCCTCCGCGGCCTTGGCGGTGCGCTTCTTGGGCGCGGCTTGGGCGGCGTCGGTGCCCTTGGCGGCCGTCTTGGCCGCGCGCTTCGGCCGTGGCGCGAGCTCGGTCGCGAGCTCCTCCTCGGCCTGGCGCCAATCGTCGAAGTCGGCGCCGTGGGCGTGGCCGCGGGCGACGAACTTCTCGTACGCGCGGCGCTCGATGGCGTCGGCCGGGATCTCGGGGGCAGCGGCCTTACGGGCCTTGCGGGTGGCTTTCGTGCCGGTTTCGGACATCGTTCGATTCCTCCTGGGGACGCGCTGCGTGTCGCCGGGGCGCGCCCGTCGCGAGCGGCGCGGCGGCCATCGGCCTGCGCGCCTGGCGTCAGGTTCCAGTCAGGTCGAACGCGGTGGCGCCGAGGGGATGCTCCGCGCCGACCGTGGGTGACGATAGCACCGGGGCGATGCTGGAAGATGAGGCCAACCGACGTGGTTGGACGTCGAACGTTCGAGGGCGGCGTCGGCATGGGAGAGGCCGGCGGCGTGCTGCATCGCAACGCGCCGCCGGCCTCGATGAGGACGGGTGACCGGAGGTAGCGGTTCCATCACCCTGGTCGGAGATTAGGGGGCCGACCGTGAGGTCAGCGTGAGGTGGTGCCGCGGCCGCGCCGCTGCCACGGACAGGCCCGCAAGGGACGTGTCACCTTCTGGCTGAATATGATGCGGCATGCGGCCCGAGGTGCGGCTCCTGGGTCCGGCGGCCGTCCGGATCGGCGCGAACGCGTGGGAGCCGGCGGCCGACCGGCGCAGCGCGGTGCTCTTCTACCTCGCGTACGCCGGGTCATGGGTACCGCGCGACGACCTCCTCTACCTGTTCTGGCCCGACTCGGACGAACAGAAGGGGCGCACCAACCTCCGGCAGCTGCTGGTGGCGCTGCGCGCGCTGCCGTTCGCCGAGGGCCTGGAGGCCGAGCGGACCCGGGTGCGGTGGCCCGTGGTGGCCGACGTCGCTGCCTGGTCCGATGCGCTTGGCCGCCGTGATCTCGGCGTCGCGCGCGACGGCTGGCCGCGGCCGCTGTTGGAGGGCTTCCGCCTCGCGTCGGCGCCGGAGTTCGAGTCCTGGCTCGAGCTGGAGCGCGCGGCGTGGCGGGAGCGCCTCCGTGGCGCGCTGCTCGAGGCGGTCGCCCGTGGCGGCGAGGACCTCGGCGACGACGAGTCGGCCGGGCTGCTGGAGGGCTGGCTGGCGATCGAGCCGCTCGACGAGGAGGTCCTGCGGGCGTGGTTGGCGACCTGTGTCCGTGCGGGGCGGCGCACCGCGGCGCTGGCACGCTTCGCCGCCTTCGAGGCGCGCCTCGCCGCCGAGATGGGCCTTGCACCCGAGAGGGCGACGGTCGCGTTGGTCGATGCCTTGCGCGCGGAGTCGGGCGCCCAGGTGCTGGCGGCATTCGCCCCCGAGCCGATCGCCCAACCGCGCGGTCACCGCGGTCGCGGCGGCGCCTTCTTCGGTCGCGATGCCGAACTCGCGCGGCTCGAGACCGAGCTCCTGCGCGACGACTCGCCCGTCGTGACCCTCTTGGCCGCCGGCGGCGTCGGCAAGACGAGGCTCGCCATCGAGGCCGCCGATCGCCTCGAAGCGCGCTTCCCCGACGGCGCCGCGGTGGTGTGGCTCGCCGGCGCGCGCGCCCTCAACGAGGTCGCCCCGGCCCTCCTCGATGCGCTGGGCCTCGAGCCGATACCGCTGCGATCGCCACTGGAGCAGGCGGCGGAGGCACTCGCCGAGCGGCGGATGCTCGTCGTGCTCGACAACCTCGAGCAGTTGCCGGGTGCCGATGCGGTCGTCGCCAGGCTCCGGTCGGATGCTCCCGGCGTGGCCTGGCTGCTGACCTCGCGCGAGCGGCTCGGCCTCGGCGCCGAGACCGTGTTCGAGATCGAAGGGCTGCCCGTGCCCGAGCCCGACGCGAGCGATCTCGAGGCGTACGGCGCGGTCACGCTGCTGCAGGCGCGGGCCCGGCGCGTGGGCCACCCACTGGACCTGCCGCGGCAGGCCGAGGCGGTCGTGCGCGTGTGCCGGGCGACCGCGGGCATGCCGCTGGCCCTCGAGCTCGCGGCCGGCTGGTTGCGGGTGCTGCCGATCGAGGACGTCGCGGACGAGCTCGAGCGGGGTCTCGAGGTCCTGGCGGCGACCGACGCCGACGTCGACCCGCGCCACGTGAGCATGCGGGTGGTGTTCGACGCCTCCTGGCGCGCGCTCTCGACGGCCGAGCGCTCCGCGCTGCTGCGCCTGTCGGTCTTCCGCGGCGGCTTCCGCGACGAGGCGGCGCGCGAGGCGGCCGCGGTCGGACGGCCGCTGCTGCTCGCCCTGCGCAACAAGTCGTTCGTCTCGCTGTCCGCCGACGGCCGCTTCTTCCAGCACCCGCTGCTCGCGGTCTACCTGCGCGAGCGCGCGGCCGAGGACCCGGCCGCCGTGGAGGCGGCGCGGGAGGCGCACGCACGCTACTACCTCGACCACCTGCGTCGCTGGGAGGACGAGGGCCAACGCGGGCAGCGACGGGCGGCCGTGCACGCGCTGGCGTCCGAGCACCCCAACCTAGAGGCTGCCTGGGCGCTCGCGGTGGAGCGTCGTTGGTGGAAGCCTCTCGAGAAGGGCGGCGCGTTCTTCGGGTTGTCGTACGTGTTGGCCGGCCGGCCCGAGCGCTGGGCCGAGGTGCTGCGCGAGGCGCTGGCGCGGGTGCCGCCGACGTCCGTGACGTGGGGCGTGCTCGAGGTCCACGAGTCCTCGCTCGACGAGTTCGCCGGCCGGCACCGCGAGGCGTACGCGCGTCGGAGCCGCGCCGTCGAGGTGCTCCGGAGCCACGTCGACCCGTTCTCCCTTGCCTGGGGGCTGCTGCTCCTCTCGGAGCCTGCCGCCAGCCTCGGGCTCGCCGAGGAGGCCCGGGCGTGCCTGACGGAGTCGGCGGACCTGTTCGAGGCGCTCGGCGAGCGCGACCTGAGGGCCATGGCGCTCGACAAGCTCCACGCGGCCACCGACGATCCCGACGAGCGCGAGCGCATGTACGAGCGTCTGATGGCGGACGTAGGTACGGTGCACCACGGGGAGTACGAGATCCGGGTGATGCGCGACCATGGCGTCTTCCTGGCGCATGCGTACGGCGAGTACGCCGAGGCCCTGGCGCTGCTCGACCGCGCCATCGCGCTCGAGCGCGAGGACGACTGGGTCGACGTCTACCTCGCCTTCTTCCTTGCCGATGCTGCCGCGGTCCGGCTGGCCGCCGGCGACCTCGCCGGTGCGGCCGAGCAGATGGCCGAGGCCATCGAGCGCTTCGCATACAGCCGCCACCTCTTCCTCCACGCGGAACCGGAGATGCGGGCACTGGCGGCGACGATCGCCTGGCAGCGAGGCGACGCTGCGGGCGTCCGGGCGTGGATGCCGCCCGCGAGCGAGGCGGCGGCCTGCCTCGGCGGCCTGCTGCTGAGCAGCGAGATGGCCCGCGCCGACGATCCGGTCGCCGCGCGAGCCTTCGCCGAGCGTGCTCTGGCGCTCGCATCGCCGCCCCGCTCGGGTCGGGACGGGCACCTCGAGCGCGTGCGCGCGCTGGTCGTGGCGGCCGAGGCCGCCCTCGCGGCGGCCAACACCGACGCCGCCACGCGTGAGCTGACCGAGGCACTGGAGACGGCGATGCGCTGGCGCTTCCTGCCGGCGCTGCTGGAGGCCTGTGCCGCGGCGCTGCCGCTGCTCCCCGGAGATCTTGCCAGCGTGTTCGTGGGCTGGATCGCCCACCATCCGGCCGCGCCCTACGCGCAGCGCGTCCGCTGGGCTGCCGATGCGGCGACGACCGGCAGTCCGCTCGAGGCCCCCGCCGAACGCGACGCGCGGTGGGCGCAGGCGCTCGAGGTGGCGCGCCGGGTGCGCGAAGTGCTCGCGGCATAGCGCCGCGGGCCTCGTTTCAGCCGCGTGGGTTCACGGAGATTCGGGCGAGGGCGGGGTGAAGCGCGAACGTCAGGCATGCGTCGTCGGACGGCTGCGGCGCGAACCCGAGCCGCTCGAGCAGCCCGATGGACGCCGCGTTGTCCGACGCGGTGCGCGCCACGATCTTCGTGAGGCCGAGGGGCCCGAAGCCGTGGGCGACGGCGAGCGCGAGCGCCTCGCGCATGAGGCCGCGCCGCCGGTAGGGGGAGCGCATCACGTAGCCGACCTCGCCCGTCCCGTCGGCGAACCCGCGGTAGAAGCCGATCGTGCCGACCACGGTGTCGCGGCCGGCGAGGCAGACGCCCCAGTGCACGGTCTCCCCACGGTCGGCGTCGGCCTCGATGCGCCGCAGCATCGCGAGCGCCTCCGCCGCGCTGGACGCCGTCACACCGTCGTACACGGAGATGTCGACGATGTCGGCGACGTCGTCGGGCCGGACGGCGCGCAGCACGACGCGCCGGCCCGACAGGGTGGGGGTCCGCGCCGTCCCCGGGATCGAGGCGTCGGCGGAGGCTTCGTGGGCCACGCGGCATGATGGCACGCCGACGCGGACGACGGGCGGCGGGCGCTTGGCAGCGGACGATGGGCGCTGGGCCGCCGCCTCACGATGACATCACGATGGCCCTCGTAGGCTCCGCCGCGTGGGGCCCGCGGGTCCCGCAAGTCCCTTCCCCACGAAGGAGCTCGCATGCGCGCATCGAAGGCGACTCGCATCAGCCCTTGGCCGAACGGCGTCAACCGCTAGACGGCGGGCGACCATGTGCGGGCATCGCGCAGAACGTCACGTAGCGCACCCACGCGTCGCCTCGGGTCCGTCCGCCTCGCCGTGCCCGGCGTAGGGCTCGCCATGGCGGGGTCGGGCCTGGCGCAGCCCCCGGCCACCGAGTCCGGCTTCGTGCAGGTCGAGCCCGACGTGCGCCTCTATTACCAGCGGTACGGCACGGGCACGCCTACGGTGTTCATCCCCAACCGGCTCGAGCTCGTGCACGCGTTCGCCTCGTTGCTCCCCTTCCACGACGTGGTCACGTGGGACCCCCGCGGGCGCGGCCTCTCCGATCGGCCCACGGCGTCCGAGCGCTACGGGATCGATGCCGAGCTGGCCGACGTCGAGGTCCTGAGGCGCCATTTCGGTGCCGAGCGGGTCACCTACGTGGGGACCTCGCTCTGGGGCAACCTCGCGGTCCTGTACGCCGCCCGCCATCCGGAGAGCGTGGCGGGCGTCGTCGCCATGGCACCGCTCCCGATCGCTCATGGTCTGCGACGCGACTCGCTGAAGAGACCCATGCCGAACGTCCACGCGCAGCGGCTGGAGCTCGACCGGATGCGGGTCGACGGGCGCGTCCGGTCGCAGCCGTACGCCTACTGCGTCCTCGAGAAGTACGTCGAGTACGCCGACTCGTACGTGGACCCGGCCGCGATGGCGCCGTTCCTCGCGGCCAACCTTTGCCAGTACGCCAACGAGCAGGCCTCCCGGCAGGCGCTGGTGATCGACGGCATGTTCCGCAGCTTCGGGCGCTGGGACTGGCGCGCCGACGCCGAGGCCGTGGTGGCGCCGGTCCTCCTGCTGTTCGGGGAACACGAGACGTGGCGCACGGACGGCGTTCGCGCGTACGCCGACCACCTGCGCGACGTCGGTTGGCTGGAGGTGCCGCGCGCCGGCCACCACCTGTGGAACGACCGCGCGGACGTGGTCCTCCCCATGCTCGACGCGTTCTTTCGCGGCGGGTGGCCGGAGGGGGTGAACCGCTAGCCCGGGCGGCGGTGCCCAGGTACTCCGGCGCCGCGCGCGACCGGGGCGCGCCGGGCGAGGCGTGCGCCGCCTCCCGCCCCGGCACGGTCCGCCAGCGCGTCGCGCAGGGCGTCGCCGAGGAGGTTGGCGCCGAGCACGGCGGCCGTGATCGCCGCGCCGGGGGCGAGCATGAGCCAGGGCGCGGCCGGCAGGTGGTGGCGGGCGCGCGCCAGCATGTCGCCCCAGTCGGCGGTGGGGGGCTGCACGCCGAGACCCAGGAAGCCGAGCCCCGCGAGGGCGACGACCACGAAGCCCATCGTCACCGTTGCCTGCACGACCACCACGCCGGTCGCCGCGGGCAGGACGTGCCGCAGTAGCACCCGGCGGGGCCGCGCCCCGCTCGCGACGGCGGCCTCGACGTAGGGGAGTTCGCGCGTCGTCAGGATCACGCTCCGCACCAGGCGCGCGAAGACCGGGGTCTCGGCGACGGCGAGGGCGATGGCGGCGGGCCACAGGCCGGGACCGAGCGCACCGACGATCACCAGCGCCAGCAGCAGCGGGGGGCAGATGAGCAGCGCGTCGACGAGCCGCATGAGGAGGCCGTCGAGCCGGCCGGGCGCGGCGCCCGCCAGCAACCCGAGGGCGCCGCCCGCCGCGGCCGCCGCCAGCACGGTCACGACGGCCACCCACAGCGAGACGCGTCCGGCGTGGAGCGCCCGCGCGAGCGTGGAGCGGCCGAGCTCGTCGGTCCCGAGCGGCTCGTTCCAGGAGGGCGGCTGCAGGCGGCGGCGCAGGTCGACCTCGGTCGGTCCGCGCGGCGAGAGCCACGGCGCCAGCAGCGTCGCGACGAGCAGGACCGCGAGCAGCGTCGCCCCGACGACGCCCGACGGGTGGAGACGGCGGCGCCGCCCGGGCCGCGCGGCCGGGGCGCCGGTCACCGGTAGCGCACCCGCGGGTCGAGCCGGAGGTAGGTGAGGTCGACCAGCAGGCCGAGCGCCAACACGGCCACGGCGGTGACGAGCACGACGCCCTGGACGAGGGCGAGGTCGCGCGCGAGGATCGCGTCGACCGCCAGGTGGCCGAGGCCGGGCCAGCCGAACACGGCCTCGACGAAGACGACGCCCCCGAGCATGCGGCCGAGGTCGATGGCCGCCACCGTCACCACCGGGGCGAGCGCGTTGCGCAGGCCGTGCCGCAGCAGCACGCTGGGCCGCGAGAGCCCGCGAGCACGGGCGGCGACCACGTGCGGCGCGGCGAGGGCGTCGAGCAGCGCGGCGCGCGTGACGCGCGCGAGCGGCGCCGCCGAGGCGAGCCCGAGCGAGAGGGCCGGCAGCAGCAGGTGGCGCCAGCCCCCGCCCCCGGACGCCGGAAGCCAGCCGAGCGCGAGGGAGAAGGCGTAGAGCAGGAGCAGGCCCGTCCAGTACACGGGAACGGCCGCGCCGAGGAGCAGCGCGCCCGTGAGCAGGGGATCGAGCCAGCTGCGGGCGAAGGCGGCGGCCGCGACGCCGACGATCAGCCCCAGCGCCAGGGCCAGCGTCAGCGCAGCAGCGGCGAGGGCGACGGTGGCGGGCAGGCGGCCGCGCAACTCGTCCGCCACGGGACGCCCGCTGCGCCGGGAGGTGCCGAGGTCGCCGCGCAGCACGGCCCCGAGGTACGCGGCGGCCTGCTGCGGCCAGGGGCGGTCGAGCCCCGCCTCGATCCGCATGCGTTCGCGCTGCGCCTCCGGGAGGCCCAGGATCCCCGGCCCCAGCAGGGCGACCAGCGGGTCGCCCGGGGCGGCCGCGACGAGACCGTGCACCACGACCAGCAGCAGGGCGACGGAGACGGCGCCGCCGCCGAGGCGGGCGAGCAGGTAGGCGACCACGCCGCGTGGCGCCGCTCAGCGGGCGGCGGCGCCCGTCCCGTTCGCGTCGATCCTAGCGCCGCGCAGGTCGAGCTGGAACGACGAGCCCGGCAGGCGCTCGCCCTCCAGGCCGCCGCGCTTCGCGAAGGTGCCCACGTGGTGGTAGAGCGGCAGCATCGGCAGGTCGGCCAGCGCCAGCTCCTGCGCCTCGCGGTACGCGGCTGCCCGCTCGGGGCCGTCCTCGGTAGCGGCGCCGCGCTCCAGGAGCGCGTCGAACGCGTCGCTGGCGTAGCGGCTGGTGTTGTTGCTGCCGATCTCGCGGCTGTGCAGCGCCATGGAGAGCATGAAGTGCGGATCGAGCGTGTCCGACCCCCAGAACCCGAGCGTGAGCTCCGCGTCCGGCGACGTGACGATCTCGAGGAGGGTGGCGAACTCGTGGATGCGCAGTTCGACGCGCAGGCCGATCTCGGCGAGCGCCGCCTGGACGTACTGTGCCACGTCTTCGAGGCCGCCGTCGGTGGCCATGTCGAGCACCAACCGGGTGCCCTCGGCACCGGCCTCGCGCAGGAGCTCGCGGGCGCGTGCGGGGTCGTACGGGCGATCGTCGGGGGCGTCCAGGGCGTAGCGCACGAGTGGCGACAGGGGGCCGACGGGCGGCAGCGCGAGGCCGCTGAAGAGCGCGTCGACCAGCAGCTGGCGGTCGAGCGCGTGCGCGATCGCGCTGCGGACGCGCGGATCGCCGAGCACGGGGTGCTCCACGTTCATCCCGAGGTACGTCGTGCGGTCGCTGGGGTAGCGGCCGAGCGCCACGCCCGGCTCTCCCTCGAGCGCGAGGAAGGCGTCGGCCGCGAGGTCGTGGATGAGGTGCAGGTCGCCGGCGCGGAAGGCGATGAGCCGTGCCGCGGCCTCGGGGATGACGCGGTAGTGCACGCCGGCGAGCGCGGGCGCGCCGCCCCAGTAGTCGGGATCGGCGGCGATCTCGACGACCTCGCCCTCGCGCCAGGCGACGAAGCGGAACGGTCCGGTCCCCACGGGCGCGCGGCCGAGCTCGGGGCCGGCGCCCGGGGGCACGATCGCGGTCGCGGGGAAGGTCAGGTTGGCCAGCAGCGGCACGAAGGGCGGGTCGCTGACGAGGTCGAGCGTGTGGTCGTCGACGACCACGATGTCGTCGATGGTGGCCACGAGGAACGCGCCGCGGGCGCCGGTGGCGGGGTCGGCCAGGCGGCGCAACGAGGCGGCGACGGCGGCGGCGTCCAGCGGGCGGCCGTCGTGGAAGCGCACGCCGCGACGGAGTTCCAGCCGCAGCACGGTGGGCTCGGGGCGGCTCCAGGCGACCGCCAGGCCGGGTTCGATGGCGCCGTCGGCCCCCAACCGCAGCAGCGTGTCGTAGAGCTGGTTGGTCACCATGAACGAGTACCCCTCGATGGCCCGGTGGGGGTCGAGGGAGGTCGGGTTGAGGGGCAGGGCCGTGACGAGCACCTGCGCGGCGGCCAGGGCCGACAGGAGCGCCAGGACCATGACCCCAACGAGTCGCATGCCTCTCGTCATCGTTTCACTCCGTCCATCTCGGTCCGGGGCCGGTTTCGTAGGTGGGACGAGATTAGCAGGTCGCGCGGCGGCGCGGTTCGAGCGACGCGTGGGCGCACGGCCCGGACCGGCATGACACGAGCTCCGGCGGACGATGAGAGGGACGTCTCCACCATCCGCCGTGGGCCCCGTTCTGGTGACGCGAGGTGGCGGTTCGATCACCCTGCGCGGACGTTAGCGAGCGCAGCGTGAGGTCAGCGTGAGGTCGATCCTGCGGCGCGGCGGCCGCGCGAGGTCAGGCCTGGCCGAGCAGGTAGTCCACCACCTCGGCCGCCGTGTACGACGTCGCGCCCGGCTTGAGGACGCGGGTGATCGCCGCGAGGTCGTCGCCGCTGGTGACCAGTGGCAGCTCGGGGGTCGTCTGACCCTTCTGGACCTGGCCGACGCCGACGTTGGCCATCAGGGCGTTGCACAGGCACTTGCGGCCGACGGTCTCCGCGATGTCGCCGCCCTTGGCGACGTAGTCCGCCACCGGCTCCGAGGCGCAGCGGTAGGCGAGCTTGCCCTCGTCCGTGCGCACCACCTCGCGCAGGTAGCCGAGGTCGCAGACGCGCGTGCGCTGCTCGTACACCTCGCTCTCGGAGAGGCTACCGGGGAGGGTGACCACCTTGAAGGGGAAACCCGTGGGCGAGGCCTTGGCGTCCGTGAGGACGTCGGTGTCGCCGGCGAGCACGCGGTCGATCACCTGCTGCTTGACGGCGGTCTCGAAGCCCGACTCGTCGCAGTAGGCGAAGATCGTACCGACCTGCACGCCGGCGGCCCCCTCGTCCAGTGCCGCCGCGAGCGCATCGGGGGAGCCGCTCGAGCCGGCGAGCCAGAAGGGCATGCCCAGCGCGCGCATCTGCTCGAGGTCGGCGCGATCGCGGTCGCCGTAGACGGGCTGGCCGCGTTCGTCGAAGGTCTTGCCGCCGCGCGGCGGCGCGTTGTGGCCGCCCGCGGTGGGCGCCTCGACGATGAAACCCTGGATGGCGCCGGTGGCCTTCTTCAGCAGGATGCTCGCCAGGGCGTGGGTCGAGATGATCGGGAAGAAATCCGGGCGCCCGAGCTCGGGCAGAGCGTCACCGCCGAGCTCCGCGGGGTCGAAGTGGGCGACCACCGGCTCGCCGTCGCGCGGGACCGTGGCGTCGATGCGCATCGACGTGCGGCGGTGCTGCGACAGCTCGTCGAGGATGCCCGGGATGTCGCGCGGGATCCCGGCACCCATGAGCACGTGGCTCACGCCCGCGAGCATGGCGCCGTAGAGCGTCGCCATGTTGGGCAACTGGATCTTGGTGAGCAGGTTGATGCCGATGGGGCCGTCGTGGCCCTCCTTCGCCAGGAACACCTCGGTGTAGCCGGCCAGCGCCATCAGACCGCGGTGGAAACGGTTGCCCTCGACGGTCGGCAACGGCAGCCGGAGGTACGGCTTGTCGGCCGGGCGCCCGTCGGGCAGGAAGTAGCGGCGCAGCGTGTCCTTCACGATGTCGCTGAACGGGAAGTGCTCCATCGCGCGGCGCACGTGGCCGCCGACGTCGCCGTCCTGCAGGCGGCGGACCAACACCGAGTCGATGCCCGTGCCGGAGACGACGCCGAGCTGCCCGCACAGGGCGACCGCCTTGGCCAGGCGCCAATTGGAGACGGCGACGCCCATGCCGCCTTGGATGATCGTCGGGTGGCCGCCACCGGCGAGTCCCGCCGTCGCGAGCGCCGGCGTCCTGCCAGGGTTGGGGAATCGTGCGTCGCTCATGAACGTCCTCAGGTCGGCGATCGGACGCCCCGGGGGCTCGAGCGGCGCCAGTCGCCGCCCTCCACGCCGCGGACCGTGGGGCGACGGGCCGGATCGCGACGAGTTCGCGCGCGGCCCCGACCCACGAGGGGCCGAACGAGCGCCTGCAACACCATACGGCCTACAGGATGATGGAACGTGTGCCTGGATGCCAAGTCGGCGTTCGCGGGCGTGGGCGCGCGAGGTTCTGCGGAGACCGTGCTGCGTGCGTTCGCCGTTCAGTCGGCCCACCTCGGTGAACGAATCACGACCCCGCCGACGGCCTCGATGCTGGCCGGCGCGGCCGCGTCCGCCGCCAGCCGCGTGAGGCCGGCCGGCTCGAACGCGGTGATGCGAACGTCGAGCGGCGCGAGGTCGACGTCGACGAGGGCGACCACCGAACGCGGCGGCGCGGACGAGCCCAGGAGCGGTCGCGCGCCGACCCCGCCGGCGAACAGCAGCTCGAGGTCGCCCCAGCGACCGGCGTAGAACGCCGCCTGGTGGCCGCTGACGTAGGTATCGACCCCTTCGTCGCGCAGCAGGTCCCGCAACGCCTCGGCGCGCCAGAGCACCTCGCCCTCGTGGGCGCGGCCCTCGGCGATCCCGAGCAGCGGCAGGTGCCCCATCACCCAACGAAGCGATGCCGACCGCGCCGGTGGCGAGCGCAGCGTCGCTTGCAGCCACGCGCGTTCCACCTCGTCGAGCACGGGCCCCGAGGCGTCGAGCACGGCGACGAACAGCGGCCCCTGGCGGAACGACCAGGCGAAGGGGTGATCGTCCACGGCGACCCCATCGAGCCCCGCCAGCCGATGGGATTCGCGCCAGTAGGCGGCGGCCGCCTCGCGCTCGCGGGCGAAGACGTAGCCGCCGTCGGCGTCGCGCAGCTTGGAGCCGTCGTGGTTGCCCATGGCCGCGGCGTAGGCGATGCCGGCCTCCCGCAGTGGCGCGGCCACGGCGAGGTCGAAGGCGGCCCACATCGCGGGGAAGCGATCGTCGGGCAGGGCGCGCGACTGGCCCGCGACCAGATCGCCTGGGAGCAGGACCAGGTCGGGGCGCCACACGTCGACGATGGCCGCGACGGTGCGCGCCACGGCGGCCGGGTAGTCGAGGCTGCCGTACGGGCCGTTGAAGTCGCCGAAGACCACCAGCCGCAGATCGCCGCGGGGTGGGTCGATGGGCGGGGTCGGCTGGGCGTGTGCAGCGGTGACGATGCAGGCCGCGACGGCGATGGCGAGCACGGTGTCGAGGCGGCGCCGACGGCGCGCATCACCGGCGCGTCGCGCGCGATCGGGGCGGGGCGGACCCATCCCATGAGTATGCCAGCCGCTGGCTGCGCAAGCCGACGCCTCGTCGGCAGCCGCCGTCGGTAGGCGTATGCTGGTCGTGCCTGACGCAAGCCGTGTCGCGGGCATCGCCGTTCGAGGTGAACTTCGCATCGCGCCTTGGAGGTCGTGCATGAACCGCAAGACCGGGTCCCCCCCACCCACCACGGTCGCCACCGGACCGTTCCTGGTCTTCCCACAGGTCTCGCGTCCCGTGTTCATCGCCAGCGCCACGGTGATCTTCACCTTCGTCGCCTTCGCCGTGCTCTTCACGCCCGCCGCGGAGCGGCTGTTCGCCGCGTTGCAGGGCTGGATCTCCTCGGTCTTCGGCTGGTTCTACGTCCTGTCCGCGACGGCCTTCTTGGCGTTCGTCATCTACCTCGCGTTCAGCCGCTACGGGCTCGTGCGGCTGGGCGACCCGTTCGAGCAGCCACGCTTCGGCCTCGGCGGTTGGTTCGCGATGCTCTTCAGCGCCGGCATGGGCATCGGTCTCGTGTTCTGGAGCGTGGCCGAACCGATGCTCCACTTCCTGCGGCCGCCTTTCGGGGCACCGGGCGATGTCACCCTGGCCATGCGGAGCACGTTCTTCCACTGGGGTCTGCACGCCTGGGGGGTCTACTGCGTCGTCGGATTGGCGATCGGCTACTTCGCGTACCGCCAGAAGCTCCCGATCACGATCCGGTCCGCGCTCTACCCGCTGCTCGGCGAGCGCATCTACGGACCCATCGGTCACGCCGTCGACACGTTCGCCATCTTCGGCACCATGTTCGGCGTCGCCACCTCGCTGGGCCTGGGGGTCCTGCAGATCAACTCGGGCCTCGACTTCCTGCTCGGCGTGGGCGAGTCCGCCTGGCTGCAGGTGGCCATCATCGCCGTCGTCACGCTCATGGCCACGGGGTCGGTCGTGTTGGGCCTGTCGCGTGGCATCCAGCGCCTGAGCCAGATCAACATCGTGCTCAGCGTGGCGCTGCTGGTCTTCGTCCTGCTGACGGGTCCCACCCTCTTCCTCCTCCGCTTCCTGGTGGAGGGCGTCGGCGACTACCTGCAGCACCTGCCGTCGCTCAGCCTGTGGAACGACGCGGTCGCCCAGAGCGGCTGGCAGGACGCTTGGACCATCTTCTACTGGGGTTGGTGGATCTCGTGGGCGCCGTTCGTCGGCCTGTTCATCGCCCGCGTCTCACGCGGACGCACCGTGCGTGAGTTCGTGGCCGGCGCGCTCCTGGCGCCCACCTTGGCCGGTTTCGTGTGGCTGACCGTGATGGGTGGCACGGGTCTGCAGCAACACATGACCGGCATCGTCGATCTGGGCGCAGCGGTGGAGGCCAACGTCGCGACCCCGCTGTTCATCATGCTCGATCAACTCCCCTGGACGGCGCTCACGGCGACCATCGCGACGATCCTGGTGGTCACGTACTTCGTGACCTCGTCCGACTCGGGGTCGCTCGTCATCGACATGCTGGCCGCCGGTGGGCACACCGACCCACCGAAGGTGCAGCGGGTGTTCTGGGCCGTGACGGAAGGCGTGGTGGCCGGCGTCCTGCTCGTGCTCGGCGGGTTGACGGCGCTGCAGACGGCCTCGATCGCGGCGGGGTTGCCGTTCGCGGTCATCATGTGGCTCATGTGCTTCGCCTTGCTGAAGGCGCTGAAGGACGAACCGGTCACGCCGGATCCAGGGGAGCGCGAACCCGAGGCGCCGCCGTCGACCATGGGTGACCTCGAGCACGTCGAACCCGACGACGTGGAGCCAGCCGAAGAGCCAGCGTCGGCAGCCGACGACGATGCCTCGCGCGCCGAGGACCCGCACGGCGCGGCCGGCGACGATCAGGCGAAGAAGAGCCCCGCCAGCAAGCCGCCCAAGGACGCGTAGGCCAGCGCCACCCAGAGGGTGCGCCGCAGCACCTCGCCCTCGCGGCCCACCAGCCCCACGGTGGCGCCGGCGGCGATGAGGTTGTGGGGGCAGACGATGTTGCCGACGGCGGCGCCGAACCCCTGCGCGCCCAGCATCGCCGTCGGCGAGAGCCCCAGGCCGCGGGCGGCGACGAGCTGGAAGTCGGTGAAGAGGATGTTCGAGGTGGTCGCGGAGCCGGTCACGAAGGTGCCGAGGAGGCCGACGAAGGGCGCGAAGTAGGGCCAAGCCGGCCCGGCGCCCGCCGCGGCCGCGTCGGCCAAGGCCTCGATCATGCCGGCATGCAGCATCAGCCGCGACAGGCTCAGCATCGCGACCAGAGCCAGCGTGACCGGGACGAGGCGAAGGGCGGCGTCGCGCGCGGCGTGCAGGGCCTCGCGTCGCGGCGCCCGCTGCCAGGTGGCGCCGACCACGAACGCGAGCAGCAGCAGGCTACCCGGGTGGTAGAGGGGCGCGAAGCTGCCCCCGAAGGGGCCCTGCTGCCAGGCCCACGCCGCCTCGGTGAGCGCTTCGCGCAACGGCGGCACCAGCCGCGTGGCCAGCACCGCGGCCACCAGCACCAGGTAGGGCGCGCCGGCGGTCAGCAGGGCCGGGGCAGCCGGCGGTCGTGCCGGGAACTCTTCGGCAGGGGCGGGCGACGACGCCTCGTCGGGCGCCCGTTCGCGCTCGTGTCGCGCGCGATCGCGCCCGCCCGCGACCCGCAGGACGCCGACGAACGCCAGGCCGCCGAGCAGGGAGCCCGCCAGCGTGGGGAGCTCGGGCCCGATGTAGGTGGCGAGCAGGTGGTGTGGCAGCAGGAACGAGACGGCGGCGAGGAGCGTCCAGCCCCAGGCCCCCCAACCGGTACGCCGCTCGCGCGGCAGCGTACGGGTCACCAGCAGCATCACCACCAGCGGCAGCAGCGCTCCCGCCAGCGAGTGGTAGGCGACCGTCGCCGCCGACAGCTCGCGGCCCGTGAACTCGGTGACCGCCACCTGCGCCAGCACCGGCGTGCCGACGGCGCCGAACGAGACCCCGGCGGCGTGGCCGATGAGCGCGACGGTGACGGCCTCGACCCGACCGAAGCCGGCGGCGACCAGGAAGGGCGCGGCCAACGCGACCGAGGTGCCGAAGCCGGCGGCGCCCTCCACGAACAGGACGAAGAACCAGGCGACGAGCAGCGCCAGGATGCGCGGATCGCCGCTGAGGCGCGCCATCGCGTCGCGCAGCACGTCGACCGCGCCGGTGCGCAGCTGCAGCTCGTGGATGCACAAGGCGGGGAACACGATCCACAGGATGGTCGCGGCGATGAAGACGGCCTCGAGCAGCACGCCGCCGGTGGCCGCTAGGGCGCCCAGCTGCGGCAGGCGCTGGACGCCGAAGCCGAAGGCCAGGACCGCGATCAGCAGGCCCAGCGCCAGACCCGCGGCGCCCGCCCGCGCCGCCGACCAGCGCAAGCCGAGCATGGCGACCAGCACGACGAGCAGCGGGAGACCCGCCAGGACCGCCGCGGTGGGGCCCCCGGCGCCCACGGGCTACGCGCCCTTGGCCGCGGTGACCCGGTGCAGGTCACCGTCGCCGGACTCGAAGGCCGTGACGTTGGCCAGGGTCGTCTCGGCGATGTTGGTCACGGCCTCCTGGGTGAAGAAGCCCTGGTGCCCCGTGACCAGCACGTTCGGGAAGGTGAGCAGCCGGCTGAACACGTCGTCCTGGATCACCTGACCGGAGAGATCCTGGAAGAACAGCTCCTCTTCCTCCTCGTAGACGTCGAGGCCGAGGTGGCCGATGCGCCCGCTCTTCAGGCCGTCGATCACCGCGCCGGTGTCCACCAGGTGACCGCGGCTGGTGTTGATGAGCATGACGCCGTCGCGCATGCGGGCGACGGCCTCGGCGTCGATGATGTCGCGGGTCTCGGGCGTGAGCGGGCAGTGCAGCGAGATGATGTGGCTGCGGGAGAAGAGCTCGTCGAGGGACACGTACGAGAGGACGGTCTCGGCGTCGGGGTCGGGATAGGGGTCGTAGCCGAGGACCTCGCAGCCGAAGCCGCGCATGATGCCGGCGAAGATCTGCCCGATCCGGCCGGTGCCGACCACGCCGACCGTGCGGCCGTGTAGGTCGAAGCCCAGCAGTCCCTCCAGCGAGAAGTTGCCCTCACGCACGCGGTTGTAGGCCCGGAACACCTTGCGGTTGAGACCCAGGATCAGGGCGACCGCGTGCTCGGCGACGGCGTGCGGCGAGTAGGCGGGCACGCGTGCGACGGTGAGGCCGAGGTCGTCCGCGGCCTCCAGGTCGAGGTGGTTGAAGCCGGCCGAGCGCAGGGCCAGGAGCTCGACGCCGTGCTCCTTCAGGCTGCGCAGGACCTCGGCCGACAGGTCGTCGTTCACGAACGCGCAGACCGCGGCGTGACCGGCCGCCAGCGGTGCCGTCTCCGGCAGCAGCCGCGGCTCGAGGAAGGTGATCTCGTGACCGTGCGCGCGGTTGGCGCGCTCGAAGTAGGTCTTGTCGTAGCTCTTGGTGCTGAACATGGCGATCTTCACGGTGCGACCTCCGGGGCGGCGTGAGGCGGTGGGTGCGGAAGGGTCTCCGGGCGAAGCCGGACCCCGTCACGCTACCCGCGCCGCGACGTCCAGCGGGTCGCGGCGGAGGCGCAGCAGGGCGGTCGCGCGGCGCCCGCCCCCTGTGAGGCTTGCGCGAGCCAGCCTTGACGCTCACCTGACGCGAGCGCGAGACCCTGTCAGGGGTCCGACACCCGACCGGACGACCGGTCGAGCGTCGATCCCACACGCACCTGGAGGTACGCATGCTTCGAACGCTCCTACTCCTTCTCGCCGCCCTGTCGATCGGCTTCGGCAGCGCCCAGACCTCGATCGAGTTCTGGTACGCCTTCAGCGACGCGCCGCGTTCCGGCTGGATCGACGACCGCATCGACGAGTTCAACGTGACGCTGGCCGAGCAGGGCCTCGACTACCGCGTCGTCGGCGAGCGCAAGGGCAGCTACCGCGAGACGCTGCAGGCCGCGGTCCTGGCCGCGCGCCAGGGCGAGCCGCCCCACCTGGTGCAGCTGTTCGAGGTCGGCAGCCAGCTGGCCGTCGACTCGGGCATCTTCGAGCCGATCGGTAACCTCGGCGGCCTCGACGCCAGCCTCTACATCGAGCCGGTCATCAACTACTACACCATCGACGGCGCCGTGAACTCGCTGCCGTTCAACAGCAGCAGCCCCATCCTGTACGCCAACGTGCAACTGATGGAGCAGGCCGGCCTCGACCCCGACGCGCTCCCCGAGACGTTCGGCGAGGTCATGGATGCCTGCGAGACGATCCGCGCGAGCAGCGTCAGCGCGTCGTGCATCACCTTCCCGCTGCACAGCTGGCTCTTCGAGCAGTGGGTCGCGGAGCAGGGCGCCATGCTGGTCAACAACGGCAACGGGCGCGACGCGCGCGCCACCGAGGTGCTGCTCGACAGCGAGGCGGCGCTGCGGGTCGGGCAGTTCATGGCGGATCTGGCCGTGCACCGCGACTACGCGTACACCGGCACGCTCGAGGACTGGAGCGGTTCCGAGGCGATCTTCGGGAACCAGGAGGCGGTGTTCTTCATCACCTCCACCGCGGACGCCGGCAACATCACGCGCGCCGCGGCGGACGTCGGCTTCGACGTGCGGACCGGCCTCCTGCCGATCCCCGATGGCGTCGAGCGCAACGGCGTGGTCATCGGCGGCGCCAGCGTCTGGCTCACCAAGGGCAACCCGCAGCAGGAGCTCGAGGTCGCGCGCGACTTCGTGCTGTTCATGACGAACGCCGAGAACATGGTCAGCTGGCACAAGCTGACCGGCTACTACCCGGTGGTCGACGCCTCCGTCGCCCTGCTCGAGGACGAGGGCTGGTTCGAGGCGGAGCCGAACTTCGCGGTCGCGTTCGAGCAGCTGCTCGAGACGATCCCCAACCAGGCCACCGCCGGCGCGCTCCTCGGCAGCTTCCTCGAGACGCGCACGATCATCGGCGAGGCGCTGCAGCGCATCTACTCGGGCGGCGCGGACGTCGAGGCCACGATGCGGCAGGCCAAGGCCGAGGCCGACGCCCGCCTCGCGGAGTACAACGCGAACTTCTGAGCCTCGCCGCCCGGCGCGAGCGAGCGCCGCGTGGTCTTCGCGCGCAGGAGGTGGGTCGCATCGCGGCCCACCTCCCACGCGCGGAGGCGGGAGCCGCCCAGCATGAAGGACAACGCCGTATTCAAGAGTCGGGTGCTGCCGTGGCTGCTGCTGCTCCCGTCCTTCCTCATCTTGCTGACCTTCCTCTATTACCCCGCCATCCAGGCGTGGGTCCTGTCGCTGCACCGCTCGAACCTCTTCCTGGGCACCCGCCGGTACGTGGGGCTGGACAACTTCCGCCTCATGTTCACCGGGGCGCTGGCGGACAAGTACATCCAGGTGGTGCTACAGACGTTCCTCTATGGCTTCCTGGTGATCGCGATCGGCATCAGCCTGTCGATGGTCATCGCGGCGCTGGCGAGTCAGAAGATCGCAGGCGCCCGCGTCTACCGCCTGCTGCTGATCTGGCCGTTCGCGCTCTCACCGGCGGTCGCCGGCACGATCTTCCTGTTCATGTTCAACCCCGACATCGGCAGCGTGAACCAGATCCTGAACGAGTTGTTCGGCGTCAAGCCACGCTGGCTGGACACGCCCACGCTGGCGTTCGGACTGGTGGTGTTGGCGTCCGTCTGGAAGAACCTCGGCTACAACATCGTCTTCTACCTGGCCGCACTGCAGAACATCCCCTACGAGCTGGCGGAGGCCGCCGCCATCGATGGCGCCGGGCCCATCCAGCGGTTCCTCCGCATCACGTTCCCCATGCTGTCGCCGATGACGTTCTTCCTGGTCTTCACCAACCTGACGTTCGCCTTCTTCGAGTCGTTCGGGCTCATCGACATCCTCACGAAGGGCGGGCCGGTCGGCTTCCCGCCGATGGACGCCGCCGGCGTCAGCACCACGATGATCTACCAGGTCACGCTGGACGGCTTCGGCGGCAGCGGCAACACCGGGCTCGCGGCCGCGCTCGGCAACGTCATCCTCTTCTTCGTCATCGTCATGACGCTGCTGCAGTTCCGCTACGGCGGCCGGCGCGTGCAGTACGGGGACAACTGATGGGTATTCGACGCAACTGGCTGACGCACCTGATCCTGATCGTCGCCTGCGCGGTGGTGGCGTTCCCCATCCTCTTCGCGCTGGTGAAGTCCACCCAGATCCGCAGCGCGGTGTTGAGCCCCAGCCTGATCCCGGGCGACCAGTTCCTGACGAACGTGCGCAACGTCTTCCTGAACGCCAACCTGCTGGTGTTCATGCGCAACTCGTTCATCGTCGCGATCGCCGTCACCGTCGGCAAGACCACGCTCTCGCTGATGGCGGGCATGGCGCTGGTCTACTTCCGCTTCCCGTTCAAGCGCGGCGTCTTCGGCTTGATCCTGCTGACGCTGATGATGCCGGTCGAGGTCCTCATCGTCCCCCTCTTCGACGTCATCAGCCTGCAGCCGCCCCACACCTGGGCCGAGTTCGCGGCGTGGATCGCCCGACCCGACAAGATCCTCTTCGAGCCGGCCCGCTACGGCTTCGGCTGGGCCAACACCTACCTGGCGATGATCGTGCCGTTCCTCGCCTCCGCCACCGGCACCTTCCTGTTCCGGCAGCACTTCATGGCGATCCCGCGCAGCTTGGCGGATGCGGCCCGCATCGACGGCGCCACCCCCTGGCAGTTCCTGCAGCGCGTGCTCGTGCCGATGAGCTGGAACACGATCGGCGCGCTCGCCGTGATCGAGTTCGTGTACATCTGGAACCAGTACCTGTGGCCCAAGATCATCATTCGGCGCGAGGAGCTGCAGGTGGTCCAGGTCGGCCTGAACCTCATCATCGGCACGGGCGAGGGCGTGCAGTGGGGCTACGTCATGGCCGGGGTGATCCTCAGCCTGGTGCCGCCGCTCGTGGTCTTCATGCTGCTGCAGGAGCAGTTCATGCGCGGCTTCGCGCTTTCCGAGTCGAAGTAGCGGCGCGCCGGCCGCCGCGGACGACCCCGGCCGAGGGCATTCGCGGCGGCCCTTGACGCAACCTAAACGCACGTTCAAGAATATGAACATGCGTTCAGCCAACACGCCGCCCGGCCCGGCAGACGACCGCAGCACGCCCGCGCGCATCCGTGACGCGGCGCTCGTGACCTTCGCGGAGGCCGGCTTCCGCGCGGCCACGGTGCGCGCCATCGCCGAGCGCGCGGGCGTGTCGCCCGCCCTCGTCATCCACCACTACGGCAGCAAGGAGCGCCTGCGGGAGGCCTGCGACGCCTTCGTCACGGGCTTCGTCCGCGAGCGCAAGGTCGAGGCGATGAAGGCGGGCCCCGGCCTGGACCCGCTGGCGCTGCTGCGCGACGAGGACGACCGCCTGCCGCTGCTCGCCTACCTCGCGCGCGCGCTGCAGGACGGCTCGGCGGCGGTGGCGGCACTCGTCGACGAGATGGTGGCCGACGCCGAGGCGGTGCTGGCCGCCGGCGTCGAGAGCGGCATGGTCCGACCGCTCGACCACCCGCGCGGCGTCGCCGCCGTGCTCACGCTGTGGTCGCTCGGCGCGCTCGTGCTGCACGAGCACGTGCGCCGGGTCCTGGGGACCGACCTCACCGGCCCCATGTCGAACGTGACGCTGAGCGCCGGCTACATGGTCCCGGCCATGGAGATCCTGACCCACGGACTGATCGCCCCCGGCATGTACGAGCGGCTCGCCGCCGTCTCGGGGCAGCCGGGCGGCGTCGACGAAGCCGAGGCGCCGACGTCGGCGTCCGCGCCGACGAAGGAGGGTTCATGACGACACCGGTCATCCGCACGCGAGGCCTGGTCAAGGACTACGGCCGCACACGCGCGCTCGCCGGGCTCGACCTCGAGGTGCAGGCGGGTGAGGTGTACGGCTTCATCGGGCCCAACGGCGCGGGGAAGTCGACCACCATCCGCATCCTCCTGGACCTGCTGCGGCCCACGGCGGGCGAGGCCGAGGTGCTCGGCCAGGCGCCGGCCGCCGGCGGGCCGGCGTTGCGCGCGCGGATCGGCTACCTGCCGGGCGAGCTGGCGATGCCCGCGCGCGTCACCGCGCGCGAGCAGCTGGCGCACCTCGCGGCCCTGCGGGGCGGCCGTGGCAGCGAGCGCGTCGACGCCCTGGCCGAGCGCTTCACCCTCGATCTCGACCGCCCGCTGCGGGCGCTGTCGCGCGGCAACAAGCAGAAGCTGGGCGTGATCCAGGCGTTCATGCACGAGCCCGAGCTGCTGATCCTCGACGAGCCGACCAGCGGCCTCGACCCGTTGCTGCAGCACGAGTTCCTCGACCTCGTTCGCGAGACGTCGGCGCGTGGCGCCACCGTGTTCATGTCTTCGCACGTGCTGCGCGAGGTCGAGAGCGTCGCCGACCGGGTGGCCGTCATCCGCGAGGGCCGCACCGTCGACGTCGACTCCGTGCGTGGCCTGCGCGCCCGCGCCGGCCAGCGGGTGTCGCTGACCTTCGCCGAGGCGCCCGACCTGGCGGCGTTCGAGGCCCTCGACGCCGTGCGCGACGTCCGGCTCGAGGGGGCGACGCTGCACTGCCTGCTGCACGGCGAGCCCGACGCCCTGCTGAAGCTCGCGGCCCGCTCGCGCGTCACCCACTGGGCGGCCCGCGACCTCGACCTGGAGGACCTGTTCATGGACGTCTACCGCTACGGACCCGACGGCGTCGACGGCGCGAACGGGGTGCGCGATGCGCGCTGAGATCCTCACCAGCCTGCGCCGCGTGCTGCGCGACCACCGCCGCGGCTTCGCGATCTGGGCGGCCGCGCTCTCGGCCATCACCTTCTTCTACATGTCGTTCTGGCCCACCATGGGCCAGGCGATGGTCGACGCCATCGAGGGGATGCCCCAGGGGTTGATGGCGGCGATGGGCTATGACCGCATCGGCACGGCCGCCGGCTACCTCGAGGCCGTCGTCTACGGCCTGCTCGGCCCGGTGCTGCTGCTCGTGCACGGCATCGCCCTGGGCGGTCGGCTGATCGCCGGCCAGGAGGAGGACGGCACCCTCGAGCTGGACTTCGCCGCCCCCGTGAGCCGGGCGCGGCTGTACTGGGAGCGGCTGGCGGCCGCCTGGCTGCTCGTCACCGGGCTCGTCGCGGCGATCACGCTGGCGGTGCTGGTCAGCAACCCCTTGTTCGACCTGGACGTGTCACCCGCCAACGTCGTCGCCGCGGGCGTCGGCCTGTGGCTGCTGGTCGGCGGTTTCGTCACCGCCGCCTTCGCCGTCGGCGCCGCGACCGGCCGCCGCGGTCTCGCGGTCGGCGTGGTGGCGGGCCTGGCGGTGATCACCTACGTCTTCCGTGGCGTCGCCAACGCCGCGGGGATCGAGGTCTACGCCGCCCTCTCGCCGCTGTCGTGGTTCCTGCGACCCGACCCGCTGGCGAACGGGCTCGACCTGGCGAGCACGCTTCAGCTGGCCGCGATCACGCTGGTCGCAGCGCCCGTGGGCCTGTGGCGCTTCCGGCGGCGGGACCTGATGACTTGAGGCGGTGCTCGCCGTGTGCGACCACCTTGCGGCCGCCGCCGCCGGCGAAGCGGACGGGGTAGCCTTCCGCCGAGCTACTCCCAGCTCTCGTAGGTGTAGCTGTCGTAGGTGTACTCGTCGAACTGCGGGTCGTACGACTCGCAGCCCGCGGCCGCCCAGCAGCCCTGGGCCGCCGTGGCGTCGGCGTAGGCGTCGGGCGCAAAGGTAGCCATGCACGCGTCGATGGTGTCGCAAGCGCCACCCCCACCGCCGCCCGCGCGGCTCTCCCTGGCCTCCTGCAGCGCCTGCAGCACGGCCTCCTCGCCGAACGCCAGGACGAACACGGCGATGTGGAACTCCTCCCGCTCGTCCGCGGTGGCCTCCGGCCAGTGGGTTCGAACCCGGGTCCATACCTCCCGCGACCGCGCCAGCACGACCTGGTCCGGCTGCGGCAGGATGGCGTAGCGATCGGCCATCGCCTGCAGCAGTTCGAGCCGGTCGGCGTCCGTGAGCGCGATCTGGTAGCCCACCTCGACGAGCGAGAACTCCAGCGCCTCGATGAAGGCGAGGGCGTTGTCGCGCGTCAGGATCGCGTGTTCACCCTCCACCAGGACCGGGTCGTTCGCGGCCGCCAGCCGTTGGGTGACGTACACCGCGCCGTCCGAGGTGACCGTGAGGGTGTCGCCGGCCAGCTCGGCGGCGAAGCGGAAGCGCGTCCCGTCGGCGAGGAAGACGCCCGTCAGCCGCCCATCGCCGCCGTTGGCGCCGAACGGGTAGCGCTGCCCGGAGAGGAGCGGTATGAGCTCGCCGGTGTAGTTGCCGTCGCCGCCCATGACGGTGACGCGCAGGTCGTGGCCCTCGAAGGTGCCCAGCAGCGGGTCGTCCCCTCGCGGCAACGGGCGTGGCGCCGCTTTGCCCTTTCCGGGCGCGTCGCCCACGGGCGCGGCGGTTACCGTCAGCCGGTAACGCGCCGGTGTGGGCAGCAGGTTCATCACGTCGACGTACAGCGGCCCGGCGACGGGCGCCTCGATCGTGTGGCTCGGATTGGGATCGGTGCTGGTGTCGAGGTGGTCGGCGTCGGCGTAGGCGTGGATCGGCGCGCCGAGGTTGAGGGCCAGGTCGACGTCGCTACCGAAGCCCTCCACCCACACGCTCACGGGCCCGGAGTCCGGCGGGATGGTCACCACGTAGGTGTGGAACACGACGGTCTCCAGCCCCTGGATGCCGGCCAGCACGCCCTCGGCGCTGCCGCCGAGCGCCAGCGCGCCGTACTCGCCACTCGGCGTGCCCTGGGCCCAGGCCGGGACGCCGGTGGCGACCAGGAGGAGGGCGAGCGCGACGGCCAACGGCCGGTCGCGGCGCGACTGGGTGCGATCGACGGGGATCATGGTCCGCTCCTTCCGCTTCGGACGCGAGGAGAGGCACCACCAGTCTAGAACTGGCGGGGCGATCCGTGGCCTGGTGTGGGGCGGATGGGGTCGGGAACGCAGCGACCGTCGCTCAGGTCGACGGCGCCGGGAGCGCCAGACGCCAGGCGCGCACGCCACTGACCCGCACGCTGCCGCGCGTCGCCAGTCCCCACCACGGGTCGGGCGCCGGGTCGTACAGCCGGCCGCTGAAGGCGACGCGGTCTGCGATGAAGGCCTCGAGGAGGCTACCGTCCAGCAGGAGCCGCAGGGTCATCGCGTCGGGCAGGTCGGCCGGCAGTTCCAGTCGCTGCAGGATCGGGCTCGCGGGGTTGGCGTGCGGCAGCAGCCGACGCAGCGTGAGGTCGCATCTGACGCGGTCGAAGTCGAGGCGGTACCCGCGGGAGAGGTCGCCGTCGACCCGCAGGAGGACGCCCAGCGTGCCTGACGGCCCCCAATGGGCCGTGAGCTCGAGCTCCGCCTGGGTGTCCAAGTGACCCAGGAGCGCGACCGCCAGGTCGGGTCCGCCCGCGGCGACGGCGCCGCCCAGATCGTCGCCGGCGGTGGACCAGTCGCCCGCGACGACGCGCGGCGCGGCGACGAGGCCGGCCCGTTCCTGGCGCAACCGGTCGAGCTCGCGCGCCGGCCGTATGCCGATGCCGCCGTCGGGCGCAGGCGTCAGCTCCCGCGGGAAGGCCATGACGCCGCCCCAGGTCCATGGGCTACCGTCGTGGGGGAGCGCCAGCGGGGCATCGGGGACGTGGCGATCGAACACGAAGCCGTAGACCAGACGGCGCTCGCCGAAGGCGGCCGTCTTGGCCGCGTAGTAGCGGAAGTCGTCGAGGCGCGGCGCGCTCGGGGTGGTCCAGGGGCCGACGGGGCTCGGCGCGATGCGCACCTGGACGCCGTAGTCCGAATAGAGCAGGGCGTGGCGTCCGTCGACGGCCACCACCTCCGGGCACTCGCAGCGGTGCACGTCGCCCGGGCGGTAGAGCAGCCGCCCGTCGCCCCAGTGACGGAGGTCCGCAGAGACGAAGCGCGCCACGCAGCCGCGCAGGGCCGGCGGCGCGTCGGCGGCGTCGGCGGTGAGGACCATCTCGAACCCGCCCGACGGCAGCGCCCGGACCTGCGGATCGCGCCAGGCCGCGCCGTGATGGGTGGCGAAGGGCGCGACGGGCCTCAGGATCGGGTTGGCGGGGTCCTTGCGCCAGCTCGTCAGGTCGTCGCTCATGGCGTGACAGACGGTCTGTCGCTGCCCGTCCGGGCCGCCGATGCCGGTATAGAAGGCGTGGAAGCGATCGTTGGCGCGAATGACGCAGCCCGTCCAGCAGCCGTAGGCATCGGGTCCTTGGGGGTCCGGCGCGATCGCGTCCGGCAGCGTGTGCCAGCGCAGCAGATCGTCGCTGACGACGTGTGCCCAGCGCATGGCGCCGAAGTCGTCGGGGCGCGGCGAGTTCTGGAAGAACACGTGGTGCCGGTCGTCCCAGACGATGGGCGATGGGTCGCCGAAGCGCCCCTCGCCGGGGGCGTGGTGCAGGCGGACGGCCCGCGGGTCGAGGGGCCCGCCGGTCAACCCTTGACCCCGCTCGAGGCGATGCTCTGCACGAACCAGCGGTTGAAGAGCAGGTACACGATGAGCACCGGGATGGTGATCATGGCGGCGAAGGCCATGATCTGGCCCCACTCGCGCGGCTGCTGGCCGAAGAACTGCTGCATCGCGACCGTCAGCGGCCGCACCTCGACGCTGCGTGCCACCATGACCGGCCACAGCAGCTGGCCCCAGTGACGCAGGAACAGCAGGATCGTGACGGTCGCGATGATCGGTCGCGACAGCGGCAGGACGACGGACCAGTAGATGCGGAAGCGGCTGGCGCCGTCGACCACCGCCGCCTCCTCCAGGTCGCGCGGGACCTGGATGAAGAACTGGTAGAAGAGGAAGATCGAGAACGCGTCGGCGATGAACGGGATCGCCTGCACGTAGAGGGTGTCGAGCCAGCCGAAGCGGTTGACGATCAGGAGCAGCGGCACCGCGATCGACTCGAACGGGATGATGATCAGCGCGATGACCACGCTGACGAGCAGCGCGCGCCCGCGAAAGCGGAAGCGCGCCAGGCCGTAGGCGATCAGGCTGTTGACGAACAGGCCGATGACGACGATGGAGCCGACGATCAGCACCGAGTTGCGCAGCGCCTTGAGGAAGGCGACGTTGGCGAACACGTCGCGGTAGTTCTGCAGCGACACCTCGGTGGGCACGAAGGCCATCCCCGAGCTCATGTGGCGCATGATCAGCGCATCGTCGGGCTTGAAGCTCGACACCAGCATGATCACCACCGGGAACAGGAAGAACGCCGCCAGCAGCGTCATCAGCAGGTAGTCCAGGGCGTGCGTCCAGGCGGCGCGGCGTACCACCTCAGACCGTCCTCTCCTCGCGCAGGAAGCGGCGCTGCAGGAGGGCCACGGCCAGCACGATGAGGAAGAACACGACGGTCAGGGCCGACGCGTAGCCGACGCGGAGCTGGCCGAAGCCGACCCGCTCGATCTGGTAGACGACCGTCTGGGTGGCGTTCTGCGGGCCGCCCTGGGTCATGATCTTGACCTGGTCGTAGAGGCGGAACGCCAGGATGGTCGTGGAGATGATGACGAAGATCGTGGTGTTGCGCAGGCTCGGCAGGGTGATGCTACGGAACATCTGCAGGCGGTTGGCCCCGTCGATGCGGGCCGCCTCGTACAGCTGCTGCGCGATCTCCTGCAGCCCCGCGAGGAAGATGACCATCTGGAAGCCGACGCCCTGCCAGATCGACAGGATGGCGATCGCCGCCAACGCGCTGCGGGTGTCCTGCAGCCAGGCGATCGGTTCGATGAGGCCGAAGCTGATGGCGCCGAGGAAGGCGTTGATGAACCCCTCGGTGGGGTTGTAGAGCAGGAACCAGATCGCGGACACGACCACCATGGTCGTGACCACGGGCGAGAAATAGATCGTGCGGAACACGAGCGAGCCGCGCAGCCGCTGGTTGACCAACATCGCCATGGCCAGCGCGAGGGCCGACTGGACCGGCACGACGAACGCCGCGAAGGCGAAGTTGTTGAGCAGCGCGCGCTGGAAGGTGGCGTCCTGCAGGAGCCGCTCGAAGTTGCGCAGCCCAACGAACTCGGTCGGCAGCCGCGGGTTGGGGATCAGCCGCTGGTCGGTGAACGCCAGCGCGAACGCCAGCACGAACGGCACGATGAGGAAGGCGGTGAGCAACAGCAGTGCCGGTAGCGAGAAGGTCCAGGCGGCGCGCGCCTCCCGGCGCTGCATGGCGCCCGCGCGTGGACGGCGCGGTGCGGAGGCTGAGGTCGTGGCCACCGGTGGGCCTCCCGAGTGGGGGTGCGCGCGTGGGGTTGGGGGCCGCCCGCGTCGTGCGCGGCTGCGGGCGGCCCGGGGTCGTGGGTGTCGGCGGGCGCCGCGGCCCTCAGTCGGTCGGGTAGCCGCGGTTGTCCTCGATGTCCTGCTCGATGCGCTGTCGCGCCTGCTGCAACTGCGTGGCGACGTCGGCGCCGCCCGCGATGTTGGCGACCGCCTCGGCGAAGGCGTCGGTGATCACCGGGTAGGCCGGCGTCTGCGGCCGGGGTACCGCGATGGTGTTCAGCTGCTCGGCGAACAGCTCCAGCGGGGCGCCCTCACCGTAGAGTTCGGACATCTCGATCGCCGAGAAGCGCGCGGGGACCGCCCCGTTCGCGTCGGTCATGCGGAGGATCTCGTCGGGCTGCATGAGGAACTCGAGGAACGCCCAGGCGCCGTCCGGCACGCCGCAGGAGGTCGTGATGCCCCAGTTCCAGGAGCCCATGCCGGTCTTGGAGCCGGTGCCGAAGTCGGGCAGCGGCAGGATGACGAGGTCCTCGCCCAGGGCCTCGACGTGCGGGTTGTACTGCCAGTGGCCGACCCACGACAGCGCCGCGATCTGGCGCTCGTGGAAGTCGACGTCGCCGGCGGGCGCGTTGGTGGCCCAGCCATTGGCGAACCAGCTCTGGAAGCGCTCCATGGCCGCGATGGCCTCGGGGCTCGTCAGCGGCTCGGCGTTCTGGTAGCCGTCCCGGTCGATCAGGTCGGCGCCCGCGCTCTGGAGGATGGGGCTGAAGCCGTAGGTGAACCACTCGCCCTGACCGTAGTTGAACTTCAGGTCGAGGGCGTACTCCACCTCGGGCAGGGCCGTGAGGCGGGCGAGCGCGTCATCGAACTCCTCCGCCGTCCAGGCGTCGTCGATGCCCGTCGGGATGCGGACGCCCGCGGCCTCGAGGTAGCGGCGGTTGGCGTAGAGGCCGAGGCCGCTGTCGAAGGTGCCGAGGCTGTAGAGCTGTCCGGCGTAGGTGCCCTGGTCGAGGATGCTCGGCAGCACGTCCGCGCGCAGTTCGTCGCTGACGTACGCGTCGATCGGCCGCAGGAAGCCGCTCCAGGCGTAGTTGTAGATGAACGGACCGTCGAAGTCGAGCAGGCAGGGCAGGTCGTTCGACAGCGCCGCGGCCTGCACCTGGTCGTTGTAGGTACCTTCGGGCAGCTGCTCCGCGACCACCCGGTACTCGCTCTGGCCGGCGTTGAAGGCCTCGACTTGCGCCGCGAGCGCGTCGCGCTCGGGACCCTTGCCGCTGTGGAACCAGACGCTGACGTCGGTCTGGGCCAACGCGCCGGCCGTCAGCGCCAGCGCGGCCAGGGTGAGGACGAGACGTCGGATGCGTTCCATGTGCAACCTCCCGAAGAACATGGGCGACCCCACCGCGTGATCGCCATGATCCCGCGGACCGGTCCAGGACGGACCGGACGTGTGCGCCGCCTTCCTCGCGTACGCTTCGAAGGTAGCATGACCCCCTGGGGGGGTAAGTGGGTGGGGTAAGCCTGCTACGATCGGGGCGTGGCGGCGACCAACTTGGCCCAACGGAGCTACGCGGTCCTGGTCGAGGTCCTCGAGGAGATCGGCGATCTGGAACCTGGGCACGGTCTGCGCGCTGCCGACCGGGCGGTTGCCGAGCGCTTCGACGTCTCGCTGGCGACGGCGCGGAACTGGCGCCGTGGACGCCAGCATCACGTCTCGTTCCGGGTCGGGGAGCGCCTGCTGGAGGAGGTGGCCGCGCTGGCGCCCCGGCACCTGGAGAGATTGCGCCTGCAGCACGACCTCGCCCACCGCCTGGAGCGTATCGATCGCATCGCCGAGCGGCTGGCCGCCGAGCTCGCCGTGCACATGGGCGCTGGCACGAGTTGGCACATCTACTCGGGTCCCCTGGTGCTTGCCTTCGCGCCCGCACTGGACGCCGCGCGCCGCGCCGACCTCGCCTCGCGAGCGACGCAGTTGATCGATCGCATCGGTGAGCTCGGGTTCGACCACCGCGACGTCCCCGCGCTGCCCGAGTTGGTCCGCGCGATGCTCCATCTGTGGCACCACGCGGGGACCTTCGGGGTGCGCGGTCGCAGCGTCCAGACCTCGCTCGCGCGCGCCGGCGCGAGCTACCTCAACCGCATCGAGCTGGCGCTCTATTTCGGGGACGTGTGCGCCATGGCATCGCTCTTCACCGGTGATCTGGCCTCCTCGGATCGCTACAGCGCCCGAGCGCGCAGCCTGCTCGCGAGCGCCGACGCCGCCGATGAGGCGGCCTCGCCGGTGCCGCGCGTCGAGGCCGAGACGATGGTCGCGGCGGTGCGCGCCCAGATCCTCGCTTGCCACGGTGGCGCGGAGGCGTCCGAGGAGCTCGACGCCTTCGCGGCTGGGCCCGGTGGTCGCCCCGCCACTTGCGGGTGGATCGACAGCGTGCGCTGCGGCGCCCTCGGTTACCTGACCGTGGGTCGGTTCGACGACCGGACGGCCGGTGAGCACTTCCTGACCGCCTGTGAGCGGTCGGACGCTTGGCTCCGCTCGTTCGGGATCGCCTTCGGTAGCACGCCACACCGTGCGCTGGCTGCCTGTGCACGGTTCCGTTCTGGCACCCCCGTCGAGGCGTGCCTCGCGTGGGTCTACCGCGCCCTGCACGACGCGCACCAGCACGCGGTGGTCGTGGACCAGGTGGCCGCGCTGCGGGCCGCCGAAGCGCTGCATCGCGCAGAGGGCGACGAGCTCCGCGCAACGCACCACGCCCGTCGGGCCGAGGCCGAGGTGCTGGCCCACGGTCTGGAGGCGTGGGACGGGGTGCTGCGCAGGCGGTTGGTTCGGACGGCGTAGGGGCGGCACGCGCTGCCCTGGAAGGCGCGGTCAGACGTAGAGGCGCGAGGCGCTGACGACGGTCTCGACGAACCCGTACGTCCGAGTGGCGACGGGCCTCGCGGTGCCGCTGGCGGCGTTCGCGAAAACGCCGTACGCCGAGCACGACCTGGGGAGCCGCATCTGCCGCGAGGGGTGAGCCGCCCGTGCGCTACCATCGAGGCACGTCGCCCACGCGTGGGCGATGCGGAGAGCCGCATGGACCCGCGCCTCGCCCGTCGAGAGGGGAAGACCATGCCCTACGGCAAGATCGAAGAGTTGCCCGACAGCGTCCGCGACAACCTCCCCGAGCACGCCCAGGAGATCTACAAGGAGGCGTTCAACAGCGCCTGGGACCAGTACGCCGAGCCGGAGGACCGGCAGGGCGATGCCGGCCGCGAGGAGACCGCGCACCGCGTCGCCTGGGGCGCCGTGAAGCAGTCCTACAAGCAGGACGCGGACGGCCGCTGGCGGGAGCTGGATTGACGTCGTAGGGGCGCCGCGCTCGCCCACCGGCCGCGCGTGCGCACGATGATCGGTGCGGCCGTGGTACCCGTGGAGCGTGACGTGGTCGGCCTGCGTGGCGGAGCTCGCGCGCAGGCCGACGGCGATCGGCAGGATCTTGAGGTTCGGAGCGGTCAGGGCGTACGCCCGCTCCGAACGACCGACGGACGAGTGGCCGGGCCCTACGGGCGCAGCCGGTAGTAGGTGCCCACCGCGTGCTTGCCGCCGATGGGTGGGCTACCGCCACAAGCATCGGCGAAGCCCTCGAGCTCGGCGGGCGACAGGGGAGTGAGCTCCGAGACGACGTACATCCCCTCGAGATCGGGGCCGTTGCCGTGGGCCATGGCCCGGCCCTGCGGGCCGTCGTCGTCGATCAGCATGGTGAAGACGCCGGTCCAGGTGCCGTCGATCGCCTCGGGGCGGATCTCGAAGGTGCCCGACTGGACGAGGCGTCCGTTGCTCGTGTCGATGTCGGCGCTGGAGATGACCGTGCCCGTCCCCGCGTGGGCGACGTGGTCGGAGATCACCACGCTCGCCATCTTGCGGTTCCGGACGTGCATGATCCCGTCGTCCACCCAGCTGTCGTCTTCGAGGGTCTCGCAGGTGATCTGGTAGGCCTCGTGGGGCCCTGCGACCACGCCACGATCCACCGGGTCGTCGGCCAAGACCGCCGCCAACGTGCTGAAGGCGACCACCAGCACGGCTGCCAGAGCCATCCGTGTCCACGTTCCGTTCATGACGTCCTCCTTGGGTTCACCGGCGAGCGTGTCGCCAGTGCTGGACCCGAGTTGCGGTTCAGGGCTCGTCTGCGAGGTCCAGGCTCCACCCCCTTCGCGGCGACGCGCCGGCCCGTCGTGCGGGCCGCCCGTGGGGCCCCTCGCTCCGCGATCCGACGAGCCACAGGCACGCCAAGCCACTCAGGGCCAGGGCGATACGCTCGGGCGCAGGACCCACCATCCAGAACGGACCGGTCAGGGCCATCACCAACGGCAGGACGAGGAGCGTCTTGGGGACGCGCGACCGGGCCAGCAGCAGCATGCCGATGGTGTAGATGACGAGCGGGCCGGTTGTGGGCTGCAGGGACCCGGCGGCCGACGGCGGTGGGCACCCCACCCACGCGACGATCGGTCGACCCACCAGTGCGTAGGCGCAGAGTCCGACGCCCGCCCATGCGGCCGGCCCGCGCCTTCGGCCGAAGGCGATCCCGCGTCGCCATGCCTGTCGGGCGAACAGTGCGCCCTGCGTCAGTAGCGCGGCCGCCCAGGCGATGCCTGGAACGGGCGATCGTGGGTTTGCGCCCGCGGACGTCACGGCGAGCGCGGCGGCAAGCCACAGGGCCGCCAGCATGGTCGGCACCCAGCGCGCGTGCGTTGCCATCATGCGGTTGCCTCCTGTCCCCACTCTTGCGGTGCAGCGTGTCGAGAGCGTGTCGAGAACGTGGAGAGGGCGCGGGCCCCTCCCGTGGACGGTGCGGTGAACCCGTCGCAAGATCCGTATGATGGGAAGCGATCACAGCGGGCCGCCGCCGTGGGCCGGCCCCCCGGTGGGCGGCGCGGAGTTCCGGGGTCGGCCGAGTTGGTTCGTTCGACCCCAGGCGATGGGGGCACCGCATGGCGCGTTGGTCGCTGCGCATGCTCGGCCCGTTCGTCGCGGAACGCGACGGCGCGCCGCTGCCCGGCTTCCGCTCGGACAAGGTCCGGGCCCTGCTGGCGTTCCTCGCCGTGCACGTCGACCGACCGTGGTCGCGGACGACGCTGGCCGACCTGTTGTGGCCCGAGCAACCCGAGCCGATGGCCCGCGGCAGCCTTCGGAACGCCCTGTCCAACCTGCGCCAGGTGATCGGCGACCGCGACAGCGAGCCGCCGTTCTTGCGCGTCACGCAGGCCGCGGTGCAGGCGAACGCGGCCGCCGAGCGCTGGGTCGACGTCGACGACTTCCTGCGCCTGCGGGCGCGCGCGGGCGATGTTGACGTCGCCGACGCCGAGCCCGAGGCGGTGGCGCCGCTGGAGCGGGCTCTGTCGCTCTACCGTGGCCCCTTCCTGGAGGGTTTCGTCGTACCCAGCGCGCCGTTCGAGTCGTGGTTGGCGACCACGCGTGAGCAGCTGCAACGCGAGGCGGTGCGTGCCGCGCGCACCCTGGCGTTCACGCACGCGCGTCAGGGCGACGTGGAGGCAGCAACGGTGGCTGCCCGACGCTGGCTCGATCTCGAGCCGTGGGACGAGGCGGCGCATCGCCAGCTGGTCCGGCTACTGCTGCTGCAGGGCCAACGTGCCGCCGCACTGGCGCAGTACGAGGCACTCCGAGCGCGCCTGGCCGAGGACCTCGGGGTCGAGCCGGAGCTCGAGACGACGCAGCAGGACGAGGCGATCCGTGCCGAGCGCTCCTCGCGGTCGGTGGTCGGCCCCACGCCCGTCGCCTGGCCGGGCCTGCGGCGGAACGCGCCGGGGTCGGAGCCGGAGCCTGCGTTCGTTGCCCGCGAGGAGGAGATGCGGCGGCTGAGCGATGTTCTGGAGCACGTCGTCGCGGGTGGCGCGGGCGTCGCCTTCGTGACGGGCGAGCCGGGCAGCGGCAAGACCGCGCTGCTGGCGGAGTTCGCCCGCCAGGCCATCGTCGACCACGCCCAGCTGGTCGCCCTCTGGGGTCAGGGGAATGCCTTCACGGGCAGGGGCGATCCCTTCGAGCCGTTCCGGCACGCCGCCCAGATGTTGTCGGGTGAGGTGGAGGCCCCACCGGCCGCCGGCGCGAGCCGGGCCGAGGCGGCGCGGCGCCTGTGGCGCTGCCTGCCGTCGACACTCGACGCCCTCCTCGAGCGCGGTCCGGACCTCATCGACCGCTTCGTCTCGGGCCGGACCCTGCTCGACTTCGCCCGCCGTCACGCCGGGGTGACCGCCGATCAACTGCGCCGGCTCGAGCGGCGAGCGGACGAATCGATGGGCGCGCCGGGCCCGCGGGCCGCCGAGCGCCAGACGGAGTTCTTCGAACAGTTCACCCGCGTCATCGGCACGCTCGCCGAACGGCACCCCCTCCTGCTCGTCTTGGACGACCTGCAGTGGATCGATCCCGGCTCGAGCGACCTTCTCTTCCACTTGGCGCGCGGGGTGGCGGGGCGTCGCGTTCTACTGCTGGGTGCGTACCGCGCAGAGGAGGCGGCGCTGCGGCCGGGCGGCGGGGGGCGCTCCCTGGTCAGCGCCGTCGAGGAGCTCCTGACGGCCGACGGGAGCGTGCGCATCGACCTGACGAACGCCGGTGGCCGGCGGTTCGTGGATGCCCTGCTCGAAAGCGAGCCGAACGCGCTGCGTCCCGCGTTTCGCCGCAGCCTCGCGGAGCGGACGTCCGGTAACCCGCTGTTCACCATCGAACTGCTGCGTGGGCTGCAACTGCGTGGCCACCTGCGGCGCGATCGGCACGGGCGTTGGGTCGAGGGACCGGCGCTGAGCTGGGACGATGTGCCCGCGCGTGTTGAGGCCGTCATCGAAGGGCGGATCGGCCACCTGTCTGCGACGTGCCGCGAGCTGCTCACGATCGCCGCAGTCGAGGGCGAGCAGTTCACCGCCGAGGTGGCCGCGGCCGTGATCGGCCTACCGCTGGTGCATGCGTGCGAGCTGCTGAGCGAAGAGGGGGCTCGACGACACCAGCTGGTGGCGGCGCACACCGTGCGCAGCGTCGGGGGCGCGAGCCTCGCGCTCTACCGCTTTCGGCACGGCCTGTTCCAGACGTACCTCTACCAGCGCCTCGACCCGGTGGAGCGGGCGCGCCTGCACGGTCGCGTCGGCCGCGAGTTGCGAAGCCTTTACCGACCCGACCCCGGCCGCTACCCGCGTGTGGCCCTGTCGTTGGCGCGCCACTTCGAGGCCGCAGGCCTGGCTGGCGACGCCGTGGGCGCCCACGCCGACGCAGCGCGTCACGCCCTCGGCCTGTCGGCCAACGCCGAGGCCGTTGCCCATCTGCGCCGGGGACTGGAACTGCTGCGCACGCTTCCAGCCTCCAAGGAGCGTGACCGCCAGGAGTTCGAGATGCAGTTGGGCCTCGGCCCGCCACTGACGGCCATCAAGGGGTGGGCGCCGCCGGAGCTGGCGGTGGCCTACGCCCGTGCCGAGGAGCTGAGTGCCGGCATCGACGACGCCGCGCAGTTGGTCCCAGCCCTGTGGCTACTGTCGGTGTTCCACCTCGGCCGTTCGGAGCATCAGGAGGTGCAGCGGCTGAAGGAGCGGATGAGGCACTTGGCGTGGAAGACGGGCGACCCGGCGCTGGTCGCGCTGGCCCGCCTGAACACCGCCACCTTCTTTCAAGGACGCTTCGTGGAGGCGCGTCGCCAGCTGGAGGAGGCCTGCGCGGACCCGGATGTCGGGCTGCAGCGGCAGCTCGCTCGCCGCTTCGGCATGGCGCCCGCGGTCGTGGCGCTCGCGTTCCTGTCCGAGTGCCTGTGGCTCCTGAACCGCCCGCGTGAGGCCGACCGGCGTGGGTGCGAGGCGCGCGCGTTGGCGGAGCGGATCGACCACCCGATGACGACGTGCTACGCCGTCGGGCGCGCATGCTGGCTCGCGGCCCTGCGCGGCGACGGCGAGGCCACCCGTGCCTTCGCCGCCGAGCTGCTTGCCGAGGCCGCGCCTCACGGGCTCGACAACTTCGCCTCAGCCGCCACCTTCTTCGGGCACCGGGCTTCGCTGCGCGGCGGCACGGCGGCCGTCGATCTCGACGCCATGGAGGCGGCGATCGAGCGCTACGCCGCCCGCGGGACGACCCTCAACCGTTCCGCCTTCCTTGCGCACCACGCACGGGCCTGCGGCGAGGCGGGGCAGATCGACCGCGGGCTCGCGGCGGTCGACGCGTCACTGTCCGAGGCGGAGCGTAGCGGTGAGCTGTGGTTCCAGGCGGAGGCTTGGCGCGTCAAGGGGGAGCTGTTGGGCTTACGGGCGGCGACGGGCGCGGGGCGGGCGCAGAGCCGCCGCGCCGGGCGCGCCTGCTTCGAGGCGGCGCAGCGGACCGCCCGGGGCCAGGGCGCCGTGGCTCTCGAGCGGCGGGCGGCCGCGTGCTTGGCGTCGTGCTGACGGCGCCGCCGTGACTGCTCCCGTCCTGGCGGTCGCGGTCGGCGTCGCGGCGGCCCTCGCCGCTGCCCGTACCGGGAGACCTTGGGCGTACGGACTGGCCAAGGTCGTCGCGTCTCTGGGCTTCATCGCGGTGGCCGTGGCGGCCGGCGCGACGGGCGCCGGCTGGAGCCGCTGGGCGCTGGCGGCCCTCGTGCTGTCCGGCGTCGGCGACGCGGTCTTGGCCGTGCGTTCCCGCGGGGGGTTCGTCGCCGGCCTGGCGGCGTTCCTCGTCGCCCACGCGGTCTACGCCGTGGCGTTCCTGATGCGTGGCGCCGATGCGTGGCCGCTCGTGGTGGCCGCGCTCGCGCTGGCGCTCGCGGCGCCGCTCGGCTGGCGCGCGCTCGCGGCCCACGTGCCGCGCGCGCTGAGACGCGCCGTCCTCGCGTACCTCGTCGTGGTGTCGGCCGTGGTGGCGACCGGACTGGCCGTCCGCGTCACGCACGGAGCCCCGGGCCTGGCGCTCGGGGCCGTGCTCGTCGTGGGCTCGGACCTCGCGGTCGCGCGAGAGCGGTTCGGCCGGCCGGGGTTCGTGAACAAGGTGGTCGGTCTACCCGCGTACTACCTGGGGCAGCTGCTCATCGCGGCGAGCCTGGGCGGCGGCTGACCGACGCGTCGCGGGGCCCGTCCGGCGTCGTCCGCGCCCCGCTCGAACCCGAGTGGGTCGAGTAGGCTGGTCAACCGTGCGAACTTGGATGACGAGCCAGGCCCAACGCGGGCGCATCGCACGGTCCCTCGGCGGGGCGCGCGGCAGTGGCCTGCTGAGCGGCTGGAGCGTCGCCGTCACGCTGCTGGCGCTGCTCGTGGCGGCACCCGTATGGGTCGTGCTGAGCAGCGCGTTCACCCCGTCCGGGGACGTCTGGTCGCACCTCGCGTCGACCGTGTTGCCTCGCTACGTGCGCAACTCGCTGTGGCTCCTGCTCGGCGTCGGTTTGGGGAGCCTGGTGATCGGCGTGGGCCTCGCCTGGCTGGTGACCATGTGCCGCTTCCCCGGGAAGCGGGTCTTCGAGTGGGCCCTTCTCCTGCCGATGGCGGTGCCGGCCTACATCCTGGCGTACACCTACACCGATTTCCTGCAGTTCGCGGGTCCGCTCCAGACCACCCTGCGGGCGGTCACCGGTTGGGGGCCGGGCGAGTACTGGTTCCCGAACGTCCGCTCGCTGGGCGGCGCGATCGCCATGCTGACGCTGGCCCTCTACCCCTACGTGTACCTCCTGTCGCGCGCGGCCTTCCTCGAGCAGTCGTCGTCGATCCTGGAGGCGAGTCGGAGCCTCGGGCGGGGACCGTGGCGGAGCTTCTTCTCGGTCTCGCTGCCGCTGGCGCGACCGGCGATCGCGGCCGGCGTCGCGCTCGCACTCATGGAGACGCTCAGCGACTTCGGCACCGTCGACTACTTCGGGGTGCAGACCTTCACGACCGGCATCTACCGCACGTGGTTCGGAATGGGCGAGCGGGTCGCGGCGGCGCAGCTGGCGGCCCTGCTGTTGGTGTTCGTCTTCGTGCTCGTCGTGCTCGAGCGGTGGCCGCGCCGACGCGGGGCGTACCAGCAGCCGATGTCGAGCCGGTACCGTGTCCTCGCCATGTACCGCCTCACCGGCCGGCGGGCGGCCCTGGCGTTCATGGCGAGCCTGATGCCGATCGCCTTGGGTTTCCTGCTGCCAGCCGGGGTGCTGCTCACGATGGCCGTGCGCAACGCCGGGCGCTCGGTGAGTCCGGCGTTCTGGCAGTACGCGGGTAACAGCCTGCTGCTGGCCGTGCTCACCGCGCTGTTGGCGATGGTGCTGGCGCTGGTGCTGGCGTACGGCGTGAGGATCCGCCCGAACGTCCTCACCAAGCTGTCGACGCGGGTCGCGTCGATGGGTTACGCCGTGCCGGGCTCGGTCATCGCCGTGGGCGTGCTCATGCCGCTCGGGTTCATCGACAACACGGTCGACGGCTGGATGCGCAGCGTCTTCGGGGTCTCCACGGGCCTGCTGCTGAGCGGGACGATCGTCGGCCTGGTGTTCGCCTACCTGGTGCGCTTCCTCGCCGTCTCGTTCGGAACGGTCGAGGCCGGTCTCGGGAAGGTCACGCGCAGCATGGACGAAGCGGCGGGGAGCCTGGGGCACAAGCCCCTGAGCACGCTGGTCCGGGTGCACATGCCGATCCTCCGCGGGAGCCTCCTCACCGCGATGCTGTTGGTGTTCGTCGACGTGATCAAGGAGCTGCCGGCCACGCTGATCGTGCGGCCGTTCAACTTCGACACGCTGGCGGTGCGCGTCTACCGGTTGGCGTCGGACGAGCGGCTGGTCGAGGCTTCGGGGGGTGCGTTGGCGATCGTGTTGGTCGGCATCCTGCCGGTGATCGTGCTGAGCACGGCGATCGCGCGGTCCCGTGAACGCCGTCGCTGACGGCGAGGCGCGGCGGCCCGGATACTTGACCTTGACACTCGGGATTCGCGCCTGTCATCATGCCGGCAATCCTGAGTAAAGTACTTGGGATTGAGCCATTGGACGTCGGCCCCGCGAGCCGACGGGAGGGACACATGCACCGACGCCTGCCCACCGCCTTCGTGACCGTCGCGCTCCTCGCGCTGCTGGGGCTCACCAGCGCGCAGGGGGTCGTCAACGTCTACTCCGCGCGTCACTACGACTCCGACACGACCCTCTTCGAGGCCTTCACCGAGGCGACCGGGATCGAAGTCAACCTCATCGAGGCCGGTGCGGACGAACTCATCCAGCGCATCCTCAGCGAGGGCGCGAACAGCCCCGCCGACGTCATCATCACCGTCGACGCCGGACGCCTCTGGCGCGCCGACGACGCCGGCATCCTCGCCCCCGTCGAATCGGACGCGCTCGAGGCCGCGATCCCGGCCAACCTCCGCCATCCGGACGGGCACTGGTTCGGGCTCTCACAGCGCGTCCGCGGCCTCGTCTACAGCAGCGATCGCGTCGATCCGGCCGAGCTGTCGACCTACGAGGATCTGGCGACCGACGCGTGGCGTGACCGCGTGTGCGTCCGCTCCTCGACCAACATCTACAACATCTCGCTCACCGCGTCGGTCATCGCCAGCGCCGGCGTCGACGCGGCGCAGGCCTGGGCCGACGGCATCGCTCGGAACCTCGCGCGCTCCCCGCAGGGCGGCGACACCGACCAGATCCGTGCGGTGGCCGCGGCCGAGTGCGACGTCGCGATCGTGAACCACTACTACCTCGCCCGCCTCATCGCCTCGAGCGATCCGGCCGACCAGGCCGTCGTGGCTGCCGTCGGCATGTTCTTCCCCAACCAGGAGGACCGCGGCACGCACGTCAACATCAGCGGCGCTGGCGTGGTCGCGACGGCCCCCAACCGGGAGAACGCGATCCGCTTCATCGAGTTCCTCGCGACGCCCGAGGCGCAGGAGGTGTTCGCGAAGGCGAACCACGAGTTCCCCGCCGTCGAGGGCGTCGCGGTGTCCGAGGCCGTGGCCGGCTTCGGGACGTTCCGGACCGACGAACTCAACGTCGCCGCGGTCGGCGAGAACAGCGCGGAGGCGCTGCGGGTAATGGACCGCGCCAACTGGCCCTGATGCCGGGCACGGCGCGCCGCCGACCTGCGTCGGACGCGCGCAGCGGCGAGCCACGAGCGGGCGCGCGCCAAGGCGGCGCGCGCCCGCGCCCGTCGCTCAGGTCGCCGCGGGCAGGCACCCGCGGGCCCGTCAGAACGGCCACACCCGCGGGATCATGAGCAGGGAGACGGCTGCGGTGACGAGCAACAGCGGCACGCCCGCGCGCAAGAAGTCGCTGAACACGTAACCGCCGGGGCCGTACACCATCAGGTTCGTCTGGTAGCCGATGGGCGTCGCGACGGCGGCGGCCGCGGCCAACACGATCGCCATGACGAAGGGCATCGGATCGACGCCGAGGCCCGCGGCGGCGGCGACCGCGATCGGGAACATCAACACCACGGCGGCGTTGTTGGTGATCACCTGGCTGAACGCCGACGTGAGGGCGAAGAGCGCCAGCAACGCGAGAAAGGGATCGTCGCCCACGCGTGCGATCACCACCGCCGCGGTCGTGCCGGCCAGGCCCGAGGCGTCCATCGCGCGGCCCACGCCGATCGAGCAGCCGATCACCAGGACGACCTGCCAGTCGACACTGCTTCGCGCCGCCTCGACGCTCGTGCAGCGGCTCGCCAGCATCGCGATCGCGGCGACCAGCGCGGCCTGCAGCATCGTCAGGATGCCGAGGGCGGCGGCGACGACCATCGCCGCGAGGATCCCGACCGCCAGGAGCGCGCGGTCGAAGCGCAGCGGACGGCTGTCGGGCAGCGCACTGACCAGGAAGAAGTCGCGGCTGTGGCGATGGCGCTCCACGAACGCCGGCGGGGCCTCGAGTAGCAGCGTGTCGCCCGGGCGCAGGACGATGTCGCGCAGGTTGCCCGTGACGCGAGCGGCGTTTCGGGCCACGGCGATGACGACCGCGCCGTAGCGCGTCCGGAAGCGACCGGCGCGGATGCTGCCGCCCACCAGCGGCGAGGTGTCCGAGACAACGGCCTCGGTCAGCACACGCTCGCTGCGGGGGGCATCGAGCTTGAACACCTGATCGGTGGCCGGTGTCAGGCCGTGGCGGCGCTGCAGGTCGACGACCGAGTCGATCTCGCCCGCCAGGACCAAGCGGTCACCGGCGTGAAGCCGATATTGGGCACCGACGACGGGGAAGACCTCACCCGCCCGATGGACCTCGATGAGCTGCAGGCCGCTCTCGTCGGCGATGCCCGATTCCGCTACGGTGCGGTTGGCGAGCGGCCCGTCGGTATCGACCGTCATCTCCACCGTGTACTCGCGCGGATCCGCGAAGGTCGCCCGCGCTGGGCTGCGGTCGGGCAGCAGCCAGCGCGACGTCGCGACCAGGAACACGAGCCCGACCACGGCGACCGGCACGCCCACCCAAGCGATCTCGAAGAAGCCCATGCCCACGCCACGCTGCTCGATCAACAGGCCGTGCGCGACGAGCGTGGGACTGGTGCCGACGAGGGTGCACATCCCCCCGAGCATCGCGGCGTACGACAGCGGGATCATCAGCTTCGAGGGTGGCAGCCGGTGGGTCTTGGCCCAGTCCTGGACGGCAGGGATCAGCATCGCGACGATCGGCGTGTTGTTGAGGAAGGCGCTGAAGGCGGCCACGGGCGCGGTGAGACGCACCTGGGCGCTGGTGAGCCCTCGGGGGCGCCCGAGCAGCGCGCGCGAGATGCGCTGCACGCTGCCGGTCTCTCGCAGGCCGGACACGACCACGTACAGGATGGCTACCGTGACCACGCCCTCGTTGGCGAACCCCGAGAACGCCTCGCCGGGCGTCAGCACACCGACGAGAAGCAGCACCGCCAGCGCGGCGAGGAACAGGACCTCGGGCGCGATGCGCGTGCGCACCAGCGCGGCGAGCAGCGCGACCAAGACGGCGGCCGTCCACATGGCGGGCGACATGATCCACCTTAGCGGGCGGACGCGCGCGGCATGGCGCGACCCGTGTCCGAGCGCGCGGCACGCTCGGGATGCTCTGCCACGAGGAGCGCCGCAGGAGGCGCAGGCGGCCAGGGTGTCGGTTCCACGCCTCGGCCGTGATCGGCCCGTGGGTCGGCAGGACCGTGCCGAACTGGGCGACCCCGATGGCGCCGATCGGCTCCAGGACCGGGTCGCGTCGCCGGGCCTAAGGTCCTGCGTCCAACTCGAACACCTTGCCCGGGTTCATGATGAGGTTCGGGTCCCAGGCGCGTTTGATGGCGCGCATGAGGTCGATCTCGACGGGGTTGGTGACGTCGGGGAGGTATTTCTTGCGCTTGAGGCCGATGCCGTGCTCGCCGCTGATCTTGCCGCCGAGCCCCTGGACGAAGTGGTAGAGCTCCCGCAGGCAGGCGTCCTTGTTCCGCAACCAGGTCGCGTCGTCCATGGCCGGGTCCTTGACCAGCGTGGCGTGGAGGTTGCCGTCGCCGGCGTGTCCGTAGCAGGGGATCTGCATGCCGTAGGTGGCGGCGAGCCGCTCGAGCTCGGGGATGACGTCGGGGATGCTGGCTACGGGGACGACGATGTCCTCCAGGCTCTGCACCGGGCTGGCGACCTTGAAGGCCTCGGCGATGTTGCGGCGCACGGCCCACACCCGCTCCACCGCGTTGCGGTCCTCGGCGACGTACACCTCGATGGCGCCGTGCTTCTCGCACAGGTCGCCGATCGCGAGCAGGTCGGCCTCGACCGCGGCGGGGTCGTTGCCGTCGACCTCGATGAGCAGCATGGCGCCGGCGTTCTCGGAGGGCAGTGTCTCGTTGAGGTACTCGCAACTCGTCTGGAAGGAGAGCCGGTCCATGAACTCGATGCCGGTGGGCACGATGCCCTGCCGCAACATCCGGGGCACCAGGTCGATCGCCGCGCGTGGGCTCTCGAACAGCACCAGCAGGTCGGAGGCCGCCTTGGGGTAGGCGGTCAGCTTGATGATCGCTTGGGTGACGATGCCGAGGGTGCCTTCGCTGCCGATGACGAGTTGTTTGAGGTCGTAGCCGCTGACGTCCTTGGCGAGTTTGCCGCCGAGCCACACGACGTCGCCGGTGGGGGTCACCAGCTCCAGTCCCATGACGTAGCGGCCGGTGACGCCGTACTTGACGGCCTTGCCGCCGCCGGCGTTCTCGGCGATGTTGCCGCCGATCTGGCAGGTCTCGACGCTCATCGGGTAGCCGGCGAAGAAGAGGCCGTGTTCGGCGACGGTGTGGGCGAGGTCGTTGGTGACCATGCCGGCCTCTGCGGTGATGGTCATGTTGTCGAGGTCGAGGTCGATGAGTTTGTCCATGCGTTCGAGGCTGATGAGGATGCCGCCGAAGACGGGGATGGCGCCGCCGGAGAGGCCGCTGCCGGCGCCGCGGGGGGTGATGGGGATGTGGTGGTGGTTGGCGAGGCGAACGATGGCGGCGACGTGTTCGGTGGTGGTGGGGAGGACGACGGCCTCGGGCGCGTGGGCGTACTCCTCGGCGCTGGTCTCGTCGTGCGCGTAGGTTTCGAGGCGCTCCTCGTCGATCCAGACGCTCTTCTCGCCCACGATGGCGCGCAGCTCGGCGACGACGCCGGCGGTGACGGTGCCGTAGGTCATGCGCGGTCCTCCTCGCCGCCGCGCCGGCGCTCGTCGAGGCGCCGCTGCAGCTCGTTCAGCACCTGGAACAGGTCGCCGACGATGCCGAAGTCCGCCACCTGATGCAGGCTGGCATCCGGGTCGCTGTTGATCGACACGATCGTCTCGCTGGTCTTGATGCCGGCGAGGTGCTGGATGGCGCCCGAGATGCCGGCGCCGACGTACAGCCGCGGCGAGATCGTCTTGCCGGAGAGGCCGACCTGGTGCGGGTAGCCGATCCAGCCGCGGTCGACCGCGTCGCGGGTGGCGCCCACCGCGCCCCCGAGCGCCTTGGCGAGCCCCTGCAGCAGCGCGAAGTGCTCCGCCTTCTTCATCCCGCGGCCGCCGGCGATCACGACGTCGGCCTCCTCGAGGTTGACGAAGTCGACGGCGTCGCCGCGGTAGCCGCGCGCCTGCACGCGCTCGTCCACGAGGACGAGGTCCAGCGGGACCTCGATCACGCGCCCGGCGCGGGTCGGGTCGGCGGGCAGCGGGCGACTCGACTTCGGCCGCACCGTCGCCATCTGCGGCCGGTGGTCGGGCGTCTTGATCGTCGCCATGATGTTCCCGCCGATCGCCGGGCGCGTCTGCAGCAGGTGCCCCGTGCCCGGCTCGATGTCGAGCTCGGTGCAGTCGGCGGTGAGGCCCGCATGGCTACGCACGGCGACGTGCGGCATCAGCGTGCGGCCGGTCGAGGTGGCGGCCGCCAGGATGACGCTGGGCCGGTAGGTCTTGATCAGGTGGACGAGCACGTTGCTGTACGTCTCGCAGGTGAAGCTCGCCAACCGTGGGTCCTGGATGGCGTAGACCTCGTCGGCGCCGTGGTGGACCAGCGTCTGCAGCTGCTCGTCGGAGACGCCGTCGCCGATCAGCAGCGACGCGAGCTTGGTGTCGAGCTTGTCGGCGAGCGCGCGCCCGCGCCCCAGGAGCTCGTACGACACGGCCTTCAGGCGTCCTTCGTGCTGCTCGGCCAGCGTCCAGACGAAGCTCATGCGCGGCCCCCCGTCGGCAGCAGGTCGCGCGCATCCAGGAACGCCAGCAGTTGGTCGACCGCGTCCGCCACGGCGTCCTCGTCGAGCGCCCGGACCAGCGTGCCGCCCCGCGTCACCTTGGGCGTCGCGACCTTGACCACCTTGGTGGGGGAGCCCTTGAGCCCCAGGTAGCTCGGCTCGAGATCGAGGTCGGCCGCGGTGAAGAGCGGGATCTCGGCCGCCTTGGCCCGCTTCTTGCCGCGCAGGGTCGGGAGCCGCGGTGCGGCGACCTCCTTGACGACGGTGATGAGCGCGGGAAAGGGCAGATCGACCACCTGGTAGCCCTCCTCGACGAGCCGCTCGACGGTGAGTCCACGCGCGGGCTCGACGCGGGTGATGGCGGCGACGTAGGTGGCGAGCGGCAGGTCGAGCCACGCCGCGATGCCGGGCCCCACCTGGCCGGTGTCGCCGTCGGTGGCGCGCTCGCCGGCGACGATGAGGTCGAAGTCGCCGAGCTTGCGGATCGCCTGGGAGAGCGTGTACGAGGTCGCCCAACTGTCGGAGCCCGCGAACGCGCGGTCCGAGATCAGCACGCCGTCGTCGCAGCCCATGGCCATGGCCTCGCGCAGCGCCTTGTCGGCCCCGCGGGGCCCCATGGTGAGCGTGGTGATGCGGCCGCCGTGCGCCTCCTTGAGACGCACCGCCGTCTCGATGGCGAACAGGTCGAGGGGGTTGACGACGGTGCCGACGCCGGCGCGGATCATGGTGCCCGTCACCGGGTCCATCTTCACGTTGCTCGTCTCGGGCACCTGCTTGATGGGCACGATGATGTGCACGCTTCGCCTCCGATGGGCGGCCTCCCCGGCGAGGTCGCGATGACTCCTGGCCCCATCATCGCGCGACCGGGCGGGTACGGATTGCCCGCGAGCGTGACCCGACACGTCAGTTCGTGGCGTCTGCCGCCCGCGTGCTCACCCACTCCACCCCGACGCCCGCGTGGTTCCTTACCCGATCGGCGAGCTGGGCCGCGTAGGCGAGCACCTGATCGCGGGTGTACGGCTCGGGCACGAGGGGCAGCGGGTGCGTGGGGTCATCGGGCCCGGCGATGCCGTCGGGGTGCTGGACGCCGGCTTGGTGGCCGGACCAGGGGCGGAACGCGGCCTCCTCCGACCGCATCTTGCCCGTTCCGCGGTATGCAGGCGCCGGCCTGGGCCGGCAGGCACGAGGCCCCGGTCGCTGGCGAATCGTCTCAGGCGTCGGTGCGCCGCCCCAAGGCGGCGCGCAGGTGCTCGACGAACCAGCCGCTGGCCAGGTCGACCACCGATTCCAGCGTCCCCGGCCCTTCGAAGAGGTGACCCGCGCCCGGCACGATCGCCAGCTGGTTCGGTGCCGTCAGCGCACGCTGCGCCTGCTCGTTGAGTTCGATGACCTTCGTGTCGTCCCCGCCGACGATCAGCAGGGTCGGCGCGCGGACGGCGGCGAGCAAGCCGCCGGCGAGGTCGGGTCGACCGCCACGCGACACCACCGCGGCCACGGCTTCCGGTCGCCGGGCCGCCGCGATCAGCGCGGCCGCCGCGCCCGTGCTGGCGCCGAACAGCCCGCGGGGTAACGAACCGGTCTCGTCGTCATCCGCCAGCCACGTCATCGCGCCCGTCAAGCGACCCGCGAGCCACGCGACGTCGAAACGCAGGTCATGGGTGACGTCGTCGATGCGTTCTTCGTCCTCGGTCAGGAGGTCGATCAGCAGCGTCGCGAAGCCCGCGCGCTGCAGCCCGCGCGCCACGAAGCGGTTGCGGGGGCTGTGCCGCCCGCTGCCGCTGCCGTGCGCGAAGAGCACGACGCCGAGTGCCCCGGTGGGCGCCGCGAAGTCACCGTGCAGCGTCGCGTCCTCGGTCTCGATCTCGACTGGGCGTTCGAGGGGTTCGTCCATGCTCGCCGTCCCTGGGGCATGCGCGCGTGAACGGCCGTCCCCGCTCGTTCACGCCGGGCGCTTCGCTGGCCCGCACCCCCAGGTTACGTCCCCGATGGGGGTCACCTCACGTCGCGGCGCGACCTCGAGTCGCCTCACCGCCCAGCCGGGGTTCGCGTCCACGGCGATCCGGCGCTCAGGACGCGTCCGCGAGGAACGCCCGCTCTGCCGCGAGGGTCGCGTCGTGCTCGGTCAGGGCCCGGAACAGGGGTACGGGCACGGTGACCGCGCCCACGCCCAGACGCAGGAGGTCGCGGAAGGCCTCCGGCGAGCGGATGCTGGCGACGAGCAGACGGAGGGCGGGCTCGCCGGCTGTCCCGTAGGCCCGCGCGACGTCCTGCATCGCGCCGACGACGGCGAGGCCGTCGCGACCCGACTCGTCCATGCGCCCCAGGTAGGGCGCGGCGTAGCGGGCGCCGATCAGCGCGGACCAGAGCACCTGCTCGGGCTCGACCACGGCCGTCATGGTGACGGGCGCGCCCTCCGCCGTCAGCGCGCTGGCTGCGGCGAAGCCCGCGCGCGTCGCGGGCAGCTTGGTGATCACCGTCGTTCCGCTGCCCAGCGCCAGATACTCGCGGGCGTCGCGCAGCATGCCGTCGACGTCCGCGTGGCGGACCTGGACGTGGACGGTCGACACCCCCAGGTCGTGCAGTCGGCGCACGAGATCCGGGAGGTCGTCCCACCCGAGGCCCGCGCGCCGCATCAGTGTCGGGTTGGTCGTGACGCCCGCCACGAGCGGGCTCGGGAGGACGCGACCGAGTTCTGCCGCGTCTGCGGAGTCGAGGTAGAGGTGCATCGCCATCGAGGGTACCTCCGTCGGGAGCAGGTGTTCGGATCCGTCGATCGAGAGCCGGCACGCCGGCATCCCGGAGTCTACCGGCCCCCCGGTCCGCGCGCGGCCGGCGAGCGGCCCGTCGCTGACGTAGGCTGGTGCCGTGCACGGCGCGACGATGATGCTGACGATCCTGGGCGTCGGGCTGGCGAGCCAATGGCTCGCCTGGCGGCTGCGGCTGCCCGCGATCGTCGTCCTGATCGCGTCCGGCTTCGTGCTGGGTCCGCTGACCGGGGTCATCGACCTCGGGCCCGACCGGGCCGCGCTGGCCGAGTGGATCGGCCTCGGCGTGGCCATCATCCTCTTCGAGGGCGGCATGGACCTGCGGCTCAGCGAACTGCGCCGCGTGGGGCACGGCGTCGGCCGCCTGACGGTCCTCGGGCCGCCCCTGGCCTGGCTCTTCGGCGCCCTCGCCGCCCATTACCTGGGGGGCCTCTCGTGGCCCGTCGCCTGGGTCCTCGGCGCCATCCTCGTGGTGACGGGCCCTACCGTCATCCTGCCGCTCATCCGCCAGGCCCGCCTCAACAAGCGCTCCGCGGCGCTGCTCAAGTGGGAGGGCATCGTCAACGACCCGATCGGTGTCTTGCTCGCGGTGCTGACCTTCCAGTACTTCACGTCGGCCGGTGCCGGATGGGGCGACACCGCCTCGAGCCTGGGGCGCGCTCTTCTCGCGGCGGCCCTGCTCGGCGGCGTCGGCGGCTGGGCGACGGGCTGGGCGTTCCGCCGCGGCCTCGTGCCCGAGCACCTCAAGCCGCCGCTGCTCACGGTGCTGGTGCTGGCGGTCTATTGGCTGAGCAACCTCTTCCAGCACGAGGCCGGCCTCCTCAGCGTCACCGCCATGGGGCTGGTGATCGGCAACATGCGGCTGGTCGAGCGCGATTCCCTGCGGCACTTCAAGGAGAACCTCACCGTCGTGCTGCTGTCGGTCCTGTTCATCGTCATCCCGTCGCAGCTCGAGCTCGAGCAGTTCGCCCTGCTCGACGTGCACGCCATCGCGTTCGTCGCGGCCGTCCTGTTGCTCGTCCGGCCGCTCGCCATCGCGCTGGCCACGGTGGGCGCGCCGGTGCGCCGCGAGGACAAGCAGCTGCTCGGCTGGATCGCCCCCCGCGGCATCGTGGCGGCGGCGACGGCGAGCATCTTCGGGCCGGCGCTGCTGGACGCCGGCTACACGGACGCCGAGCGGCTGCTGCCGCTGGTGTTCGTCATCATCGTCGCGACGGTGCTGGCGCACGGTCTGACGATCGGGCCGCTCACCCGGCGCTTGGGCCTGTCCGCGCAGGACAGCGAAGGCGTGCTCATCGTGGGCGCGTCGCGCTGGACGCTCGCGCTGGTCGAGGCCCTGCGGCGCCTCGACATCGACGTGCTGGTCGCGGACGGCGCCTATGCCCGCCTCGGTGCCTTCCGCATGGCCGAGATCCCGACCTACTACGGTGAGGTGCTCTCCGAGCACGCGGAGGACGAGCTCGAGACCCAGCACTTGCGGCACCTGCTGTGCGCGACCTCGAACGACTTCTACAACGCGCTCGTCTGCCGTGCCTGGGGCCCGGCCTTCGGTCGTCACCGGACGTTCCAGCTGGCCACCCACCAGGAGTCGAACCGCAGCGAGCGGCGCATGACCCTGCAGCAGCGCGGCTACCTCGCGTTCGACGCGGCCGCCAACTACGAGACGCTCGAGGCGCGCCTCGATGGCGGCTGGACGGTGCAGACCAAACGCCTCAGCGAACGGTACGGCCTGAAGGAGCTCGAGGAGCGCCTGGGCAAGCGCGGGCACGACTGGGTGCTGATCGGCGGCCTTTCCGCGGACGGCGCGTTCTCGCTGCACGCGGTCGAGCGGCCCATCGCGCCGGGTCCCGGGTGGTCGGTCATCGTGTTCGCACCCGCGTAGGGCGGGCCGCCCGGTCGCTATCATGGGGGCTTGGGGGCGCGGCCCCGGTTTCGCGCCCCGGGAGGAGCGAGCCATGGAACGCGACGACCCTCGTACCGACGACCTCTGGAGCACCGCCCAGGCCATGGTGGCCGAGGGGAAGGGCATCCTCGCTGCGGACGAGAGCACCGGCACGATCGCCAAGCGCCTCGCTTCCATCGGCACGGAGAACACCGAGGACAACCGCCGCGACTACCGCGAGCTGCTGTTCCGCACGGAGGGCTTCGAGCGCTACGTCAGCGGCGTCATCCTGTTCGACGAGACCCTGCGGCAGCGGGCGGTCGACGGCACGCCGCTGGTCGACCTGCTGACGGCCGTCGGGGTGATCCCGGGCATCAAGGTCGACGCCGGCGCCAAGCCCTTGGCGGGCGCACCCGAAGAGACGGTGACGGAGGGGTTGGACGGCCTCCGTGGGCGGCTGGCGGAGTACCGCGAGCTGGGTGCGCGCTTCGCCAAGTGGCGGGCGGTGCTGCACATCGGCGACGGCCGCCCGACGGGTTACGCGATCGACGTCAACGCGCACGCGTTGGCCCGCTACGCCGCGCTGTGCCAGGAGGAGGGCCTCGTGCCGATCGTGGAGCCCGAGGTGCTGATGGACGGCGACCACGACATCGAGGCGTGCTTCGACGCCACCGAGGCGACCCTGCGCGAGGTCTTCTACCAGCTCGGTCACCAGGGCGTGGCCCTGGAGGGGATGGTGCTCAAGCCGAACATGGTGCTGTCGGGCAAGTCGGCGAGTGAGCGCGCGACGCCCGAGGAGGTGGCCGAGATGACGCTGGCGTGCTTCCTGCAGACGGTGCCGGCGGCCGTCCCCGGCATCGCCTTCCTCTCTGGTGGGCAGGGCGACGAGGAGTCCACCCGCAACCTCGACGCGATCAACCGGCTGGCCAACGACACCGGCGCCCCTTGGGAGCTCACGTTCTCGTACGGTCGCGGCCTGCAGGCCGCCCCGCTGCAGGCATGGGGCGGGAAGCCGGAGAACGTGACTGCCGCCCAGCGCGCCTTCCGCCACCGCGCCCGCATGGTCGCCGCCGCGCGCATGGGGGCGTACGAGCCGGAGATGGAGGAGGAGGCGTCCGGGTCCTGACCGCGGTCGATCCGCGGCGGCCCGCCGCGTCGTCGCGTATCCTCGTCACATGCGCCGATCCGGCCGAGGCCGGCACGACCGGTGTTCACGTCGGCGATGAGGAGCAGACATGCCGAAGTTCATGTTCACGGGCGCCTACAGCACGCAGGGCCAGAACGGCATCCTCAAGGAGGGCGGCACGGCTCGCCGCGCGGCGGTGGCGGCGATCGTCGAGCGGGTGAAGGGGAAGGTCGAGTCGCACCACTTCGCGCTCGGCAGGAACGACTTCTACATCATCGCGGAGCTGCCGAGCAACGCCGCCGCCGCCGCGGTGGCCGCTACGATCTGCGCGTCGGGCGCGATCGCGGAATTCGAGACCGTGGCGCTGCTCACCGGCGAGGACCTCGACGGCGCCGTCAAGCTGAGCCCGATCTACCGCGCGCCCGGGCGCTGAGGGAGGCTCGGACCGGCGGCCGGCACCAGCGGGGGTATGCTGTGGGCGTCAGATCAGTCCGCACGGCCCGCTCGGGCGCGGCATCGTGGCCGATCCTCGACCCTGGATGCACGTCCCGCGCGGGTGCGCCCGCGGAAGCCCAGGAGGCGATCATGGCCGGTTACACCACCAACATCGAGACCGACACCCTGAAGAACGGCGACTTCCGCCGCGTGCTCTACACCGCCGAGAACCTGCAGCTCGTGCTCATGACGCTGCAGCCGGGCGAGAACATCGGTATGGAGACCCACGAGCACGGTGACCAGTTCTTCCGGGTCGAGGCGGGCGAGGGCGAGGCGATCCTCGACGGCGAGCACCACCCGCTGTCCGACGGCGTGGTGGTCGTCATCCCGGCCGGCACCGAGCACGACATCGTCAACACCTCGAACAGCGAGGCGCTGAAGGTGTACACGATCTACACCCCGCCCGAGCATCCGGACGGCACCGTCCACGCCAACAAGGCCGAGGCCGACGCCTACGAGGAGGCGCACGGGCACTGAGGCGCGGGGGTTCGCGCCCCACGCGGTTCCTGGGGTTCAGGCCCCCGCCCGGCGCTCGAACGCGATGGCGCCCTGCCGCCGCGCGACGCGGCGGGCGCGCTCGCGGCAGGTGTGTGCGGCGCTGGGGCGCATACCCGGTAGGGCCCGCAGAAGGTCGCCCGAGACGCGCCAGGCCTCGGCTTGGAACCACGTCTCGCCGCTGCGGGCGGCCTCGGCCAGCGCCTCCGTGACCGCCGCGAGCCCGCTCTCGACGCGGCCGGCGGCGCCGCAGGCGTCGGCGTAGAAGGTGAGGAAGCCAGGCCGGTTGAGGGCCGTGCCCGCCGCGCGGTAGGCGTCGATCGCGTCGCGCATGGGCCGCAGCCACGACGCCGCGTCGCCGTCGGCCGCGGCATCGTGAACGCCGGTCTGGTGCAGGAAGAAGGTCGCGGCCAGGCGGAACGCGCCGAGGCCGTGGGTCCCGGCCGTGTCGCCGAGATCGCGGGCGAACCGGCGGGTGGCCTCGGGGTCGCCGCGGGTGGCGGCGCGCCAGCAGTTGCGGCCCAGGACGTAGCAGGTCGTCATGGGGTGATCGACGCGCTCGGCCAGCGCGATGGCCTCGGCGCCGCGGTCCTCCGCTTCATCGGGCAGCCCGAGGATGTACAGACACTCCGCGAGGTACGCCAGCGCCACGGCCGCGGGGGCCATGCCGAAGCGTTGCGCGAGCTCGCGCTGCAGGCCGAGGTCCGGGTGGACGCTCGCCGCCTCGAACACGTCTCGGGCCTGAGCGAATCGGCCCTGGTAGAAAGGGCTGATCCTGAACGGCGTCAGCGCGAGCAGCATCGGATCGCGGGATCGCGTTGCGAGCCGCTCCATCCGCTCGGCCAGCGCGTCGACCTGGGCGTGCTCGGAGCGACCGATGCGGAACAGCGTCAGGGGCCACAGGGCGGCCACGAGTTGTGCGTCGTCCTCGAGGCCGGCCAGCAACTCCTGCGCACGCGCGTACGCGGCCTCGAGCTCCGGCGGCGCCCAGCCCTTGGCGGCCGTGAGCGGTGGGCCCAGCGCCAGCTGTAGCGCGAGCTCTCGGCGGTCCCGCACCGGGGTCGCGGGGAGCGACTGCAGCAGCCGCAGCGCGGTCTGCAGATGGGCGACCGCCTCGCCGTTGGCAGACAGGCGGGCCGCGTGCCGTGCGGCGCCGGCGAAGTGCTCGATCGCCTCGTCGAGCTGGCCGGCGGCCTCGAAGTGGCGTGCCAGCACGAGGGCGGCCTCGGCCCGGCACTCTGGATCGGCCGGTAGCGCTGCCAGCAGGGCGCGAGCGACCTGCGCGTGCAGGCGTGCGCGCTCCACCTCGTCTAGGCGCTGATGGAGGAACGACTGGAACAGTCCGTGCCGGAAGCGGTAGCCCGCGACCGGACGCCCGTCGGCGTCGAGCCAGGTGGTCGCCGTCACCAGGCGGTGCTGCCGCCCCGCCTCACGGCTCAGCAGGTCGCAGGCGTCGGCCAGCGGTCGATCGGTCACGGCGGCGGCCACCGCGGCGGTGAACGCCTCCCCCTCGACGCTGCCGGCCGTCAGCAGTTCGGCGCATGGCGGCGACAGGTGCCCGATGCGGCGCGCGATGACGGCCTCGACCCGCGCGGGCAGCGCATCCCAGTCGAGGCCGGGCCGCGCGGTCCAGCGGCCCTCAGCATCCCGCCGCAGGTCGCCGCGCAGCTGCATGCCGCGCAGCAGCTCCACCGTGAAGAGCGGGTTGCCGGCGGTCAATCCGTGGAGGCGCGCGCGGAAACCGTCGCCCAGGTCGTTCGGCTCGAGGTCGAGCAGGGCGTCGACGAACGCCCGTCCGGCGCCGCCGGTCAGGTCGATCCGCCCGCCGCCGCCGCGGGCGAGCAGCTCCTCGACGACGTCGAGCAGCGGCCGGACCTCGCCGGGTGCGGGCCGCGCCGCGTCCTCCTCGCGGTAGGCGCCCAGCAGCAGGCAGCGCCGCTCGCCGAGTCCGCGCGCCAGGTGGAAGAGCAGGTCGATCGACGCCGGGTCGATCCACTGCAGGTCGTCCAGCAACAGCAGGAGCGGTCGGTGGTAGGCGAGTTCCCCCAGCACTGCCGTGAGCTGTGCGAACAGCGCGCCCTGAGGGCGGGGCCCGGTCGGGGGCGCATCCGCCCTTTGCCCGAGTTCTTCGAGACGCCGGAGCTGCTCGCCGCTCACCCCGCCGTGGCGGCGGGCGAAGGCGAGCAAGGAGCGGCCCGAGACGAAACGGTCGACGAGGTCGGGGCCGTGGTCCAGCAGCGAGGCGACGGTGGCCGGCAGTCGCCGCCACAGCCTGCGCGCGGAGTCGCTGCCGCTGGCGCGGGCGGCCGGCGGGGCCTCGGCCTCGCCGGTCAACATCCGCAGCGCCTGACGGAACGGCTCGAACGGGTCGCCGCGGCCGGTGACGGCGCTACACGAGCCCCACAGGACCACGAGCTGCGGGTCGTCGGCGAGAGCGCGTCGGGTGAACTCCGCCAGCAGGGCGGTCTTGCCGCTGCCCGGTTCGCCGGTGACGAAGAGGGCCGCGCCGCGCCCCTCCGCGGCCGCCGCCAGCGCCGCGCGCAGCGAGGCCAGCTCGCCGCCGCGGGCGACGAACGGCTCGGCGTTCGAGGGCGGCGAGGTCGCCAGGCCCGGCCATGCGGGCGCCTCCGGATCCGCCGTGCCGGACGCGCCCGCCCCGGCCCGGATCGCGTCGGCCAGGTCGGTCGTCGCGGCTTCCGGCTCGGCGCCCAGGTCCGTGGCCAGTGCGCGGCGGCAGGTCTCGTACTGGACGAGCGCCGCCGACCGGCGGCCTTGTCGGAGCAGCACGCGCATGAGATGCCGGTGCCCGGCCTCGTCCCACGGCTCGAGATCGACCCAGCGGGTGGCGGCCGCCGCGGCGGCGGCGTCGTCGCCGACCAGGGCCTGCGCCAGCGCGAGCAGCCTCGCAGCGCGGGTCGCCTCGCGCCGCAGTTCCTCGCGCGTGTGGGACAGCCACGCGTCGAACGGCGGGCTGTCGAGCGCGAAGCCCTGGAGGAAGTCGCCGCGGACGAGCGCCAGCGCCCGCGTCAGGCGCTCGAGGGCGGCAGCCTCGGTCGCGCCCTCCGCGGTCGCGTCGGCGGACGGTAGCAGGGCCCGGAAGTCCTCGACGTCGACCCAGCGGTCGGTGGAGGCGGACGCCATGATCGTGGTGTCGGTCTGCGTCAGGAAGGAGTCCGCCGCCGGCGCGTCGTCGACGACGCGGTGGAGGTTCGACAGGGCGTTGCGCAGGTTCGCGCGCGCCGTCCGCTCGGGGTGGTCGGTCCACAGGAGGTCGGCCAGCGTCGTCCGCGGCCAGGGGCGGTCCGGATGGACGGCCAGGTAGGCGAGCAGCGCCCGCACCTTGTCGGAGCGGAAGCCGTGCAGCGGCATGCCGTTGCGTTCGGCGACAAAGGGGCCGAAGAAGCGGAACGACCAGCGCGGCACGGGCGCTCACCCCTTCGCCCGGCGAGCGGGCCGGCCGGGCACGGTCGGCTTCGGCAGCACCGCGTCGCACCCTGCGGCCCGCGCGCTGCGGGTCGCGTCCGGAAGCGACCACCACCGACGCTTCCATCCTAAAGGCACCCGCGGCACGCCATCGCGACCTCTCCATGTGCATGCCCAGGCTCGTCCTGCACGCGGCGTCCACGTTCCTGGTGCGGCCCGCGAGGACGATGGGTTGGGAGGACGGCGGATGACGGCGATGACGATCGGGCGGTTCGCGGCCATGGGCGTTGGGCTCGGCGCGCTGCTCCTCCTCGCGCTGGGCCTTCGGGCGGTGGTGCGGCGCCGGCGCGCGCCCGGGCGGCACCATCGCGGCTCTGACGCGCCCGTCGGCTCCGCGGGTGAACGCGACGCCGATGCGGCCGTCAGCGAGCGGTCCGAGGGGGGGTGGAGCCTCGACCTCAAGGACGAGCCGTGAACGCCAGACGCGTCTTGACCGTCGGCGACGCCGTCGCCGGCGGACCAACGGAGGTTGGCCATGCAACGGTGGAACTGGATGCGAGGGGCGCTCGTGATGGCGCTGGCGTTGGGGGTCGGAGCGGCCCTGTTGGCCGTGGTGGCCGAGGCCCAGGCCGAGGAGTTCGAGACGTCCGAGGTGACGATGATCGCCTGCCGCATCGTCTCCGACGAGATGGTCATGGACGACGGCGCGGTCCACATCCGGCGGCGGGTGCTGATCGCCAGGTTGCTGACGGACGATCCGTACATCGCCGGCACCGCCACCGTCGTCTCTAACATGGACTTCTTCCCGGCCACCGGCCGGGCCGTCCTGCAGGGGTTCATCGAGAACCGTCCCAACGCCGTCGACGGCTTCTGGTCGGGCACCTTCGCGATGGTGACGGACGAGGCCGGGCAGCGCGGCTGGCACGTGGCGCAGGGCAACGGGCCGGACCTGCTCGGCCTCTACTTCGAGGGCGAACTGCGGCAACTGCCGCCCCCGGTAGTCGCCGAGTACGCCTGGGCGTGCGGCGGCGAGGCGCCGATCTCCGGGTCGGTCGTCACGGGCAAGATGGCGCGGCTGCGGCCCGACGCCCCGTGAGCTGGTGAACCCTCTGCCGCCTCGGTGACGCGGACCGACGCCGAGGCGGCACCGTCGTCTGGGTCGGCCGCTCCACGCTTTCGATACGCTCGGCGGCGAAACTGAGTGGTGGAGCGCCCGTCATGCGGCTGCCGCTGGGAGGTGCGCCGATCTGCGGTCGTGTCGCCTCACCTGTCTCGTTCCGGGAACGGGAGGAAGTCATGCGCAGTCTCATCGGTACGTGGGTGTTGGCGTCCGCCTTGCTGGCGAACGCGTCCGGCGGTCCGCTCGCGGGCGCCGAGGTGTCGGCGTCGGCGACGGCCGCCGTCGGCTACGAGATCGTGGAGCTCGTGCGGGGTGCACCGCTCCACCTGGCCGGCGGGGCGTACGTCGGTCCCGACGGCCGCCTGTACGTGGCGAGCCTCTTCGGCGGGGAGATCGTGGTCTTCGACGTCGACGGCGGCGAGATCATCGATCGCCTCGGCCCCGATGACGGGGTGCTGGGGCCCGACGACCTGGTGTTCGGCCCCGACGGCGCGCTGTACTGGACCGACATGCTCGTGGGCGAGGTGGGGCGGCGAACCGCCGAAGGCGCGGTGACGAAGCAGTCCGTCGCACCCGGCGTCGCCTCCATCACCTTCGCGGACGACGGGCGGCTCTTCGTCGCGCTCAACGGCATGGGCGACGGCCTGCTCGAGCTGGATCCCGAGCTGCTCGCGCCGCCGCGGCCGATCGTCGTCGCCAGCGAGGCGGTGCCGTACCCGCTCGGCTTCTTCAACGCGTTCGACTTCGGGCCGGATGGTCGGCTGGTCGGGCCCCTGCTGGCCGCGGGCATGGTCATCGCGTTCGACGTCGACAGCTGCGAGGGCACCTCCGATCCGTGGAGCGATTGCGACATCCGCGTGCTCGCGTCGGGGATCCACTCGCCCGTGGCGGCGAAGTTCGACGCCAGCGGCGTCCTGCACGTGCTCGACGCAGAGACCGGCGACGTCTTCACCGTCGACCTCGAGACGGGCGACCGGGCGACGGTGGCCACGCTCGACCCGGGCCTCGACAACCTCGCCTTCGACGCGAGCGGTCGGTTGTTCGTGACGAACGCGACGGACAGCTCGGTGAGCGAGGTGCTCGCGGGTGGCGCGGTACGCGTGGTCAGCCCGGGCGGCCTCATGGCGCCAGCGGGCGTAGCCGTTCTCGAGCGGCCCGGTGGCAGGACCTCGGTGTTCGTGGCCGACGTCATCCGGTTGTGGGAGTTCGACGCCGTGACCGGTGCGCTGATCGGCTTCACCAAGGGCGACATGACCGGGGAGCGGCTGCTGCGGCCGACCGCGGCGTGGGCCGACGGCTCTCGCCTGGTCCTGACGAGCGGGACGGTGGGCGGGGCCCAGGTGGTCGACCCGTGGTCCGGCGAGGTCTTCGAGCGGTACGCGGCCGGCTTCCCGTACGAGGCGGTGCGACTCGGCGCCGACCTCGCCATGGTCGATCTGATGGCGGGCGGCGTCGTGTGGGCGAGCACCGGCGAGGCCATCCTGCCGATGGACGACCAGCAGGTGTTCCTGCCCGTGGGGCTCGCCACCGACGGCGAGCGCCTGTGGGTCTCGGACTGGGCGACGGGGATGGTGTGGCAGCTGGCGTTCGAGGGCACGGCGGCGTTGCCGGCCGTGCCGGTCGCGTCCGAGCTGGCGAACCCCGAGGGCCTCGCGTTCGACGGCGAGGGCGGCCTGCTGGTGGTGGAGTCCGGTGCCGGGCGGCTGTCCCGAATCGACCTCGTCACGGGCGAGGTCGAGGAGATCGCCACGGGCCTCGAGCTGGGCCTGCTGGCCATCGCCGGCATCCCGCCCGCTTACCTGCCGAACGGCGTCGCGATCGACGCCTCCGGCGCGATCTTCGTGACGGGGGACGTCGGGAACGTGCTGTACCGGATCACGAAGCGGTGACCCTGGCGCCGCCCGCGGCGCTACACTTCGGCATGCCCGCAGACGACGCACCCGCGCCCGGCGCCCGGCCGGTGATCGGCCGCGCCGGGCGCCGCTCTGCTGCCGGGGTCGTGGCCGCCGACGTCGCGGCCGGCGGCTCCACGCCCTGGGCGATCGCCTCGCTGGTGGCCGTCAACCTCATGCCGCTGGTGGGCGTGCTCGGGTTCGGCTGGTCGACCTTCGACCTCATGGCGTTGTACTGGTTCGAGAACGGCATCATCGGGCTGTTCGCGGTGCTGAAGATCCTGCTCTCCCGCGGCGATGGCAACGGTCCCGGCGCCGTGCTGGGGCGGCTGTTCACGGCGGGGTTCTTCACGCTGCACTACGGCGCGTTCTGGTCGGTGCACGGGTTGTTCGTGATGACGCTGTTCGGCGGTCCGGCGAACCGTGCCTTCGGCGCGATGGACCTGCCGCTGGGCTTCTTCTTCGGCGGCGTCGGCATCGCGGGCGTCGCGCTGCAGGGCGGCCTGCTGCTCGCCGCCATGGGCCTGTTCGCGAGCCACGCCGTGTCCTTCGTGGGCAACGTCGTGCTGAAGGGCGAGGACCTCGAGCGCACGGCGCGCGAGCTGATGTCCCAACCGTACGGACGCGTGGTCGTGTTGCACGTGACGCTGGTCCTGGGCGGCTTCCTGGTGCTCGGGCTCGGCGGGGCGACCGCGGCCCTCGCGCTCTTCGTCCTGCTCAAGACGGGCGTGGACCTGGCCGCCCACCTGCGCGTGCACCGAGCCGAGAAGGGTTGAGGGCCGGCGCCCGCGCCCGATGAGCGGAGGAGCCCCCTTGCCGATGCCGACGCCCCCGGACGACGCCCACCGCCTGACCCTCGCGCCCGTCGACGCCGACACCTGGCGCGGCGTGGCCGCGCTCGAGGTCGCAGAGGCCCAGCGCGCGTACGTGGCCGAGCCCGTGCACTACCTGGCGCTGTGCGCCTACGGCGGCCTGTGGCACCCGCTGGCCGTGCGCTTGGGCGACGAGGTCATCGGCTTCCTGATGTGGGCCGTCGATCCGGACGACGGGAGCTGCTGGCTGGGCGGCCTCCTGATCGACCGGCGCCATCAGCGACGCGGTCACGGGCGGCGGGCGATCGAGGCCGCGTTGGCCCTGCTGTCCGGCAAGGGCGGCCACCGGTGCTTCGCGTTGTCCTACCGGCCCGACAACCCGGCGAGGCGGCTCTACCTCGCGCTCGGCTTCGAGGAGACGGGCGAGACGGAGGGCGACGAGGTCGTGGCGCGGTTGACGGTCGATCCTTCGGTGTCGTGACGCGAGGTGGCGTCAGCCGCGGCTCGGATCGGCCGCGTCGTCGGCCACGGTCTCGCGGTAACGCTCCGCCATCGTGGCCAGTACCTCCTCCAGCGGGCGGTCGCGCAGCGCCCGGTTGAAGATCTCCACCTCGATGGGGCCGCGGTAGCCCGCTGCGTCGACCTGTCGGCGCATGCCGCGCAGGTCGATGACGCCGTCGCCCATCATGCCGCGGCCGTCGAGCACGTCCGGGAGCGGCACGATCCAGTCGCTGACGTGGAAGCCGAGGGTGTGGCGGGCTGCGGCGGCGATCTCCTCGCGCAGGCGCGGGTCCCACCACACGTGGTAGGCGTCGACGATCACGCCCACGGCGGGAGAGTCGAGCCGCGCGGCGAGGGCATTGGCCTCGCCGAGGGTGGTGATCACCGAGCGGTCGGCGGCGAACATCGGGTGGAGCGGCTCGATGCCGAGGCGCACGCCGCAGGCCCGCGCGTGCGGCTCGATGGCGGCGATACCATCCGCGACCATCTGCCGCGCGCCCTCCAGGTCACGGTTGGGCACGCCGCCGCACACGAGCACGAGCACGTCGCTACCGAGCGTGGCCGCCTCGTCGATCGCGAGCAGGTTGTCGTCGATGCGGGCACGGCGCTCGTCGGCACTCGCGGCCGGGAAGAAGCCACCGCGGCAGAGGCTGGAGACGCGCAGGCCGGCGTCGGCGATCGCGCGACCGGCGCGCGCGGCCGGCAGCGCCACGAGCTGCTCGCGCCACGGAGCGATCCACGGCACCCCCGCGCGCGCGCAGGCGTCGACCACCTCTGGCAGGCCGCGGCCGCGCACGGTGGCGGTGTTGAGGCTCAGGCGCTCGAGGCCGGGCCCGGGCGTCAGGGGCCGTCGACCCGCCGACGTCCGCGCCGCGGAGCCCGCCGGCGTCCGCGATCCTCGGCCGCCGGACGTCATCCGTCGATCCCCGCGAGGCGCAGCACCAGCCGCATCCGCGCGCTCGCCAGCTCCGGATCGGACAGCAGGCCCGCGGCGTCCGCCAGCACGAAGACCTCGGCGAGGTGCACGACGCCGCGCGCGCTCTCGAGACCGCCCAGCATGCGGAAGTGGTCCTGGAAGCCGTTCAGGTAGGCGAGGAAGACGATGCCGGTCTTGTAGTGGAAGGTCGGCGCCTCGAACAGCTTGCGCGACAGCGGCACCGTCGGGGCCAGGACCTCGCGAAAGCGCGTCGCGTCGCCGGCGTCGAGCGCCTGCAGCGCGGCCGAGGCGGCCGGCGCGATGGCGTCGAAGATGCCCAACAGGGCGTCGCTGGTCGCCTCGCCGTCGCCCAGGATCAGCTCCGGGTAGTGGAAGTCGTCGCCGGTGAACATGCGCACGCCGGCCGGCAGCCGGCGCCGGAGGTCGATCTCGCGGCGGTCGTCGAGCAACGACAGCTTGATGCCGTCGATCTTGGCGGCGTGGCGCGTCAGCAGGTCGAGGCAGACGGCCGTCGCCTCGTCGAGGTCGCGCGACCCCCAGTACCCCTCCAGCGCGGGGTCGAACATGGGCCCCAACCAGTGGACGATCAGCGGGCGATCGCGCCCGGCCAGCACCCGGTCGAACACCCGGGCGTAGTCCTGCGGATCTCGCGCGGTGGCCGCCAGCTGGCGGCTCGCCATCAGCACGACCTGGCCGCCGCGGGCCTCGACGTGGGCGCACTGCTCCTCGTACGCGTCGGCGATGGCCTCGAGGTCGGCAGGACCCGGTGGCAGCTGGTCGCTGCCGGCCCCGCAGGCGATCCGCCCGCCCGCGGCTTGGGCCGCCGCGCTGGTGCGCGCCGCCGCGCACACGCGCTCGATGAGCACGCGGGTCGCCGCGTAGTCGAGCCCCATCCCGCGCTGCGCGGTGTCCATCGCCTCGGCGACGCCGAGGCCGTACCCCCACAGGTGCTCGCGGAAGGCGAGCGTGGCCTCCCAGTCGACCGCACCCTCGCCGGCGTCACTGCCGAGCGGGTCGCGGACGACATGGGCGGCGGCGAACGCGACGCGCGAGCGGATGGGCGCGATCGGGCGCGCGAAGGCGGCCGTGCGGCCGGTCGGCGTGTAGCGCTGCAGCGAGCGGTCGGATCGGGGGAGGAGGAGCGGTTTCACGGCGTCAGGTCCTCGAGCTCGACCCAGCGACGCTCGCGCCACGAGCGCAGCCCCGCCTCGGCGAGCTGCACCCCGCGGGCGCCGGCGAGGAAGTCCCACGGGAACGGCTCGTCCCACGCCACGTGCCGCAGGAAGCGCTGCCACTGCGCCTTGAAGGCGTTGTCGGCCGGGTCGTTCGTCGGCACCAGCGTCCAGCCGTCGCGGTAGTCGATCGGGCTCGGCAGGTCGGGGTTCCACACCGGTTTGGGGGTGGTGACGCGCGGCTGCACCCGCACCTCACGCAGGCCGGCGACCGCGCTGCCGTGGGTGCCGTCGACCTGCAGGGCGAGGAGGTCGTCGCGGTACACGCGCGTGGCCCACGACGTGTTGATCTGCGCGATCACGCCCCCGTCGAGCTCGAAGGTCGCGTACACGGCGTCGTCGGCGTCGGCGCGGTAGCGCTCGCCGCGCTCGTCGACGCGCTCGGGGACGTGGTTGGCACCCAGCGCCGTCAGCCCCTTCACGCGCCCGAAGAGGTTGCCCAGCACGTACTCCCAGTGGGCGAACATGTCGAGGATGATGCCGCCGCCGTCGGCCAGGCGGTAGTTCCACGAGGGGCGCTGGCCGGCCTGCCAGTCGCCCTCGAACACCCAATAGCCGAACTCGCCGCGCAGCGACAGGATGCGACCGAAGAAGCCGCTATCGACGAGCCGCGCGAGCTTGAGCATCCCAGGCAGGAACAGCTTGTCCTGCACCACGCCGTGCTTGACGCCCGCGGCGCGCGCCGCGCGCGCCAGGTCGAGCGCCGTGGCGAGGTCGTCGGCCAGCGGCTTCTCGCAGTACACGGCCTTGCCGGCCGCGATCGCCGCTCGCACGCCCGCCGCCCGCTCCTGGGTCGTCAGTGCGTCGAAGTAGACCTCGGCGTCGGGCATCGCCAGCGCCTCGTGCAGGTCGGTGGTCCAGCGGTCGAGATCGTGCGCCTCCGCGAGGGCGCGCAGCTTCGCGGGGTTGCGGCCGACCAGGATCGGATCGGGCATCAGCGTCTCGCCAGCTCCCACGATGCCGCCCTCGGCGCGGATGGCGAGGATCGAGCGGATCAGGTGCTGGTGGGTCCCCATGCGCCCGGTCACGCCGTTCATGACGATCCCGATGTGTCTCATCCCCACTCCAATCCGGCGGTCGCCCAGATGGGGGCGTCGCTCAACACGCGCTGGTGGCGCGTACGCGCCCTGCGCGTCAGCGTCATGCGGCTCAGGCGTCGCTCGACGCGCAGTCCCGCGCGTGCGAAGACCGCCTCCCTGGCGGGCGAGCGAACGACGTCGGCGAACACCGGCGCGCGCGCCCGCCGCTCGGCCGCCGCCGCCACCAGGGCGTCGACCGCGTCGTCGTCCTCGGCCAGCAGCGGGCCCAGGTGGCAGTGGCTGCGCCCCGGGCGCACGACCGCGTAGCCGACGATGCGGCGGTCGCGGGTGGCGAGCCAGCCCTCCGCGCTCGCTGTGTTCAGCAGATCGGTGACGAGGGCGGACCGTTCGACGCCCGTGTTCTCGACGTCCCAGGCTGCGAGTGCCACGACGTCGGTGGCCTCCACGGTGCGAACCTGCGTGTCTTCGGGCGCATCCGCCGCCCGCAGCGCGCCCCCCCAGCGGTCGATCGGCGCGACGTCCACGAACCCGCGCGTGCGGTAGAGCGGCGCCCCCATGTCGGTGGCGTCGAGCCCGACGATCGCGTCCGGCGCGATGGTCGGTGACGCCAGGGCGGCGTCGAGCAGGCGCTTCCCGAGGCCGCGGCCGCGGTGCTCGGCGTCGACGATCATCATGCCGATCCAGGCGAGCGCGTCGCCGTACGCCACCACCGACGAGGTCGCCACCAGGCGGTCCGCCTCGAGGGCGCCGAAGACGCCATCGGGCGCGAGCGTCAGGAGGCGTGCCCAGTCCGCGGGCGTCTGGTTCCAGCCGACCCCGCGCGACAGCGCGACCGCCTGCTCGAGGTCGTCGTGGTTGAGGCGGCGGAGCTGCGCCACGGGCGGATCCTCAGGCCAGCCAGGCGTCGCGGTTCGCGGCGACGAACGCGTCGTCGACGAGGTCGGGGTGCTCGGCGCGGACGCGGGCGATCTCCTCGGCCTGCCCCGGCGAGAGCCCCTCGGCGGGGTCGAGGCACCAGGTGCCCTCCAGCAGTCCCTGCAGCCGCAGGACCTCGTGCACGCCGGCGATCACGCCATGGAAGCGGTTGGCGGCGTCGAACACCGCGGCGTTGGCGTCGGTCCAGCGCGCCGCACGGGTGAGCAGCTCCACCGGCACCTGGTCCCTGCCGCGCAGCGCGCGCACCTCGTCGAGCAGCTCCACCGCCGCCCGCGTCCACACGGCCCACTGCCCGAGCAGGCCGCCGACGATGCGCTTCTCGACCACCCGCTCGCCGACGCGCACGCGGAAGGGCGTGAGCAGGTCGACGACGATGGCGTCGTCGTTGCCGGTGTAGAGCGCGACGTCGTCGCGGCGCTCGGAGGCGCACACGGCACGCACGACGTCGAGCGTGGCGTAGCGGTCGAAGGGGGCGATCTTGATCGCCACGACGCCCTCGATGTCGGCGAAGGCACGCCAGAAATCGTGGCTGAGGCGGCGGCCACCGACCGCGGGCTGCAAGTAGAAGCCCACCAGCGGCATGCGCTCCGCCACCGCGCGGGCGTGCGTCACCAGGCGCTCCTCGTCCCAGTCGAGCCCACGCAGGCTGAGGAGCCCGAGGTCGTAGCCCAGCGACACGGCGAGGTCGACCTCGCGCAGCGCCTGCTCGGTGGGCCCGAGGACGCCGGCGACCTTGAGGAAGGGGCGGCCGTTCAGCGCCTCGTCCGCCGTCTCCGACGCCAGGCGCAGCACCGGCTCGAGGAGCCCGACCTGGCGGATCTCGAACTGCGTGGTGTGCACGCCGACGGCCACGCCGCCGGCACCGGCCGCGACGTAGTAGCGCGTCAGCGCCCGCTGCCGCCGCTCGTCGAGCCTCCGTTCGGCGTCGAGCGCCAGCGGGTGCGCGGGGATGACGGTCCCGTCGTGCAGCAGGCGCAGTTGGTCGGGCGAGAGCGGCCTGGCCATCAGAAGCGCCCGCTGCGGACCTGGAACTTGGTCGGCTTGCCGTGCAGTTCGCCGCCGGCGCGCAGCCAGTCGGCGACCATGTCGATCATCTCGAGCAGGGTGATCTCGGGGTAGCCGAAGAGTGCGTGGCAGCGCGAGGCGTCGTTGAGGAGCGCGTTCGGTTGCTCCTCGCCGACCAGCACCGGCGAGCGCCCCAGGCGCTCGCCGAACCGGTGGGCCAGGCGCCGGACCGACACGGTCTCCGGGCCGGTGAGGTTGATCGCCGTCGGCGGCGAGGACGCGTGGTGCAGCGCGCGCAGGGTGACCTCGTTGGCGTACCCCTGCCACACCACGTTGACGTGCCCCATGGAGAGGTCGATCGGTTCGCCGTCGCGCACGGCGGTGGCGATGTCGACCAACACGCCGTAGCGCAGGTCGATGGCGTAGTTCAGGCGGATCGTGGCGACCTTCGTGCCGTAGCGGTGCGAGGTGTACTCGAAGATCCGCTCGCGCCCGAGCACCGACTGGCCGTACTCGCCGATCGGCTCGATCGGGTGGTCCTCGGTGGCGCCGGTGCTCCCTAGCGGCACCAGCGGGTAGACGTTGCCGCTGGAGAAGGCCACGATGCGCGCGTCGCGGTAGCGCTCGCCCACGCGTCCGGGGAGGTAGGCGTTCATCGCCCAGGTGAGGTGCTCCTGGCCGCTGGTGCCGAACTTCATGGCCGCCATGTGGATGACGTTGGCGGCGTCGGGCAGGGCCTGCAGTTCGTCGTCGTTCATCAGGTCGGCGGCGACCGTGCGCACGCCCGCGTCCTCGAGCCGCCGGCGGGCGGCAGCGTCGCCGAAGCGCGACACCGCGATCACCTCGTTGGGCCGATCGGCGGCATCGAGGGCGTTGCGCGCGAGCATCGCCAGGCTCGGCCCCATCTTGCCGCCGGCGCCGAGCACCAGCAGGTCGCCCTCGAGGCGCCGCATGTCGGCGATCAGCCGGGCCGACGGGGTTGCGAGGGCGGTCTCGAGTTCCTGGACGGTGCGGATCGGCATGCGTGTCACGCTCCCGGCGCCGCGTCGCGGACCCCGGGCCGTGCGGCGAGCGCCTCGATCAGGCCTTGGAGGTAGCCGATGGCGCGCGCGGCGGCGGTCGCGCCATCCGGGTGGTAGTCGAAGGGTTCGACGGCGACCGTGCCCGCGTAGTCCTCGCGCAGCAGCAGCCCGACGACGTCGGCGAAGCCGTCGTCGCCCTGGCCCGGGCCACGCCGGTTGCGGTCGTTGAGGTGCACGTGGGCCACGGTCCCATCGCGCAGGCCGCGCTCCAGCACGGTGGTCACCGGTTCGGACTCGCCGAGGCGGGCGGCGCGGGTGTCGATCATCGTGCGCAGGCCCGGGTGTTCGACCGCCCGCACGATCGCGGCGGCCTCGGCCCAGTTCGTGACGAAGCGCGTCTCCTGTGGGGAGAGCGGTTCGATCAGGTAGCGCACGCCGGCGCGATGGGCGTGCGCGGCGACGTCCGCGAAGGCCGCGCCGCCGCGCTCGGCGTCGCCCTCCGGGTCGTCGTCCGACAGCCTGCGCTGGTTGGGTGAGCCGTGCACCAGGACATCGCCGCCGAGGTCGGCGCACAGGTCGATCATCGCGTGCATGTGCGCCAGCGTGCGGGCGCGGACGGCCGTGTCCGCGCTGGTGATCGACAGGCCAGGCGGCGCGGTGAGCAACCAGTGGAGCCCGGAGACCCGGATGCCGGCCGCCTCGGCGGCGCGGCGTAGGCGCGCGACGTCCGCCGGGCCGAGCGAGGCGGGGTCGTCGGCGAGCGTGAAGGGGGCGACCTCGAGTGCGTCGTAGCCGAGCGCCGCCGCCAGTTCGCACTGGGCCTCGAAGGGCCGGTCACGCAGGACCTCATTGCACAGCGCGATCGCGAAGGGGCGGGCGACCGTGCGCACCGCGGGGGCCGGCGACACGTGCCCGCTCACGAACTGGCGCCCGTGGTGCCGTCGCGCGAGCGCCGCCTGAAGATCCGGCCCAGCAGGCGCTGCACGGGGGGAATGCCCAGCAGGACGGTCAACACGATGCCGAGCCACAGCGCCAGGCTGATCGGGCGCGTGAGGAACGGCACCAGCGACCCCTCGGAGAGGACCAGGCCGCGGCGCAGGTTGCTGTCGAGGATGGGGCCGAGCACGACGCCGAGGATCAGCGGCGCCATGGGGAAGCCGTACATCCGCAGGATGAAGCCGAGGACGCCGAACCCGAGCATCACCCACACGTCGAAGAGGCGGCTGGCGATGGCGAAGGAGCCGACCGTGCACAGCACCAGGATGATCGGCATGAGCCGCGACGGCGGCACGCGCAGCACGAGCAGCAGCGGCTTGGTCAGCAGGAGTCCGTACAGCAGGATCGCCGCGCTCGCGAGGAAGACCATCGCGGTGACCTCGTAGACGAACGAGGGGTTGGTGATCATGATCAGCGGCCCTGGCCGGATGCCGTGGATGAACATGGCGGCGAGGAGCACGGCGGCGGGCGCCGAGCCGGGGACGGCCAACGTGAGGACGGGGATGATCGCGCCGGGGACGGCGGCGTTGTTGCCGGCCTCGGCCGCCATGAGGCCCTCGACCGAGCCCTTGCCGTACTTCTCCTTCTCCTTGCTCGCGCCGCGGGCGAGGGCGTACGAGGCCCAGGCGCCCATGTCCTCCCCGACGCCGGGGATGAGGCCCATGAGGGTGCCCACGACCCCGGAGCGGATGATCGTCTTCCAGTATTGGAGGACCTCGCGGACCTTGGGGATGACGGAATCGGCGGACGTCTTGATGACCGCGGCCAGCGGCTGCTGCATGACGCTGAGGACCTCGGCGAAGCCGAACAGGCCCACCAGCACGGGCAGCAGGCCGAAGCCCCCGGCGAGGTTGGTGTCGCCGTAGGCGAAGCGCGGGTAGGAGTAGATGGCCTCCTGCCCGACCATGGCGACGAGCAGGCCGAGGAAGCCGGCGATCCAGCCCTTGAGCGGGTCGGTGAGTGCGGTGAGCCTCCCGGAGATGACCACGCCGAAGACGGCGAGCCAGAAGAACTCGAAGGACTGGAAGCGCAGGGCCGCCTCGGCGAGGAGCGGCGCGATCGTGGCGAGCATGATCATGCCGATGAACGAGCCCATGACCGAGCCGGCGGTGGCGATGCCCATGGCCTTGCCGCCCTCGCCTTGGCGGGCGAGCGGGTTGCCGTCCAGCGCGGTGGCGGCGTTGGCGGGCGTGCCGGGGATGTTGAGCAGGATGGCGCTGCGGCTGCCGCCGTAGATGGCGCCGACGTACATGCACACGAGGATGAGGATCGCCTCGTCCGACGGGAGGCCGAAGGTTAGGGTCGTCAGGAGCGCCACGCCCAGCGTGGCGGTGAGGCCGGGGAGCATGCCGACGACGATGCCGAGCAGGGTCGCCCACAGGATGTCCCACAGCGACGTGAAGTCGAGGAAGCCGAGGATGCCGTTGAAGAAGTAGCCGAGGCCCTCCATGGTCGTCTACACCTCGGCTTTCATGGGAGTCTCACCAGGAAGATACTTTCGAAGACGTATATCACGGCCCAGGCGGTGCCGCCGGCGATCACCAAGGCGACCGCGAGCCGCTGCCACACCGCGCGGCCTCGGCCGTAGCGCTGGAACTCGAGCAGCGCGACCGTGACGAAGACGAACAGGAAGGTGGCGAGCCAGAACGGCAGGCGACCGACGGCCAGACCCGCGAAGATCAGGCCGGCCACGAGCATCGTCGCGAGCCGATTGCGGCCGGCGTGCGGTGATTCGACGACGTACCTGGGCTCCGTCCCGTCGTCCGCGTCCTCCGGGGCGGACGCCTCGGTTGGCGCCGCGGACGCGGCCGCGCGCAGCCCCAGGGTGGCGCGCACGGCCATGAGCAGGCCGAGCAGGCCGATGATGCCGCCGAGCAGTCCGGGGACGAGGCCCGGCGCGGTGACGGGGTCGGCGCCGATGCTGGCGAAGCGCGGCATGACCAGCGACTCGCGCACGACGACGGCGCCGAAGAGGGTGAGGACGATCCCGATGATGAGGTCAGCGCGATGCATGAGGAATGGGGGGCGGTTCGCCCCGGGCGCTCGATGCCCGGGGCGAACCACACACGTACGTCAGGGGCGCTCGATGCCGACGTCGGCAGGGGAGATGACGGCCTTGCCGCCGTCGTACAGCGTCCACGCCTGGTGGGAGATCGAGGGCCCCGCCTCCGCGATGGCCTCGTCGCCGTACATCGGGTTGAACAGCGCGCCGCGCTCGGCGGCGTACGACCGCAGGGCCTCGGAGTCCTTCATCACGTTCTCCCAGACCATGTTCATCGTCTCGACGACCTCTTCGGGGATGCCCACGGGCGCCCAGATGCCGAAGTAGTTGGAGGGGATGACGAGGTCGGGCATCCAGTCGGTGATGGGCGGGATCTCGCCGACGCCGTCGAGCACGAGGGGCTGGTTGGCGTACACGGCCAACGGGCGGAGGCGGCCGGCCCGCAGCATCTCGGCCTGCTCGACCGCCAACTGGGTGTTGACCTCGGCCTCGCCGGCCACCGTGGCGATGACGGCCGGGTTGCCGCCGTCGTACGGCACGTGCGAGTAGCTCAGGCCCGCGGCCTGGGCGATGTTCTCCATCACCGTGTGGCCCGCGGACGACAGGCCGGCGGTGGAGACCGTGATGCTGCCCGGGTTGGCCTCGAAGGCGGCCAGCAGCTGGTCGAAGGTCTGGTACGGCGTGTTGGGGTTCACGACGATGATGCTGGTGTTGGAGACGGCGAAGTAGGGGTGCCAGTCCTCGACCTTGGTGTCGAGCATGCCGAGCACCACGTAGGTGCCGACGTCGCGGATGGCGCCGGCGGCCCAGGTGTAGCCGTCCTTGTCGGCGGCCAGCGCGTTGGCGGTGCCGATCGAGCCTGAGGCGCCCGGCTGGTTGACGACGACGACGGCCACGCCCAGGGCGCCCTCGAGCTCGCTGGCGATGACGCGGGTGACCTGGTCGGTCGAGCCGCCCGCCGCCCAGGGCACGATGATCGTGATCGGACGGTCCGGCTGCCAGGGGTAGTCCTGCGCCGCCGCGAGACCGGCGACCAGACCGAGCACGACGAGAATGGCGATGAGGTTACGGAGGGTTCGTTTCACGATGCTCTCCTCGAGATGTTGGGATGATTGCTGCGAGGCCGCCGTGGCGGTCCCGCCCGTTGCGGTTCCACACGTCGTGGTGTGGAGGCGGCATGCGGGCCTAACGCGATCGCTCCCTTCCCCGGGGCCCACCACCCGGCACGGATCCGCTGCGGGTTCAGCATCCACGGCCCCGAACGTTCCCAGGACCGGCGCCCATTGCACTCCACGATCACCCCGACACCGGATCGATGTTGTACCCGATGGTATGTCCGGGGCCCGGGACCGTCAACGCATGCTGTCGCCGCTCAGGTACACCGGCCGGTGCTCGCGCACCGAGCGGTAGATCGCCTCGATCACCTCGATCGCACGCACCCCCTCGCTTCCGTCGATGGCGGGTGCGCGCCCGCTGGTGAGTGCGTCGAACACGTCGCGGTACTGCCGCCGGTGGTTCTCGAAGGAGATCGCCATCGGGTCGGCCGCGCCACCGGTCGCCTGCCCGCCGTACCGCGCCAGCGCGTCGTCGCGCTCGGCCTCGCCGCCCGCGCGGGTGCGCCAGTCGACGAGCATGTCGTCCTCGACGACGGCGACGCCGTCCTCGCCGTGGATGTGCAGCAGCTTCGGGCGCCCGGGCCACAGCGAGGTGGCGGCGGCGACGTGTCCAAGCGCGCCGCTCTCGTAGCGGAACACGGCCACCAGCGTGTCCTCGACCTCGAGGTCCCGGTGCGTGAGCGTGTCGGCGTACGCGAACACCTCGCGCACCGGTCCCATGATCCACAGCAGCAGGTCGAGGTGGTGGATCGCCTGGTTCATCAGCGCGCCGCCGCCGTCGAGGCGGAAGGTGCCGCGCCAGTCCGCGCTGTCGTAGTAGGCCTGGTCGCGGAACCACTTGACGTAGGCATCGCCTTGCACCATGCGCCCGAGGCGCCCCTCGGCCACGGCCCGCCGCACGAACGCGTTGGCGTCCGCGAAGCGACTGTTGAAGATGGTCGACAGCACGACGCCGGCGGCCTCCGCCTCCGCGATCAAGGCCCGCGCCCGCTCGCTGGTGACCTCGAGCGGCTTCTCCACCACCACGTGCTTTCCCGCGCGGATGACTTCGAGTGCCGGTTCGAGGTGGGCGCCCGAGGGCGTGCAGATCGCGACCAGGTCGACCTCGGGGTCGGCGGCGATCGCCGCGACGTCGGGGTAGTGGCGGATGCCGTGGCGATCGGCCACGACCTGCGCCTGCTGGGGTGCGCTGGCGGTGATGCCGAGCAGGCGCGCGCGCTCGTCCGCGCCTACGGCGTCGATGTGGGCGGCGGAGATGTTGCCCGCCCCGACGATGGCGACGCCGTACGGCCGGCCCGTCACGCCCGCACCCCCGCCGCGCCGAGCTCGGCCAGGGCGGCCTCGACGCAGGTGTGGGCGGCGTCGAGCGGATCGACACCGATTGGCGCGTAATGCGGCTCCAGGACGACGCTGCCGCGGTAGCCGTCGCGCGCGAGGGCGCGGAACTGCCCGCGGTAGTCGATGCGCCCCCGGCCGAGCGGCACGAAGGTCCCGAAGGAGGCGGGCTCGTTGCCGAGGTCCTTGAGGTGCACGTGGACGAGCCGGTCGGCGGGGATCGCCGCGTAGCCGTCGGGGTAGGGGGTGGCCTCGCCGGCCCCGAGCGCGTTGCCCGGGTCCCACAGGGCGGCGACGTGCGGGCGCAGGGCGTCGGCGAGGAGCGCGTCGAGGTGTCCCATGAAGCGGCCCAGCTCGGCACCGGTCGCCACCACGCAGACCGGCTCGTTCTCGATCGCCAGCACGACGTCATGGCGCCGCGCGACCTCCGCGGCCTCCGCCACGTGCCGGACCACCTGCTCGACGACCGCGTCGCTCCAGGGGACGCGGAAGAAGGTGAAGATGCGCACCAGGCGGGTGTCGAAGCGGCGGGCGGCCAGGCACGCGCGCTCGAGCAGCGCGAGGTTGTCGGCCACCGTCACCAGGCCGGGCACGGCGAAGTCGGCGGCGGCGTCGCTCGGCCGCTCGTCGAGGGAGGACTTGAACACCGGCGAGGCGACGGCGCTGACGCGCAGGCCGTGCTGGCGGACGATCGCCGCCGCGTCGTCGAGCGCGGCGTCGTCGAGCTGCGTCACGTTGCGGCCGTCGACGTTGCGTACCTCGACGAGCGGCAGCCCCCAGCGCGCGATGCTCGCGCAAGCGGTGGCGAACGACGCGTGCACCTCGTCGGCGATGATGCCGAGTTCCATGGGGACACCTCCGGATGAGCGTTCTCGCGTTCCGTACGGTACCACCGGGTACGAGGCGCGGCCCGCCGAACGTCGCGGCGCTCGGACACACCACTCCCCTCGGCCACTGGACGGGGCTGCGCACGCCGCCTGCGTTACGGCGAGAACGTGATCGCGCTCGCCCGCATCGCGGCGCGGAACAGGCCGTTGAACGCCAGCGCGTCGCGGGCGGTGAACGCCACGGTCCGCTCGCCGGCGCGCTCGACGCCGGGGATGAAGAGGCAGGCCTGGGCGCGGGCCTGGTGGTCGAAGTCGATCTCGGCGCGGGTGTCGGGTTCGAGCCGCCAGGCGGTCGCGTCGCGGGCGCGCGCGATCGCCTCCCGCGCGCCCTCGCGGATGAGCTGCTGGGCGCGCCGCGGGTGCAGGTGGATGGCCGAGAAGGTCGTGAGGCCCTCCTTGACGGCGACGCCGACGATCCGCTCGCCGACCCAGTCGCGCACCTGCGCGACGGCCTGGTCGTCGCCGGTGACCAGCGTGACGGGCACGCCGAAGTGGCCCGCCAAAGCGGCGTTGATGCCGAACTCGCCGGTCGAGCGGCCGTTCAGCCGGACGTCGTTCACGTAGCCCGTCCAGGTGTGCGCGAGGGGCGCACGGAGCGTCCCCGCCTTGGCGTGGTAGCCGACGAAGAAGGCGGCGCCGACGCCGCGCAGGTCGACGCCCTGCATCATGCCCAGGGTCTTGTCGGAGCCGGTGATGAAGCGGACGCTCTCGTGCAGGTCGTCCGCGACGAGGTTGCGCATGCCGTCGTGGGCCTCGTTGACGACGACCTCCTCGGCGCCGCCCTCGAGCGCGCCCTCGACCGCCGCGTTGACCTCGCGCGTCAGCCGCGCGCGGGCGCGCTCGTACTCGACGGTCGACCGGGGGTGCCCGTCGACCTCCGGGGGCATGACCTGCACCCAACTCGTCACGCCGCAGATGCCCTCCATGTCGACCGAGATCAGGACCTTCATGTCTGGCTCCCTTCGGGTTCGGGTGGGGGCATGGTAGCGGGTTGGGCGTGTCGCGCTGCGCGCACGTCAGCTACCCGATGCGGAATCGTTCGCGTAACCTTCGACCTCGGCACAGACGCTCATGACCTCCTCGAAGGTCGGCGCGTTCCCGAGGAAGAGCCCGGCGACGCGCATGGCGGCGGTGCGCTTTCGAGAGCGACGTGCCCCCCTTGAACACCACGTGTCGTCCGAACGGCGCCCGCTCCAGGACCGACAGCGCCCAAGCCACGTACGTGTCCTTCTCGAGGAGGTCCGCGGGACGCCCGAGGTACTGCGACGCGATCTCGAGGGCCTCTTGCCGGTCCGTCGCCGTCAGTTCGAAGAAGGCCTCAGTCAAGGCCGACCGCACCGGATCCAGCGGAACCGCGGTCGAGCAGGGCTGCAGCCAGCCAAGTGGGGGCATGACCGACAAGCCGCTGCAGCTCCGCGCGGTCGCTCGCCCGAAGCCCCTCGACGAGGGGTCGCAGCGCCTCTGGCGCTCGTTCTCTGCCAAGCCATGTGCCTGCGCGCAGGAGTTGACCCGCTTTGGTTTCGGTCGTTCCAACGAGCCACGGTGGGGCGTGCCTCAGTCGAACCGTACGCCCGCCCAACTCGAGTTCCCGCGTGCGGCCGGTCGTGAGGTACAGGTACTGCACCGGATTCTGTGTGGTCAGACCCAGGGCGTTCGCGGCAGCCGCGGGAGTTGGCGCGATGCGCTCGCCAGTGGTGGCCGCCAACGAGCGCACGACCGCCTCGATCGATGGCGCTCGCGGCCCGAAGCGGCCCACGACGGGGCGGACATAGGTACCACGGCCGATCCGCAACAGTTCACCCGAACGCGCCAGGCGCGCGAGGGCCTGGTCGACCGCCGCTCGCGAACCGAGGCCCAGAAGCGCTCGGCTACGGATGACCGTACCTTCGGGCTGGCCATGGGCGTAGGAGAGGATGCGGTTGCGTGTGGAATGCGGCGAGCGCTTCATAAGTCAGAAAATAGCATAGATTTCTGACATGCAACCTCACCTAGGCTTCCGAAGTGGCCATCCCTCGCGTGAGCGCGCTGATCGACGGGCGGCCCGGCCGGGGCTGACCGCGACGGCGGGCGGCGACCGCGGCGTCCGGCCCCCGTGTCGGCCATCGAGCCGACGTGCGCCCACGTGCGCCGTACCCTCGCGGCAGGCGTGAGGAGGAACCACCATGCCCAGATCCCGCGAGATCGACGATGCCTTCGTCGCCGCCCGTTTCCAAGCGCACCGCGCGTGCACCGGCTGCCCGTCGCCGCACGACGTCGCGGCCTGGCTCGACGACGCGCTCGGGTTCGTGTTCCCCGAGCTGGCCCAGCGTCGATTCGACGACCTCGACACCTTCCGCGCCTTCGGCGACGGGCTGGGTGAACGGCTCGTCGCCCTCGTCCACGACTGCCCCGACGCGACCGCCTTCGCGGAGAAGGTGGCCGACGGCTTCCTCGGAGGCGTCGCGCAGCTGCACGCCCGGCTGGAGGAGGACGCTGGCGCCATCGTCGCGGGCGATCCCGCCGCCTGGAGCCGCAGCGAGGTGATCCGCTCCTACCCCGGTTTCTACGCCATCGCGGCGCATCGCGTGGCGCACGCGCTCCTGGGGCACGGCGCCAGGATGCTCGCGCGGATGATCGCCGCCCACGCCCACCGCAGCACCGGCATCGACATCCACCCCGCCGCCCGCATCGGGCACCGCTGCTGCATCGACCACGGGACCGGGATCGTCATCGGCGAGACCGCCGAGCTCGGGGACGACGTCAAGCTCTACCAGGGCGTCACCCTCGGCGGGCTCAGCGTGCGCAAGGAGGACGCCAGCGTCAAGCGGCACCCGACGATCGGCGACCGGGTCGTGATCTACGCGGGCGCGACCATCCTCGGCGGGGACACGGTGGTGGGCCACGACAGCGTCATCGGCGGCAACGTCTGGCTCACGCGCTCGGTGCCGCCGTTCTCCAAGCTCACGTACCGGGCGCCGGAGGCGGCCGAGGCGACCGCCCCCGGGCCCGCGGGGGATGGCTCGGGCCGGGCGTCGGCGAGGGTCCAGCGGTGAGCCTGGTCGATCAGATCGGGCGAACGCCGCTGCTGGAGCTGCCCGGCTTCGCGCCCCGCCCCGGGGTCCGGCTGTTCGCCAAGCTGGAGGGCCAGAACCCGGGCGGCAGCGTCAAGGACCGCGCCGCGTACGGCATGCTGCGCGGCGCGCTGGAGCGCGGCGAGGTGCGGTCCGGGGACCGCCTGGTCGAGGCCACCAGCGGCAACACCGGCATCGCGCTCGCCTGGATCGCCGGCCGGCTCGGGCTCTCGATGACGCTGGTCATGCCGGACGACGCCACCGCCGAGCGGGTACGCACGATGCGGGCGTACGGCGCCGAGCTGATCCTGACGCCGGCCGCCCGCACGATCGAGCACTCGCGGGAGGTGGCCGAGCGGCTGGTGGCCGAGGAGGGCTTCGCGATGCTCGACCAGTTCGCGAACCCCGACAACTGGCGGGCCCACGAGGCCACCACGGGTCCGGAGATCTGGCAGGCGACCGAGGGAAGCGTCACCCACTTCGTCTCCGCCATGGGCACCACGGGGACCATCATGGGGGTTTCGCGCGCCCTCAAGGCCCGCGACCCGAGCGTGACGATCGTCGGCACGCAGCCGGCGGCGGGCGCCAGCATCCCAGGCATCCGGCGCTGGTCGCCGGCGTTCGTGCCCGCGATCTTCGAGCCCGCGCGCGTCGACCGGATCGTCGACGTTACCGCCGACGCGTCGCGCGCGCACGCACGCCGCCTGGCGAGCGAGGCGGGCCTGCTGGCGGGCATGAGCTCGGGCGGCGCGCTGGCGGCCGCGCTGGAGGTGGCCGCCGACCTCGACGAGGGGATGGTCGTGTTCATCGCCTGCGACCGCGGCGACCGCTACCTCAGCGGCGACCTGTTCGGTTGAGCGCGCGGGGGCGAAGCCCGCGCCCGCCGCCGGACCGGAGGGGCAGGACCACTGGACGATGACCTCTAGAAGACGATGACCTTGTCGGCCTCCGCGGTCCACGTGCCGAGTTCGGCCATGTCGCTGCGGTGCACACCGTCGACCAACTCCTCGGGCGCGATGCCGCGGGCGTCCATGCAGGTGCCGCAGGCGCCGATGGTGGCGCCCTTCACGACGATGCCGCGGAACATGCGCTCGAGGTTGTAGTAGCCGTTGGGGGTCGTCTGGCCGCGCTTGGCGGCGCTGGCCGCGTCGGCCATCAGGAAGACCCGCAGCGTGACGCCTTCCTGCTTGACGAGTTGCTGCGCGAGGCGCAGGCCGTTGAACGTGCGCTCGGTGCCGTAGGGCGGGTCGTTGAGGATGAGCAGGTAGGTCATGGTTCCTCCAGGGGTGGTCGGGCGTCGGGGCTTGGGACGGCTTTCGGGATGACGGGGTCGCTCAGACCTCCCTCCAGGCGAGGGCGGTGGCGAGTGCCAGCGCCACGCCGACGGCGGCGATGACGCCCGACGGCCCGGCGAGGCCGATCGCGGCGACGATGGCGCCGAGCGCGTAGCCGCCGTCGCGGAAGAAGCGGTAGACGCCGAGCGCGGTGGCGCGGTCGCCGGCGGGGACGCGGTCGGCGACGAGGGCGATCAGCGTGGGGTAGACCATGCCGGTGCCGAGGCCGAGCACGACGGCGGCGGCCAGCAGCCCGGCGAAGCTCGCCGTGGCCGCGAGCAGCAGCAGTCCGCCCGCCTGCAGCAGCATCCCCGGCAGGATCAGGCGCCGGCGGCCGACGCGGTCCGAGAGCGGCCCGAAGACGATCTGCCCCGCGGCCCACACCAGCGGGTAGAGCCCCGCGACGGCGCCGACCTGCGCGAGATCGAAGCCGCGGGCTGCCATCATCAGCGGCAGCGTCAGCCAGACGAGCCCGTCCTTGAGGTTGGTGGCGGCGCCGAGCAGGCTGGGGACGCCGACCCCGCGGATCCAGCGCAGCGGCGAGGGACGGGCGGCGGGCGCCGTCTCGGGGACGAGCAGGGCGAGGAGCAGGCCGAGCGTCGAGACGCCGATCCCCAGGTAGAAGGGCTCGGGCCGCAGCCCGTAGGCGGCGGCGACCAGGCCCGTCAGGAAGGCGAGCAGGCTGACGCCGAGGTAGCCGGCGAACTCGTTGACGCCGGCGGCGAAGCCGCGGCGGGCGGGTGGCACCAGATCGACCATCATGTTGACGGTCATCGACCAGGTGAGCGCCTGGTTGACGCCCAGCAGCACGTTCGCCGCGACGATCCAGGGCCACGACGGGGCCCAGATCAGCAGCAGCGGGATCGGCAGGCCGAGCGCCCAGCCCAGGCGCAGCACCGCGCGGCGCCCGATGCGGTCCGCCCAGGCGCCGGCGACGAGGTTGAACACGGCCTTGGCGACGCCGAAGCTGATGACGAACGCGGCCAGCGCGCCGCCCTGCGGCAGGCCGAACGCGTCGCGGCCCAGGAGTGGCACCACCGTGCGCTCGAGGCCGACCATGCCGCCCACGAGGACGTTGATCAGGGCGAGGAGCCAGAACGCGGCGGGCACGCGGGCGCGCCGAGGGTCGTCAGCCAAGCCCGTGTCCACCCTGGACGGGTCGCCCCGCGGCCCGCCAGTCCGGCAGCCCCTCCGCCAGCCGCACGCCGCGGCGGCCGTGGTCGCGAAGGATGGCGAGCGCGTCGTACGACATCACGCAGTAGGGACCGCGGCAGTAGGCGACCACGGTCGCGTCGGGCGGCAGCTCCGCGAGCCGCTCCGCCAGCTCGCCGACCGGGATCGAGCGCGCGCCCGCGAGGTGGCCGGCGCGGTACTCGGCGTCCGGACGGACGTCGAGCAGGACGACCTCGCCCTCCGCGAGGCGGCGCTGGAGGTCGTCGGCCGTGACGGACTCGAAGCCGTCGGCGTCGCCGAGGTACGCCGCCACCGTCCGCTCGATCTCGGCGAGCTGCCGCTCCCCGAGCGCGCGGACGGCGCGCCAGACCTCGATCACCTGCGGGTCCGCCAAGCGGTAGTGGACGAACGTGCCGTCGCGGCGGGCCTCGACGAGGCGCGCCTCCTTGAGGCTGCGCAGGTGCTGCGAGGTGTTCGCGAGCGACTGCCCGACCTCGCGGGCGAGGGCGTCCACGGTCCGCTCGCCCTGGGCGAGGACGTCGACGATCTCGAGGCGCACCGGGCTCGCGAGCGCCTTGGTGATGCGGGCGAACTGCTCGTAGACCGCGTCCTTGAAGGCGCGGGCGGTGAGGGTGGCGCCGTCGTGGCTCATATGCTCAATAGATTACTTGATCAAGGCGCGGTGGGTGCGAGGGCCAGCGCGCTAGGTTGGTGGGCATGACGAGCCACCGGCTGACGCCCACGGACCCATCGATGGCGGCGGAGGGCTTCGCCTTGTTTCGCGACGCCTACCTGCGGGCGCGGCGGACGATCCCGCTCCTGCCGGAACTCACCGATGACCACGAGGCGCGGCTGCGGCAGCGCGTGGAGCGGGCGTTCGCCCACGGCGGCGTCGCTGCATGGCGAGGTGACGCGCTGCGCGGCTTCATGATCGCCGGGCCGCCGTTC
>JAABTL010000040.1 GCA_011389865.1 Trueperaceae bacterium
CGCAGCTCCAGGTCGAGGCCGGCCGCCTCGACGATGTGCCGCTCGATCGCGACGCTGGGGTGGTCGCAGTCCGTGACGAACACCGAGGCGCGGGGGTCGGCGGTCACGGGCGGGCGTGTCCGTCGGCCACTTGCTGCGCCAGCAGGCACAACTCCACCGCCTTGAAGGCGTGCGCCTGGGTCATCGCGCGCTCCGTGCGCTCGAGGGAGTCGAGGACGAGCTGCCCGAAGAACGGGTAGCCCACCTGGCCCGCCAGCGCGTGGTGCTGGACCCCGGCGTGGTCGACCAGATAGAGGTGGTCGCCGTCGTCGTGGCGGGCCAGGTCGATGTACTTGCGCATCTCGATGTAGCCGTCGGTGCCGAGGATGATCGTCCGGCCGTCGCCCCAGGTCGGCAGGCCGTCGGGCGTGAACCAGTCGACGCGGAAGTAGTTCGACGCGCCGTTGTCGGCGCGCAGGCTGGCCTCGCCGAAGTCGTCGATCCCCGGGAGGTCGGGGTGCCCCAGGTTCTCGGAGCGGGCGCTCAGGACCTCGGCGTCGTGGGCGCCGGCGTAGTGGAGGAACTGCTCGGCCTGGTGGCTGCCGAGGTCGAGCAGGATGCCGCCGTAGCGCGCCTTGTCGAAGAACCAGTCGGGTCGCGAGGCGGCGTTGAGCCGGTGCGGTCCGAGGCCCAGCACCTGCACGACGCGGCCGATGGCGCCGTCCTGGATGAGCTCGCCGGCGCGCACCCCGCTCTCGGTGTGGATCCGCTCGCTGTAGTAGGCGAGGTACTTGCGTCCGGTGCGGTCCACCGCGTCCCTTGCGCGAGAGAGCTGCTCCAGGGTGGTGAGGGGCGCCTTGTCGGTGAAGTAGTCCTTGCCGGCCTCCAGCACCCGGATGCCCAGGTCGCAGCGCTCGCTGGGGACGGCGGCGGCCGCCAGCAGGCGAACGTCGGGATCGTCGAGGACCTCGTCGAGCGCGCGGGCGACCCTCGTGCCCGGGTAGCGCGCGACGAAGGCGTCGACCTTGGCGGGGTCGGGGTCGTAGACCCAGCGGAGCTCGGCGCCGGCCTCGATGAGCCCGTTGCACTGCCCATAGATGTGGCCGTGATCGAGGTGGGCGGCGGCGAAGACGAAGTCGCCCGGGCTCACCACCGGTCGCGAGGGCCCCGAGGGGGCGTACGTCATGCCGTCACGTCGGTTGCTGGCCATGGTCTTCCTCTCTGCCGCACGGCGGCGCGGCGCGGCCGGATCGCGGCGGCCCGCGCCTCGGGGGCCGGTCCCGGGGGGCTTCAGCCCTTCCCCTCCAGCCAGTTCGACCCCAGGGCCGCGTCGACCTTGAGCGGCACGCGCAGCGGCAGGGCGCTCTGCATCTCCTCGACGGTCGCGCGCCGCGCCGTCTCCGCGTGCTCCTTCGGGGTCTCGAGCACCAACTCGTCGTGCACCTGGATCAACATGCGGGCGCCGGTCCCCTCGCGCGTCAGGCGGGCGTCGAGCCGCACCATCGCCAGCTTGATCAGGTCGGCCGCGGACCCCTGGATGACGGTGTTGATCGCCAGACGCTCGCCCAGCGCACGCTCGGTGCCGTTGCGCGAGCGTACCTGCGGGATCGGTCGCCGGCGGCCCAGGATCGTCCGCACGAAGCCCTGCTCGCGCGCCTCGTCGACGCAGCGCTTCAGGAAGCGCTCGAGGCCGACGTAGGTGGCCTTGTAGGCGGTGATGAAGGCCTGCGCGTCGGCGGCGGGGATGCGCAGCGTGCGCGCGAGCCCGTAGGCCGTCTGGCCGTACACGATGCCGAAGTTGACCGTCTTGGCCACGCGCCGCTGGGTGTCGTCGACCTGCTCCAGCGGCACGCCGTAGATCTGCGCCGCGACGAACGCGTGGATGTCGCGGCCGGCGCGGAAGGCCTCGAGGAGCGCCTCGTCCTCGCTGAAGTGGGCCAGCATCCGCAGCTCCACCTGGGAGTAGTCGGCGGACAGGAGCAGGTGGTCGTCGTCGCGGGCGACGAAGGCGCGGCGGATCTCGCGGCCGGCGTCGGTGCGGATGGGGATGTTCTGGATGTTCGGGTTCGACGACGACAGCCGCCCGGTCGCCGCGCCCGTCTGGTGGAACGAGGCGTGCAACCGGCCGGTCGTGGGCGAGACGAAGCCCGGCAGCGGGTCGACGTAGGTCCCGAGAAGCTTGTTGAGTTCGCGGTAGGCAAGCAGCAGCTCGGGGAGCGGGTGGCCGGTCTCGGCGGCGAGCGTGTCGAGCACCTCGGCGTCGGTGCTGGCGCCGGTCTTGGTCTTCTTGACGACCCGGAAGCCGAGGCGCTGGAACAGGACCTCGCCGAGCTGCTTCGGGCTGTCGAGGTTGAACTCGCAGCCGGCGGCGTCCAGCGCCGCCCGCTTGAGCTGCTCGATGCGGCCCTCGAGGTTCTCGCGGTACTCGGCCAGGCGCGCGACGTCGATCGTGACGCCGGCGCGCTCCATCGCCGCCAGCACGCGCACGAGCGGCATCTCGACCTCGTCGAAGAGCCGCACCAGGGCCTCGTCGGTCGCCGCCAGGTCGGCGTGGAGCTTGCGGTAGAGGCGCCAGGTGACGTCGGCGTCCTCGGCGGCGTAGGGGACGAGCTGGTCGAGCGGGACATCGAGCATGCTGCGCTGCTGCTTGCCCCGGCCGATCAGGTCGCTGATCGGGATGGTGGCGTGGCCGAGCAGGTCGCGGGCGAGGTCGTCCATCGCGTTGCCGCGGCGCTCGGGGTTGAGGAGCGCCGAGGCGATCAGGGTGTCGAACAGCGGGCCGCGAACCGTGATGCCCTCGCGCTCCAGGACGCTCAGGTCGAACTTGAGGTGATGTCCTACCTTGAGAACGCCGTCATCCTCCAAGAACGGGCGCACGGCCTCGCGCACGAGCTCCGGGTCGAGCACCCGATCGACGTGCGACCGCACCGGCACGTACCAGCCGGAGCCGCCCTCCCAGCTGAACGCGTAACCGACCAGGTCGTCGTCGACGACGCTCAGGCCGGTGGTCTCGGTATCGACCGCGAAGGCCTCGACCCCGCGGAGGGCGGCGACGAGCTCGTCCAGCGCCTCGCGCGTGTCGACGCGGCGGTAGTCGACGTCGGCCGCAACGGCGGGCGGCGCCACACGCGGCCCATCCGACGCGCCCGGGGCCGAGGGCGCGTCGAACAGCCCCCCGCCCTCGGGCACCATCTCGAGCAGCCCGCGGAAACCGAGCACCTCGAACAGCTCGCGCACGTCGGGCTTGGTCACCGTCGGCGTGGCGCAGGCGGCCAGATCGAAGTCGAGCGGCACGTCGCGCTTCAGGGTGACCAGGCGGCGCGTCAGCGGCAGGCCCTCGGCCCCCGCCAACAGGTTCGCGCGCAGCTTGGGCGTCTGCTCCTCGGCGTGGGCGATGACGGCCTCCGCGGTGCCGTACTTCTCGATCAGCTTGGCCGCGGTCTTGACGCCGACGCCGGCGATGCCGGGCACGTTGTCGGTCGGGTCGCCGACCAACGTCTGGATCTCCACCGCCTGTTCCGGTCGGTAGCCCTTCTGCTCCCACAGCTCGTCGGGGCCGAGCAGCGCCCCGCTCGTGGGATCCCACAGGCGGACGGTCGGCGCGAGGATCTGGTGCAGGTCCTTGTCCTTGCTGACGATCCGCAGGTCGACCTCCTCTCCCCCGTCCTGCAGCCGCTCGGCGATGGTGGCGATCACGTCGTCGGCCTCCTGGCCGTCGACCATGAACACCGGGATGCCCATCGCCGCGACCACCTCGAACACCCGTTGGAACTGCGGACCGAGGTCGTCCGGCGCCTCCTCCCGCTGGGCCTTGTAGGCGGCGTAGTCGGCGGCGCGCTCGGTGGTGGCGTCCGCGACGTCGAAGGCGATCGCCAGGTAGTCGGGCCGCTCCTTGAAGATCAGGTTGAGCAGCAGCTGGGTGAAGACGTGGACCGCCTTCACCGGCTCGCCCGACGGGCTGGTCAGCGGGCGGAAGGGGGCGTAGTAGGCGCGGAACACCTGGGCGTGGCCGTCGAGCAGGTAGAAGGTCTTCACGACCCGGCCAGCGTAGCGCGTGGGCGCCAAACGTGCGCCGGCGTCCGCCGGGCCACGTGTCGCGGGGCCTCGCGCGCCTAGACTGCGAGCGAGATGCCCCCCAAGAGACCGACGCAACGACGAACCCGCAGCGGGCCCCCGACCTGGGCGCTCGCGGTCGTGTCGCTGGCCCTCGTCCTCGCGGCGTGCAAGCCCCCGGCCGAGCGCGCCGACCCGTCCCGCCCCGTCGAGGTCACCCTGCTGACGACGCCGGCGCGCGTCGGCCCCGCCGCGGTCGAGGTGCGGCTCGCCGTCGACGGCGAACCGGCGACCGGCGCCGCCATCGGCATCGTGGGCGACATGACCCACGCGGGCATGGTGCCCGTGGTGGCCCCGTCCGTCGTCGAGTTGGGCGGCGGCGTCTACCGCAGCGAGGGCTTCGCGTTCGACATGGCGGGCGACTGGGTGATCACGGCCGAGGTCCGCTACGCCGACGGCGTCACGCGGCAGGGATCGCTCTCCGTCAGCGTGGCCCGCTGACCGGGATCGTCGGGAAGGGTGCGGGTGGGGTAGCCACGCCCACGACGTGCGGGGTTGCGCCCCGCGCTGGTTCGACGCCCACGGAAGGCCGGCCGCACCGGGTGCAGCCTAGTCCAAAACGCGCCGCCGTTGGTCATGGATCGCCTGAGCACCGTCGTGCACGGCACGGGTGACGTGCGCCCCGAGGTCGACGCCGACCTGCCTCAGCCGCCGAGCCGCGCCGCCACCGGCGCGCCGAACCCCTCGAAACGCCCCCGCGTCGCGTTCGCGATCCGCACCAGCACCAGCATGACCGGCACCTCCACCAGCACGCCCACCACCGTCGCCAACGCCGCGCCGGACGTCACCCCGAACAACGCGATCGCCGCCGCCACCGCCAACTCGAAGAAGTTGCTCGCCCCGATCATCGCCGCCGGCGCCGCCACCCGGTGCGGCACCCGCCACGCCCACGCCCAGCCATAGGCGATGCCGAAGATCACGAAGGTCTGGATGACGAGCGGCACGGCGATCAGCACGATGTGCAGAGGGTTCGCCAGGATGACGTCACCCTGGAACGAGAAGAGCAGCACCAGCGTCGCCAACAGCGCCACGATCGTCAGCGAACCGAAGCTCTTGAGGAACACGCCCTCGAACCACGCCCGTCCGCGCCGCCGGATCAGCACCGCGCGCGTCGCGACCGCCGCCGCCAACGGCACCACGATGTAGAGCACCACCGACAGCATCAGCGTCTCGTACGGCACGAACACCTGGCTCACGCCCAGCAGCAGCGCCACGATCGGCGCGAACGCGAACAGCATGATCAGGTCGTTCACCGCCACCTGCACCAGCGTGTAGCTCGGATCGCCGCGCGTCAGGTAGCTCCACACGAACACCATCGCCGTGCACGGGGCCGCGCCCAACAAGATCGCGCCGGCGACGTACTCCAGCGCCAGCTCGGCCGGGATGAACGGCGCGAACAGCACCTGCAGGAACAACCAGGCGAAGAACAGCATGCTGAACGGTTTGATCAACCAGTTCACCACCAGCGTGACGGTGAGCCCCTTCGGCTGGCGGCGCACGCCGAGGACGCTGCCGAAGTCGATCTGCAGCATCATCGGGAAGATCATCAGCCAGATCAGGACGGCGATCGGGATCGACACCTCGGCGTAGGTGAAGCGCTGCAGCGTGGCCGGCAGCGCGGGCCACCACTGCCCCAGCGCCACGCCCGCCGCGATGCCCAGCGCCACCCAGGCGCTCAGGTAGCGCTCGAAGAAGCCGAGGCCCTTGCCCGTGGCGCCCTCAGCCACCGGCGGCCCCCGGCGCCTCGGGCGCGTGGCGCAGGTCGGCCTCGGTCGGCGCGACGCCGGCGGCCAGCGCGGTCACCAGCGCCGCGCCCATGCGACCGATCGCGTCGCGCACCTCGCGCCAGCGCGCGAGGCCGTGACCGCTCGGGTCCGGGAACGAGACGTGCAGCCGGTTCGTGCGCGCCGGGTAGGCCGGGCAGGCCTCGTTCGCATCGTCGCACACGGTGATGACCACGTCGAACCCCCAGGGGTCGGGGACGTCCGTGAGGACCTTGCTGGCATGGCCCGTGAGATCGATGCCGACCTCGCCCATCGCGGTGATCGCGTCGGGCTTGACGCGCGTCGCCTCGGTGCCGGCGGACCACACGTCGAGCGCGAGGCCAGCCCGGGCCGCGTGGTGGCGGATCCAGCCCTCGGCCATCTGGCTGCGGGCGCTGTTGTGGGTACACAGGACCAGGACGCGGGTCACCTGAGTTCCGCGCCCGCCTCAGCGGACCCCCGGGGCCCCGCCCCGTGGCCGGGTGGCGCACAGCGTCGCCGAGAAGGTGTCGCCGCAGCCGGAGGCGCCCGCGTCGCCGACGACGGCGACCTCGTCGAACCCGACGCGCCTCGCCAGCTCGGCCAGCGCGTCCGGGTCGTGGGCGCCGTCGACGCAGGCGCACCACCCGTCGGTGGCCGGGTCGGCGACGGCCGGACCGCGGCGGAAGGTGTCGGTGATGCGCAGGCGGCCGCCGGGCCGCAGCACGCGGAGCGCCTCGCGCAGCACCGCCTCGACGTCGACCGAGAGGTTGACGACGCAGTTGGAGATGACGACGTCGGCGGCGGCGTCATCGAGCGGCAGCGCCTCGATGCGCCCCTCGCGGAACGCCACCTGGCCGAGGCCGAGGCGCTCGGCGGCGGCGCGGGCGTGGGCGACCATCGCCGGCGTCATGTCGACGCCGATGACGCGGCCGGCAGGGCCCACGGCCTCGGCCGCGCGGAAGGCGTCCAGGCCCGCGCCGCTGCCGAGGTCGACGACGGTCTCGCCGGCGGCCAGCGCCGTGAGGGCGTGCGCGTCGCCGCAGCCGAAGGACGGCAGAGGGGTCGGCGCCGCCTCGAAGACGACGTTCGTGGCGGCTGGCGGGCAGCAACCGGACCCAGTGCGGGTGGCCTCGTCGAGGCGCCGGGTGTAGTAGTCGCGCACCGACGCCCGCAGCTCCTCGGCGTCGGGCGTCGGCAGCGGGCGGCCGGGGCCGCTCACGCCGGGACCTCCGCCGCCGCCGAAGCGAACGTCGCCAGCTCGCGCTGCAGTTCCCCGAAGGCCTCCGGCACGAGGTGGTAGAAGACCCAGCGACCGTGCTTCTCGCCCGTCACCAGGCCCGCGTCGACGAGCACCTTCATGTGGTGCGACACGGTGGGCTGGGCGAGCCCGAGAACCACCTCGAAGTCGCAGCCGCACACGCCGGCGGCGCCCGGGCGGCAGGTGGAGGGCGCGGGCTCACGCAGGAACTGCAACGCCTTCCAGCGAACGGGGTCGGCGATGGCCTTCAACCGCACGAGGGTGTCGGGGGCTTCCGTCGTCATGGCGGCCATGCTAGCACCTATCGACATGGGTCGATGTTTTTCGGGGGTCACGCCGCGCGGCGCGTCGGCCCGGCGGCCACCCCGAGGGCGGCGAAGACCGCGCCGCCTCCGGCGTCCGACCCGTGCCCATGGGCGCGCCGCCAGCATGGGGCAGCGCCCCGCCGCGGCCACGCCCAACCGTAGCGAATACCGTATTCTTTATGGCATGCCTCACCGCACCACGCGCGGCCGCGGTGCCGCGATCGACCCCACCTCGCGCTTCACCCAGCGAGAGGTCGTCTGGGACGGCGACGAGCTCGACCTCGAGGAAGCGACCGGCGAGGGCGACCCCCGTCGTACGCGCGTGGCGCGCGACGCCAGCCGCAGCGTGGTCAGCCACAACGACGCCCCCGACATCCCGTTCGACGTCAGCCTCAACCCGTACCGCGGGTGCGAGCACGGGTGCAGTTACTGCCTGGCACCCGATACCCGCATCACGCTCGCCGACGGGAGCGTGCGACCCCTGCGCGACGTCGGGGTCGGCGACCGGATCCTCGGCACCGTCCCGGGCGCCCGGTACCGGCGCCTCGTCGCCACGGACGTTCGTGACGTCTGGCGCACGGTCAGACGCGCGTACCGAGTCGCGCTCACGGACGGCACGGTCCTCGTCGCCAGCGGCGACCACCGGTTCTTGACGCAGCGCGGCTGGAAGCACGTCACGGGCACGCAGCGTGGGCGGCGGCCAAGGCCGCACCTGACGCACACAGACGTCGTCGTGGGCATCGGTGGGCGCGGCGCCCTGACCGGGGGCCCCGCCGCGCTGAGGTTCGCAGGCATGGCCCGCGAGCGGAGCGGAGCCGAGCTTCGCGTCGCCCAGATCGACGACCTGGGCCGCGACATCGAGATGGTCGACCTCACGACCGGGACCGGCGACTTCCTGGCCGAGGGCATCGTCAGCCACAACTGCTACGCCCGCCCCACGCACGAGTACCTCGGCCTCTCCGCTGGCCTCGACTTCGAGCGGCGGATCTTCGCCAAGCCCGACGCCCCGACGCTGCTCGCCGCCGAACTCGCGAAGCCGTCCTGGCGCCCCCGCCACCTCGCGATGTCGGGCGTCACCGACGCGTACCAGCCGATCGAGCGGCGGCTCGGCATCACCCGCGGCTGCCTCGAGGTGCTCGCGGCGCACCGCCAACCGGTGGGTGTCATCACCAAGAACGCCCTGGTGACGCGCGACCTCGACCTCCTCGTGGAGCTGGCCCGCTACCGGGCCGCCCGCGTCTCCGTCTCGCTCACCACCCTCGACGAGGACCTGCGCCGGCGCCTCGAGCCGCGCACGAGCACCGCGGCCGACCGCCTCGGCGCGATCAGAGCGCTCGCCGACGCCGGCGTGCCGGTCGGCGTCGTGGTGGCGCCGGTCATCCCCGGGCTCAACGACCACGAGATCCCGGCGATCCTCGCCGCCGCAGCCGACCACGGCGCCCAGGGCGCCGCCTGGACGCTGCTGCGGCTGCCCGGCGCGGTGGAGGCGATCTTCGTCGACTGGCTGCGGGCGCAGGCGCCGCTGCGCGCCGAGCGGGTGTTGGCCCGGCTGCGCGAGGCGCGCGGCGGCCGGTTGGACGACCCGCGCTTCGGCCACCGCATGCGAGGCGAGGGCACGTACGTCGAGCAGCTCGGGCGCGTGTTCGAGGTCCACCGCCGGCGCGCCGGCCTCGAGCGCGCGTGGCCGCCGCTCGCGACCGAACACTTCCGCGTGCCGGGACGAGCGGCGCAGGGGCGGCTCTTCTGACCCGGCTCAGGGGGCCGGAGCGTAGGCTGGGGGCGTCGTGAGCTCCCCCGGTCCCACGCTGTTCCAGCGCCCCGACGACCAGCCGCTCGCGGCCCGCATGCGGCCGCGCACGCTCGACGAGTACGTCGGCCAGGACCACATCCTCGGCCCGGGCCGGTTGCTGCGGCGCGCGATCCAGGCCGACCAGCTGAGCTCCGTCATCCTCTACGGCCCGCCCGGCACCGGCAAGACGACGCTGGCGCGCGTGATCGCCAACACCACGCGGGCGCGCTTCACGTCACTCAACGCCGTGCTCGGCGGCGTCAAGGACATCCGCGAGGCGGTCGCCGAGGCGCAGGAGCAGCAGCGCGCCGGCCGCCGCACGATCCTCTTCGTCGACGAGGTGCACCGCTTCAACAAGGCCCAACAGGACGCGCTGCTGCCCTGGGTCGAGAGCGGCACCGTGACGCTCATCGGCGCCACCACCGAGAACCCGTACTTCGAGGTCAACAAGGCGCTGGTCTCGCGCTCGCGCATCTTCCAGCTCAAGCCGCTGACCGACACCGACCTGCGCGCGGTCGCCGCGCAGGCCCTCGCCGACCCGGAGCGCGGTTACGGGCGCCGTGCCGTGCGCCTCGACGACGACGCTCTCGAGCACCTGGTCGGGGTGGCCAACGGCGACGCCCGCTCGCTGCTCAACGCCCTCGAGCTCGCCGTCGAGACGACCGAGCCGAACGAGGACGGCTCGGTGGACGTGACCCGCGCCGTGGCCGAGGAGTCGATCCAGCAGCGCGCCGTCCTCTACGACAAGGAGGGCGACGCCCACTTCGACACGATCAGCGCGTTCATCAAGAGCGTCCGCGGCTCCGACCCCGACGCGGCGCTCTACTGGCTCGCGAAGATGGTGTACGCCGGCGAGGACCCGCGCTTCATCCTGCGGCGGCTGCTCATCCTGGCGAGCGAGGACATCGGCCTGGCCGACCCGCAGGCGCTCGGCGTGGTCGCCGCCGCGGCCCAGGCGTACGACTACGTCGGCCTGCCGGAGGGCCGCTACCACCTGGCGCAGGCGACGCTCTACCTGGCGACGGCGTCGAAGTCGAACTCGACGATGGGCTTCTTCGACGCGCTCGACGCCGTCGGCAAGGAGCGCGAGGGCGAGGTGCCCAACCACCTGCGCGACGGCAACCGCGACGCCGAGGGCTTCGGCCACGGCGCCGGCTACGCCTACCCGCACGCCTACCGCGACCACTGGGTGGCCCAGCAGTACCTGCCGGACGCGCTGCAGGCGAAGGTCTTCTACCAGCCGTCCGGCCAGGGCGCCGAGGCGCGCGTCCGCGACGAGGTGGCGCGGCGGCGCGAGGCGCAGCTCGCGGCGATGCTCGAGGAGGAGTCGCGCGCGCCGGTCGAGGTGCTGACGAACTCGCCGACCGACCGCGCCCGCGACCGCTGGCTGCAGCGCACGGTCTCCGGCGCCGGGGCGCGTCTCGCGCGGGTGCGCGACGCGCTGTACGAGGCGGCGCGGGTCCAGCGGCACCACCTGCTGCTCGACGTCGCCGCCGGTAGCGGGCTGCTGGTGTGGGAGGGCGTGCGGCGCACGCCCGAGGGACAGGTCTGGGCGGCCACCGACGACCCGACGCACGCCGCCGCGCTGCGGCAGCAGGCCGCCAGGCTCGACGAGCTCGAGCGGCCGGTCGTGCTCGAGGCTGGCGTCGACGCCGCGGCGGGCGCCGTGACCGCGCACGATCCCGCCGTCCGCTTCGATCGCGTGCTCGGGCGCGGCGCGCTGGCCGCGGCCGCGGACGCCGCCGCGGACGCCGCCGTGCTCCTGGCGGGACTCGCCGAACTGCTCACCGCCGACGGCGCGATCCTGCTCGCGGAGACGGACGCCGCCCGCGCCCAGCGGCTCGCCGCCCTGGTCGACTGGTCCGACGCCGAGGGGCTCGGGGCGCGGGTCCGGGCGTGCGAGGAGGCCCTGTACGCGGGCGCCGACGCCTGGGACGAGGCGCGCTGGGCGGCCCTGGCGGACGCCGCCGGTCTGGCCCTCGCGGCGCAGTTCGACGTCGTGGTGCACGGCGATCAGCGCCTGGCTGCGGACGCCGTGGCGCGCTGGTTCGGGACGCCGGAGGCGGCCGGTGCGTACGCGCGGGCGCTCGCGGGCGCGCTGGGCGCGGACGAGATCGACGAGGTCGCCCGCCGCTACCGCGCACGCTTCGCGGGGCAGGTGGTGCCGTGGCGGACGGTGGTGTCGGTCGCGCGGCTCGAGCGGCCGTCGGGCTGAGCCGCGGGCCGGGCGCGCGGGTCGCATTCGCGAGCCCCTAATCATGTGTAGGCTGGCGTCAGGGCCCGCCGAGACCCGAGATTGCGAGGGACGATGACCACCGCCACCATGCCCGCCACCGATCGCGTGCCCATCAGCGACGAGAGGCTGAGGGGCCTCCGCCGATTCAACGCCATCATGGGCGTCCTGCACCTGGTGCAGGGCGTGTTCATGATCGCGGTCAGCAACGCCACCACCTACCCGATCTTCACCAACTTCCTCGGCGCCCAGTTCGTCGACGGCGCGCTGCGGCTCACCCCGGACCCACAGCTGTTCTACGAGCTCCCCTTCGGCCCGGCCGTCGCGAGCTTCCTGCTGATCTCGGCGGTCGCGCACGGGTACCTGGCGACGTTCGGCTTCGAGCGCTACGCCCGTGACCTGCGCCGCGGCATGAACCCGGTGCGCTTCTACGAGTACGCCCTCTCGTCGTCGGTGATGATCGTGCTGATCGGCATGCTCACCGGCATCTGGGACCTCGGCGCGATCATCCTGATCTTCGCCCTGAACGGCACCATGAACCTCTTCGGGATCATGATGGAGCTCCACAACTACTACACCAAGAAGGTCGACTGGACGGCCTTCATCTACGGCAGCGTCGCCGGCATCGTCCCCTGGATCGTGATCTTCTGGTACTTCTACGGTGCCGTCAACTCCGGCGACCAGGGCCCTCCCGGCTTCGTCTACGTGATCATCCCCACGCTGTTCGTGTTCTTCAACATCTTCGCCGTCAACATGGTCCTGCAGTACAAGAAGGTCGGCCCTTGGCGCGACTACGTCTACGGCGAGCGGGTGTACATCATCCTCAGCCTGGCCGCCAAGTCGCTGCTCTGCTGGATGATCTGGACCGGCACGCTGGCGCCGGTCTGACCCGCTACCGCCGCCGCGGCCGCAGCAGGTCGAGGGCCGCCTCGAGGGGATCGTCGTGGCCCTCCGCGAGGCGCAGCGGGTCGTCGGGCACGAACACGTCCGGCGTGATCGAGGCCGGCAGCGGGCTGCCGTCCAGGTCGTACACCGTGGCGACCGTCAGGACGAGGCGCATGCCGTTCGACAGCGGCAGCGTCTGCACCGCCGTGTTGGCCAGCCCGGCCGTCGTCTCGCCCGCCACGCGGGCGCCCGCGTGGCGCTGCAGCTCCCAGGCGAGCGATTCGGCGCCCGAGAGCGTGTGGGCGTTGACCAGCACGACCAACTCGCCGGTCCAGCGGGCGGCGCCCGGCAACGTCTCGCTGGCATGCGTTCGCCCGAAGGGGTCGACCACCCGCAGCAGGCCGTCGTCGCAGCGGAGGCCGAAGCCCACCAGCGGCCCCACGAACAAGCGGCCGACGCTCGCCTCGAAGGCGCCCGCCACGGCGACGACCGCGTCGTAGGTCCCCCCGAGATCGTCGCGCAGATCGACGATCAGCGCATGCGCCCCGGTGGCCTCGGCCTCCGCCACGAGCCGGTGCACGGCGGTGGCGACCTCCTTGCCGGGCAGCAGACTCGGGATGCGCAGCCAGCCGACGCCCTCGGCGGCCCACGCCAGCGACGGCGGGCGCTCGCGCGGCGTGGGACCCGCGACCAGGTCGACCTCGAACGGCTCCGATCCGGCGCGCAGCACGGCCGCGCGCAGGCCCCCGCTGGCGACGGCCGTCTCCAGCGCCGCCAGCCGCTCGCCGACGGCGGCCGGGAGGGACACGCCGTCCACCGCCATGATCCGGTCGCCGCGCACGAGGCCGGCGCGCGCGGCCGCCGAGCCCGGGAACGCGTCGAGGATCACCAGCCCGAGCCCGTCCACGGGCGCGCGGACGGCGACCCCGATCGCCAGTCGCCCGTCGCCGTCGGCTGCCTCGCGACCGATCCGCTCGCCGGCCCCGTCGGCGATCAGCCGCGTGTGCGGGTCACCCAGCTCGGTCAGCACCCCCGCGAGCGCCGCCAGGCCGAGCTCGTGCGGGCAGACGGCCGCGCGCGCGCAGCGAGCGGCCAGCGCCGCGCGCGCGGGAGGGAGCAACAGACTCGGGTGAACCGGGGCGGTCCCGCCGTAGGCGACCCGCAGGTGCTGGGCGACCTCGTCGAAGATGGCCAGCGCCGGTGCCTCGGCCCGCGCGACGGCCGCGCCGAGCGCCAGCACGAGGCAGCACAGCAGGCCCGCACAGCGGTGCGCCGACCGGCGCACCAGGCGTCCGCCCACGCGGCGCGGCGAGCGGCGACGTCGGCGGTGCATGCGGCCCCTCACGGGCCGGGGTGAACGTCGGACCCCGGCCCAGCGGCAGTCCCCGCATCCAGCATAGACCTCCCCGCGCGCCTTGCGCGGCGGGCCGGCGCTGGGTACGGCGCTGGCCGCGGGGCCTAGGTGCCCTCGATCCGTCCGTAGGCGTGCAGCTGTCGCAACGCGTCGAGCGTGAGCATGCCCGCCCAGGCGACCCGGCTGGATGCCCAGGCGTCCGGGAAGACGCCATCGCCCCACGACCACTGCGGCCACCAGGCGCCGTCGTCGGCCTGAACCGCGACGAGGTGGTCGAGGTGGGCGTCGACGGCGCCCGCGAGCGCCGGCGCGAGCGCCGCGTCGGGCCGCGGCGCCAGGGCGAGCGGCTTGAGCCCGTAGCCGACCCAGTCCTCCGGACCGTGCCCGACGCTCTCCTGGGCGATGGGCACGATCAACTCCAGCAGCCGTCGACGCAGCCCCGGCGACAGGTGGGGCGCGTCGAGCAGGTGGACGACGTTGATCATGTCGTGCATCCCGAGACCGGCCGCCGCGCGTCCCTCGACCTCGCGCACGATGTCCTCGGCGAGCGCGTCGAGCCAGCCCTCGTCGGCGGCCGGGCCGAGCGTGTAGAGCAGCGCGACGATGTCCGCCTTGGGGTTGAGCGTGAAGCCGTGGAAGCGCTCCTCGAGGCCGTCCTGGGCCCACCAGGGGGCGTGCGGTGCCTCGGCGGTGGCCTCGGGGACGATGCGCCAGGTGCGGCTCGTCGGGTCGATCGTCTGCCGGAGGTACTCCACCGCGGCCGCCACCATGGGATGGTCTGCGGAGGCGCCGGCCTCGGCGAGGCGGTGCAGCGCCAGGCTCGTCGCCAGGGCGCCGCTCGCGCCGGTCAGCGCGTCGGGCTCGAGCCCGTGGCCGAAGCCGCCGTCGGGGTTCTGGAAGTGGGCCAGCTCGTCGAACACCGGCCAGGCCGGGGCGCCCTCGAAATCGGTCTCGAACGCGCACCGCTCGAGCGGCCGGGCGCGCTCGAGGAGGAACGCGCGGGCCGCCGCGTAACGTTCGGGGCTCAACATGCGGCCATCATACGGGCGACGAGCGCCCGTTCACGACCCGGCGAGTCGCCGGAGCCGCCAGCGGTGCCCCGAGGGTGCCGACACGACCTTGGCGTCCTCGACCTCGTCCCCCGCCAGCGCGGCGTAGCGCTCCTCGCCGACGCGCGCCTCGACCTCCACCAGCCCGTGATCGTGGGCCGGGTCGGTGGGCCCCGCTCCGCGTCGTAGGCCGACGTGGTGGTGGTAGCCGTCGGCCGCGAGGAAGGTGCCCCATGGCCCGAAGCTGACCACCTCGTCCATGCCCAGCACGTCGCGGTACCAGCGGGCGTCGGCCGCAGGATCGGCGGCGAAGAGGTGCACGTGGCCGAGCACGGTGCCCTCGGGCACGTGGGGGTCGCGCTCGGGGTCGTCGCCGAGCTCGGCGAGGAGGCCCTTCAGGTCGAGGGGGTCGGTGCCGATCGCCAGGGCGCCGCCCGGGTACTGCCACGCCTCGCGCGGCCGGTCCCAGGTGAACTCGAGGCCGTGACCGTCGGCGTCGGGAAGGTACATCGCCTCGCTGACGAGGTGGTCGGCGAAGCCCTCGACGGGGGTGCCGTCGGCCGCCACGCGGTGCAGCGTCGCGGCCAGGTCGCGCCGGGCGGGGACGTTCAGGGCGACGTGGTAGGCGCCGCGGCCCGCGGCGACGGGCGCGGCCGGGCCGGTGACGAGCCGCAGGACGGCGGGCGCGTCCGGCAGGGTGGCGCCCCCGGGCACGAGGTCGACCGAGGTGTCGCCGGTCGGCCTCGCGCGGAACCCGAGGCGCCGGTAGAAGTCGGTCGCGCGCTCGAGGTCGTGCACGCGCCAGGTGGCGGCGTCGAGGGCGAACGTCGGCTGCATGCACGCACGCTACGCCACCGCGGGCGACCGCGCCAGCGGCCGTGGACGCGGCGCCGCGCGGTCATGCCGACACGCCCGCTCGGGATTCCCCGGTAGACTGCACGCCGCATGGACGCCGTGTCCGCTCCACCGGTCGTCGCCCTCGAGGCCCTCACCAAGCGCTACCTGCAGCCGGCCCACCTGGCGGTCGAGGACCTGACCCTCGACGTCGCGCCGGGCGAGATCGTCTGCCTGCTCGGCCCCTCGGGCTGCGGCAAGACCACGCTGCTGCGACTGATCGCCGGCTTCGAGACGCCCGACGCCGGCCGGGTGCGCGTCGCCGGGGCCACCGTGGCAAGCCCGGACGTCTGGGTGCCGCCCGATCGCCGGCGCATCGGCTTCGTGTTCCAGGACTACGCGCTCTTCCCCCACCTGACGGTGCTGCAGAACGTCGCCTTCGGGCTGCGCGGCGCCACCCGCGAGCGGCGCGAACGGCGCGCCGCGGAGGTGCTCGACCTGGTGGGTCTGACGATCTTCGCGGGCCGCTACCCTCACCAGCTGTCGGGTGGGCAGCAGCAGCGGGTCGCGCTGGCGCGTGCGCTGGCGCCACAGCCCGCAGTCATCCTGCTCGACGAGCCGTTCAGCAACCTCGACGCCGCGCTACGCGGCAGCACCCGCGACGAGGTGCGGGCGATCCTCAAGCGCACGGGTACCACCGCGGTGCTGGTCACGCACGACCAGGAAGAGGCGCTGACCTTCGCCGACCGCATCGCCGTCATGCGCGCCGGCCGCCTCGAGCAGGAGGGCGCGCCGGAGGAGGTCTACGCCCGCCCGCGGACGGCCTTCGTCGCCAGCTTCCTGGGCCGCACCAACCTGCTGCGCGGCGAGGGGCTCGGGCACGTCGCGCGGACGCCGCTCGGCGAGCTGGCGCTGTCGCGGCCCGTGCATGGCCAGGTGATGGTCTCGCTGCGCCCCGAGGCGCTGTCGTTCCGCCCCGGCGGGCGCGGCGTGCCGGCGCGGGTGCTGCAGCGCGAGTTCAAGGGCCACGACCTGACCTACACCTGCCAACTGCTGCAGGGCGAGGGCCTGCGGGTGGTGGTGCAGACGGGCCCCGACTGCGGCGTCGGGGTGGGCGACACCGTGCCGCTGGCCGCCGCCGGTGCGGCGGTGCCGCTCGAGGCGAGCCGCTCGATGGCGCGGGGGGCCGGTTAGGCCCCGCGGCAGTGCGCTGATAGGATGCGCAACCACATGCGCGAGAACGTCGACGCCCGTCCCCCGAACGACGCCTGGCGGCAGGCCGCGCGCCGCTGGTCGCCGCTGACCTTCGGCGGCCGGATCGGGCGCACCGAGTTCGTCGTCTACCTCCTCGTCTGGCACGCCGTCGTCGGCTTCGGGGCGGCGGTCGTCTCCGTGGTCCTCGTGGCCCCACTGATCGCCTTCGCCGAGGGCAGCGCGCTCGTGAACGCCGCCGTCTTCGGCTTCGCCGCGTTGGCCGCGGTGGTGTACGGCCTCGGCATCGCGTCGTTCGGGGTGCGGCGCCTGCACGACCTGGGCCGGAGCGGGTGGTGGCTGCTGCTGGCGTTCGTGCCGCTGGTGAACCTCGTGCTCGGCGCCGCCCTGCTCGTCGCCCCCGGGGCCGCCGGGGAGAACGTGCACGGTGCTCGCGGCCCGACGCCGCCCGTCGTGCTCGCGCCGGCGTCGGCCGCGGGCGTCGGGGCCGGGGACGTCGGGGCCGCGGACGCGGACGAGGCGGCGGCCTTCGCGGCGGGCCGCGCGTATGCGGAGCGGCTGGCGGGGCGCGCGGCCCCCGGCGACCGCGGCTGAGCGGCAAAGTAGGCCCGGCTCTCCCGTACCCGCGCAAGAGCACAGCGTCAGCCGAAACCAATGAGGTCCACGGATCGCCTCACCGGCGGCGCCGATGCCACCGTCGCGGTCACCACACGGCACCCGCCAAACGCGCTCCCGGTAGCTCCCCCAGCAGCCGCAGCACGAGCGCTCGGTCCCCAGCGGCACCTGCGGCGATCGCCTGCTCGTCTTCATCGAGGTCGCCGAGCCAGCTGTAGCACCGGGGCAGGTCGGCGCCGAGCTCATCGAGGTTCGGCGGCGGCGTGGTGAGCAGGCCGATCTGCTCGTCATCGAACTCGCTGGCCGTACGCGGGCGGAGCCAGCGTTCGACGTCCAGCGCCCGTGGCCCGTGCGCCGGTGGCCATGCGTGGTGCGCCGTGCTCAGCCCGTGGAGATCGACCCAGCACTTCAGGACCGCGAGGCGACGCACGAGGGCCTGGTCGATGGAGAGGCCCGGTTGGCGAGCGATCCAAACGAGATCGTACGCGTCGCGTGCGTACGTCCGGCGCGTGAGGCGCGCGATCTTCTCCGCGACCGTCTCCTCGGTTCGGACCATCGGAAGGTGCGGTAGCGGGCCGCCGTACCGATCGTGGATGGGGAGGGGAACCCATGCACGGTCTTCCGGCATCAACCACGGCGGCGGGCCGACGTCGAGCTTCGAACTCAATGCGCCGGTGCCCGGGACGAGGTCGCTCGTGTACGTCAAGTGAAGCTTGCCGCGACGCTCCTCGATACCGAAGCGGATGCCGCCGAGCTCGAGACCGTCGCAGGACTCCGCGATGAGGTCCAGCACCGTGCTCGGATCGTCGGCGAGGTTGCGCACCGCGAAGTCCAGGTCGGTCGAGAAGCGGCCTGAGGCGCCGGCGTAGACCTTCCGGATGGCCGTGCCGCCCTTGAAGGCGAGGGTGGACAGCACGCCCACCTCGGCGAGCTCGCGGAGCAGCAGGTCCTGGGCGACGTCGATCAGCGCCGCTTCGCGGCCCTGAGCCGACTTGCCGGGCGCGTGGCGGGCAAGGTAACCCGGCGTGAGGTTCGGTGTGAACCGTGTCATTCGAGGGCTAGGGTCGATGGGAAGTCGCCGGGCGACATGGGCAAGATCGTGTCGGCGACCTCGAGCGCGGCGTGGTGGCGCCTCAGCGGACCGCGTGGCCCGAACCAGACCTTGCCGTGGCTCGATGGGGCGAGTGCCGCGGCCCACCCGGGTGCGACGCCGTGGAGCAGGTAGGCCAGCCGGGTTCGCACGGATGCTGGGCGGCCGTGGAGTTCGCGCTCGAGCGCGTCGCGGTCGCCGTCCGGTGCGGCCTGGGCAACCGCCGCCACGAGGTCCGGGAGGACGTCGAGGACGCCGCCCCAAGACCTCACGTCGGTGGGTCGCGCCGCCAAGTGGACGAGGACCGTCGCAAGGGCGTGAACGGGCGCGTCGCGGAGGGTGACGGGCGGCAACTGCGCCTCGAAGCGAACGACGCGGCACTCACGCATTAGGGCCGCGGGGACGCGGGCTCGGGGCGCAACCGCCACCTCGGGGCGCTCAGGCACTCGATCGGCCAGCCCATGGGCCCACAGGGCGGACGTGAGGCACACCGCGAGCTCGAGGTCAGGGTGGGCGTGGCGTGCGGCGACCACTTCCCTGAGTGGGTGACCGCGGGCGTAGGGACCTGCCTGAGCCCCCGGTGCGAACTCCCACACGCCAGGGAACGCCGTCGGGAGCAGCCACCCATGATCTCGGAGGCGCTTCGCGACGAGTTTCGGTTCCGACCGGACGTCGAGATCGTCCATCAGGTCGCGCAGGTCGGCGATCGTGACCAGGAACACCTGCTCGAGTTCGAGGCGTTCGACGATCTTCGCGGCGGCACGGGACAGGGGACGTGTCATCTCAATGCCAAGAGTAGCAGGAACGGATACCACTGTGTCGTGCGTGACACCGCACACGATCCGATTCAGGGGATCGCTCGATCAGGACTCACGAAGACTGCGAACGACGGGTAGCCGTACGCCTCATCGACCGAACCCAGCGCGTAGCCCCCGGCCGGACGACTACCCGGCCGTCGCGAGCATCCATAACGCCCAGAACGAACCCGACTTCCACGCAACCCCCGAACGCCTGTTCGCCGGCGACGAGTTCAGCGCGGAGCACGACCGCGCCTTCCGTCGCTACGTGGCGGAGATGGACGGCGCCGTGATCGCCACGGGCGACCTCCGCAGCACCTGGGCCGGTGAGACCCACCCAGGTCGCTACTGGACGCTCCTTTGCGTCCGCGAAGACCATCGCCACCAAGGATTGGACGTCCGCATGCTCCACCACGCGATTCGCGACGCCCCCGAACCCGTGCGCGAAGTCTGGACCTGCATCCGCGAGGACTTCGTTCCGGCCGCGGGCTTCCTCGAGCCCGAGGGGTTCATCGAGCAGTTCCGCTCCTGGGGCGCGCACCTCGATCTGAGCGCCTTCGATCCGGCGCGCTTCGAGCCGCTGGTGAGCAAGCTCGAGCGCGACGGCATCCGGCTCGTGAGGTACCACGACGTGGCGGGCGATCCCGAACGCGATCGGCGACTCGTCGAGCTGCAGCGCGAGCTCGAGGAGGACGCCCTGGCGTTCGAGCCGATCATCCCGCGGACGCACGACGACGTCACCAGCCCCGACACTCTGCTCGACGCGACGGTGGTCGCCGTGGCGCCCGACGGTCGCTACGTCGGGCTGGCAAGCCTTGTCGGTGACGCGGCCGGGAAGCATCTCGGCTGCGGCTTCACGGGCGTCGCTCACGCGTACCGGAACCGCGGGATCGCGACGGCCCTAGAGGCTCGCGTGGCCCAGATCGCCAAGGGGATGGGCTGCGTGGCGTTGAACACCGGTGGCGGCGGGGTGGACACGGCGATGCAGCGCGTGAACCGGAAGCTGGGCTTCGAGATCGAGCCGGCCTGGATCACGTTCGCCAGCCGGCGCTGAGCCTCACGTGAGGCGTAGGAGCCCGCCCTTCGACGGGCTCCTCTCTTCTCCGCGCTTCGGCAACGATGCATGGCGGCTTCCCCCGTCCATGTTGACAGGCAGCTTGACGCCCCCGGGTCCCATCCCCTATCCTGGGCTTTACCCTGAGTAACTCAGGGTCTCAGGAGGAGGCCCGATGCCCCGCCCGCCGCTCAAGCAGCTCCGCATCCTCGACGCCCTGCGCGAGGCACAGGCGCGCGACGGCCGCCCGCCCGAGCTCAGCGAGCTCGCCCGCCGCTTCGGCATCCGCTACCCCACGCTGCGCGAGCACCTGGAGGCGCTGGCGGCCAAGGGCCACCTGCGGGTGACGCCCCGGGGGCCGGGCCGCTCGCCCGAGGTGACGCTGCTGGGGGCCGCGCGCGGGGTGCCGCTGTACGGCGAGATCGCCGCCGGCCTGCCGGTCGGCGAGGAGCCCGCGGCGGAGGGCTTCCTGGCGCTGCGCGGGCGCGACGACCACTTCGCGCTGCGGGTGCGTGGCGACTCGATGGCCGACCGGATCGAGGCGGGCGACGTCGTGCTGCTGCAGCGTCGCGCGCCCGAGCGGCAGGGCGAGATCTGCGCGGTGCGCGTCGGAGACGACGAGAGCACCCTGAAGTACCTCGGCTGGTCGGGGCCGGCGCGGCGCCCGACGCGCTACCGGCTGCGGCCCCA
>JAABTL010000041.1 GCA_011389865.1 Trueperaceae bacterium
GCCGCCCTGGCTAGCGTAGTTGCCGACCACCGAGCACCGCTCCAGACGCAGCGACGGTGACGGAACGGTACCGAGATCCCAGTCCCACGCTTCGACCGCGATGCCGCCACCCGACGACCCGTTGACATAGCCGTCGGTGATGGTGAGGTTGCGCAGCGTGACCTGGACGCCCGCCGTCCCGATGTAGATGACGCGGAACGTCGCGCCGTCACCACGAATCGTCACCGTGCCGTCCTCGGGCCCGGCAATGGTCACGTCCTTGTCGAGGACGAGCGAGCCGGACGTCAGGTTGACGGCGGTGACCTCAGGGGCGAACGTGATCGTCGTACCGGCCGGCGCGTCGAGGAGCATCTGGCGCAGCGAGCCTTCGCCGGCGTCGTTGCCGTTCGTGACGACGTAGCTGCCTGTTGGCTCGGCCAGCGCCGCGTACGCTAGGAGATCGGTGGCATCCACGTAGGCGATGTGAGGGTGGTCACCGGCGTCCAGCGTCAAGGACACGGCCATGTCCCCCATGGTGGTACCGACGACCCCGACCACCGTTTCGACGCTCCACCCGTCGGCGTACGAGGCGTACTTGAGGACGTACTGGTTGGCATCGTCCCAACCGATGAACGCGATGCGCGGGTTGCCGCTGCCGTCTACCGCGATGGAAGGCAGGCCCTTCGGCGCGTCCTGGATGTCCTGCGGCGTGCTCCAGCCGTCGCTGCCGCGGCTCGCGAACCTCAGCGCACCCGCGCTCGTGATGTAGCCGACGTGCGGATGGTCGTTGCCATCGAAGGCGAGCGACGCAAAGAACCCCGTTTGCAGGTCGCTATCGACCGTCTCCGACACCCAAGCCCCGCTGCCAGCTGGGTACGCGTAGGTCAGAGCGAAGGAAGGACCAGGCGAGCTGACGTATGCCGCGTCCGCATAAACGGCGTGAGGTTGGCCCAGGCTGTCGAGGGCAAGATAGCCCTGTTGCGCAGCCGAGGCTACCGTCGCCAGGCTCCAATCGCCTTCGGGTTTGCGGACGGCGTACTTCAGGTCGGAACCCGCGGTGAACCCGACGTGGGGCGTGTCGCTCGCGTCCAGCATCATCGAGAGCGGCCCGGCTGGGTAGGTGGCGATCACTTCGGGTACCGACCAGCCGGCGCTCGTCCTGGCCACATGGACGAGCTCCTGGACGGCGGTGTCCGGGTTCTCCGCGATGTAGACGACGTGGGGCCGGCCGCTGCTGTCGAGTGCCATCGACACCTGCGCGTAGTTGACCGCATCACCGACCGGCTCGGTCTGCCAGACGCCGTCCTCGTCGACGAAGGCGTAACGCACCCCGTAACCGAACTCGCCGGGCTTGTCGGCGTAGTAGGCGATGTGGGGCGAGGCGCTGCCGTCCAGTGCGATCGACAGATGTCCGGAAACCTCCCGAAGGGCGTCGACCTCCTCCACAACCCACGAAAGCTCTTGCGTAGCGACCACCGCTGGCTCAGACCCGCCGTCCTCCACGATGGGCGTCGACACCCGCCCGCAGCCGGCCAGCAGGATCAGCAGGGCCGCGAGAAGCATGCTCGTGTTTCGTCTGACATTCATGGCGTTCTCCCGTATCCATCGGAAGCGGCACGCCCGCTTCCGCAGGACCCATCACCCGGGAGCACCATCGGCATCCCCTGCGTGCCGGGCATGTCGACCCCGGGTACGAGTGGGAAGGACGGCCCATCGCCGTCGATCGATCTCAGTCTCAGTCGCCGGTCTGGACCTTCGCCATGACCCCGAGGGAAGCCCTCGGCCAGGCGGGGACAGGCCAGGTACAGGGTTCGGACCGGCGGCGCAAGGGGGCCGCGTCATGGGGTGGGGCCGCCGGCAACGACGCCATGACCGTCAACGAACGCGATGTGCCGACGTCGTCGCCGCCCATGCGTCCCCAGCTCACCCGCCCCCGCGCCGCCACCCCGTATCCTGGTTGCGCCCGAGGCGACCGGCCGCGCCGGCGCCTCCCACCCACCCCCTCCGTTCGGCAGGCAGAGCTCGTGCAGGCGAGCGGGGGACGATTGGAGCAACCGTGAGCGACGCAAGCAAGTGCCCGGCGCACGGCAGCGCGATGCCGAGGACCCGGTCGAACCGCGACTGGTGGCCGAACCAGTTGAACCTCGACATCCTCCGGCAGCACTCGAGCCTGTCGGACCCGATGGACCCTGATTTCGACTACGCGAAGGCGTTCGCCGAGCTCGACCTGGCGGCCGTCAAACGCGACCTGCACGCGCTGATGACCGACTCGCAGGACTGGTGGCCGGCCGACTACGGCCACTACGGCGGGCTCTTCATCCGCATGGCCTGGCACAGCGCCGGCACCTACCGCACCGGCGACGGCCGCGGTGGGGCGTCCTCGGGCAGCCAGCGCTTCGCGCCGCTCAACAGCTGGCCGGACAACGCCAACCTCGACAAGGCGCGCCGGCTGCTGTGGCCCATCAAGCGCAAGTACGGCAAGGCGATCTCTTGGGCCGACCTGATGGTCCTCACCGGCAACGTCGCGCTCGAGTCGATGGGCTTCCAGACCTTCGGCTTCGGGGGCGGCCGCACGGACGTGTGGGAGCCCGAGAAGGACGTCTACTGGGGCAAGGAGGACGAGTGGCTCGGCGACGAGCGTTACACGGGCGATCGCGACCTCGAGGATCCCCTCGCCGCCGTCCAGATGGGGCTGATCTACGTCAACCCCGAGGGCCCGAACGGCAAGCCCGACCCGCTCGCCTCGGCCCGCGACATCCGCGAGACCTTCGCGCGCATGGCCATGAACGACGAGGAGACGGTCGCCCTGACCGCCGGCGGCCACACGTTCGGCAAGACCCACGGCGCCGCCAGCGCCGCGCACGTCGGCCCCGACCCCGAGGCCGCCCCGATGCACGAGCTCGGCCTCGGCTGGCGCAGCAGCTACGGCAGCGGCAAGGCCGCCGACACGATCACCAGCGGCCTCGAGGGCGCCTGGACGCCCAACCCCACCAAGTGGGACATGGGCTACTTCGACATGCTCTTCGGCTTCGAGTGGGAGGTCCACAAGAGCCCGGCCGGCGCCTGGCAGTGGCGCCCCACCGACCCGGCGGCCGCCACGCTGGTCCCCGACGCGCACGACCCCACGAAGCGGCACGCCCCGATGATGTCCACCGCCGACATGGCGATGCGCATGGACCCCATCTACGAGAAGATCTCGCGGCGCTTCCACCAGCACCCCGAGGAGTTCGCCGACGCCTTCGCGCGCGCCTGGTTCAAGCTCACGCACCGCGACATGGGCCCGCGCGCTCGCTACCTGGGGCCCGAGGTACCGGCCGAAGAGCTGATCTGGCAGGACCCGGTGCCCGCCGTGGATCACCCGCTGATCGACACCGACGACGCCGAGGCCCTCAAGGCGCAGATCCTCGCCTCCGGCCTCCCCGTCGCCGACCTGGTGTTCACCGCCTGGGCGTCCGCGTCCACCTTCCGCGGCTCCGACAAGCGCGGCGGCGCCAACGGCGCGCGCATCCGGCTCGCGCCCCAGAAGGATTGGGCCGGCAACGACCCCGAGCGCATCGCCAAGGTGCTGGGCGTGCTCGAGGGCATCCAGCGCGACTTCGAGGCGAACCGGTCGGACGGCAAGCGCGTCTCGCTCGCCGACCTCATCGTGCTGGCCGGCGACGCCGCGATCGAGAAGGCCGCCCGGGACGCCGGCTTCGACGTCACGGTGCCGTTCACGCCCGGCCGCACCGACGCCTCGCAGGAGCAGACCGACGCCGAGGCGTTCGAGCCCCTCGAGCCCGTCGCCGACGGCTTCCGCAACTACCTCAAGACGAAGTACAGCGTCTCGGCGGAGGAGCTGCTGATCGACAGGGCGCAGCTGCTCACGCTGACGGCGCCCGAGATGACCGTGCTCGTCGGCGGCCTGCGCGCCCTCGGCGCCAACGCCGGCGGCAGCCGGCACGGCGTCCTCACCGACCGGCCCGGCGTGCTGACGAACGACTTCTTCGTCAACCTGCTCGACATGGGCGTCGCCTGGGCGCCGCAGGGCGAGGGAGAGGACGTGTTCGCGGCCCACGACCGCAAGACCGGCGAGGTCCGCTGGACCGGCACCCGCGTCGACCTGGTGTTCGGCTCGAACTCCGAGCTGCGCGCGCTGTGCGAGGTCTACGCCTGTGACGACGCGCGCGAGAAGTTCGTGCACGACTTCGTGAAGGCGTGGAGCAAGGTGATGGAGCTGGATCGGTTCGAGCTGGCCTGAGACTCTCCAGCAAGCGTCATCCGTATCGGCGCCCGGGCCCCAGGTTCCGGGCGCCTTGCCGTCGATGGGCACGACCAGACATCGTTGCTGGACGGTGCTTCATGAACCAGCCCAACGCTAGAGGTCTACCGTGAGATCGCCGAGGTCCTGAGGCACCACGCCCGCTCTGGCGAGCTGTCGGCGGGTCGTCGCGTCGATGCTCGGTGCGATGGCGGCGAGTTCGATCGCCCAGTCCCGGTACGGCCGCTGGGCGTCCAGGAACCGCCGCACGTGCGTCCTCAACCTTGGCACGTCAGCCATGAGCTTGCCGGCATCGCGCTTGCAGGTCGCGAATCGGAACCGGCGATCCTCTTCGTCGGCGGCGACGAGATCGATCTCCGTGTCCCCGCGGTCCCAATAGCCGTCGATGCGCCGCGTCAACCGGAAGTCCCCAACCCCTGCTCGCGAACGCTCCTCGTAGAGCTGCCCCACGAGCCGCTCGAGCGCGTGCCCTTCCAGGTTCTGCAGACCCTCGTCGGCCCTGTCGACCAGGGTCGACTCGGGCCGGAAGTTCACGGAGGCGACGGCGCTCTGTAGCGCGCCGAGCCACGACCTGAGGAAGTTGTCACGAAGGTAGTAGCGCCCCCTTCGCGCGCGCGCCGGAGCGAAGATCGGGTTGCGTCGCTCGATCATGCGGTACTTCTCGACCAGGACCCGAAGGTAGCCGCCGACCTGTTCCGAGGTCTCGGGACTGAGTTGGCGAACATGGGCCTCGATGTCCGCATGCGACGCTCCCGGATGCCGGGCGATGAACTTCAGGAGCACGTCGTACCGGCCGCGGAGTTCGCTGAGGAACCAGTTCTCCGCTTCGGTTCGCAGGGGCGACGAGGATCGGAAGAACATCCGCGCCGCCACCGTTCGGCGGTCGGCGCCCAGCACGCCTTGCTCGAACGCGTCGCGGTAGAACTTGGGGACGCCCTCGAACAGGTTCCATAGGTGCAGCAGCCGCATGGGATCGCGGTCCGCGTGCGCGTCGAGCAGGGTCAGCAGCGACCCGATGTCGAGGTGCTGCAGTTCGAGATGGTCGGTCGCCCGCTGGTACAAGGGGGCGTCACGGTCCTCGAGCAGTGCCACGAGTTCTGCGTGCAGCGACCCCAGAACGATCAGCCCCCCTGGCACGGTGGAGGCTCTGGCTGCCAAGCCGTCGACGACGGCCTGCAGGTACGACGTGAACCCGGCTAGATGCTTTCGGCTGAAGTACTGGAACTCGTCCATCGCAACCACGTAGCCGCTCTCGACGAGCGCCTCGATGGTCTGCGCCAGGGCCAACAGGCTGTCGGGTCTCGGGTAGGTCTCGTGCGGCACGTCGAACGTGTCCATCGCGTCGCGCACGGCAGACAGGACCCCGGCAGGCGCCGAGTCGGGAACCTGCACGTAGAAGACCCGCCGACCGGGGCTCGCTCGCAGCGCCTGCTGGACGAGCGTCGTCTTGCCGATGCGACGACGCCCCGTGATGCGGGCGAAGAACCAGCGCTTCCGCCCCAGGATCTCGCGGAGTTCCTGCAGCTCCCGGGCACGGCCGTAGAACCCCCACTCCATGCGAACCACCATAAGGCAAAAACTCTTACCTTATGTTCGACCGATGGGCAAATGCCGATCCAGACGCGCTCGAACGGCTCCGTGTCGGTGCAGGGACGTTCCCCCCGCGCCCACCCCCTGGGGGGTGTCATACCGTGCCCCCGGCGCCCGCCTCGCGCGGCGCGCCGGGAGGCCCGCGTGAAGAACCTACTCGTGCTCGGAGCCGGGACGGCCGGGACGATGGCGGTCGCCAAGCTGCGGCCCCGCCTGCCCGCGTCCGATTGGCGCATCACCGTCGTCGACCGCGACGACGAGCACCACTACCAGCCCGGCTACCTGTTCGTGCCGTTCGGCGTGTACGACCGCGCCGACGTCGTCAGGCCCCGCAGTCGCTACCTGCCCGAGGGCGTCGACCTCGTCCTCGGCGAGATCGCCGCGATCGACCCCGAGGGCTGCGCGGTGACGCTGGCCGATGGCACGGCGCTCGCTTACGACGAGTTGATCGTCGCGACGGGCACGTCGCCCCGCCCCGACCAGACGCCCGGCATGCTCGGGGACGCTTGGCGACGCAGCGTCCACGAGTTCTACACGCTGGCGGGCGCCGAGGCGCTGCGCGACGCGCTGGCCGGGTTCGCCGGCGGCCGCCTGGTCGCGCACGTCAGCGAGCTGCCGGTCAAGTGCCCGGTGGCGCCCCTCGAGTTCCTCTTCCTCGCCGACGCCCACTTCCGCGACCGCGGCATCCGCGAGCGCGTCGAACTGGTCTTCGTCACGCCGCTCGACGGGGCCTTCACCACCCCGGTCGCCGCCGAGCGGCTCGCGGGCCTCCTGGAGGCGCGCGGCATCGCGGTCGAGACCGACTTCGTCGTCGAGCGCATCGACGCCGACGGCAGGGCGCTCGTGTCGTACGACGAGCGCACCGTGCCCTTCGACCTGCTGGTGACGGTGCCCGTGAACATGGGCGCCGACGCGATCGCCGCCTGCGGCCTCGGCGACGAGCTGCAGCACGTCGCGGTCGACCCCGGCACGCTGCAGTCGCGCCGCTTCCCCAACGTGTTCGCGCTCGGCGACGCGAACGACGCGCCGACCTCGAAGGCGGGCTCCGCCGTCCACCTCGCGCTCGAGTCGTTCGTCGAGAACTTCGTCCAGCACGCCCGGGGCCTACCGATGACGCACGCCTACGACGGCCGCGTCAACTGCTTCGTCGAGACCGGAGGCGGCAAGGCGCTGCTGCTCGACTTCGACTACGCGACGCAACCGTCGCCCGGCCGCTACCCGCTGAGCGCGGTCGGCCCCTTCTCCGGACTCGAGGAGACCACGATGAACCACGTGGGGAAGATGATGTTCAAGTGGGCCTACTGGCACCTGCTGCTGCGGGGGCGCGACCTGCCGCTCCCCTCGGGGGCCCCCCGCTCGGACGTCGAGCCACGGCTCGAAGGGGCGGCGTCGTGAGCGCCTCCCCGCAGCCCGCCGCGAACCCGCCGGGCGGCACGAGCCCCTCGGCTGCCGACGTCGAGGCGCTGCAGGCGCAGCTGGCGCGCATGGCCCAGCAGCTCGACGAGATCGCCGCCGAGAGCCGGCGCTCGCGCGAGCGCTGGGAGGCGATCGACGAGCTGGCGCGGGATCTGACGCCGATCGTCATCCAGGCCATGGAGCGCGCGGACGCGAAGCTCGGCGACCTCGAGGGCCGCGGCTACGGCGAGGTGCTGGGCGCCGGGGCCGGCGTGCTCGATCGCGTCATGCGGACCTTCGACCGCGACGGCGTGAGGAACATCGGCGACACGATCGTGCTGCTGCTGAAGACCCTGCAGAACATGCGCTGAGGACGGCGCCGAAGGGAGGGGCCGCGACATGCTCACGACCATCGCCGGCAGGCCGGTGCACGTCAACGACGAGGGGTTCCTCACCGAGTTCGACGAGTGGGACGAGACCGTGGCCGCCGCCCTGGCGGCCGACATCGGTGTCGTCCTCGACGAGGAGCGGCTCGCGGTGCTGCGCTTCGTGCGCCGCGACTACCACGAGCGCGGCACCACGCCCACGCTGCGGCGCGTCAGCGCGACGGGCGGGTTCGATACCAAGCGCCTGTTCGTCCTCTTCCCCAAGAAGCCCGCCAAGAAGATGGCGTACGTCGCCGGCGTGCCGAAGCCCGTCGGCTGCGTGTGACGCCGCAGGAGGCCCGCATGACCACCGATCGCCCGGTGCCGACCTTCGACGACGACGTGGACGGCGGCCGCAAGCTCTGCCTCATCTGCTCCAAGGGTTCGCTGGACATGGCGTACCCCGGCCTCATCCTGGCCAACGCCGCGCTCGGCGAGGGCATCGAGACGCACCTGTTCTTCACCTTCTGGGGTTACGAGATCATCCGTAAGAAGACGATGGCGAACCTGCAGTTCACCGCCGTGGGCAACCCCGCCAGCCACATGCCCGCCCTGGCGGCCGCGCTCCCCGGCATGCAGGCGCTGGCGACGCGCATGATGCGGCGCCAGATCGCCGACCTCGAGGTGCCAACGGTCCCGGAGATGCTCGACCACATCGTCGCCGCCGGTGGGCACCTGTGGGCCTGCCGCATGTCGGCGGACATGATGAAGCTGAAACTCGAGGACCTCCACGAGGGGGTGGAGGGCGTCATCGGCGCGACCGAGTTCATGGAGATCTCGGCCGGCGCGCAGACGCTGTTCGTGTGAGCCGGCCCGTGCGGGTCGCCGTCGTCGGCGCGGGGCTCGGGGGCCTGACGGCCGCCCACGCCATCCGGCGCTTCGCCGGTGAGCGCGGTCGCGCCCTCGAGCTCGAGGTGTGGGACGCCAACGACCGACCCGGCGGGCAGCTGTTCAGCGTGCGCGAGGACGGCTTCGTCGTCGAGTGGGCCGCGAACGCCTTCCGCACCGGCGTCGGCCCCACCGCCGACCTGCTGGCCCGCCTCGGCCTGCAGGCCGAGCAAGTGCACGCCGACCCCGCCGCCAACCGGCGCTACGTCTTCCATGGCGGTCGGCTGCACCTGCTGCCGAGCGACCCGATCTCGCTCCTGAACTTCGCGCCGATGTCGCCCGAGGGCCGCCTGCGGGTGCTGGCCGAACCCTTCCTCACGCACCGGGTCGGCGACGAGGAGTCGGTGTTCGACTACGCGGCCCGCCACATCGGGCCCGAGGCCGCGGAGGTGCTGCTCGGCACGATGGTGCGCGGCATCTACGGCGGCGACGCCCGCAAGCTCTCCGTCGACGCCGCCTTCCCGATCATGCGCGAGATGGAGCGCGACCACGGCTCGCTGGTCGTCGCCGGCCTGGCCGGCATGCAGAAGCGCATGCGCGAGCGCAAGACCACCTGGAGCTTCCGCGGCGGCATGCGCACGCTGGTCGACCGCCTCGCCGAGGAGCTCGGCGACGCGCTGCGACTGGACACCGCCGCGGCCGTCCTATCGGCGGAGGCGGCCGGCGGCTTCCGGCTGCGCGCCGCCGACGGCGACGAGCGCCCGTTCGACGCCGTGGTGCTGGCCCTGCATCCCGCGGCGGCCGCCGGCCTGGTGGCGCCCCTCGACACCGAGGCCGCGCGCGAGCTCGCCGGCATCCCCAACGCGCCGATCGGCATGGTGGCGATGGCCTTCGCGCGCGACGCGCTGCGCACACCACCCGACGGCTTCGGTTTCCTGGTCGCCCCCAGCGAGGACCTGCGCGTTCTGGGCATCCTGATCGAGTCCAACGTGTTCCCGGGCCGGGCACCCGACGGCACCGTGCTCGTGCGGGCGATCATGGGCGGCGTCGACGACCCGGGCTTCGACGACCGCAGCGACGCCGACATCGAGGCCATCGCGCTCGACGCCGTCGACCGCGCGTGGGGCCTCGCGACCGCCCCGCTGCGCACTTGGGTGGGCCGTCAGGGGCGCGGCATCCCGCAGTACGTCATCGGGCACCACGCCCGCCTGGCGCGCATCGAGGGGCGCCTGGCCCGCTTCGGCGGCCTGCACCTCGCGGGCAACGCCTACCGCGGCATCGCCGTCGGCAAGCTGGTGGACGACGCCGAGGTCGTGGCGAGCGCCGTGTGGGGCGCGGCCGCGGCCGGCTGAACGCGCGTCGTGGCGTGGCACGTCGCCGCCCCCTTGAGCACGCGCCCGCGCCATCGGCGATAATGGCGCGAAGGCGAGGTGGTTCCATGACTTCCGATCGCGCTGACGGCGCGGCGGTCTTCGACGTCGTCACCGATGGTGGCCTCGACGCATTCGGCGGGCTGCTGAACGACGTCCCCTACGCGCCCTTCACCCTCAACTTCGGTCCCGAGAGCTTTCTCGCGAACGAGCTGCCGCGCGACGAGTTCTTCGAGCGCCTGCGCGCGGGCGACCCGCACCCCACCACCAGCCAGCCCGCGCCGGAGCAGTTCGCGGCGCTGTACCGCGAGGCGACCCTGCCGCTGTTGGTGATCACGATCTCCAGCGGCCTCTCCGGTAGCATGAACGCCGCCGACCAGGCCCAGGCGCTCGTGCCCGACGTGCCGGTCACGCTGCACGACAGCCGCACCCTGTCGGCCGCCCAGGCCTTCCAGGTGCACGCCGCGATGACCGCGCGCGCGCAAGGCCTCGACATCGGCACCGCGCTCGACTGGATGCGCCGCGTGCACGACGAGACCGAGCTGTTCTTCACGATCGACACGCTGGAGTTCCTGCGCCGCGGCGGCCGCATCGGTCGGGTCCAGGCCGCGCTGGGCGGCATGATGAACCTCAAGCCCATCGTCAACGTCGACAAGACCACCGGCACCTACGTCAACGCGGCCCGGGCGCGCTCGTGGCCCAAGGCGATCGACGAGATCGCCGCGCAGGTCACGGGTCGCTACGGATCGGGGACGCCGCTGCGCGTCGGGCTCGTGTACGGCGAGGCGGAAGAGGACGCCGAGGCGCTGCTGCAGGCGCTGCGACGGGAGCACCCGGTGGCCTGGAGCGCCGCCGCGCCCGTCGGCGCCGCGCTGGCCGTGCACACGGGGCCGAAGGCTGTCGGTCTGGCAGTGGCGCCGGCCGTGTGGCCGTGGGAGCAGGGCTGACCCCACGCCGGGTCGCGGCCACCGCCGCGCCGCGCGCTGGTTCGTCGATCTGCCCACACCCGACGTGGCGACCGAGAACGCCACGCGCGGCCGTCCCTGACGTTCCCATCACAGTGAACTTCCGCGACCGCGGGCCCCGATCGTCGGGGCCCGCGGTCCCCTTCGCCGTGGCGGTCAGGTCGGGATGTCGTCGTCCCGGGCGCCGGGCGCACGCCATCTGCAGGGAACAAGGGGCGATGCCGAGCCTCCGCGCGTGCTGCAATGGCCCATGCCCGAGACCGAACCCCTCGTCGGCTACCCCGACCTCGAGGACGCCGAGCGCGTGCGCCGCGCCGAGGCCTTCGAGGCCACGATGCGGACGCGCCGCACGGTGCGCGAGTTCGCCGACACGCCAGTCCCTCGCGCGGTGATCGAGAGCGCCATCCGCGCCGCCGGGCGGGCGCCGTGCGGCGCGAACCAGCAGCCGTGGACCTTCGTCGCCGTGTCGGACCCCGCCGTCAAGCGCCGCATCCGCGAGGCCGCCGAGGCCGAGGAGCGCGCGTTCTACGGCGGTCGCGCGCCGCGCGACTGGCTCGACGCGCTGCGGCCCTTGGGCACCGACGCGACCAAGCCCTTCCTGGAGACCGCCCCGTGGCTGATCGCCGTGTTCGGCCAGGCCCACGGCGTGCGCGCCGACGGCGGCCACGTGAAGCACTACTACGTCAAGGAGTCCGTCGGTCTCGCCACCGGCTTCCTGCTGGCCGCGCTGCACCACGCGGGCCTCGCGACGCTGACCCACACGCCGAGCCCGATGGGCTTCCTGCGCGCGGCGCTGGGGCGACCGGCCCACGAACAGGCGTTCGTGCTGATCGTCACCGGCGTGCCGGCCGCAGGCGCGACGGTGCCCCGGATCGACAAGAAGCCACTTTCTGCGATCGCGCGCTTCGTGACCGATGGTGAGCCCGCGGGCGACACGCCAACGGGCAACGAACCCGCGGTCGGCTGAAGGGAGCGCCCACATGACCGTCCGCGTCGGTATCATCGGCAGCGGCTTCGCCCGCGCCGCCTACCTGCCCGCCCTGCGCCACGTGCCCGAGGCTCGGGTGGTGGCGCTCGCCAGCGGCCGCCTCGAGCGCGCCCGTGCCGCGGCGGACGCGTTCGGCGTGCCGCACGCCACGGACGACTGGGCCGCGCTGCTGCGCGACCACGAACCCGACCTGGTGTGCATCGCGACGCCCACCGACCTGCACGCGCCCATGACGCTCGCGGCGCTCGATGCCGGCGCCCACGTGCTGTGCGAGAAGCCGACCGCGATGGACGCGGCCGAGGCGCGGAGCATGCGCGACCGCGCGGCCGAGCTCGGGCGGGTCGGGCTCGTCGGGCACGAGCTACGCTTCGACCCCAACCGTCGCCGCGTGGCCGAGTGGATCGCCGCCGGCGCCATCGGCGAGGTCCTGCACGCCCACGTCACCCACGCCACGCCCGGCTGGGCCGCGCGCGATGGGCGGCGCGCCGGCGACTGGAAGGCGCTCGCCGAGCGCGGCGGCGGGCTGCTGGGCGCGCACGGGTCGCACCAGGTCGACCTGCTGCGCTGGTGGTTCGGCCCCGTCGTGGCCGCCTTCGCCCGGCTCGAGACGCTGACGCCCGACCGCGTCGACCCCGACACCGGCGCCGCCTGGACCGCCACCGCCGACGACTTCGTGCACCTGCTGACCGAGCACGACCGCTGTCGCCACGCCGACGTGCGGCTCTCCGCCGTCGCCACTGTCGCGCACGAGAACGCCACCGTCGTGCACGGCCGCGAGGGCACGCTGTGGCTGCGCCACGACGACGAGACCCTGCACGTGGCCCGCCCCGGCGGCGCGTTCGAGGACGTGACCCTGCGCGACCCGAACGCCGACCTGCCGGGCGTGGGACCCGGCGTGTGGAAGGTCGCCACCGTCGGCCTGCTCCGCGAGTTCTGCGCCGCCATCGACGAGCGGCGCACGCCCACCGCCGGCGCCACCCTCGACGACGGCTGGCGCAACCAGCGCGTGCTGGACGCGGCGCGGCGGGCGCACGCGGAGCGTCGCTGGGTGCGCGTCGATGCCTGAACCGAAGGAGGCCCCCATGCAGCGAACGCTCCTCATCACCGGCGCCAGCAGCGGCATCGGCGCCTCCCTCGTCCGGCGCCTCGCCGGCACCTACGACGAGATCGTCGCCGCCGCCCGCCGCGTCGATCGCATGCGCGCCGAGTACGCGGACCTGCCGTCGGTCACGCCCGTCCGCCTCGACGTGTCGGACCCGGACGAGCTCACCGCCTTCGCCCGTGGCCTGATCGCCGAACGCGGCGTCGTCCCCTACGTCGTCAGTTGCGCGGGCGCCTGGAACCCCAAGCCGTTCCTCGAGACGACGCACGAGGAGTTCACCTACGGCTACCGCGTGGACGCCCTCGCGCACGCCATCCTGCTGCGCGAGCTCGTCCCCGCCATGCGCGCGCACGACTTCGGCCGCTTCGTCGTCTTCTCCGGCGGCGCCGCGCTCATGCGCAGCGTCGGCTGGTCCGTGCAGTACGGCGCAGTCATGGCGTGCAACGGCTACACGGTCGCCGCCGCCCTCGAGAACCGCGACCGCAACGTCAAGATCAACCTCACGGCGCCCGGGCCGGCGAACACCGAGATGTACCCGGGGCCCCTCTCCCCCACGGCCTGCCACCCCACCGTCGAGTGGCTGCTCGACCTCGAGGAGGACGGTCCCACCGGCCGTTTCTTCTGGCTCGGCGCCGAACTGCCGCTGTTCCCCGACCTCACCGGCCTGCGCTACATGGAGGGCGTCGCGCCACCCGAACACTTCACGCCGCTCGAGCACGTGGTGGGCGACCCCGTGAAGCGCGAACCAGGCTGATGCGGGGGCGGGGCACCGAACGCCCCGTCCCGCCACGTGCCCCGTGATCGCGACCGCGCTCCTCTCCAACTCGGCATCCGGCGTCGTGCCAAACGCTTGACACACGCCCTCGCGCGTGGCGCCTAGCCTCTCCCCCAAGGCCCAACCTGAAGGGGGAACATCATGCGCCACGTCCGACCGCCACACCGCCCCGCTCTCCTGATGCGCGCTGCCCATCACCGCGAACGCGTCGTCATGACCGCCGCCGAGCTAGAGGGCCTGGGGTCGTTCCCGGTGCTCGCAGGCGCGACGTTCCAGGAGCGTTGGGGGGGCCGGCCGGTCGGCGAGCTGTTCGGCTTCGTGCGCGAGAACATGCCCCTCGGCGCGGACGGACGCACCTGGTCACGGCGCACCGTTCCGTCTACCGTCTGGACGGCCGCCCGACGCTGACGCGCGCGCTGGCGCCCGGAGGAGGAAACCATGCGGCGTCCCGCGATGCTGCTGATGCTGTTGATCCTGGCGCTCGTCGCGCCGGTCGCCCACGCCGCCACCGATCCCTCCGCCGGTCCCGACCTGGCCGCCATCGACGCGTTCGTCGAGGATCGCATGCGGCGGCACGGCATCCCGGGCATCGCGCTCGCGGTCGTACGCGGCGGCGAGGTGATCCACGCCCGCGGCTTCGGCCAGGACGGCCGCGGCCATCCGGTGACGGCCGACACGCCCATGTACATCGGCTCGGTGTCGAAGTCGTTCACCGGCCTGGCGATCATGCAACTGGTCGCGCAGGGCCGCATCGACCGGGGCGCCCCGGTCCGCACCTACCTCCCCTGGTTCGAGGTCGCCGATCCGGACGCCTCGGCGCGCATCACCGTCCGACAGCTGCTGAGCCACGCCAGCGGCCTCTCCGACCTGCGTTACCTCGAGTCGCTGCGCCTCCCGGACGACGCCACCATCGAGGAGGGCGTCCGCGACCTGCGGCGCGCAGAGCCCGTGGCGCCACCCGGCAGCGAGTTCCACTACTTCAACCCCAACTACGCGGTGCTCGGGCACCTCATCGAGGTGGTGTCGGGCCAGCCATACGCGGACTACCTGCGCGAACACGTGTTCGAGCCGCTCGACATGCGGCGTACCTTCACCGATCCCCAGGCGGCCCGCGCTGCGGGCCTCGCGCGCGGGCACCTGCAGGCCTTCGGCGTGCCGGTCCCCTACGAGCAGCCGTTCCGCCAGCACAACCTGCCGGCGGGTTACCTGCTGTCGACGGCGAAGGACATGGCCCATTACGTGAGCGCGATGAACGGAGGCGGGAGCTACGGCGGCGAGCGCGTGCTCTCGCGCTTCGCGATGATCGAGCTGCACGCCCCGAGCGGTCCGGGGGGCTTCTACGCGAACGGCTGGTTCGTCGGCGACCACCGCGGCCACCGGCTGGTCCAGCACGGCGGCACGAACGAGGCCTTCAAGGCCGAGGCGATGCTCCTGCCGGACGACGACCTCGCCCTGGTGCTGCTCGCCAACCAGTCGTCGCTACCCATGGCGTTGTTCGCCTATGCGGACCTCTCCACCGGCCTGCTCGACCTGCTGATCGGGGCGACGCCCACCCCACCGCCCTTCTCCATGCGCACCCTGGGCGCCGTGCTGGGCGTCGCGCTCCTGATCCAGTTGGCGTTCATCGCGCGCGACATGGCCCGGTTGCCGCGGTGGCGCGAGCGCGCGCGCGGCTGGTCGCGGGTGCGCACCGCGTTCTCGGTGGTCCCGCACTTCGTCACCGCGCCCATCATCGCGCTCGCCGTCATCGCCGCTCTCCAATCCTGGATGGGCCGCGGCGTGTCGCTCCGGCAGGCCTTCGCCGGCGTGCCGGACCTGACGCTGATGCTGGCCTTCGGCTTCGCCGCGGACCTGGCGCTGGGTGGCTGGAAGGCGAGGGCGCTGGTGCGCGATCGCGGGGGGTCCGACCGAACCTGACGAAGCGTGGGGTGATCTGGCCGTCGCTGACGGGCCGACCGCGCTACGCTCGGACGAGATGTCGGCCAGTACACCGGTAACCGCCCCGACCCCCGGCGCAGGGACACACCAGCACCTCCGCCGCGTCGCGCTCGCCGCCGCGGCGGCCTGGCTCCTGCTGGCGGTGGCCTCCCTTTCCGTCGGCGACCCAATCGGCATGGCCGCCGCCGCGGCCGTCCTGGGTGGGGTGGTCGCGGCGGTGGCAGCGGCGCGTTGGCGCCCGTTTCGCCTCGCGAGCGCGGTGGCGATCGGTGCCTACGCGGCGGGGCTCGCGGCCGCGACCCTCGTCTCGGGCGCGACGCGGTCCAGCGACGCGGTTCGCATCGAGTTGTTCACCGGCAACCCCAACGTGCTGGGCGCGGCCCTGGTGACGGCGATGGCGGCCTGGGCGGCCGTGTCGCCACGGCGGCGGTGGGTGTGGTGGGCCTGGCCGCTGGCGGCCCTGGCGGTCCTCAACACCGGCTCGCGCACGTCGGGCGGTGCGCTGCTGGCAGCGGGCGCCGCCTGGCTGGTGCTGCTGGCGCTGCGGCTGCCGCGCAGGTGGCTGCTGGGCCCGCTCGTGGCGGTGTTGGTCGTCGCCGCGGCGGCCTTCGCATGGCAGCGAGGCGTGGTCGAGGTGAGCCCCAACCTGCTCGCCGCACCTAGCGACCTCACCCACCCGGCGTGGCGCAGCCTCGCGCAGCACGTCGAGATCGTCCCCGACGCCGTGGCCGGCCCCTTCGAGGGCACGACGGCGCAACGACTGGTGGCGCAGGCGACGCCGGAGCAACGATCCGTCATCCACCAGACCGTGGGCCGGTCCGAAGTGGGGGTCTCCTACGTCGCCTCCATCTACCTACGCGCCGATACGCCGCAGCGCGTCGAACTCAGTTCCCACCTCGCCACCGTCACCTGCGACGTGGAGGCGGAATGGCGCCGCTGCGTGACCCCGGCGGCCCAGGGCGACGACTACCTTCAGGCACAGCTGCACCTGCAGACGGTCGACCGCGGCGGCAGCATGGACGTGCACGTGTTCGGCGCCCAGTACGAGCGCGGCGAGTCGGTGACGCCGTTCCTCGACCTACGGCCGGCGTGGGTGCCCCAGCCCATGGTGAACCGCTACGACCTGCGGCGGATCACCTTCCTGCCCGAGGACCGCGTAGCGATCTGGCGGGTGGGGCTGGATATCGCCCGCGGGTCGCCATGGTTCGGGGTGGGCCTCGGCGCATCGGCCGACGCGTTCCGCGAGCGCACGCGTGAGGCGCTCGCCGGCGACGGCGTGACCTACGCCCACAACCTGCTCGTGCAGCTGTTGGCCATCCACGGCGTGGTCGGGTCGATCGGCGCGCTGGTGTTCGCGGGCGCACTGCTGAGCACGCTCTCCGGCGTCGGCTGGGCGCGCCTCGCGCCGCTGCTGTTGGCCACGGCGCTGCTCAACACCTGGGACCTGACGCTGTTCGAGCCGTCCGTGTTGGTGCCGGCGGTGCTGGCGGTGGCGTTCTGGAGCGGGCGCTCAGGGGCGTCCTTCGGACCCCCGCGGCGGTGAGTCGCCAGGACCCCCGCGCGAGTTCGGGCCCCCGGGGCCGTCGGGCGGGCCGGGCGTCTCGGGGGGGCCCGACGGGTCGGCGGGACCGGGCCCGGGCCGCGGACCGTCGGCCGCGCTCTCGCCGGCGGCGGTTCGCCGCCGCTCGGCCTCGTGGTACGCGACGCCACCCACCTCGACCGTGAACGCCTCGAACCCGTCCGCGAGCAGTTCGAGCAGGTCTAGGCCGTGGACGAGGACGCTGTCGTCGACCACGATCTCGAGCGCCTCGGTCGCGCCGTCGGGACGCAGCAGCGTCAGGCGCGCGGATCCGACGAATCCATCGAGGACGCGCAACTCGAACGACGCGCCGGCCACGACCCGCCCGACGCCCACGATGACCCCGCGCGCGTCGGTGACGAGGACGTCGGCGTCACCAGCGGTGAGGGCGGCCGCGACGGCCTCGGGCGCGTCCGCGGCGGCGGCCCACGCCAACACCACGGTCGTGACCCACGCGAAAAGTGCTGTCCGAACGCGACGCCGTCGCATGCTGACTCCCTGCGGGCTGCGGACGGACGGCAGCCCCGATGGGACGAGCCTACCGGCGGCGGCTGACGGCGGCCTGACGACCTCAGCCGGTGCGGACCGGGCCGGCAGGGGCCGGGCCGTTGGGTGCCGTGCCCGCCGAACGGTCACGCACCACCCTCGGCGGCGTCCGCGTCGGTGACGTCCGCGTCGGTGACGTCCGCGTCGGTGACGTCCGCGTCGACGCGCGACGCCAGGCTCGGCAGCCACACCTCGAAGCGCGCGCCCCCATCGGCGCCGGATGCGGCCGTGATGCGCCCGCCGTGCTGCTCCACCAGGTCCTTGCTGATCGTCAGGCCAACGCCGCTGCCGCGCCCGCGCCGGAAGCCACGTTCGAACACCCGCGCCAGCGCCTCGTCATCGAGCCCGGGGCCGTCGTCCTCGACGCGCAGCAGGTGCTCGTCCGTGCCGGCCGCCAGCGTCACGCGCACGCCCCGCGGTCCGCCGGCGGCCTGCACCCCGTTGCGAACCAAGTTGCGGGCGACCTGCATGAGACGGTCTCCGTCGCCGATCACCTGCGCGGGTTCCGCCGCGTCGCAACGCACGCCAGGGAACTCGCCGGCGACGCGCTCGAGCAGGTCGCGGAGATCGACGAGCGCGAGGTCGAGCGGGCGGTCGAGCTCGCCGCGCGCGAGCACCAGCAGGTCCTGCGAGGTGTGCAGCAGCTCCTGCGCGGCGTCGGCCGCGGACACCAGCTCGGCGTCCGCCGGGCGCTCGCGTCGCAGCGCGGCCAGGTGGTAGTTCACCAGCGTCAGCGGTGCCGCGAGCTCGTGGGCGATCTCCAGCAGGAAGGCGCGCTCGCGCCGCGACCGCTCGCGGATCGCCGTCAGCGTGGCGTTGAGCGCGTCGGTGAGCGCGCGGACCTCGTGGCTGCGCCCGGGATACGCGATCGTCTCGGGCGCCTCCGGGTCGACGGCGCGCGCGCGTTCGGCGACCAGCTCGAGCGGACGCAGGGAGCGGCGGGCGACCACCAGGGCGACGAGGGTCGACGACAGGAACGCGAGCGCGCCGCCCCACCCCAGGCTGCGCGCGAGGTCGGCGCGCGTGCGCATCGCCGCCTCGATGTCGTGCGCCACGCGGATCGTGCCGCCCACGTCGCGCCACTGAGCGCTGGCCACCAGGTGGCGGCGCCCGTCCAGGCCCACGAGCGTCGGCTCGGGCGCGAGCGGCAGCGGCTCGTCGCGGCCCCAGGCGAGCACGACGCTCCCGTCGGCACCGACGACCTGCACCGCGAAGCCGGGCGTCGCCGGGTCGACGAAGGCGGCGCCGAGCACCGGCGCGTCCAGGAGCGCGGCGACGCGAGCGACGTCCTCGGTCAGCAATCGGCGCAGCTCCACGGACTGCTGGCGCACGAACCAGCCGTACGCGAGCCCGGTCGAGCTGGCGACCACGAGCAGCGCCAGCAGCGCCACCCCGAGCCCGACCTGACTCCTGAGGCTCACGCGTCTTCGGGGCGGACCAGGTAGCCGAGTCCACGGATCGTCTCGACCACGGTGCCGGCGCCTGCGGCCTCGAGCTTCTTGCGCACCCGCGACACGACCGCCTCGACGGCGTTCGGTCCCACGTCCGCGGCGCCGTACAGGCGGTCGACCAGGGTGTCCTTGGCGAACACGCGCCCCTGGTTCTCGAGCAGGAGCTCGAGCAGGTGGAACTCCTGTGCCGAGAGGTCGATCCGCGCGCCCTCGTAGGCGCACCAGCGCTCCTCGGTCGCGAGCGTCAGGCCGCCCCGGTGCACGACGCCGCTCCGGGCCCGCGCCCGCGAGCGCATGCGCGCGTAGACCCGCGCCAACAGCTCCTCCATCTGGAACGGTTTGCTCAGGTAGTCGGCGGCGCCGGCGTAGAGTCCGCGCACGCGGCTCGCGAGGTCCCCGCGGGCCGTCAGCATGACGACGTCGGCCTCGTTGCCCTCGAGCTGCTCCGCGACCTCGATGCCGTCCATGTCGGGGAGGTTGAGGTCGAGCAGCACGAGCGCGAAGTCCTCCGTCTCGGCCCGGACCAGCGCCTCGCGGCCCGTGCCCACCACGACCGTGTCGTAGCCGCGACCCAACTCGCGCGCCAGCACCTCGGCCAACCGCGCGTCGTCCTCGACGATCAACACGCGCTCTCGACGCATCGTCACCACCTCGCGCCGCCGCGCACGGGGCCCGAGCGGCGGCGGCTCACCGCGATTCTGTCACCGCGAGCCCGCGGCACCCGGGCGATTGCGTCACTCCGCGCGACCCGTCAGACCCGTGTCAGGTACGCCCCCTACGCTTCCCTTGGGCGTCAGCGGCGTCCGGCTCGGATCGGCCGACGGTCCGGGCAGACGGCGAGACCCGGGCCGCGATGCGCGCCATCGAGGGGACCCGCGCCGAGGAGGCGAACCCATGCGGAAGTTGCTGGCCAGTACGTTCGTTCTCGCGCTGCTCGCGGTGGCGATCGCGGCGCCGCCGATCGACTACGACCTGACCTGCGGCGAGGAGCTGATCGGCGTCCTCAGCCTCACCGAGGGCAAGGTGCACGTGGCGCTGGTCGAGGGCGCCTCTTGCGAGACCGAAGACGGCGTCGTCGTGGTGGTTCCCGAGGGCGCGCCGGAGATCAGCGTCGACGTCGTTTGGGCCACCGAGCCGCCCACGGTCACGGCGACGGTCGGCGAGGACGACGCCGAAGTCGTGGACCTGGTCGTGGTCCCCCAGGTCGCCATCGACGGCATGGTCGACGCGCAACGCCTGCGGGCGGCGGCGATGGAGATGCGCCGGGAAGCGGCCGAACGCGGCGAGGCCGACCGCGATCGCATCGCCTGGGACGACGAGGGCGCGCCGGGTGATGGCGAGCCCGGGGGTCCGCCAGCGGACGCGCCGTGCGACGACGCGATCGGCGACGGGCCCGGGGGGCCGCCCGACGACGCGCCGCGCGGCGACGGGACCGGCGAGGGGTCTGGCCGGCGTCCCTGAGCGCCGGCGAAACCGAACGACAAGTGATCCCGGGGGGCGCGTTCCGCGCCCCCCGGATCGTCATGAGTCCACGGCGAGGATGGTTGCACCGTGACGGCTTAGTGGTTGCAGCGTGACGGTTTCAGAGGAAGCAAGGCGCGACCCGCGATAGGGTCCCGACCAGGAGGTCGAGCATGAACGACACGGTCCTGGTCACGGGCGTCAGCGGGTACGTCGGACAGCACTGCGCCGCCGAACTCCTGCGACAAGG
>JAABTL010000042.1 GCA_011389865.1 Trueperaceae bacterium
GACCTAGGCAGGTTGCCCAACTTCGACGAACCACTGCGTCGCCGCGGCGCAAACCCCGGTCTCACCGCCAGAGCGGCCCGTCGGGCCCGTACGGCAGCCAGGCCAGCGCCACGAGCCGCATCGAGATGGCGTTGAGGTTCGCCCGCACCGCCACCTCCTCGAGGGGGGCCTCGCCGACGGCGGCGGCGTCGAGGCCCCGCAACACGGCCTGCAGCTCGCGCTCGAGCTCGTCGATCTGGGCGCGGACGGCCTCGACCGTCTCGCCGGCCATCGCGGCCTCCTGGCGAGTCTGCGCCACCCGACCCGCGCCACGCGCGGCCGTGCTGGCCCGTCCCAGCTGACCCTTCGCACCGCCGCCCAGCATCGCGCCGAGCAGGCCACCGAGCACGGCGACGCCGGTGCTCAGCACCGCCTGCTGCGACTGCGCGGCCCGCCGCGCGGCCGCCTGCTCGGCGCGCCGCAGGCGGTCCTGCAGGGTGGCGAAGCGCTTGTCGAAGCGCTCGCGGACGTCGTCGGCCTGGGCGTCGCGCACCTCGCGCGCGCGCTCCGCGAGGCGGATGCGGAAATCGCGTTCCGACTCGCCCACGTGCGACACGAGCTTCATCTCCTTCGACTCGTACAGGACGATCGGTTGCTCCGACTTGATCCAGCGCGTCAGCTCGCGGGACCAGCCCGAGTAGCTCCGTGCTCGGGCGGCCTCGGGCGGTAGCGGAGCGAACGCCGCGCCGGCGACCGGCTCGGCGTCGAGGAACTCGAGGGGCAGGTCCACCACCTCGGCCCGATCGGGCGAGAAGGCGATCGGCCCGTCGTCCAGCGGCACCAGCACCTGCAGCGAGCGCGTCTCCTCCACGCCGAGGCGCGACTGCGCGTACCGCGCCTCCGCCGCGGCCACGACCGCGGGCCGGTAGGTCATCCCCTCGGCCCGTGCGACCGGCGGCACGAAGAACTGGTGGACGTCGGGCGGCAGCAGCGGGCGCGCGGTCGAAGGCGGCGCCGGCGCGTCTGCGGCCGCCGGGGGCGCCGCCGTGGACAGGGGCGCGGCGGCCGGGGCCGGGGCCGTCGCGGCTGGCGCAGCCGCCGCCGGCGCGGTCGCCGGCTCCCGCTCGGCGCCCTCCGCCGGCTTCAGCGCCCGGATCTGCGCCACCTCCGTTGCGTCGCGGTTCGCGAGACGCCGGATCTGGGCAAGCGTCATCGGCCCCGCCAGGTAGCTCATCACCCACCGGGTGGTCATGAGGCTCGGCGCCCCTCGGTGCACGCTGTGCATGAGGAACGTGCGCTTGCCGAGGCCCGAGATCATGCGGTCGAGGTCCGCGCGTGGGATCGGGTTGGACCCGGCCATCGCGCCATCGAGGGCGTCGAGCACGCGCGCCTTGTCGCGGTCGGTCTGCAACCGCCCGACGAACCAGGTGCCGGTGTTGCCGAGCCCCTTGTAGTCGAGGTCGACCGGGTTCTGCGTGGCCAGCACCACCCCGACGCCGTGGGCCCGCGCCTGCTTGAGCAGCGTCAGCATCGGCTGCTTCGACGGTGGGTTGGCGGTCGGCGGGAAGAAGCCGAAGACCTCGTCCATGTACAGCAGGGCGCGCAACGTCGTCGTCCCCGGCTGCGCGCGCGTCCACGCCAGCACGGCCGAGAGCAGCATCGTCACGAAGAACATCCGCTCGGCGTCGCCCAGGTGGGCGATCGAGAAGATCGCCACCCGCGGCTTGCCGGCGGGCGTGTAGAGCAGCGACGCCACGTCCAGCGGCTCGCCCTCCATCCAGGTCCGGAAACCGGGCGAGGCGAGCAGGGCGTTGAGCTGCATCGCCAGCTCGAAGCGGTCCTTCGCCGGGTACACCGACTCCAGCTCCATGACGCCCAGGCGGGTGAAGGGCGGCTGCTGGATCGCCTGGATCAGCGCGGCGAGGTCGAGGCCGCGGCCCTTGCGCCAGGCGTCGTCGAGGATGCTGCTGAGCAGGATGTGCTCGCGGCTGCGAACCGGGTCGGCGTCGATGCCGAGCAGGCCGAGGAGCCCGGTGACCGCGCTCTGGACCCGCTCGCGGTACGCGTCGGCGTCGTCGATCAGCGCCTGCGGCGGGGCGTCGAACGAGCGCAGCACCGACACCGGGATGCCCGCCGTGCTGCCGGGCGTGTACACGGCGAAGTCGGCGTGCTCGCGCAGCCGCCGGACGCGCTCGCCGTCCTGGCCCCAACCCGCCAGCCCCTGGCGCCACGTCTCGGCCTGCTGCGCCGCGTACGTCTCCGCTTCGACGCCGCGTTGCCGGGCGACGTCCTCGTTGACCCACGGGCGAAAGTCGGCGGCAGCGAGGTCCGGAAAGGTGAGCAGCAGGTTCGGCAGGTCGCCCTTCGGGTCGATCGCGATGACCGGGATGCGGTCGATCGCGGCCTCCTCGATGAGGCCGACGCCGAGACCGGTCTTGCCGCTGCCGGTCATGCCGATGATCACGCCGTGGGTCGTCAGATCGCGCGAGTCGAGCAGCAGCATGCCGGCGCGTTCCCCGCTGGCGGGGTCCACCTCGTCGCCCAGGTAGAGGGCGCCGAGCTTCTCGTAGTCGTGGTCCACGGGGCCTCCTCGGTCGTCGCGCGCTGGGGCGCACGTCTCCGAACAGCCTACCCGCCGGCGCGGAAGGCCGTCCCGACGCGGCCGGGCGCGCGTTCCCCGCTCAGCGCACGTCGATCAGCCGAGCCTCGATCGCGTCGCTGCCCGACCCGTAGCGGCTGAAGCAGGGGAGCGGCAGGTCTTCCGCGACCGCGAACTCGAACTCGTCGCCGTCCTCGAGCTCCATGCGGATCACCACGCAGGTGTGGCCGGCGACGACCTCTTCGCGGTCCATGTGCATGGTGCCCATGCCCATGACGCGAGTCGGTGTGTCCTGCACGCGGATGTCCTCCTCGCCGAGCAGCATCGGCAGCAGGAAGAAGCTGGGGCCGAAGAGCATCATCGGACCGAAACCGAACATCGCCAGGCCGGATCCGCCGAACATCGCGTCGGCCAGATCGTCCTGGTCGACCTCCGACTGCACCAGGGTCATGGTGGTCGTCACGTCGTACGCGCCGCCGGCCTCCACGATGTCGATGTCGACGACGGAGACGCCCTCGTCGGTGACGATCTCCAGCGTGTAGCCCTGGTCGCCGGGCGGGAACTCGAACGGCGCCCACTGGAAGGCATGCGCGCCGCCGAGGGCGACGGCCAGGCACGCGACCATGAACCTGCGGATCATCGATCGGGACACGGATTGCCTCCTTCGGTCAGAGAGCGGGAACCTTCGCTACGGTGGCCGCCTCAGCGTAGCAGGGACGGTGCGACGTCTCTGCCGGCGTGCGGCGCCGCATCCCACACGAACCCTCCTCAATGCAGGTCGACGTCCCGCCGCCGGAAGCCGACGAAGCCGATCACCACCATGACGACGATCGCGGCCGACATCACCAGCAGCGGCGTCGCCTCGAAGTCTTGGGCCGGCATCTGTGGCGTGTGCGCGAAGGGCGTCCACTGGCGGGTGAACTCCGGCAGACCCATCAGCGGGCCGAGCATCGCGATGGTGATGATCCAGGCCAGCCCGCCCCACACGGCGCCCAACCAGCGGTAGGCCACCCCGAACAGCGCGAGCGCCAGGGCCGGCAGCAGCCACACCGCGGGCGCGTAGGCCAGCATGGCCCCGAGCACCCGGAGGAACCCGGCGCCGTCGCCGGTCGCCGCCGCGAACGAGGCACCGGCGCCCGCGCCCGCCGCGCCGAGCACGATGGTGCTGGCGATGAGCGTGGCCAGCGCGAAGCCGCCGACCCAGCGGCCGCGGCTCACGGCCCCGGCCAGCAGCGGCTCGGCGCGCCCCCGGCCCTCCTCGGCGCGGATCACGACCACGGACTGCAGCGCGTGCCCGATGGCCGTCATCGCGATGAACCCCAGGTACGCGGAGAGGAACTGCTCGACGAGCGAGCCGCCGGCGGTCGCGGCGAAGTACTCGGCGTAGATGTCGAGCGCCTCCATCGTCTGCTGGGCCTCGGTGGCCAGGCCGCCGATCGCGGCGCCGAAGGCCCCCATCCCGAGCGCCCACCAGATCATGGGGCCGCGCTGGAGGCGCAGCGCGAGGCCCAGCGGCCGCGTGAGGAACGCGGTCGCGCGCGCCCGTCCTGGTCGCGTCGGCAGCAACCCCGCGCCGACGTCGCGGCGCACGGTGAGCGCGAAGGCCAGTCCCACGAGCGCCAGCGCGAACGCGAGCGGCAGGGTGAGCACCCACCAGCGCTCGTCGGCGAAGGGGCGCACCGACTGCACCCAGCCCGCCGGCGAGAACCAGATCGCGGCGTTGCCGCGCACGTCGCCGATCACCCGGACGAAGAACAGGACGGCGAAGGTGCCCATCGCCAGGGCGGAGGCCGCACGGGCGTGCTCGGTGAGCTGCGCGGCGAGGGCGCCGATGGCCGCGAAGGCGATGCCCCCGGCCGCCATCGACAGACCGAGCGCGAAGGACCCCGCCGCCGCGTACCCGAGGGCGACGAGGCCGAGCGCCATCGTCACCCCGAGGACGACCATCGCCGCCGACACGACGAGCATGGCGGCGGTCACCGGCGCGAAGCGACCGACGATCCCGGCGCGCATGAGCTCGAGGCGTCCCTCCTCCTCGTCGGCGCGGGTGTAGCGCAGCACGAGCAGGATGCCCATGAGCGCCATCGCGATGATCGTGCTCCCGCTCATCTCGTTGACGGCCATCGGGCCGAGGTTCTCCGGCGTCGCCTCGTCGAGGCCGTAGCCGGGGCCCGTGACCGCGATGCCGGCGGGGTTGGACATCAGCAGGTCGTTGCGCAGATCGATGGCCCGCTGCTCCTGGTAGAGGCCGGGGAAGGTGGCGATCGACGGCACCACGACCAGCCAGATGCCGACGATCCAGACGGCGAGCCTGATGCGGTCGCGGCGGAGGTGCAGCCGCGCCATGAGCCCGGTGCCGACGAAGGCACTCACGGCGCCGCCTCGCCCTCCGTGCCGGCGTAGTGCCGCAGGAAGAGCTGCTCCAGCGTCGGCGGGCGGCTGACGAGCGAACGGATGCCGAGGCCCGCGAGGTAGCGCATGACCTCGTCGAGGCGCTCGCCGTCGACCGTGAAACTGACGTGGCCGTCCTCCTCGGCGAGCTCGTGCACACCCGGCATGCCGGCGAGGTCCGTGGGCGGGTGCGCGGTCTCGGCGTTCACCGCCGTGCGCGTGAGGTGGCGCAGGCCGGCGAGGCTGCCGCTCTCGACGGCGCGGCCCTCGCGGATGATCGTCACGCCGTCGGCGAGCGCCTCGACCTCGGCGAGGATGTGGCTCGACAGCAGCACCGTGGCGCCGTCGCGCTTGCGTTCCCGGATGACCTCCTGGAAGGTCGCCTCCATCAGCGGGTCGAGACCCGAGGTCGGCTCGTCGAGCAACAGCAGCTCCGCCCGCACGCTCAGGCCCGCGACGATCGCGACCTTCTGCCGGTTGCCCTTGGAGTAACTGCGCGCACGCTTGCTCGGATCGAGGTCGAAGCGCTCGAGCAGCTCGGCGCGGCGCTGCTCGTCCAGGCCACCCTGGGCCCGCCCGATGACGTCGATCGCCTCGCCGCCGGTGAGGTTGGGCCACAGCGACACGTCGCCGGGCACGTACGCGAGGCGTCGATGGAGGGCGACGGCGTCGCGCCACGGGTCGCCGCCGAGCAGCGTCGCCCGGCCGCCGTCGGCGCGTAGGAGGCCGAGCAGGATGCGGATGGTGGTCGTCTTGCCGGCCCCGTTCGGCCCGACGAAGCCGTGGACCTCGCCGTGGGCGACGCTCAGATCGAAGCCGTCGAGCGCGCGCACCCGCCCGAAGTCCTTGACCAAGCCGGAGACGTGGATGGCAGCGGTCTCGCCCATCGTTCCTCCCTCACGCCGTCGGGCTCCGGGGAGGTGGGCCCGCACCGCGTCGCCGCCGTGCCGTCGGGCGGGCGGGCCACGCGCGCGGGCCGTTCACCCCGCAGGCCGGGCTGAACGCTCGTTCAGTTCAGCATACGCGAAGCTCGAGGGGACGTTCCGGAGCAGGCGGGCGGAGCGCCGATCGGCGGTGCGTACGGCGCCGCCGCATCACGACGCTCCGCCCGCGTCCGGCACGACGGCGAGCAGCTCGAACGCGCAGCACACCACGGGCATGTCCTCGGCCGGCAGCCGGCCGATGCGGGCGCACTCGCGCCCGAAGACGTCCCAGTGGGCGGCCCGCCAGTGCGCCAGCGAGCCGTCTCCCTCGCCCTCGAGGGCGGCGTAGTCGGCGTCGACCTCGTCGAAGGAGGCCACGAAGACGGTCGTGACCCGCGTCACCGCCACGGGCTCGCCCTCGTGGTCCACGACGACGTCGACGTCGCCGACCTCGGGTAGCGGCTCGCTTTCGAACTCGTGCGCCCACAGCAGGCTGGTGCCGGCACGCTTGCGGCCGCCGCGGATCAGGGCGACCAGCTCACGCGACAGCTCCGGCGAATCGCCGTACGTGTCGAGCCCGACGCGGCCCGGCGGGACGGCGATCCCCAGGGCGGCCAGTTTGGTGAGCACGGCCTCGAGCGACGGTGGCGTCATGGCCCCTTCCCCGCGTGCGGCCCGATGGGCGCCTCCAGTTCGGCCGCGATCCCGTCGAGCCGATCGCGCAGCCGCCGGGCGAACGCCCATCGGATGAGCGGCTGGGCCGGCCGTAGCCACCCAGCCAGTTCGAGTGACTGCCGTTGAACGAGACGCGTACCGCCACCCTCGGCCAGGAACTCATAGGCGAGGTGCCCCCGCATGCCGGCGCCCGCGAAGTCCTCCTCGAGCGCGCGACCGGGCTCGCAGCGCGTGACGGTCGAGCGGATCTCGCCCCGGATGCCGGGCAGCATGCGCACGACCTCGCGGTAGCGGGTGCCGATTCCCACCTCGCCCGGCGTGGTCTTCTCCAGCACGACGACCGGCGAACCGGGTTCGCGCGCGTGCAGGTGCTTGTCGCGCAGGAAGGAGAACACCGCGGCCGGCGGCCGCGCGATGGTCACGGACAGTTCGAAGCGCATGCCGCCATCGCCCTGAACGCCGCCAACGTCTCGCGCTGGCGGCCGGCGTAGTCCGGATCGGTGCTGGTCTTCACGATCACGACCCGATGCACCGGATGGACGTACACGAACTGGCCCCAGATCCCCATCGCCAGGAAGTCGCCCTCGTCACCGTCGGGGACCCACCACTGGTAGCCGTAGCCGAAGCCCGCACCGAAGGCCGCGTCGGGCGCCATCGCGGTCACGCCCGGACGCACCGAGGCCTCGACCCACGCAGCGGGCACGACCTGGCGGTCGGCGCGCCGGCCCTCGTTCAGGAAGAGGCGTCCGAAGCGCGCGTAGTCGCGCAGCGTCGCCGCGAGGAACGCGTACGTCAGCTCCTGGCCGTGCAGGTCGGTGCCCCAGGCCGCGTCCGCCTCCATGCCGGCCGGCCGCCAGATCGCCTCCTCGAGGAACTCGGCGACGGTCGTGCCGGTGGCGCGTGCCAGCAGCAGGCCGAGCGCCTGCGCGTCGCTGCTGGCGTAGCTCTGGAGGGTGCCGGGCTCGCGCTCCCTCGGTAGCCGTCCCAGCACGTCCGCCACAGGCTGCCGCAGCACGAACAGCCGCAGCGGGAGCCGCATGACGTCGGAGCCCGCACGCGCGTAGTCCTCGTCGAAGGCGATGCCAGACGACATCGTCAGCACGTCGCGGATCGCCACGCCCTCGTAGCCGCTGCCGACGAGCTCCGGCACGTAGTCGCTGATGGCGTCGTCGAGCGAGCGGATCTGCCCCCGGTCGAGCGCGATGCCGACGAGGGCCGAGGTGAACGACTTGGCGACCGAGAACGACGTCGCCAGCGAATGCTGGTCGTACCCCTGGTAGTACGCCTCGTGCAGGATGACGCCGTCGTGCGCGACCAGCAGGCCGGTCGTCTCGCTGGCGCGGAGGAGGTCGCTCAGGGAGCGCTCCTCGCCCTCGAACACGAAGCGTTCGGGCAGCGGGCGCTCGTCGAGGTCGAACGCCCAGGTTTCGCCCCCGGCCGTGACCGGGTGCGAGGGCAGCGCCTCGTGGAGGGCGCGGAAGTTGTCGGCTCGTTGCCCGTCGGCGAACAGGTTCAAGACGCCGCCCGCAGGACCCAGGCGCAGGTATAGGAAGCCGCCCACGGCGACGACGACGAGCAGCGCGGCGAGGACCGCCGCGGCGATGACGATGCGGCGCAAGATGGGAGCCACGGCGGTCCTCTCGGGAACACGACGCCCTCTATGGGCGACCGCACCCGCGATGCTACGCGGCGTCGGGCGTCGGCGCTACGGGTAACCGTCCCCTGCAGAGACGAGGCCGACTGCCCCTGCCCCTCCCGCGGTGGTGGTCCCGCTTCCCGGCGTCGCCACGGTGGCGACGCCGGCGGTTCACGCCTCGGGCCGTGGGTAGCGCCGTCGGATCTCGGCGACGGACCCTCGCACGAGCTCCTCCAGCGCCTCCGGGTCGACGTCCGACAGGCGCTTCAGGTAGAGGCACCCCTTGCCCGTCTTGTGCTTGCCGAGCCGCGCGAGCAGTCCGCGGGTGGCGTCGCCCTCGAACCCCGGGGCCAGGTAGAGCGTGATCTGTCGCTTGCCCGACGCGAAGCCGACGACGGCGGCGTCGCCCTCGTGGCCGCTGGCGTAGCGGTAGTGGTAGCGGTCGAAGCCGACGATGCTGGGCCCCCACATCACCGGTTGGTGGCCCGTGACGCGGGTCATCAGCTCGACCAGCGCCTCGCAGTCGGCGCGCCGGTCGTCGTCGTCGATCGCGGCCAGGTGATCGCGTACCGCGACGTCGGTGGGTCTCGTCTTGAGCTCGGCCATCGCCCCTCCCCAGCGGTGCCCTAGGCGCCGCTGGCGCGAGGATACGGTCGGCCGGCCCGTCAGCGCGTCATGCCCCTGGGCGCCCCCTGGATCCACCGCCGGCCTGCCGCCGACGCCTCGACGATCTGCTCGAGCCGTCGCAGCCGGGTCTCCTCGCGCTTCGCGGCCAGGATCCAGCCGATCGCCGTGCGGCGGTACGAGCGCGACTGCGCCAGGAAGAACGCCCAGGCGCCCGGGTCGCGCTCGCGGAAGGCGACGGCGTAGGGCTCGGGCAGCTCCTCCGGCCTGTTCTCGACGCTGGTTTCGTCGGCGTCCACCTTGCGAGCCTTGTGCGCCGCGATCCCGGCCGGGCGCATCCGGCCCGCCGCCGTCAGGGCTTCCACCCGGGCGAGGTTCACCCGGCTCCAATTGCTGCCGGGGCGGCGCGGCGTGAAGCGGATGGCGTAACGCTCGGCGTCCACGCTCTTTCGGAGGCCGTCGATCCAGCCGAAGCACAGGGCCTCGTCCACCGACTCGGGCCAGGTCAGCGAGGGCCTGCCGGTGCCGCGCTTGTGGTAGCCGACCCACAGCTCGTCGGCGCTGGCGTGGTGGGCCTCGAGCCACTCGCGGAAGGCGGACGGCGAGGAGAAGTACACGGGGTCCATGGCGCGTCTCATCGTAGGTCGGATGCGGGCACCATGGGCGTTCCGGTCTTCCACCATGGTGTAAACTAGGGTGAAAGGAGGAAACGCGTGGCGCTCAACATCAAGAACGCGACCGTCGAGCGGCTCGCCGCGGAGATCGCACGCCGGCTTGGGGTGAGCAAGACCGAAGCGCTTCGGCGTGCCCTCGAGGCGCAGTTGGAGCGGATCTCGGAGCCGAGCCGTGCCGAACGCTCCGCCCAACTCGTCGCGTTCCTCGAGCGCGACGTGTGGCCGTTCGTCCCGTCGAGTTCCCTCGACCGGGCACCCGACAAACGCGAACGCGAACGCATCCTCGGGTACGGTGAGGAGGGCGTGTGATCGTCGACTCCAGCGCGCTCGTCTCGCTCCTGCTCCGGGAGAGCGGGTGGGAGCGCATCGCCGACACACTCGCAGGGCACGGCCACGCTGCGATCGGGGCGCCGACACTGACCAAGACCGCGATCGTCCTGCACGCCAAGGGTGCCCCAGCGAGCCTGCTGCCGGCGCTGCTACAGCGAACGGGCATCGAGGTGGTGCCCTTCACCCAGCACCACGCGCTGCTTGCGGCGGACGCTTACGCGACGTACGGGCGGGGCCGCCACGCGGCGTCGCTGAACTACGGCGACTGCATGACCTACGCCGTCGCGCGTCTCGCGCAGGCTCCCCTGCTGTTCGTGGGGAACGACTTCGCGCAGACGGACCTCGAACCCGCACTGACGTCGTAGGCCTTCTCGGCCTCGGGCCGCAGCCCATCCGAAGCGGGCGGCTACGGCGCTCACGGGTTCGGGGGCGCCGAACGCCTCTTCCTGGGCTTCTTCGGCTTCGGCTCGGGCAGCTCCGCGGCCGTACGCTGCAGCAGCGCCGCCAGCAGCGCACGGTCGTCGAGCTCGTCTGAGAGCAGCAGGTACGGCTTCGCGCCGGGGTAGGGCGGCGCCTCCACCACCCGCCCGAGCAGCGCGCGACCGCCGTCTATGGCCATGCGCCAGGGTAGCGCGGGCGATCAGCGTGCTTCGGCAATTCCCAGGCGCTGGCGTAGGAACGCCGTCTGGCTCGCGGCGAACGTGTGGGCGAGCGGCACGTCGGGCGCCATCATGTCGAACCCGTGCGGGGCGCCCCCGACCTCGAGCACCTCCACCGCGACCCCCGCCCCCTCCAGGCGCTCGGCGTACGCCCGACCCTCGTCCCAGAAGAGGTCGAGGTCGCCCACGCCGATCCAGGCGGGCGGCAAGCCGCGCATGTCCACGCACCGCGCGGCGGCGGCGTATGCGGGGAGCTCGGGCGCCCCCGGCGCACCGCCCAAGTACGCCGACCACCCCGCGCGGTTGCTGCGGTTGTGCCACACGAGGTAGCCGGCACCGTCGAGCTCGCGTCGGGCCGCCGTGCGGTCGTCCAGCATCGGGTAGAGGAGCAACTGTCCCGCGGGTCGGGGGTCACCCTCGTCGCGCAGGCGCTGCGCCAGGCAGGCCGCCAGGCCGCCCCCTGCGCTCGCGCCGCCCACGGCGACGCGCGCTGGGTCGACGCCGAGCCCCGCGGCCGCGCCCTGCAGCCACCCCCACGCGGCGTGGGCGTCGTCGAGCGCGGCCGGAAACGGGTGCTCGGGGGCCAAGCGGTAGTCGACCGACACCACGGTGAGCCCGAGCTCGCGCGCGAAGGCGCCGCAGCGGCCGTCGTCCATGGCCGGCGCGCCCACGATGAGGCCGCCCCCGTGCAACCACAGCAGCGCCGCGTCCGACGCCTCGCCGAGCGGCCGGTAGACGCGCACGCGGACGCCGGCATCGGCGTGCTCACGCACCTCGACGCCGGGACCCACCGACGTCCTCGCGGCACGGATCGCGAGCCGCCACAGGGGCAGCGCCCAGCGCCAGTGGAACGGAAGCGCGGCGAGGGGCGCGCGACGCAGGTCGGGGTGGAGACGACCGGCCCGGGCGCGGCGATCGGAATCGGGCACGGGGTTGGCCATCGGGAACCCCTACCGCGCGTCCGCGCGGACGACGCGATGGCCGGCGTCGCAGAGCGCGGCGAGCGCGTCGTCGAGCGCGTCGTCGCGCACGAGGACGACGTCCGTGTCGAAGGTGGAGAGCGCGAAGACGGACACGCCCGCGGCGGCCAGCGGCGCCAGCAGCGACAACAGGACGCCGGTGAGCGCGAAGTCCAGCGGCCCGGCGACCCGGAGGGCCCGCCACCCGGCCTCGACCCGCACGTCCTGGGGGACGACCTCGGCACGGCAGACGACCGACGTCTCCTCCGGCGTGCGGGTGACGGACACGAAGACCTCGCCGTCGAACCACGCGGGCGCCTCCGCACCGGCCGGGAGCCGGCACACGGCCAGGACGTCGGGCAGCACGGTCAGGTCGAGGGTCGGGCGTGCGCCACCCGTGTGCCCGGACCTCACCCCACGCCGCCTACGACGCGCGTCGCCCACGCATGCCGCCCATCATCCTCCCGCATGCTGCGGAGCATACCGGCCGGCCCACCCCGGGGACCACCACCGGGCTTGTTGACGCCGCGGGACAAATGTCCTACCCTCGCCGGACCCAGAGCCATCGGCGCGCTCAGACCGGAGCCGCGACCGAGCTTGCCCTCGAGGTGGCGCCGCCGAGCCGCCCGGGTGGGGTCGTCGCCGCGCTCGCGCCCACCGCGCGCGCGGCGCAGGCGGGTGGGCGGGCCGACGCCAACTCGCGGCGCCGGCCACGCGTCCGACGTTCGCGAGAGCGCAAGGCGCAAGGAGACGACATGCCGAAGTACCTGTTCCGCGGTTCGTACAGCCAGGAGGGCATCAAGGGCGTGAAGAAGGAGGGTGGCTCGGCCCGCAGGGACGTGGCCGCTGCGCTCGCCGACGGCCTGGGTGGCCGCCTCGAGACGTTCCACTTCGCGTTCGGGGCCCACGACTTCTACGCGATCGCCGACCTCCCCGACAACGCCGCCGCGATCGCGCTGGCGGCCACGATCGGCGGCTCCGGCGCCATGAGCTCCTTCGAGACCGTGCCGCTCGTCACGCCAGAGGAAGCCGACGAGGCCGCCCGCCGCAGCGTGAGCTACCGACCGCCGGGCGGTTGACCACGGGACGCCGTGGGCCCGGCCTCGCCGCGCGGGCCCACGGCGTCACCAGGGGCGACCCACGAGTTGACTTGCCGCGCGTGGGCGACGACCGCCTCGCACAGCGCCTCGACGGGCGAGCTCGCGTCGAGCCGCAGCACGGGGCACGGCAGCCGCGCCGACCACCGCTCGTGGAGGTCGAGGCTGCGCACGGGCGCCCGCGCGTGGTCGTAGCTGCGCGCCCAATCCACGAACGCGACGTGCGCGGCATGCATGTCGCCGCCCGGCAGGACGCGCGGACCGTAGCGCGCGCGCTCGCGCTCGACCAGCCGCGCCATGCGCACCTCGGGATCGAGGATCAGGAACACGGCCAGCGTGAAGCGCGGGAGCAGCGGGTCGCCCCAGCTGCACAGCGAGCCGGAGAGCACCCAGTCGGCGTGCCCCTCGACGTCGCGCTCGATCGCCGCGACGCGCTCGGCGGGGTCGCGCTTCGTCGTGAACGGCGGGTCGGTCGGCACCCAGTAGTAGGTGTCGGTGTCGAGATGCCGCCCGCCGAGGGCGCCGGCGAGGCGCTGGCCGAGGGTGGTCGTCCCGGAGCCCGAGGCACCGAAGACGTGGATGTGGTGCGGCACGGCGTCGCCTAACCCCGCTCCCTCGGCGTCCGGCCCACCGGCTATGCCGCCCGTCCCACCGGCATGAGGTAGATCGGACGCTCTCCCTCGGCGAGCTCCAACGCGGCGGCCAGCTCCGCCTCGCGGAACGCCGCGACCACGACGGTGCCGAGACCCAACGCCACCGCCTGCAGCGAGACGTTCTGCGCGACGTGACCGACCTCCATGTCGATCAGGCGGGCGGTCAGCGCCCCGAAGCGCGGCTCCGTCCGGGCCGCGACGGCCGAGAGGGCCAGCACCACGGGCGCATCGCCGACGAACCCCTGGTTCATCGTCGACGCGGTGACGGCCTCGCGCAAGTCACCGGGGAGCCGAAGCCTCAGGGCGTGCTCGACGGGGTGGTAGCGGTAGACGCCGTCCTCCAGCTCGGGCACGCCGTGGAGCAGCAAGTCGACCTCGATTGGCAGCGTGCCGCCCGCCGAGGGCGCCGTGCGGTAGCCGGTGGCGGCGTCCGTGACCCCCTGCGCCGACCAGGCGAGCTGGCCGATGCTCTGCAGCGAGATCGGATCCGGGGCGAACGCCCGCAGCGAACGCCGGCGGGCGAGCGTCTCCTCCAGCGAGACCGCGCCCGTTCGAGAAGGCTCCGGGAGCCGAATCAGCGGCGCGCCTTCGGCCTTGGCATCGTCCGTCATCGAAGGTACCTCCAGCGACCCAGCATAGAAGGTGGCTCAGGCGGGACCCGCATCGGCAGCCCACAGGTCGACCGCCATCTCGAGCTCGCGCAGGTGCGCGCGCGGCGGCGGGAGCGCCCCCGTCGCGCCGGTCGCGACGAAACCCTGCCGCTCGTAGAGCCGGCGGGCCGCCAGGTTGTGGACACCGACGTCGAGGACCAGGCGCCGCAGGCCGGCGCCCCGCGCCCAGGCGGTGACCTCGCCCACGAGCGCCGCGCCGATGCCGCGCCCGCGGGCCTCGGGCGCCACCCACATCGAGATCAGGTACCCCGCCTCCGGGTCGCCGTCGTGCGGCGCGCCTCGCACCATCCCGAGGTCGGCGTCGCCCTCGCGCCAGACGAGGGTCGGGAGCGCCGCGACCTGGGCCTCCCAGTCCGCCGGACCACGCACCTCGGCGTCGGCCACCGTGCTCGCGAACGCCTCGGGCGCGTCGGCCAGGGCGCGCAGGCGGATCGCTCGGAGGCGCGGTCCGTCCCCCGGGCCCAGGCGCTCGATCATGCGGTCACCCAGCCTGCGCCGCCGTCGACCGCGGTCGACCGCGTCATCGTGCGAGCCACGCCTCGCGGATCATGAGCACGCTGTCTTCGTGGTCAACCCCGCCCCAGTCCTCGGCGATCTCCTCCGGCGTGGCCGGGACCTGCGCGAACCCGACCTTCTCGTACGCCCGGACCGCCCGCGGGTTGCGCGCCGACGGCTGCATCATGAACGTCTGCACGCCTAGCTCGGCCTCGAGGTAGCCGATCAGCGCCTCGATGGCGTCGGTCCCCAGGCCACGACCGCAGTTCGCCTCCGCGTTCAACCAGATGTCGAGCTCGACGCGCCGCCGCTCGTCGATGTCGTTGTAGGCGATGGCGCCCACCGGCATCTCGCCGTCCAGGACGAGGAACATGCGCCCGCGCTCGGGCTCGTCGTCCGTGAAGTAGTGCGTCTCCCAGTCGTCGCACCAGTCGTCGAGCGGCCGCGTGGGCGCGTCGGACAGGTGCAAGAGGGGCGCCACGTCGGACGCGTAGCTCCAGTCGTGGATCATGCGGCGGTCCGCCAGCGTGGCGGGTCGCAGCCGGACGCGGCGGCCGTCGATCGTCGTCGTCACGCGCATGTCGGCAGCCTACCCGTCGTCAGAGCAGCAGCGCCCCGAGCGCGTAGGGCACCAGCACCAGGATCCCCCACGCAGGCGACACCCTCCGCCCCTCGGCCCTGCGATCCCACTGGAACAGCCACACGGCCAACGCCACGCCCAGGGCCGCCCCCGCAAGCAGCACCAGCAGCGAGCCGACCGACGAGAAGGCGGTCGCCTCGCCGTACGCCAGGCCACGCATGGCGTTCATCGCGTGGGTGGCGGGCAGCAGCCGGGCGAAGACGGCGAAGGTGTCGGGGATCATCTCGGAGGGCACCATGAGGCCACCGAGCATGACCGACGGCAGGAACACGAGCTGTGACCACAGGACCGTGGCACGGGTACTGGCCGACACGACCGCGATGAGCAGACCGAGGCCGGCGTGGGCGGCGGCGGCCGCCAGGAACACGCCGAGGTAGGCCCCGAAGTTGGCCGGCAGCGGGGCGTCGAACAGCAACGGCGCGACGACCGTGATGATGGCGGCCACCAGCGTGAGGTGCGCGATGATCGCAGCCCCCGGCAGCAGCAGGATGTTGGTGGCGGGCACGCCGTGGATCTTGAAGCTGCGGAAGATACCGGCCTCGCGGGCCGCGACGATGGGATCCGGCAGGCCCAGCAGGCAGCCGGCCATGAGCGCGAACACCACCATCGCCGGGATGACCACCTCGCGGAAGCCCGGGTTGAGGCCGATCATGAGACCTCCCGCGATGAGGAAGAAGCCGAGCGGGAAGAGGTACAGCAGCAGGAGCATGGCGCGATTGCGCAGCCCGCTCCCGAACTCGTAGGCCGCGTGGTGCACCAGGGCCCTCATGCCACGCCTCCCTGGGTGGTGAGCTCGAGGAAGCGCTCCTCGAGCGAGGGACGCTCGACGCGCAGGTCGACGAGCGGGTCGCCCGCCTCCTCCAGCGCATCCAGGACCGCCATGACGGTGGCGCCGACCGCGTCGCTGAAGTAGACGTCGTAGCCGTCCTTGCGCGCGTGGCGCTGGACGCCGGGCAGCGCGCCGTCGTGGCCTGCGAGGGTCTCGCGCTCGGAGCGCACCGACACGCGCGTGAGGTCGACCGCCGCGGCCGTCAGCGCCTTCGGGGTGCCGCTGGCGACGATGCGGCCCGAGAGCAGGATGGCGACGCGGTCGGCCAGCTTCTCGGCCTCCGCCATGTCGTGCGTGGCCAGGATGAGCGCGACGCCCCGCTCGCGCAACTCGGCCACCAACGTGTGCAGCTCGGCGCGGGTCCCCACGTCGAGGCCGGCGGTGGGCTCGTCGAGGAAGACCACAGGCGGGTCGTGCGCCAGCGCCAGCGCCAGGGCGAGCCGGCGCTGCTGGCCGGTGGACAGGGTCCCGTACTCGGCGCGCAGCTTCGCCTGCAGGCCGAGCCGCTCGAGCAGGTCGAGGCGGGGTTTCACGCCGTGGTAGGCGCAGAAGAAGCGCATCGCCTCCTCCACCTGCATCGTCTCGGGCAGGCCCGACGTCTGCAGCTGCACGCCGATGGCGTCGCGCAACCGAGCGGGCTCCCGGGACGGGTCGATGCCGCGCACGCGCAGCGTGCCCGCCGTGGGGTAGCGGATGCCCTCCAGGCACTCGAGGGTGGTCGTCTTGCCGGCGCCGTTGGGCCCCAGCAGGCCGAAGATCTCGCCCTCGGCCACGGTGAAGTCGATGCCGGCCACGGCATCGACGTCGCCGTAAGACTTGCGGAAGGCCTCCACTGCGATCGCGGGTGGGTCCATGGCTCAAGGGTGCGGGAGGCCGCAAGGGACGTTCAAGGCCATCGCGACCGGCGATGACGTCATCGCCGGTCGTCGATCTCGCGTTCGCGGCGGCGCCGCGAACGCGCCCCGAGACACGAACGTCACTCGACGCGCTCGTACCTCGTCCGTTGCATGTGTTCGCGCCGGGCGGAGCATGGGTCTTCGATCGGCACCATCTGCAGGCTGCCGTTCTCGAACAGGCGGACCTCGTAGCGCCCGACCGCGTCGCCGCAGTCGGGAACGCCCACGGCCGTGCCGCCGGCCACGATCATGACCGCTGTGTCGAAGCCGTACGTGGAGATGACGAAGGGCGCCGAGTCCAGCGTCGCGACGGTCCATGCCTCGCGGTAGGCACCGTCCTCCTCGAAGCGAATGGCGGGACCGCCGATCTGCGTGGACCAGGTGCCGAGGACCTGCTCGGCGGACGTGACGACGACGTAGGCCTCCGATGCGGTTGCCGGCGGCGTCGCGGTCTGAGCCAAGGCGACGACCAGCACGGTCATGAGGGCGATGCCAACGAACCGAATCCACCAACCCCGGGGTCCCATGGTCGGACTCCCATCTCCAGGGCGGCAAGTCGCGCCACGCCTTCCGAGCGGCCGGGCCGCGCGTGGCGGTCGGCGGCGCCCGAGGGCCCCAAGCCCCTGGCGCCAACCTCATGCTAGGGCACGCGGCCGTCTCGGGTACCTCGGCGGCCGACATATCTCTTGTGCGCGACGAGCCCAGCCAGCATCTGAGCGGCGTCGGCGCGCCGTCTCGACTACCAGACCTCCAGCACGACGCCCACCTCGTCGCCCTCGGCGGCCGCCGCACTGCCGGCGGCGGCCCTCGCGTCAGCCGCCACCCAACCCATCGGCGATCGCCCGCATGGCGTCCGGCGGCAGCGGGCCGAAGCGCCGCGCCTCCACCAGGTCGCGCAGCTGCGCCATGTCGCGGAAGCCCGGCAGCGGCACCGCCAGCGGCGAGCGCGCCCAGATCCAACCGAGGGCCCCCTGGGCCGTCGATCGCCCGTCGCGCGCGAGATGCGGCCCGATCGCCCGGGCGCGAGCGAGGAGCTCGCGGAACCCCGCCTGCTCGAACCAGGTCGCCCGAGGATCGTCGCGGTCGAGCCGCGTCTCCTCCGACCAGCGCCCGGTGAGCACGCCCATGAGCAGCGGGACGCGGTTCAGGCTGGCCAGGTCGTGTTCGCGGCACAGCTCCAGCATGGCCGGGGCGTCGTGCAAGACGTTGAGGCGATGCTCGATGGCGGTGCAGTGCGCACCCTCCGCGAACACCCGCGCCCGCTCGACGTCGTCCGTGCTCCAGCCGTACGCGCGGATGCTGCCGGCGCGCACGAGGTCCTCGAGGATGCCCACCATCTCGGGCGCACGCTCGAGGGGGTAGTCGCGGCGGTGGAGCAGGAGCACGTCGATGCACTCGACCCCCAGCCGACGCAGGCTTGCCTCGCACTTGCGCCCGACGGCCTCGGCGTCGAGGGCCCAGGGGTCGTCTTGCTCCGGGATCGGGTCCTCGCCGAACTTCGTGATGACGATGACGCCGGGGCGCCCGCGCAGGGCCTCGCCCAGGATGCGCTCGCTCTCTCCCTCGCCGTAGTTGTCGGCCGTGTCGAAGAGCGTGACGCCCAGGTCGACGGCCTCCTGGATCTGGCGGACGGCGTCGCGCCTGGCGTCGGGCGAGACGGTGGGCGTCGCCTCGTGGCGCCATCCGAGACCGGCCATGCGGGCCGTGCCCAGCCCCAACGGGCTGACGCGCAGGCCGCTGCGCCCCAGTCGGCGGAGCTCCATCACGGGTCGCCCTTCCCCATGACGCCCATCATGCCCGGAGGAACGGTTCCCCGCCGCGGCATCGCGTAACCTGCCGAGAGATGCTGGACCTGGCACTGCGACACCTGCGACGACGGCTCGTCACCACCGTCGTGGTCGGCCTGTTGGCGTTCGGGGCGCCGCCGCCGCGGGCGGTCCCACTGCGGCTCCCGCCGGCGCTGGTGCGCGTGCAGGCCGAGCCTTCGCCAGGCGCGCTGGCGTGGCGCCAGTTCTTCGACCCGCTGCGCGCGGAGCTGAACTGAGCCGCTCGCGACGTCAGCCCTGCTCTGGCTTCTCCCCCTTCTCGCCCTTCTCCTTGCGGGACGCCATCACCTTGGTGACCAGGTCGGGCAGATGCTCGAACGCCTCCGCGAGGCGGCCGCCGCGGCCGGGGGCCGCCAGGACCTGCACGTCGCCGTCCTTGAGGACGATGAACGCCGCGGGCTCGACGCGCACGCCGCCGCCGCCACCCACGCCGGTGCCCTTGCCCGGCCCCGTGTCCTTCGAGGCCGTCACCGCGCTCTCGCCGCCGCCGGCGCCGACGCCGACCGCGATCCGAATGACCGGGACGATCGTGACGCCGTCGAAGGTCATCGGCGCACCCAGGATCGTCTCGGTCGCCGCCAGCTGGCGGAACTCGCCGAGCAGGCCCTCCATGAACTCCTTTGCCACCGTCATCTCCAGGCTCTCCTCTCCCAGCCGGTCGTGCCGCGCGTCCTACGCGCGACATGCGCCCTACGCGCATGTCGCGACCGGCGTCGTTCCCGCCACACCGCCCAACCGACGCGTGCCGCGCCGGGTACCAGCCGGATCGGCCGCAGCCGCAGCGCCAGCTCGGCGGAGCCGCTCGGCTCCGCCGTCGTGAAGTCGACCCCCAGGCGCACGTCCGCCAGCGGCCACGCCGCGCGGATCGCGTCCGCGACCACGCAGCCGAGCCCGAAGGCCTCACCGGTCCAGGCGGGGTCGTCGCTCGCGATCACCGCGTGCAGCCGCAGCCGGTCGACGTGCAGGTGCCGCAGCATCTGCCGCCCCTCGCGCCAAGCCGTGCGCGCCAGGCGACGGGTGGAGGCCAACGACAGCCGGGTCCGGCCGGCCTTGCGCTTGCGTTCCCGCTCCTCCGGTTCCTTCGTCGTCTCGATCCCCTCCGACACGTCGGAGGCACCCCGCTTCAGCGGCCGTCGCGCGATGCGGAACCCCAGCAGGCGGATCACCGCGTGCGCCTCGCTCGCGTCCGCCTCGACGCCGAGCACGCCCCAGCGGCCACGGCCCGACACCCCGTCGGGTCCCGCGCGACCCTCCACCCGGATGACGGACACGAGCGCCCCAACGACGACCGCCGCCGCCAGGACGACGAGCAGGCCGATCGCGCCGAGTACCCACCAGAGCACGCTCATGGGAAACCCCAAGGTCCGGACGCGCGGCCGCCCGCGTACCGGGCCGGCCGGCCGGTGTCTCCAGCCTAAGGCAGCGACATCCCCACCGCGTCAGGGCCGGCGGGACGCTGCGGCGCCGCAACGAAGGGCGCGCCCGTCGTCACGGGCAGTGTCGAGAAGGCCGCCTTGCCTTCAGCCTCGAATGCCCTCGATCGTGCGGTTGTTCATCCGGGCCAACCACGGGTACACCATCTGCTGCATCCGGTTCATGCGAACGTATGCCGGCGAGGCCACGTAGTCCGCGAAGTCCTCCCAGGTGCCGTGGTCCTCCACGACCGCCCCCATGTGCACGAACCCCTTCTCGCCGAAGTTGAACTCGCAGCTGGTCGGCCCCTTGGCCCGGGACAGCGAGAAGCCGGTCGTGCGATCGCTGGCCCGGAGCCGCTCCAGCGCGCCCTCGTAGAAGCGACGGTCGTTGATGTAGGAATCCATCGGCCGCCAGGCATCGTCCAACTCGACCTCCAGCCACGAATGCCCGCCCCTGTCGGGGAGCGACCGGAGCGCGAAGGC
>JAABTL010000043.1 GCA_011389865.1 Trueperaceae bacterium
GCGCTGCAAGGGGCGGTCGTCCGTCAGTTCGTGCGCCTGGGCCTGGATCGCTGGGTGGTCGTCGTCCGCCAGTGGCTGCCGACTGCTCATACGCCACATCCCTTCGTGATGCGCAACTTGCAGTGGTCCACTCACTCTACGGCAGGATGACGGTGCTCGCCCCGGTTCAACGTGGAGTGTCCTGGCGATCGCCGGCGGCGCCCGTCTCCAGCTCCATGACGATCAGCCGCAACGCCGTCCCGGACACCTCGACGGAACGCTCCCCCACTGCCACGAAGCCCGCCTCGAGGTAGAACGCCCGCCCCTTCGCGTTCTGCGCCTCGACCTCCAGCCGCGCTCGCCGACGGCCGGGGAAGGCCGCGAGCGCGGCCGCGAGCAGCCGCCCGCCGGTCCCGCGACGCTGCGCGCCCGGGCGCACGTACAGCCGTGCGATCTCGACCACCTCGGGCCGACCACGCGCCGTCACCACGCCGACGATCCCGGTGTCGCCCTCCGCGACGGCCGCGAACGTGCTCGCCCGCGCCAGCTCGGCCGCCAGCACGCGTGGGGTGTGCCAAGCCGCGATGGCGCGCTCGATCGCCTCGGGCGGCAGGAACGCGCCGTAGGTGTCGCGCCAGGTCTCCGCCAGCACCGCACGAATGCCGGGGATGTCGTCCTCGGTCGCGCGGCGCACCCGCGGAGCGGGCGTCACGAGACGCAGAGGAACTCCGAATCCCGCGCGAAGCGCCCCGCCTGGCAAGCGGGACACGACCGGGCGTCGAGCTCGAAGGTGTCGACCAGCGTCTCGGCACCGCACGCCGTACCGCAACGCCCGCACCGCATCAGCCAAGGTCGCCGCGCACGGCGGCCAAGAACGCCGACGGCGTGAACACGGGCAGCGAAGCCGCCGCGAACCCGGCACCGTCGCGCGCCGCCCGTGCCTCGCCCTCGAACCCGGCGAGGTACGCAGCGATGGGGTGTGCGGCCTCGCCGCCGCTCACGGGGCGACCCCACCCGCCTCGACGTAGCGCGCGAAGTGGTCCAGGATCGCCTGCCACCCCTGCCGTTGCAGCTCCATCGGGTTCGTCGCCTCGGCGTCGAAGACCTCGCGCACGCGGACGCCGGCCTCCTCGGCCGCGAATTCGACGACCACCGTGCGTCCGTCGTCCATCGCGTACGCGATTCGCTCCTGCGGCACGACCTCGGTATAGGTCCCCTCGAAGTCGAAGCCCATGCTGCCGTCCTTGGCCTCCATGCGTGACGAGAACGTGCCGCCCACGCGCAGATCGACGGCGGCCGCGGTGGTGTGCCAGTCATCGGAAGCGGCGTTCCAGCGCAGGATGTCGTCCGGCGTGGTCCAGGCGCGCCAGACCTTGTCGAGCGGCGCGCGCACGGTCGTCTCGACCGTGATCTTCATGGGTAGCTCCCTCCTGCGGCAGTCCACTCATCCGCGGCGCCACGTGCCGCGACCCGTGGCTTCTCCGCCTAGCGTATGCGCCACGCCCGCAGCAGTTCCGCTTCGGCGACCTCGTCCAGGCCCGCGGTCGCCTCGCCGTGCGCGTCGTGCCAGGCGAGCGTGTCGCGGATGGTGTCGGCGACCTCGGTGTGCTCGAGCCCGAGGCCCAGCGCGCGCTCGAGCGAGAACGGCTCGTTGTCGCGCCAGCGGAACGGGACGACCATCGGCAGCCTGGACGGCAGCGCTTCACGCTCCCGCAGGAACGCCTCGGGCAGCCAGACGAACTCCGCGTCCGACCCGGTCACGTCGCGCGCGAGCGCGAGGACCTCGCCCCAGGTCGTCCGGAGGGCTGGCCCGCTGGCGTTCACGGCGCCGACCGCGTCGCCCTCGGCCAGCCGCACCGTGAAGCGGCCGAGGTCGCGCCCGTCGACGAAGGCCAACGGCAGCGACGGCTCGACCGGCGCGACCATGCGACCGCCGCGACGCACGCGCCGCAGCCACCACGTGAACCGGTCGGTGTAGTCCTGCGGGCCGACGACGAAGGTGGGGCGGATCGACAGCACCTCGCCGGCGAACGCCTCCTCGGCGGCGCGCTCGCACAGGACCTTGAGGCCGCCGTAGGTCGCGGCGTCGATCGTCTCGCTGGTCGGATCGTCGAGGGAGCGCAGGGGGGCGTCCTCCCGAACGGGGGGCGCGGCTCGCTCGAGATCGTAGACCGCGCCCGTGGAGACGAAGAGGTAGCGTCGCGCTCGCCCCGACAGCCGCTCGGCGCTCGCGCGGACCTGCCGCGGCAGGTAGGCGCTGACGTCGACGACCGCGTCCCAATCGCCGTCGAGCCCGGAGAGGTCGCCGTCGCGGTCGCCACGCACGTGGCGGGTGCCGGGCGGGATCGGCGAGCTGCCGCGGGAGAAGACGTCGACCCGGTGACCGGCTGCCAGGGCCGCCTCCACCACGTGCAGGCCGACGAAACGCGTGCCGCCGAGGACGAGGATGTGCATGCGGGGACCCCCTTGGGCGCTCGCGCGCCCGGTTCGCGGTGTTCTGGAGGGTACCCGTTCCGTCGGCGCAGCCGCGTGCGACCCGCACGACCGCGATGGGACTCCGGCCCTCAGCCCCCGGCCTCGCGCATCAACCGCTCCACCATCCCCCGGTAGGAACCCCCGAACAGCAACAGGTGCACGATCGCCGGCCACAGCTGGTAGATCGGACGCCGCTCGCGCCAGTCGGCGGCGACGGGATACGCGTCGTAGAAGCGCGCGTCGGGCCGGTCGAACAGGGTGAGCATCGCCAGGTCGACCTCGCCGTGCCCGTGGTAGCAGGCCGGGTCGATGAGCGCGCTCACGCGGTCGCCATCGACCAGCACGTTGCCGCCCCACAGGTCGCCGTGCAGCAGCGAGGGCCGCGGGCGCGCGGGCAGACGCGCCGGCAGCTCGGCAGCCAGCGCGGCGACGCGGCGCGCGAGGTCGGCCGGTAGGGCGTCGGCGTGCGCCAGCAGCCGGCGATCCGCCCAGAACGTGGGCCAGTCATCGGTCGGGGCGTTGGGGAGGGCGATCGGGCCGTAGGCGTAGTCGGCCTCCCAGCCGTAGCCTTCGGCCACGGCGGCGTGCAGCGTGCCGAGCACGCGTCCCAGGTCGGCCCAGGCGCCGGCGAGGGTACCCCGCCGCGGCCGCTCCTCCATGACCAGCAGCCGGTCCTCGACCGCCAGCACGGCTGGCGCGGGCACGCCGGCGGCACGCATCGCCTCGAGCATCGCCGCCTCGACGCGCGGCGCCGGCCCGCCCTTGGCCACCGCCCGGCGGCCGTCCCGCAGCGTCACGCGGGTCACCTCCTCGAGGCAGCCGCCGCCGAGCGGCTCCATACGGGCGACCTCCCCGCCGAGCAGGGCGGCGGCCGCTCGGGCAATGCGCTCGCTCAGCTCGATCGCCCCGTCCGGCCCTCGCGACGCGTCACGGCGCCCGCCGCTGCATCTGCAGCGCCAGCAGGCGCCACGCGCCCTCGCGACGGATGTAGGTCGACGTGTACCTGAGCCGGGAGTGGGTCTCGGGTTCGCCGGGGGCGGCGAACCGCAGTTCCGTCGTGCCGAAGACGAGGGCCACGTGGTCCTCGACCAGCACGGAGCGTTCGCTGATCGTCTGCCCGACCATGTGCATCCCCAGGACGCCCTCGATGAGCGCCTCCTTGTCGCTGGTGGTGCCGTCACTCGCGTTGAAGACGAAGCGGTCGTCGACCAGTCGGCGCAGGGCGGCCCCGTCGCGGGCGAGTTCGGCCGCGACGTAGGCGTCCTCGACCGCGAGGACGCGCAGCGCTTCGGTCTGCTCGATCGGGTTGGCAGGCATGCACGGAGGTTAGCGCGTGGGAGCACCCGGAGGACGGCGACAGCTCTGCCGCCTCCTGGGTATCCTTCCCCAACTCCGCCCTGGAGAAGGAGCGTCATGATCGCGTTCGTCGTCACCCTGGCCCGCTTCTTCCGCGCGATCGCGCACGCGTGGGACGATCCGCTCTTCCGCTCGACGCTGGCGCTGACGGTGGTGCTGCTGGTCGCGGGAACGGCCTTCTACACGACCGTGGAGCGCCTCGCGCCGCTCGACGCCCTCTACCTCAGCGTGATGACGCTCGCCACGGTCGGCTATGGCGACTTCCACCCGGTCACCGCCGCGGGCAAGATCTTCACGATCGTCTACGTCTTCCTCGGCGTCGGCGTGCTGGTCGCGTTCGTGACGCGCCTGGCGAAGGCGCTGGCGCGGGAGGGCGGAACGACGCGGGCGAAGTGAGGGGTCGGGGGAGACGGCTGCCCTGCCTCAGGCTTCCCACCGGAAGCGCCACGCCGCGAAGGCCGCCGCGACGACCAGCAGACCCACGATGACCGCCGCGGACGCCACCAGCGCGCTCCACGGCTCCCCGAACCATGCGCCGCGCAGCAGCGTCACCGCGTGGTACAGGGGGTTGAGTTGGGCCGCGCGCTGCACCGCGGCCGGCATGACCTCCAACGGCGCGGTGGCGCCCGACAGGAAGAGCATCGGGACCGCCAGCACGTTGCCCACCACCGGGACGGCGCGAGCGTTGGGCAGCAGCGCCGCCAGCGCGTAGCCGAACGCCAGGAAGGCGGCCACGTCCAGCAGGGCCGCGCCGACGACCACGAGCGGGGAGCCGCCGCCGCGGGCACCGAAGGCCCAGGCGCCGACCGCGAACAGCAGCGCGAGCCCCAGCAGGGCCTGCCCGAGGTGGACGACGACGTCGGCGGCCAGGTAGGTGGCGGGCCGCAGCGGCGTGACCTGGAAGCGCCGCAGCGTGCCGGCGTCGCGCCGCCCGAGCAGCGCCGTCGGGACCGTGAACAGGCCGGTCATGGCGAACACCCAGGCGGCGATGGCCGGCAGCTGGTGGTCCAGGGTGCCGCGGCCCTCCTGCAGCGGGATCGGGACGTTGCCGAAGGCGAGGCCGAAGAGCGCCACCAGTCCAACCGGCAGGATCAACGTGAAGAACACGGCCAGCGGTTCGCGCAGGGCCAGCTTCGCGAGCACCCACGCCAGCGAGCGGAACCCGCGCATCATGGCCTCCTCGGGCGGCCCGCGGGTCGTCGGTCGGGGGCGCCGCCGCCGGGTCTCGCGGCGTCCCGCGGCGCGCCGCCGCCGGACCACGCGCTCCCCGTCCGCGCGAGGAACACGTCCTCCAGCGTGGGGCGCTCGACGCGCAGCTCGTCGAACGCGACGCCGGCCTCCTCCAGCGCGGTCGTGACGCGGCCCGCGGTGCCGACGCCGCGGACCGAGACGATCACGCGGTCCCCCAGGCGCTCGACGCGCACGACGCCCGGCAGGCCGCGCACGCGGCCAAGCAGGCCGCGCACGCGCGCCTCGTCGAACGCGCCCTCGTGCACGAACGCCACCCGCCGCTCCTCACCGAGCCCGGCGATGAGGCGGCCCACCGTGTCCAGGGCGACGACGCGTCCGTGGTCGACGATGGCCACGCGGTCGCACAGCCGCTCGGCCTCCTCCATGAAGTGGGTGGTGAGGATCACCGTGGCGCCGCGGTCGCGGATCTCGCGCACCAGCGCCCAGGCGTCGCGGCGCGCCTGTGGGTCGAGGCCGGTGGTCAGCTCGTCGAGCAGCACGACCTCGGGCTCGTGCACCAGGGCGAGCGCGATGAAGAGCCGCTGGCGCTGGCCGCCCGAGAGGTCGGAGACGCGCGCGCCACGGCGGTCGTCGAGGCCGACGCGCCGGAGCGCCTCCGCGGGGTCCCCGGCGCGCGGGTAGAACGACGCGAACAGCGCGACGGCCTCGCCCACGCGCAGCGCGTCGGGCAACGCGGCCGCCTGAAGCTGCACGCCGATGCGTTCGCGCACGGCGTAGCGGTCGCGCTGGGGATCGAGCCCGAGCACGCGCACGCGGCCGGCGTCGGGCCGCCGCAGCCCGGTGACGCACTCCAGGATCGTCGTCTTGCCGGCCCCGTTGGGGCCGACGATGCCGAAGACCTCGCCGCGTGCGACCTCGAAGGTCACGTCGGCGGCGGCGGTCACGTCACCGTAGGCCTTGCGCAGGCCCTCCACCGTCACGACCGGGTCCATCTCCGGCCTCCTTCTGCGGCGCGCGGACGGCGTTCGGGCCGCCGCGCGCCGCGAGTCGGGCGGGTAGCGGCGCCGTAGGCCGCGCCGCCGCGCTCAGCGCGCCGGGAACCGCTCCTGCAGCCAGGTGGTGACCGTCTCGAGCACGACGGGGTCGATGGTGACGTCGATGGCCCCGTACTCGTCGACGTTGCCGGTGATCGCCGGCTGCATGACGTGGTTGAGACCGGGGAACGTGATCACGGTCGCGTCGGGGTTGGCCGCGAGCGCCTCGCGCATGGGGCCCTCGCTCTGCTCGGCGGGCACCTGCACGTCGAGGCCGCCGAAGAAGGCCAGCGTCGGGACGGTGAGCTGGCGCAGGTTGGGCTGCGGGTCGAAGGCCAGGAACACCCGGAACGCAGGGGAGACGATGCCCTCCTGGTTCGCTTCGATCATCGCTTCTGCGGTGGCGTCGTCGGGCCGCTGCTCGGCCGGCAGGGCAGCCAACTCGGTCTCGGCGCGCTCGCGCACCAGCGCGCGGGCGCCGTCGAAGTCCTCGGCCTGGAGCAGCGGGAATAGCGCCTCCAGGAAGGCGACCTGGCTGGCGATGACGGCGGCGACGTCCTCGTCGCTCACGGTCGGGTCGGCAGCGCGCATCGCGAGCTCGAAGACGCGCTCGCTCTGCGCCAGCAGCGCGGCGAAGCCGTCGACGGCGGGGCCCGCCATCAGGATGACGAAGGCGACGCCCCCGTCGGCCGCCAGCGCCGCGGCCGGCGCCAGGTAGCCGCCCTGGCTGTGGCCCAGGAGGCCGACGCCCTCGGGGTCGACGCGCGGGTGGTCGCGCAGCAGCGCGACGCCGGCGAGGACGTCGCCGAGCAGGTCGTCGTAGGTAGCGAGCGTGTCGCTGCCGGTACTGCTGCCCACCCCGCGGTCGTCGACGCGCAGGACGGCGTAGCCGGCGCGGGTGAGGTGGTCGGCGATGACCAGGAAGGGCTTGTGGCCGAGGATCTCCACGTTGCGGTCTTGCGGGCCACTGCCGGTGATGAGGAGCACGGCGGGCACGCGCGCGTCACCGGGGGGCAGGGTCAACGTGCCGGCGAGGGTGACGTCGCCGCTGGCGTAGGTCACCTCTTGCTCGTCGTAGGGGAAGGGCGGGAGTGGCTCCTGCGGCCGCAGCACGGCGGCCTCCGCGCCCCGCTCCAGGAAGAACGGCAGCGGCTGGCCGCTCTGGGTGAAGGTGCCCTCGATGCGGTCGCCGTCGATCACGCCGGCGAAGGCGGGGTCGCCGGGGACGGGCATCGCGAAGGCGATCCGATCGCCATCGAGCACGACGTCTGCCAGCGGGAACGCCACCAGGCCCTGGGCCGGGATGTCGATGGTGCCGGCCAGGCCGGCGCCGGTGTCGTCGGCCGCGATCGTGACGCGGATCTCGAGGTCGATGACGCCGGGGCCGAGCGCGCCGCGCCAGTCGCCGAGCGGGTCGGGCTGCGCCGCCGCGGCGGCGAACAGGAGGGCGATCAGAAGGGGGATGAGGCGGGGGGTCATGGGGTCTCCTCGTGCGTTTCGGTGGGGGTGTCGTCGGGGCCGGTGTCGGCGTTGCGGGCGTCCTTCGCTGGGCGGCCCCGCTTGGGGAGGCCGCCGACGTCGTCGGGGAGGCGGCCGGCCTGGGCGAGCGCGCGGCGCAGCAGGAACTCGATCTGGGCGTTGGCGCTGCGCAACTCGTCCGCCGCCCAGCGCGCCAGCGCGTCGTGGACCGCCGGATCGAGCCGAAGCAGGACGGGTTTGCGCGCCTTGGCCGTCATGGGGAGTAGCTCAGCTGTAGAGGCTGCCGGTGTTCACCACCGGCTGCGTGGCCTGGGTGCCGCACAGCACGACCAGCAGGTTGCTGACCATCGCGGCGCGGCGCTCGTCGTCGAGTTCGACGACGCTGCGCTGCTCGAGGCGTTCCAGCGCCATCTCGACCATACCCACGGCGCCCTCGACGATCAGTTGCCTGGCCGCGACGACCGCGCCGGCCTGCTGGCGCTGCAGCATCGCCTGGGCGATCTCCTTGGCGTAGGCGAGGTGGGTGATGCGCGACTCGACGATCTTGACGCCGGCCGCGGCGACGCGCGCCGACACCTCCTGCGAGAGCTTCTCGGTGATCTCCTCGGCGCTGTCGCGCAGCGAGAGCTGGCCGTCGTCGCTGGCGTCGTAGGGGTAGCTCGTGGCGATCTGGCGCACGGCCGTCTCGGCCTGCACGGTCACGAACTGCACGAAGTCGTCGACCTCGAAGACGGCGCGGGCGGTGTCCTCCACTTGCCACACGACCACCGCGGCGATCTCGATGGGGTTGCCGTCGGCGTCGTTGACCTTGGAGACGGTGGTCTCGTGGTTTCGGATGCGGGTGGAGACCTTGCGTCGGGTGGTGAAGGGGTTGACCCACTGCAGGCCGGCATCGCGCAGGCTGCCGGTGTAGGCGCCGAGGAACTGGATCACCCGCGCCTCGCGCGGGGCCACCACGGTGAGACCGGCGTAGAGCAGGCCCGCGACCAGAAACGCGGCGCCGGCCCAGACCACCGGCCACAGTGGGGAGACCCCGGTGGTGAGCAGGTAGATGGCGTAGAGCCCAGCGAGCGAGAGCAGGATCGCGAGGCCCAGCACGGGCAGGCCGGGCAGCTTGGGCGCAGGGTGCTCGCGCACCTCCGGGGCGGGCATGTCGAGGGCGAAGGGCGAGGTGTCGTGGGCGGTCATGGCTCCTCCTGGGCTAGGGGCGCTCCGCGCGCTAGTAGCAAAATGATATCACATTTTCGAGACGCCGAGATCCGCGCTTGGCCGAGCGCCAGCCGCAGCAGCGAACCTCTCACGCCGCGCGAAGCCGGGCCGCGACCACCCGACCGAGCGGGGCCGGCAACGCGCACGCCCCCCCACGCTCACGCACCCCCGGTTGGACCGCCCCCTACCTCACCAGCAGCCAGATGCCGACCGCGACGGCGGCGACGCCCCACACGCCGATGAACACCTGCGTGCCGACCTCGCCGAGGAGCTTCTTGAAGCCCTCGATCTTGCCCATGTTCCAGATGGCCGCCGGCGCCTTGAACAGCGCGAGCGCGAGGCACAGCGCCCCGTAGAGCAGAAGCACGATCGCCAGGATCGTCATCCCATCCATGCCGTCCTCCTGCGGCGCGCCTCGACGCGGCGGCGCGCCCGGCGGCCCGCTGCCGCCGCGCGCGCCCTGGGGCCGAGCGCGGGCCGATCACGTTCAGCGTAAGCGCGCCCGCGAGCCACGGCGACGGACGCTTGGCCCCGATCCCGCCGCGCCACGGTTCCGAACGCGCATGATGTCTCGTGGAGGTGCCCATGCGCCGCGCTACTTCGATCGCGCCCGTCGTCCTCCTCACCCTCCTACTGGCCGCCTGCACGGCCACCCAGGCGCCCGAGGCCACCGCCACCGGCGAACCGGGTTTCTGGCTCGGCCTGTGGCACGGCTTCATCGCGCCGGTCACCTTCATCGTCAGCGTCTTCAGCGACGCCGTGCGGGTCTACGCCGTGCCCAACCTGGGCCGCTGGTACGACTTCGGCTTCATGCTCGGCATCGGCGGGTTCTCCGGTGGGGTGTTCGCCGGGTCGCGACGCAGGGGCTGAACGTCGTGGGAGGCAGGCCATGAGCTTCGACGCCGTCGAACCCCGGGCCGGCGAGGAGATCGCCGACCTGCCCGATGAGCACGACGCGGCCCTGATCTTCATCGGCCGCATCCAGACGCCCTGGGCCACACGCGACGCGTGCCCTCGCCAGGGCGACCTGGAGGAGGGTCCCGACTGCACGATCGTCCTCCACGACCGCTGGCGGCCGGCCCTCAAGGGGATCGCCGCCGGCGAGAGGCTGCAACTCCTCTACTGGATGCACCGGGCGCGCCGAGACCTGGTGGCCCAGGCGCCCACTTGCCGGGACGAGACGGTGGGTACCTTCGCGCTGCGTTCACCCAATCGGCCGAACCCGATCGCTAGCTCCACCGTCCGCGTCATCGCCATCGATGGCGACCGACTCACCGTCCGCGGGCTCGACTGCGTGTCCGGTACGCCGCTCCTCGACATCAAACCCGATCGCGCATGATGTCCCGTGGAGGTGCCCCCCGCGCCGCGCATCGTCGAGCGCGCCGGCATCACCCCGCCTGCACCTCGTCGAGGCCCCGCGCCAGCAGCGCCCCGAGCGCGGCGATCGCCGCGAAGGCGAGCAGCACGGGGGCGGGACCGAAACGGTCGGCGGCCAGCCCGAACGATCCGCCCGCGAGCAGCGCCAGCCCGACCAGCGTGTTGGAGAGCGCCGTATAGCGGGCGCGGAAGGCGTCCTCGGCCATGTCGGTCAGGTGCAGCTTGCGGCCAGCGCGCACGCCCTCGTAGGCGATCTGCGCGGCGAAGATCGCCGCCGCCGCGCCCCACGCACCGCCAAGACCGTCGTACGCGAGCCCGAGCGCGCCAACGACCGCGAAGACGAGGGCGCCGAGCAACCCGGCCGCCATCAACGTCTGGCGGCTGGAGCGGTCGGAGAGTCGCCCCCAGGCGTACGAGGCCAGCACCGAAGCCGCCGTGGAGGCCATGACGAGCGGCCCGAGCTGGTCGAGCGCGGTCCGCCCCGAGGCGGCCGAGAGCATGACGATGAAGGGCGGCGCCAGCGCGGTGACGGCGAGCGCGACGCGCGACGCGACGAGCAGGCGCAACTGGGCGTCGCTCAGGATCGGTTCGACGAGGGCGGCAAGCGAACCGTCGTCATCCTCGGCGTCCGTCCCGTTCTCCGGTTCGCGCAGGGCCATGAAGACGGCCGCGGCGACCAGGAATGCGGCGCCGGCGCTGGCGATGATCGCCGCGAGCGGTGTGATGGCGACCGCGAACGGCCCCACCGCCAGCAACAGGCCGACGCCGAAGACCGACACCGAGGCCACCGAGGCCGCGAGACCGGTCACCGCGCCGCGGCGACGCTTCGCGATGGTGCGCGCCAGCGCGTCCTTGTAGCTGACCGATGACGCCGAGCGCGCCACCGCGAGCACCGCGAGGCACGCGACGATCGCGCCCCCGGCCAGCGCGCCGGTGAACGCCACCGCCGCCGCCGCGATGCCGAGCGCGGCGATCCCCTGCGCGGCGCTGCCGGCAGCCCAGAAGCGCTTGCGCCGGGGGCTCGCCTCCACGCGCCGCGCCAGCGCGAGCTGGGGCAAGAGCGCGCCGGCCTCGCGCACCGGCACCAACGCGCCGATCATCGCGCCGGGGGCGCCCAGCGCGTTCAGCAGCCAGGACAGCACCAGCTTGGGGTCGATCAGCGCGTCCGCCGTCTTGGTCAAGGTCAGCGAGACGATGTGGATCACGCCGTTGCGGGCCTCGCCCGGGCGGACATCGTCCCGATCGGCCCCCGTGAGGGCGGAGAAGGCATCCTTGATGGTCATGGCGCGGGCACCGCCTTCGGTGGGCGAGGACGAGCCTCCGTGATGCCATCGTCGCAGCACGAGCCTGCGTGACGGCCGTATCCAGCGTAACGCCGAGCTACGCGGCGGCGCCCGCGACGAGCACGGCCAGCGATGCAACCACGGCGCACACGGCGAGCACCAGCCAGATGGGCGGCAGCCGGCGCAGCCGCATCACCCCGGCCACCGATCCGGATGGCGCCGAAGCCCGCTCGCCAGGCCTGCCGCCACGCAGCGAGGACGTCATTTGCGCCGCACCGCCTCACCGTCACGCAAGAACGCGAGCACGTCGCGCTCGAAGCGCCGACCCTGCGCCGGATGTCCCATGTCGGGGTACAGGAACAGCGCGACCAGGACGCGCATCACCCGCTTCTTCCGGCGCTTGCGGACCCGCGCCCGGGTCGGTCCGTCACATCGTCGACGACGACCGGCATCTTCCCCCGCCAGCGCCGCCACATGGCAGCGTCCGTCACGAGCTCTGCCATGAAGTGGGCGACGTTGGCCATGCGGGTCGTGGCCGGCCTGAAGAGGCTGGCGACGATCCCTTCGTGGGTCGCGTAGGCGGACACCTCGCCGTCGACGAGCGTGTCCGGTCGCACGACGACCCACTCGACGAACGCGGCGTCGGTGCCGACCTCGAGGGCCAGGACGTCGGCCGCCCGCTGGTTGTCGCGCGCCGGCGGCACGACGGCGCGGAGGACCCACAGGAAGGACCGCTCGCCGACGCCGCGACGCGTGTCCGCCCGCGCCGGGCGGTTCACCGAGACCGAACTCATGAGGATCAGACGGGTGGGGGTCGCGGGCCGGAGCGACTCGATCGCCCGACACACCCGCCGCACGGCGTCCCCGACGAGGTCGCGCGGTGGTCCGAAGACGCCCCGCAGGCTGACCGTGTGGCCGAGGCACGAGATCAAGGCGTCGCGGCCAGCGATGTGGCTCTGGAGGTCCACGACGGGCATCGCCGCGACTTCCGCCTCGACGACCGTGAGGCGCGGATCCTGGGCGACGCCAGCGGGCAGCCGCTCCGCAGAGCGCACGATCGTACACACGGGGACACCGCGCTCGAGCAGCTGCGTCAACACGCGGGAACCGGTGCGACCGGTGGCGCCGAGCAGGAGGACGCCGCCGGGCGAAGACACCGAGCTCACGGTGCCGCCGCGGCCGCGGCGGGCCCCAAACCGAACGCGATCAGATACGCGGCGAGGACCATCTCCTGCAGCGCCATCGGCGCGTACAGGACGGTCGACACCGTCGAGTTCGGGTCGTTCGTGAACGGCAACGTGAACCCGGCGAGCAGCATCGGCGGTGTCGCGACGAGGCCCCACACCGACAACCAACGAGGCACGCGCCGCGAGCGGTAGAGCAGGACGTAGAGCAGCGCCGCGCCGACACAGAACGCCGTCTGGGCGCCGACCATGGCGTACTCGGAGAACCCCTGGAGCGCCAGGCCCGCCGCCTCTAGAGCTGCGGCCCGAACGCCGTCGGCGCCGGCCATCGCCTCCCCGAGCCCGAGCATGGCCACGATCGCGGCGGTGGCCACGAGGAAGATCGCACCCTCGGCGATGCGAACACCGGCGAAGCCGAAGGCCACGCCGCGCCACGTGTGGGCGGCTTCGTCGCGCGCCAACAGCGGGTAGAACATGACGCCGACCCCCGCCACCGCGACCGCCATGATCGCGACCAAGAGCGCGCTCATGAGCACGGCACCCGGTCGCGCGGCCATCGCCGGCACTTCGGTCGGCGCGCCGACGATCGCCGCCGTCACACCCGCCGCCGTGGCGAGGACGTAGAGCACCCCCACCGCGACCGCCGTGCCCCGTTCCTCACGAACGCGTTGAGCCTTCATGATCCCTCCTCCGGGTAGCCGAACGCCCGCTCGAGCGGCACCCCGAACACGCGCGCGATCTTGAACGCCACCTCGAGCGACGGCGAGTAGCGGCCCTGCTCGATCGCGATGATCGTCTGGCGCGTCAGCCCGACGCGGTCGGCCAGCTCCGCCTGGGTCATCTCGCCGGCGGCGAAGCGCAGCGCCCGGATGTCGTTCGTGACCCTGGTCGGCTTGCCCACGATCAGAAGCCCCGGCGGTAGGTGACGAGCTTGACCGCGGTGCTCACCAACCCGCCCGCCACGAAGGCCACGAACACGCCGTTGGCGATCCAGAAGTGCGGCCACTCGAGCATCGCCATCGCCAGGACGCCGACCATCAACGCCGACGACACGTAGAAGGCGACGCGGTCGCCGCGCGCCTCGATGTGGGCGTCACGCTCGTCCTTGCGGTCGATGTCGTCGACCGAGCCCTCACCGGTGACCTCGGCCCGGATCGCCGTGCCGATCGCCATGGCGATCGTCCCGACGATCGTGAGCACGATCATCGCGCCGACGGCGACGAGCAGCGGGCGCTGGTAGGCGATCTCCGTCACCGGCACCTGGCCCAGCCGCCCGGCCACCGTCCACACGTACCAGCTCGCCGCCAGCACGGTGACCACCCCGTTCACCCACGTGATCTTCTCCTCGAACGACATCGTCGCCTCCTCGGTGTCGAACATCTTTGACATGGGCAGTGTAAGCCTCGCTCGACATCGTGTCAAGGATCTTAGACATCTCGGGGCAAAGCTGCGCCCCGGGACGGACCCCCGGGGCGCAGCAGCGACCTTCGGTCGTGGTCAGGCCGGATTCACCCCTCGAGCGAGACGGACACCGGAACCGGCTTGGCGAGCACGTCCAGGACGGGCGAGGTGCGCTGCACGTAGGCGCACAGCTCTTCCACCTGCTCGCGCGGGGCGTCGGTGTCGACGCGGTAGCGCACGTCGATGCGCTTGAATCCGGGGCGCTCCTCGTCGTCGAGGCCGAGGAAGGGCCGCAGGTCGATGTCGCCCTCGAGGTCGAGGTCCATGGCGCGCACGTCGATCCCGCGGGCGGCCGCGTTGTACACGAAGCCGACGGTGAGGCAAGAGGCGAGCGCGTGGAGCACCGTCTCGACGGCGTTCGGGGCCGTGTTGCTGCCGAGCAACACCGGCGGCTCGTCACCCTCGAGGACGAGGGGCCGCGGGCGCGAGTCGTCCTCGCGACCGGCGCCGTAGAACCCCTGGATCGCCGTGCGCGAGCGGGCCCCGCCCTGCCAGGCGCTGGCGGCACGGAAGTTGAAGTGGGCGAGGCTCGGGTCGCGTTCGATCGCCTCGATGGTGGCGACCAGTCGATCGGTGTCGATGCCGTTGCGTTCGATGGTGGCGGTGGTCATGTGGATCTCCTCTCCGGGGCGCTGGTCGACGCAGAGGCGCGCCCCTCGTCGTACGAGGAGGATCCTGTCGCAGCGACCCCTAACGCGGCCCGAACGGGTGGATTCGGACCGCGAGCGTCGACCGGACGACGATGCCTCGGCTCGTTGGCCGCTAGGGTGCCAGAACCATGCGGGTGCTGACGCTGGGCGGGCTGGCGTTGGAGGGCACCGACTTCACTCGCCCCAAACCGCTGACCCTGCTGGCGTACCTCGCGATCGAGGGCGTCCAGGAGCGACGGCACGTGGCCAGCCTGTTCTGGCCGCGCGCGCGCGACGCGCTCGGCAGCCTGACCGTCGCCCTCAGCCAGCTCCGGGCCGGCGCCCCGGGCAGCGTGCAGGCCGACCGCACCCACGTGTGGACGCGCGTGCCGTGCGACGCGAGTGAGCTCCTCGACACGCTCCAGCACGCGCCCGACGCGGCGATCGAGATGGGCGAGCGGGGCCCGTTCCTGGCGGGTGTCACGCCGCCGCTGCTGGGGGTGGAGCTGGAGGAGTGGGTCTTCAGAACGCGCGAGTTCCTGGCGCTGCGCCTACACCGCGCGCGCCTGCGTCGCGCCGAGTCGCTCGCCGCGAGCGGTCGCTGGCGCGCAGCGGCGTCCCACGCCGTGCACGCCATGCCGCTCCTCGACCTGGCGCCCGAGCCCGAGGACCTCGAACGACTCCACACCCTGCTGCTCGCCGTCGGCGACGATCGGGCCAAGCGCGCGCGCGAGGAGGCCGAAGCGTTCGGCCTCGACCTGGCGGCCACGGGCGCGGAGGCGCGCGGCCGCTACCGCCGCCGTGCCCGCCGCCGCGGGACGCGGGGGAGGCGTCCGCGCCCGCTGCCCGTGCCCGCGGGCGGGCTCGTCGGTCGCGCCGACGAGGCCGCGCGCGTCGGCGAGCTCGTGCGGGCGCCGCGGGCGATCGTCGGGCTGACCGGCCCCGCCGGCGTCGGCAAGTCGCGCCTGGCCCTGCAGGTGGCCCACGAGCTGGCGCGTGAGGAGACCTTCGACGCCGGCGTCGCCTTCATCGCGTGCGCACCGCTGCGGACGCCGGAGGCGCTACCCCACGCAGTCGCCGACGCGTTCGGGGTAGAGGTCGGCCCCGGCGACGAGCCGCTGACGCGCCTGGCGTCAGCCCTCGGCGACCGCGAAGGCGTCCTGGTGTGCGACGAGCCCGAGCACCTCGTCGCCGGCAGCGACTGGCTCGCGCGGCTGGTCGCGGCCTGCCCCGGCCTGCGCCTCCTGGTCGCCACCCGCGTTCGCCTGCACCTCGACGGCGAGCAGATCGTGCCGCTCGCGGGGCTGCCGTTCCCGGACGACGACGCCGATCGCGCCGAGATCGAGCGCTCAGCGGCCGTGCGCCACTTCCTCCACCAGGCGCGCCGAGCGCGGCCGTCCTGGCGCCCCTCGGCCGAGGAGCTGGGCCACGTGCTGCGCATCTGCCGCGCCGTGGAGGGTCTACCCCTCGGGCTCGAACTCGCCGCGGCGTGGGTCCGGGCGCTGCCGCTCGAGGCGATCGGGCCCGCCATCGAAGACGACCTCGGCCTCCTCGCCACCGACCCTGGCGACCCGGCCGGCGGGGGCCGCAGCGTGGCCGCCGCACTCGAGCACTCGTGGCGGCTGCTGGAGCCGGATGAACGGCGCGCGATGCGCCGGCTCGCGGTCCTCCGCGGCGGCTTCACCCGTGCCTCGGCCAGCGCCGTCGCCGGCGCCACCATCACGACGCTGGCGCGGCTGGTGGACGCGTCGCTCCTGCGTTGCGACGAGGCCGGTCGCTTCGACAGGCACCCGCTGGTGGACGCGTTCGTGCGCGGCAAGCTGGCCGACCGTCCGGACGAGGCGCGGGACGCGAGGCGCGCCCTCGCGCACCACGCGCTCGACCTCGTGGCGAGCGCGGCCCGCGAACGGGACGCGGGCGACGTCGCCGCCGCGTACCGGAAGTTGGAGAACGAGCGCGAGAACCTGTGGGCAGCGTTCGAGGCGGTCGACCCCGTGGCGCGCGAGCAGGACGTGGTGCAGGCGCTCGAAACGCTCGCTGGCATGTTCGAGCACCGGTCCAGGGCCGGGGAGGGTGCCGACTTCCTCCGCACCTGGCTCGACCGCTGGTGCACGGCGGCCGCTCCCCGCGGACCGTGCTCGCCGTGTAGGCCCTGCGCGCACGCGCACGCCGCGCTCGCGCGCCTCCTGCGCGTGCGCGGCGCGTTCGACGACGCGGAGCGGTCCGGCGAGGAGGCGCTGAGGATCGCCGCGTCGACCGGCGACGAGCGGGCGGCCAGCGCCGCGCACCAGGTGCTCGGCGTGGTCGCGCTGCACCGCGGCGTCTACCCGCGGGCACACGAGCACATGGCCGCGGCGGTCGCGCTGGCTGAGACCGACCCGGAACCCGGCCGGCGCGGCCTCGCCAACGCCAACCTGGCCCTGGCGGCGCACCTCGACGGGCGCCGAGACGAGGCCATCGGCGGGTACGAAGAGGCCCTGCGGGCGTTCCACGAAGCGGGCGACGCGCTGCGCGAGGCGCGGACCGCGACGAACCTGGGCCTGGCGCTCTTCGACGAGGGCCGCCTGCAGGATGCCCGCGGCGTATGGGAGGAAGGGCTCGCCCTGGCCAAGCGCACCGAGAACCGGCGCGACGCGGCGTCGCTGATGGCCAACCTGGGCATGCTCCACGCCGCCCTCGGCGACCTCGACGCCGCCGACGACTTCGACGAGCACGCCCTGCGGGCAGCGCGCGAGGCCGGCGACCTCCGGTCGGAGGCGGCCGCCCTCGTGCGCCGGGCGCAGGTCGCACGGCGCCGCGACGACCTCGAGGGGGCCGAGGCGTTCGCCCGCGCCGCCGTCGAGGCGGCGTGGCGCGGCGACGAGGCGCCGCGCACGCTGGAGTCGCTGAAGGTGCTCGCGGACGTGTGGGCGGACGGCGAGAGGCGGCGGCGGTCGCTCGGGCTGTACCGCTACGTGCGCGACCACCCGGCGACGCCGGCGCCGGTGCGCGAGCAGGCGCGGGAGGGGAGCGAGCGCCTGGAGCGGGCACTGCCCGAGGCCGACCGGTCGAGCGCATCGCTCGCCGACGGCACCACCCTCGACGCGCTGGTGGCAAGGGTCGTCGGCTGACCGCGCACCTGCCCGCCGCCCACCCGTGTCTCCATATGGGCATGCTACTGTATCCGTATGGATGCGTTCCGCCCGCCGACCCCGCGCCCGCAGGGCATCCTGCACGACCTCGGCCTCGTCCCCACCCCCAGCGAGCTGATCGCCGCGGTGAAGGCTGGGCTGGACGTGCGCGTCTTCGTCGATCTCGCCCGCCGCCTCGGCGTCAGCGAGGCGCGGTTGGCGGAGGTCGCCGGCATCGCGCCCACCACCCTCACCCGCCGCAAGCGCGCCGGCGCGCTCACCCCGGACGAGGGCGAGCACGTCCTGCGCCTCGCGGCCCTGCTCGACCGCGCCGTACAGGTGTTCGAGGGCGAGGCCGACGCGGCCGACTGGCTGCGCACCCCCAACATCGCGCTCGGTGGCGACACCCCGCTTGCGCTGGCCGACACCGAGCTCGGCGCCCGCGAGGTCGACGACCTCCTCGGCCGCCTCGAGCACGGCGTCTACAGCTGAGGGCCGCGGGAGAGCCGGTGGACGACACGCCAGCCGGTGACGCGCTGCTCGCCTGGCGCCTGGTGCGCCCCGCCTTCGCCGACCCCGCCGCCGCCTTCTCCGGCGAGGGCGCCCGTCGCTACGGCGGCCGCTGGAACGCGCCCGGGCGCCCCGTCGTCTACGCCAGCCTGCACCTGTCGCTCGCCGCCCTCGAGACGCTCGCGCACGCCGACCGGCGGCGCTTCGAGCGCGACTACGTCATCTTCGAACTGCGCGTGCCGCACGACGCGATCCTCGAGCTGCGCGACGAGGACCTGCCCGACGACTGGCGCGCCCGGCCGGTCAGCGCCGGCGCTCGTGCCGTGGGCGACGCATGGCTGGAGCAGCGTGCCAGCGCGGCCCTCACCGTCCCCAGCGTGCTGGTACCGCAGGAGCGCAACCTGCTGCTCGACCCCGCGCACCCGCGCTTCGCGGAGGTGCGCATCGGCGCGCCAGAGCGGTTCCGCTTCGACGAGCGGTTGTAGGCCGACGGCGACGTCACCCCACCGTGAACGAAGGGCCCCGCTTCGGGGGCGCCGCCGTGACCCCGAGCTTGACGTCGCTACAACGGGCCGTGGAGCGCCATCGTGCGCCGCGTCATGCCTTCGGAAGGTCGCGCGAACCCGGCACGGCCACGCCGAAGGCGCCGACGGTCACCAACGCCACGCCCGTCAAGCCCAGGTAGGCGTTCTGGAGCATCCGGCTCTGGGCCGCGATCTGCCGGTAGGCGTCCGGTTCCGTGGGGAAGTGCGCCGCGGAGCCGCCCTGCGCGCGCATCAGCGCTCCGTAATCGTCGTTCGCCGCGCGGGGAATCGTTCCGGCCAGCACGATGGCCACGAGCAGGAGCAGGGCGCCGGCGAGCAGGAACACCGCCGGCCAGGGCGCACGGGTGAGGGCGGAAGCCGGTCGCTGCACGGACGCCTCCTTCCACCGACCGCCCGACGACCCGCGCGATCGGCCTACGCCCCACCGTAGACGACGTTGGCGCGCACGTCCCGGGGCATCGGACCTCGGACCGCGTCAGCGTGCTCCGCCCGCGCGACCCGCGTTCGTGAGCCGGGAGCGAACCCCTGCATGAACATCGAGTCGAACACGTGCTCAGCCCGTCGCCCGGGCCTCGCGCATGAGCCGCACCCACCAACCGAGCGCCTCGAGCAACTCGCGCACCAGCTCGCGCGCCGTGTCGTCGACCAGTTCGCCGGCCTCGTCGAAGGTCTTCCCCGCGTTCGCCACGAGCACCTCGGGGCGGTTCACCAACACCGCGTCGTTGTAGGCGAGCACCTTGCGGAGTTCGGCCTGCGCCCTGGCGGTGCCGTAGCGGCCGGGGGTCGCGCCCATCATCGCGACGGGCTTGCGCTTGAGCGGTGGATCCTGCGGCGGGCGCGACGCCCAGTCGAGCGCGTTCTTCAGGACGCCCGGCAGGCTGTGCTGGTACTCGGGCGTGGCGATGACCACCGCATCGGCCTCGCGGATCCGCTCCTTGAGGGTGGTCACGGCCTCGGGATCGCCTCGCTTC
>JAABTL010000044.1 GCA_011389865.1 Trueperaceae bacterium
CGAGGTCGACTCGAGAGCCGCACTCGTCGCCGCCAGCTCGCTACGCGCCGCGGCCAACTCGGTCGTCGCCGCGTCCAGCTCGGCCGCCTGGGCCTCCACTTCAGCCGTCCGAGCATCCAACTCGGCCGCCTGGGCCTCCACTTCGGCCGTCCGAGCATCCAACTCGGCCGCCTGGGCTTCCAACTCGGTCCTCAGGGCCCTCGCCTCTGCGGACGCCGTCTCCGTCTCGGCCGCGGCTGCCGCGAGCGCGGCCGTCGCCGCCTCGGACTCGGTCCTCGCCGCCTCGAGCGCCGCCGTCGTGGCATCCAGCTCGGCTGCCAACTCGTCGCGCTCGGACACCAACGCGTCGCGCTCCGACGCCAGCTCGTTGCGCTCGGCCGCAAGCTCGTCGCGCTCGGCCGTCGAACCCGCAAGCTGCGCCGTGGCGACCTCGAGGGCGGCGGCCATCGCGTCGAGTTCGGCGCTGCCGGCCTCGACGGCCGCGGCGCTCTCCTGGATCTCGGACTCGAGCGCGGCGACCCGTTCCTCAGCCGCCGTCCGGGCGGCGGCGAGGGACTCCAGTTCCGCCTGCAGTCCGGCCAACTCCTCGTCCCGGACGGCCTGCGCTTCCTCGAGCTCGAGGTTCGTGTCACTCAGCGTCGCCACGAGCTCGCTCACGTTGCCGAGCTCGGCCTGCAGCACGTCGCGCTCGATCGTCACGCTCTCGAGCGCCGCCTCGGTCGCCGCCAGGGTCTCCTGGCTCTCGCTGCGCTCCTGCTCGAGCGCGGCCGCGCGTTCCTCGGCGCCGGCGAGGGCCTCGGTCACCCCGGTGAGTTCGGCCCGCACCGCCGCCAGCTCTGCGGCTGCGGCGTCGCGCTCGGTCGCCACGCTCTGCAACTCGGCCACGGCCGCGTCACGCTCGGCGACGACGGTCTCCAACTCGGCGGCCGACGCCTCTCCTGCTGCCACGGCGGTGGTCAGCTCGCTCAGGGCGGCTTCCCGCTCTGCCACCGCGGCATCGCGCTCGGCGGCCGCTTCTTCGGCCGCGGCCAGGGCGGCATCGCGCTCGGCCACGGCCGCATCACGCTCGGCGCGCAGCGCGTCACGCTGGGCATCGGCTTCTTCGGCCGCGGCCAGGGCGGCGTCCCGCTCGGCCACCGCCTCGTCCCGCTCGGTCACGGCGGCGTCCAACTCGGCGAGGGCGGTGTCCAACTCCGCCACCGCCTCGTCCCGCTCGGCGACGGCGGTCTCGGCGGCCGCGAGCGCCTCGGTCAGCGCCTGACTCGCCTCGCTGGCGTCGGCCTCGAAACGCTCGACGCTCGACTGCAACGTGGCGACCTCTTCGACGAGTCTTTCGTTCTCGCTGGCCAGGTCTTGCTCACGCTGGCTCGGACCGCAGGCGGCCAGTGACGACAAAGCCACGACCACGGCCGCCGCGACGAGCACGGCGCGTTGGGCGTTCGTGTTGAACATGGATGGACCCTCCTCGCTCGAAGAGAAATCGCGAAACGATGGCAACCGACGTTCCTAGCATAGTCGCGGATGCCCCAGGGTTGCGTCAGGTGGTGCCACGCGAGCGGCGCAGCTCCGGCACGCCAAGCGCCCAGGCGAGCGCCAGGAACGCCACGAGGGCCACCCCACCACCCAACGCCAGCGTGACCGCCTCCGACCACCAGCCGGCCAGCCCCCAGGCCGACACGGCCGCGGCGGCCGTCCAGCGAGCGCCCGCGGCCGCGACGACCGACGCGACGCCCACGCGCGCGAACTGCCGCGCCACGGCGCCCAGGTCGAGGGCCTCGGCGCGACGCAACCACAGGAGCAGCACCAGCGCCTGCGCCCCCATCGCGGCGGTGGTGGCCCACGACAGGCCGGCGATGCCGTAGACGGGCGCCAGGGCAAGGAAGAGCAGCGCCGTCAGCAGCGTGAACACGACCGAGAGCGCCACCGGCGCGCGCACCCGCTGTCGAACGTAGAACGGCCGCAGCAGGAAGTTGACCAGCCCGGCAGCCGGCAGGGCGACGCCGAGCGGCGCCAGGGCGAGGACGGCGAGGGCGATCGCCACCTCCTGCCCCGCCGCCGGCCGCAGGATCTCGAAGACGGTGCGCACGGCGGGCTCCGCGAAGGCGAAGGTGACGGCGCCGACGGGCAGCGTCAGCAGCAGGATGAAGCGCGTGCCCGCCTCGAGGGTGGCACCGAAGGTCGTCGCCCCCTCCGCCGCGAGGTTCCCCAGGCGGGCGTAGAACGCCACGGCGGGGCTGATCGCGAACAGGCCTAGAACCAGGCTGAAGAGCATCGCGGCGAGCGCGTAGGCGGTGACGGCCCCCGCGGGGAAGAGCGCGTCGTTCGACACGATGCGCTGCGCCACGACGTTGAGCAGTTGGCGCGCCCCCGTCGTGAAGGCGAAGGGGACCATCAGCGTCAGGGCGGCGGGCATCGCCGCATGCCACCAACGCCCCAGGCGCGGTGCGATGCCGGCGCGCAGCATCGCGGGCCACTGGACGATCGCCTGCAGGACGCCGCCGGCCACGACCCCGAGCGCGAGCGCGCTCGCCTGCCCGGGAAAGGCGAGCATGGCCGCGATCGCGGCCGCGTTGAGCGCCACCGGCGCCCAGGCGGGGGCGAAGAAGCGCTCCTCCGCCTGCAGCACCCCCATCGCCAGCGCGCTCAGGCTGATGGCGGCCAGGACGGGGAAGGTCAGGCGCAGCAGCGTCACGGCCAGCTCGCGATCGACGTTGGCGTCGGCGGCCAGCAACAGGTCGACGATCCACGGGGCGGTCAGGATCGCCGCCGCCAGCAGCGCCGCGTTCACCAAGGCCAGGACGGCCGTCATCGCGCCGGCGAAGTCGCGCCGGTCCGGACCGCGCAGGCGTTGGTAGATCGGCACGAAGGCGTTCGTCAGCGCGCCCTCCGCCAGCAGTTCGCGGAACAGGTTCGGCACCACCCAGGCGATGCGGAACGCGTCCGACGCGCGGACGGGGAACAGCGCGATGACCAGCACCTCGCGCAAGAGGCCGCTCAGCCGCGAGGCCAGCGTGCCCCCCATGACGACGAAGGCGCCCCGGGCCGCGCTGCGGCGACGTGGAACGCCTGGGGGGATGGGAATCTGGGTCATGGGCCGCTGCGCGTCACCTGCGTGCCCGTCCGGGCCCGCCCCTGGGTGCGAACGCGAACGCGGGCACGACCCCGGCCGACGGTGGCGCATGCTACCGCAGGCGGCGCGCGGCGGGCTCAGCCCAGTGGCGTCTCGGCCTCCAGCGCGTCGCGCCCGAAGCGCTGTGGCTCCGGGGTGAGCTCCGGCGCGACCGCCGGCCCGGTGTCGGCCCAGCCCTCGCTCTGCAGGGTCTTGAGCACCTTCACGGTCATGTCGTGCTCCACGAGCAGCTGGCAGGAGAGCCGTGCCTCGTCGAGCAGACCGGCTTCCCGCAGCTTGCGGTACTCGGCGCGGGTGAACGTCTCGGGCTCGCCGGCGACGACGTCGACGCGGCAGGTGGTGCAGCGGGCCTTGCCGCCGCAGCGGTGGCCGATGTCGATGCCGAGCGCCTCGATGGCGAGGACGAGCTTGCTGCCGTGTTCGACGTCGACGCTGCGCCCGTCGACGGTGATGGTGGGCATGGAGGACCTCCTTGGTCGGGTCGCAGCCTAGCGGGCGCGAGCGGGTCCGTCTGCGTCCTCGCTCGCCATCTCGTTGGCCGCCATCGGGCGCCACGCGACCGCCGGTCGCACGCGACCGCCACGCCACCTGCGCCCATCACGCAGCTCGGCTCGGTGGCGGGGTCGCGAGGCGGAAGGCCAGCGATCCGAGCGCCGCCAACCCGGCGAGCAGCGTGAAGCCCCAGCGGTAGTCGCCGAACGCGTCGGCCATCAATCCGGCGACGACCGCCCCGAGCAGTTGCCCGGGCATGAAGACCAGGGCAGACGCCCCCATGATCGCGCCGAAGTGGGTCGACCCGAAGTAGTCGGCCCGCATCGCGCCCATGAGCGGCCCGCGCACGCCCCAAGCGAGGCCGTGAAGGAGCAGGAAGGCGCCGATCCCAACACCGGCAGGCAGCCACGCGAGCGACAGCAGGCCGGCCGCGTGGGCGAACATCGCGCCCATCGCCAGCCGCCGCTTGGCGACCCGGTCGCCGAGAAGGCCCCCGAGCGCCTGACCGACGGCGGTCACGAACGTCAGTGCGGCCACCACGGAGGCGGCCGCCGTCAGCGACATCCCCAGGCCGCCGCTGAGGTGAGGCACCAGGTGCACGACGACCGCGGACACCACCAGCAGGGCCGACGCATGACCCAGGCCCAGCATCCAGAACGAGCGGGTGCGCACGGCCGCACGGAGGGTGTAGTCGCGGTCGGGATCGCTTTCCGGCACGTCGATCGCGCCGCGCGCGGCGTCCGGCAGACCGCGGTAGCCGCCGTCGATCGCCAGCCCGTAGCGCGCCGGCTCGCGGCGCATCAGCGCGGCACTGGGCAGCCCGACGAGCAGCATCACGAGCCCAGAGGCCAGCGCGGTCGGGCGCCAACCGAACGCGACCACGGCGCCGGCGACGAGCGGCACCAGCAGGCCACCGGCGCTGGAACCCAGCGCCATCCACGCCATCGCCGTCGCGCGACGACGCAGGAACCAGGGCACGATCGCCGTCGTCACCGAGAGGTAGCCGGCGAGCGAGGCCCCCAGCCCGACGACGAGCAGCGCGGCGTAGAAGCCGGCCAGCGACGAGACGGTGGACAACAGCGCCAGGCCCGCGCCGAAGAAGACGACCCCGAAGGCGATCACCCGGCGCGGTCCGAAGCGGTCGAGCACCACGCCCTGGAACGGACCGAGCAGTCCGCCCTGCAACTGGATCAGCGCGAAGCCGCTGGCCACCGCGGCGCGCGACCACCCGAGATCACCGGTCAGCGCCACGACGTACACGCCGAAGACGTTGCTCAGGAGCGCCGCCTGCGCCGCCTGCAGGCCCATCCCGCCGGCGACCACCCACCAGCCGAGGTAGACGGTGCGCAGTCGGACCACCGCGGACGCAACCACGCCCCCATCACAGCACGATGGGCCGGCCGCGCCGCTCCGCGACCGACCACCGCCGGACACCCCACGCCCGCCTGAGCGGTTAGCCTGGGCCATGATTCACCGACGAGTCCAGGGGGCCACGGTGCCCGCGTTGGGCCTGGGGACGTGGGAGCTGCGCGGCGACGAATGCACGCGCGCGGTCGAGCACGCCCTCGCGCTCGGCTACCGGCACATCGACACCGCCCAGGGGTACGACAACGAGTCCGAGGTCGGCGCCGGGCTGCGCCGCTCCGGCGTCCCGCGCGACGAGGTCTTCCTGACCACCAAGGTCCGGCCGCGCCACTTCCGCCACGACGACCTGCTGCAGAGCACGGAGGCGAGCCTCGCCGCCCTCGGCGTCGAACACGTCGACCTGCTGCTGCTGCATTGGCCGAACCCGGAGGTGCCCCTCGAGGAGACGCTTCTCGCGCTGCACGAGGCGCGCGAGCGGGGCATGGCGCGGCACGTGGGGGTGAGCAACTTCACGCCCTCGCTGCTGCTGCGCTCGCTGGCCGCGGGGCCGACGCTGACGGACCAGGTCGAGTACCACCCGTTCCTTGGCCAGGGCAAGCTGCTGGCGCTGGCGGAGGCGCACGACCTGCTGATCACCGCCTACTCGCCGATCGCCCGCGGGCGGGTGCTCGCCGACCCGACGCTGAGGGCGATCGGCGAGCGCCACGGGAAGGGTCCCGCCCAAGTCGCCCTGCGCTGGCTGCTGCAGCAGCCGCGCGTGGTCGCGATCCCCAAGGCGGCGTCCCCCGACAACCAGGCCACCAACCTCGACGTGTTCGACTTCGAGCTCGACGACGAAGAGATGCGGCGGGTCTTCGGGCTCGCGCGGGGCGAGCGGCTGGTCGACGATCCAGCGGTGGACTGGGAAGACTGAGCCGGTCCGCGCGAAGCGCGGCTGGGCGGGCCCCGGTCCGCCGCCAGGCACGGCAGCCGCGCCGTCAGCCGAGCAGCGCCTGCACGCCCCACAGGGTCAGCATGCCGACGATCAGGACGGCGACCATGTTCCCCGTGCGCGCCGCGACCGCCGCGCCGACGAGGCCGGCCGCCCAGCGCGGTACCTGCTGGGCGAGGCCGACGTCGCCGCCGAGTTGCACGAACGCCGGCGCGACGATCGCCGCCAGCGCGGCCACCGGCACGTACACCAGAGCACGCCGCACCAGCGCCGGCAGGCGGATACGCTCCTGCAGGACGATGAAACTGGCGCGCAGGGCGAAGGTGATCGCCGCCATCGCCAGGATCAGGCCCCACCCGCCGGCGTCGGTCACGGCGCATCGCCGCGTCGGGCGACGGCCGCGCCCCCCGGCCGCGGCGCCGGACCGCGCCGCATCTCCCACCACAGGCCGGCCGCGATGCCAGCGAAGGCCGCCACCAGCAGCCCGAGATTGAGCGGCAGCGGCCGCGCCACCACCGCGGTCCCGCCCGCCACCGCGCCCGCCACCCACACCGGCGACGTACCCCGTACCATCGCGACCACCCACAGCGTGAGGAAGACCAGCGGCACCGCGAAGTCGAGTGACAGACGCGCGGGGAGACCACCTCCGAGCAACACCCCCAGGGTGCTCGCCGTCGTCCACACGAGGCCGATCGGCAGCGACACGCCGAGGTAGTAGGCGACCTTGGCGCCGCGTTCGGGGAAGCGGCCGTACCGATGGCTTCCGAGGGCCATCGACTGGTCGGTCGTCAAGAAGGCCATCACCGCCCGGAGCCAGGCGGGCGCGGCACGCAGGTGTTCGGCCAAGGCCGCCGAGTACAGCACGAAGCGCATGTTGAGCAGCAACGTCGTCACCAGGATGACGGCGGCCGGGGAGCCCGCGGCGATGAGCTGCAGCGCCGCCAGTTGCGCGATGCCCGCGAAGACGACGTAGCTCATGCCGATCGCCTGCGCGATCGGCAGACCCACCTCGACGGCGGCGACCCCGACCACCAGCCCCAACGGCATCAACGCCAGCATGACCGGCAGCGCGTCGCGCAAGCCCTCGCGGAAGCCGGCCGCGAAGGACATCGCGTCGTCGTCCTGCGCGCCGGCCACGCGGCCTAGTACCGCAGTCCCGTGCGGCGCCAGCGACAGCCGTCCCAGCGGAAGTCGGCCTCGGCCTCGCCGGATGCCTCCACCACCCGCCCCGTCAGGATCTCCACCACCGAGCCCGAGTAGGCGACGGTCAGCGTCGCGCGCTCGCCCTCCACCCGGCGGTCCACGACGGACGTCCGGTACCGCAGGTCGCGGTAGACGCTGCCGTACGTCGCGACGGCATCGGCGACGAAGCGGCGCACGGTCGCGGCCAGCGCCGCGTCGAGTGCACCGAGGTCGGGCGGTCCGGGCTCGCACGTCGGGCCGGTCGCGCGCTCGCCGGCCGTACCGGTCGCGGCCACCCCCCCGCCACCGGTCGGCAGCACGAAGGGAATGGCGTAGCTGGCACCGACCGCGAGCAGGGGCGCCACGCGGACCTCGTCGAGCAGCGGCGTCCACGCCGCACCGGCCTCGACGTCGATGCGCCAGCCCCCGCCGAGCGGCACGTGCATGCCGAGGGCCACGTGGGGCGCGATGCGGCCCGCGTAGAGGTCGACGCCGCCGGCCACGTAGATCGGCAACGGGATCGGGATCGGCGGGTAGGCGCGCGCCTGCAGGCCGAAGGTGACCCCGCCCGGTCCACCGCCCGCCCGCACGGCGAAACCGACGAAGCGGGCCTGCAGGCTGGCGAAAACGCTCGCCGTGCGGTAGGCGGGAAAGCCGAACTGCACGCCGAACGACGCGACGCCGGGGACGTTCTCCGCCGCGACGAACTCGGTCCCCGGACCAGCGGCACCGGGACCGGCGCCCGCGCCGTCCACTTCGCCGCCGACGGTCGCGGGCTGCGCCAGCGTCGTCTGCGCCAGCAGCAGCGCGAACGTCAGGAGCACCGCGCACGCGCGTGCGCCGTCCCGGCCGAGGCGTGCCACCAACGTCACGGCGCCTCGCTGGGCGCCCCACGCGCCCAGGCCGAGCGGATGTCGGACGACGAGACGTCGGCGCGGAACGCGCTGGCGGGCAGCGCCTCGAACAGGTCGGCGTGACGGGCCGGCACCGGGAGGTCGGCGAGCGTGAGGAAGCGCCCGGCCGAGCGCCGCCCGGCCACCAGGAACCGCCCCCCGGCGGCCCGCAGGGCGTCCATGGCGGCGTCCAGCCCCCCCGCGTCCGGGTAGAAGCGCGGCTCGAGCACCCGTGCGGCCGTGTCCGCCCCCAGGACGAACACGGTGTCGGGCATGAGTGCGGCCTTCTCGTCGAAAAGTGCCGCCCGGGTCAGCAGCAGCGGCCCGCGGCCGGCGAACTGCGCGGCCCGGCGGTGGGCCTCCGCGATCTCCACCGTCGGCTTGTCCGCGTTGGCCACCGCCAGCTCGAAGGCCACCGGACGCCCCAGATGGCGCTGCGCGGCCCCCGCCAACCCGAGGTGTCCGTCGTGCAGCGGGTGGAAGGCACCGCTCACCACCGCGCCGCCCGTGCTGCCGAGCGCGGCGCCGCCGGCGCCGCCGGCGGCGGCCCACGGCAGCACGTCGACGCACTCGCCGAGCGAGTCGATCGCGAGCATGGAGCGCCCGCCCGCAGCGAAGTCCGCGAGCTCCGGTCCGGGGCGCAGTTCTTCCTCGAGGACCTCGCCCTCGAGCAGGGCGAGCGACAGTTCGCGCAGCACGCCCTTGGCCTCGGCCATGAGGCGCAGCGCGAGGCGCCCCACCAGGCGTTCCTCGGCCTCGCGCGTGCGCGCGCCCTTGCGCAGCGTCACGCCGGCGACGCGGACGCCGAGCCCGTCGGCAGCGGCAGCCCAGGCGCGGTGTTCGCCGCGCTTGGCGCGATCGGTCGCGATCGTGGCCGTGACGCCGACGCCGGCGACGCTGTCGTCGACCCCGGCGAGCGTACGGGCGCGCACGCGCCCGCGCGCGGCCAGGGCGACCGCCACGTCGGCGGAGACCGCCGTCGCCGGCGCGCCCCCGACGCCCTCGGCGAGCGAGCGCGCCGAGTAGCGGTCGGTCGCCTCGAGCAGCGTGCGCGAGGAGCCGCCCACGGCGTGCACGAGCGCGAGCGCGCTGACGCCGGCACCCGCGAACTCGTAGACCAACCGCGTCGGCCCCGCATGCAGGAGCTCGACCAGGGCCAGGGGATCGTCGATCACGCCGGCATCATGCCACGCGACCGGGGGAGCGCCGTCGCGCGGGCGCGTGACACCCGGTCGCGCTTCCCCCGCGCGCCGCCTTAGCCTAGGCCATGGACGCGCGCGCGCTCGAAGCCGAACTCGCGGAAGAACGCCAGGCCCTCCGCTGGAGCATCACCTGGACGGCGCTCACGCTGGCCGGCCTCGTCGGCGGGATCGCCGCCGGGATCGCCGGCCTGGAGACGCTGGCCGCAGCGGCGTACGTCGTCGCCTACCTGGCAGGCGGGGGGCCAGCGGGGATCGAGGCCGGCCGCGCCTTACGGCGCGGCCGGCTGGAGATCGACCTGCTCATGGTGCTCGCCGCCCTGGCCGCCGCGGCCGTGGGCGAACCGCGCGACGGCGCCATCCTGCTGTTCCTGTTCAGTCTCGCCGGCACGCTCGAGGAGCGCGCGATGGGCACCACCCGCCGCGCGGTCGCCTCGCTGATGCAGCTGCGCCCGGACACCGCGCGCGTGATCGAGGGCGAGGGCGCCACCGCCCGCGAGGTGGAACGCCCCGCGGACGAGGTGGCGGTGGGTGAACGCGTGCGCGTGCGCCCCGGCGAACGACTGCCGCTCGACGGCGAGATCGTCGCGGGGAACTCCGCGATCGACCAGTCGCCCATCACCGGCGAGGCCGTGCCCGTCGACAAGGCCGAGGGCGACGAGGTCTTCGCGGGCACCGTCAACGGTCACGGGACGTTGATCGTGCACGTCACGAAGGCCGCCACCGACTCCACCCTCGCCCGCATGGTGCGGCTGGTCACCGAGGCGCAGGCGGCGAAGGCGCCGAGCGAGCGCTTCAGCGACTGGTTCGGCCAGCGCTACACGGTATGGGTGCTGATCGGCACGGCGGTGTCGCTGGCCGCCTTCCTGCTCGCCGGCGTGGGCATGGACACCGCCTTCTACCGTGCCGCCACGCTGCTGGTGGTCGCCAGCCCCTGTGCGGTGGTGATCAGCGTGCCGGCGGCCGTCCTCTCCGCCCTGGCCGCCTCGGCGCGGCGCGGCGTGCTGTTCAAGGGTGGCGGCGCCCTCGAGGCCCTGGCCGAGGTCGACACCTTCGCCTTCGACAAGACCGGCACCCTGACGCGCGGCGTCATGACCGTCCACGACGTCGTGACCGACGAAGCCGAGGGCGATGAGCTGCGACGCGTCGCGGCCGCGCTGGAGTCGGCCTCGGAGCACCCGATCGCGCGCGCGGTGGTGAACTGGGCGCGCCAGGAGGGGCCGATGCCGTCGGTGGCCGATGGCGTCGTCGCCGAGCCCGGCCGCGGACTCAGCGGCCGCGTCGACGGGCGCCGCTACTGGGCGGGCAACCGCCGCCAGCTCGCGGCGCAGGGCATCGAGCTCGCCGCCAATGGCGAGTTGCGCGAGGCGCTCGACGAACTCGAGGCGCGCGGGCACAGCGTGGTCGTCCTCGGCGAGGCGACCCGCGATGGCACACCGGCGCGCGTCCTCGGCTGGTTCGGGGTGGCCGACGAGGTCCGGCTGCACGCGGCGTCCGCGCTCGCGAGCCTGCGCGCGGCGGGCGTTCGGCGGATCGGCGTGCTGTCGGGCGACCACGCCACGGTGGCGCGTGACGTCGCCCATCGGCTCGACCTGGCGCCGGAGGACGTCTACGCCGACCTCCTGCCGGAGGAGAAGGTCGAGCACGTGCGGCACTGGAGCGAGACGGGCGTGGTGGCGTACGTGGGCGACGGTGTCAACGATGCCGCGGCCATCGCCACCGCGCAGGTGGGCATCGCGATGGGGGCCGCCGGCAGCGACGTGGCCCTCGAGACCGCCGACGTGGCGCTGCTGTCCGAGGACCTGCGGCGCCTGCCCGAGGCGTTGCGTCTGGCCCAGGCCGCGAAGCGCGTCATCCGTCAGAACCTGGCCTTCGCCCTCGGGATCATGGCCGTGATGGTGGTCGCGACCTTCGCGGGGCGCCTGCCGCTACCGCTGGGCGTGATCGGGCACGAGGGCGGCACGCTGTTGGTCGTCGCCAACGGCCTGCGCCTGCTGCGCGGCGTGCGCGAGGAGTGACGGGGATGATGGGCGGGATGGCATGAGCGCGGGGGCCGCCCAGGGCGGCGGACCGGACCTGCCGGCGGACCTCATGACGCTGCGCGACCCGCTGGCGGCGCTGGCCGCGGCGGCCGGTGCGGCGATCCTCGAGGTCTACGAGGGCGACTTCGACGTCCGCCTCAAGGACGACGCCAGCCCGGTGACGGAGGCCGACCTGAGGTCGCAGGCGATCCTCCAGGAGGGCCTCGCCGCGATCGCGCCCGGGGTACCGATCCTGGCCGAGGAGGGCACGGCTACGCCGTACGCGCGGCGCCGCGACTGGACGCGTTGGTGGTGCGTCGATCCGCTCGACGGCACCCGCGACTTCGTCGCCCGCAGCGGCGAGTTCAGCGTCAACGTGGGCCTCCTCGAGCGCGGGCGGCCGCTGCTGGGGCTCATCCATGCGCCGGTCGACGGCGTCAGCTACGTGGGCGCGCCGGGCCGCGGCGCCTGGCGCCGGGAGGGCGGCGGCCCCTGGTGCCCGGTTAGCGTGGCGGCGCCCGTGGGTCGGCGGCTGCGGGTCTTCGCCAGCCGTCAGCACGCCGGCCCGCGAACCCTCGCGTGGTTGCGGGCGTTGGCGGCCGAGTGGGACGTCGAGGTACTGCGCCGCGGCAGCGCGATGAAGGTCTGCCTGGTCGCGGACGGCAGCGCGCACCTGTACCCGCGCCTGGGACCGACCAGCGAGTGGGACACCGCCGCCGCCGAGGCCATCGTCGTCGGCGCAGGCGGCGTGCTGCGGCGCACGGGCGCCGGCGGCCCGCTGGCGTACAACAAGCGCGACCTGCGGAACCCGGACTTCTACGCCGCCTGGGGACCGGAGGCACCCCACCCCTGACGGCCCCCGTGCGGCCGCGCCCGGGCAGCCCGACGCGACGCCGCGATGCATGCCGCCACGCCCGCGACCCAGATCGCCGCGAGCCCCGGCGGTCCGAGGCCCACGTAGGGTGTCCGCCAGCCAACGGGCGCGGCGACCTCCACCAGCAGCGCGCCCGGCCCGGGGCCGGCCTCCGCGAGTGCGCGGCCATCGAAGCCCCAGACCATCGAGGGGCCGTCGTGCGAGGCGACCACCACCGGACGCCCGACGGACCATGCGACGAGTCGCCCGGCCCGCGCGTGCCACCAGGGCGTGCCGGTGCCGTTCGCCCAGCCGTCGTGCGCCAGCACCAGCAGGACGTCGGCGCCGTGGCGCACGCGGTCGACCGCCTCGTCAAGGAAGAGCGACTCCCAGCAGATCAGCACGCCGAGGCGCCAGCCGACGGCGTGCAGCGGCCAGCGCTCGCCGATCCCTGGCGCCAACCAGTCCTCGTACCCGGGCACCAGCAGGCGCTTGTCGACCGCGAACGTCGCGCCGTGGCGATCCGCGAGGGCGGCGGCGTTGCGCCAGGAGCCGTCGTGGCTGCGCCGAAACGCGCCCGCCACCACCGCCGCGTCGAGCTCGAGCGCCACGGCGTGCAGCGGCGACGCGTCGTCCGCCAACTCCCGCGCCAGGGCCGCCTCGGGCCAGACGTGCAGTTCCGCCCGCAGGGCTGCGGCGCCCGCGGCGAACGCCGAGAGACGATCGAGCCCGGGCGCCTCCGCGTCGGGGAGCTGGAGCACGGCGACGGAACGCGATGCACCCGTCGGCGTCGCGCCCGCGGCGACCTGCAGGCCGGCGGTGGCGACCGCCACCACGGCGGCGGCAGGCCACCAGGCGCGGCCGCCGGGGAGGCCGAAGGAGCCCCGACCGAGGCCGGCCAGCGCCACGCCCAGCACACCCCAGGCCACCCCGAGCCCGGTCGGTCCGGCGAGCGCGGCCAGCGCGACGAGGGGGCCGCCGACGAGCGCGTACCCCACGGTCACCGGGAAGGGCAACGGCCACGGCCGCGCGTGGCTCACGACCAGGTCGAGCGCCGACCAGGCGGCGATCCAGGCGAGCGGCCGCCACGCGAGCGGTGCGGCCGGCCACCAGCGGACCGCGAGTCCGGCCGCGGCGGCCCCGGCCGCCGCGTAGCCGACCGCCACCACCGCGCTCACCGCCCACCACGCGGGAGGGTCGTAGACCCGCAGACCCTCGTAGCCGATCGCGGGCACCGGCAGCAGCCCGATCGCCGCCAGCGGCGCCGCGCGCCACCACCTCGCACGCACCAGCCGCGGCCACAGCAGACCGCCCGCGAGCAACGCCGCCCACCAAGATCCCCCCTGCGTCCCGGACAGCGCCAGCAGACCGGCGGCGACCGCGACGACCGCGACGTCCACCGCGAAGCCCGTCGACGCCGCATCGGACCGGTCCGCACGGACCCAGGCAGCCGGGCCCGCGCTGGCGCCGTGAGGGGCGCGGACTCCACGCGGAGCCCGCGCCCGACGCGGGGCGCCGGCGATCATCGGCGGCCCCTCCGACTCACGGATCGCCCCACAGGTACGCCGCGACCAACGGCCGCGGCCAGGTGATCGGCCGCTCGCCGGCGTCGTCGGGCAGCAGGAGGCACTGGAGGCGGTGCCAACCGGGGCCGGGGACGACCACGGCGCCCTCGAGGGCCACCAGCCGACCTGCCACCGCCTCGACGAGGACGAAGGGCAGACCGTCGAAGGCGGGGACCTGCCGGTCGTCCAGCAGGCACGTCGCCACGAGCGGGCCGCCGCCGTGCTGGCCCGGGAGGTAGCGCAGCACGAAGCGCTGCGTCGCGCCCACGGGCGCGCGGGCGAGGCGCACGCGACGCCCGTCATCGCCCCCGACGAGCCATTCGCTGGCATCGTCCACGAGGTCGCTCGGCGGCTCGACGCGAGCGGGCGCGCTCGCGTCGAGCGAGCGCGTGCTCGTGTCGGGCCCGCTCGCGTTCGTCCCGCGCGGCCACGGCGTCGCGCGCGGCGGACGCAGCAACTCGACGTCGCTCCAGGGGTAGAGGCCCGGCGGCGCCCGATCGGCGTACCGGGCGAGCGCCTCGCCGCCGTCCAGCGCGGCGACGGCCGGCGCGACCGGCGGCCAGGGCAGCACGGTCCAGTGGACGGCGTGTTCGACGCGGCCGATCCGTCCGGCGGGGACCGACCACGCGACCTCCTGGCCGCACGCGAGGGCGAGGGGCCCGCCGGCGTCTACCGCCAGACCATCGACGAAGACGAGAGGCAGCGCCGACAGGGAGGCGACCGCCGCGTCCGTGAGGGTCAGCGTGGCGACGAGGTGGCCGGCGCCCGTCAACTCCGCGGTGCTCGCGAAGCCGATGAGGCCGGGTTGCCCGCACGGTGGCGACGAGGCCCAGGCGACCCCGGGGAGGACGGCGACGAGGACGACCGCGCGCCACGCCGCCAGCATGGTCGCCGACCAGCGCGGCGCCGGCAGCCACCACGAGCTTCGAGGGGCGCGGCCTCGACCCGAATGGGTCGAGGCGCGCGGGGCCAGGGGTTTCATCCGTAGAAGTAGTCGGACGTGTAGAGGCTGTGGCTGTGGCCGTGGATCGAGACGCCCTTGTGCCAGCCGCGAGCGAGGACGTCGGTGACGACGGCCTGCGGGCAAGACGCCTTGTGGCTGACGGACACCGGCGCGAGCGAGGTGATGTAGTTCGTCTCGCTGGCGCCCGAGACCCGCCGCTCCACGTCCGGCGAACGGGCGACCAGGCTGCCGTTGGCGTAGAGGCGCACGTTGTGCGCCAGGTAGCTCGACTTGTACGAGCCGCTCGAGGTCGACGCCATCCCCCGCAGGTCCGTGTACGTCCCGGGCGAGATCGTGGCGCACTTGTAGACGTCGTAGTACGCGTCGGCGAAGGAGCCCTTGGTGAGCCCGATGCGGTACTCGCTCGCCGTCGGCGCGGGATCGCTGGGGGTGGGGTCGCTCGGCGTCGAGTCGCCGCCATCGTCGCCACCACCGGTGCCGGCGAACGCCAGCGTGACGGCCAGCAACCACGCGAGGACGACCGCGGCGTGACGCGGACGCGCGCGGACGCCGCCGGTCACCGCGCCACCCCGAGGTCGGCGAGCAGCCGGGCGCCGGGCGCGTCCGCGGTAGCGCGAGCCGCGCTGGTGGCGCCCGCCGCGCCGTTCAGCCGTGCCGCGACCGTCTGCAGCCCGGCGAGGTCGATCTGGCCGCTCGCCGCCCAGCCCGCGTGCAGGTCGGACATCGCCAGCCCGTACGCTGACAGCCTCGCGCGCAACTCGCCGGGCGCGGCCCGCAGGACGAACGCCTGCGCCTCGGGGGACATCGCCGCGAGCGCGTCGTCCGAGAAGCGCAAGAGGTTCGTCGTGCGGCCCATCGTCAAGTGCGGGAAGCGCTCGAGGACCTCGGGCGGCAACGCGCGGCCGTCCAGCAGCAGGTGATCGCCGCTAGGCGCGATCGTCAGCGACCGGCCGAGTTCGCTCAGGTCGAACACCTGGGCGACCTGCGCCTCGGTCCAGGCCTTGGACGGTGCGCCGCCGCCGACGCCCTGGCAGCCGGCGAGCGCGAGGGTCGCGGCCACCAGCGCGAGCAGGGCCCGCCTGGGCCTGCGCGAGCCAAGGTGGCCACGGCGGCCACGGCGCGGGCGCGGGCCGCTGCCCGCCGTGGGGGGACGGTTCTCCGATCTGGCTGGGGGGACGGGACGGAACATCGACGCCTCCTTCGCGGCTCCGACGCCGCCCGCAAGGGGCTCGGCGTCGGGCGCTGGTCCGGCACCGGCGCGGTGCCGGTGCTCGAGGACGAGCGTAGGGGCGGCGCCCAGCGGTGGCGGGCGCGAGGGCGGCCGAAGCCCACGGGCGCTGGTCCAGCGTCCCGGGCGGACACGGCGATCGGCGGCGTAGCCGGCCGGCGCGCCGCGTACGGGAGAGCGTGCCAGCCGCGGTAGGCTCCGCCCATGCGCCTCGCCGTCGTCGGCGCCGGCATCGCCGGCCTCACCACCGCCTACCTCGCCCAGCGGGCGCACCCCGACCTCGACGTCGTGGTGCTCGAGGCCGCGACCGAGCCGGGCGGCAAGGCACGCAGCAGCGTCCATGACGGCCACCTGTTCGACTGGGGGCCGGGTGGCTTCCTCACCAACGCTGGCGAGACGCTCGATCTGGCGCTGACGCTCGGCCTGGGCGACCGGCTCCGACCTGCTTCGGACGCGGCCGCGCGCCGCTACCTCTACCGCGACGGCGGCCTGCGTCCCGTACCCACGACGCTCGGCGGCTGGCTGCGCAGCGAACTGCTCTCGCCGCCGGGCCGCCTGCGCGCCCTAGCGGAGCCGCTCCTGGGCGGCCGCGCGCGTCGCGAGGAGAGCGTGCGCGACTTCATCGCCCGCCACTTCGGCCTGGAGGCCGCGCGCGTCCTCGCCGGCGTCTTCGTCTCGGGCATCGCCGCCGGCGACGCGCGCGAGCTGTCGCTCGACGCGCTCTTCCCACGGCTGCGGAAACTGGAGGCGAGCCACGGGTCGGTGCTCCGCGGCATGCTCGCGGCCCGCGGTCGCGGGGCCTCGGTCGCGCGGCCGACGGGCGCGGCCGTCCCAGCCGACGGCCGCCTGACGACCCTCGAAGGGGGCGTCCAGGCGCTCGTCGACGCCCTCTCGGCGGTCCTCGGCGGCCGCGTCAGGGGCGGCGTGCGGGTGGTGGGGCTCGACGACGCCGGCCGCCCCGGCGAGGGGCCGATCGCGCTGCGCGTGATCGGCGCCAGCGGCGAGGAGGTCGTCGCGGCCGACGCGGTGGCGCTGGCCGTGCCGGCATTCGTCGCCGCGGAGCTCCTCGCGCCCAGCGCCCCCGAGGCGGCGGACGCGCTGAACGGGGTCCGCTACGCCGACGTGGCGGTCGCCGCGCTCGGCTACGACCGCATCGACGTGCCGACCGTGCTCGACGCCGCCGGATTGCTGGTGCCGCGCGGCGAGGGCGTGCGGGTCCTGGAGGTGCTGTGGAGTTCGGCCGTGTTCCCGCAGCAGGCGCCGCCC
>JAABTL010000045.1 GCA_011389865.1 Trueperaceae bacterium
CGCCGAGTCCCTGTGGGAGAGACGGATCGCTATCATCGCGACGTTCCACTGGACCCGGAAGGGCGTGGTCGACCCGGCGCTGCGCATCGCCGACCGACTCCTGGGCGACCCGCACGACCTGATCCACAAAGCCGTCGGCTGGATGGTGCGCGAGGTTGGGAGGCGCGACCCGGAGCGCTTCGAGGCGTTCCTCGCGGAGCGCTACCGGCGCATGCCGCGCACCATGCTCCGGTACGCGATCGAGAAGCTGCCGGAGGGGCGGCGGCAGCGGTACCTGCGAGGGGAGGCGTGACGTCGGGCGGCCCCCATGCCACCATGGCGACCATGAGCACACCGTCCGCCGACGTCACGAGCGATGTGGACGTCCGCCCGATGGCGCCCGACGAGGCGCGTGTGGTCGGGTCGGTCATGCGCCGCAGCTTCGGCGGACTCGCCGGCCTGCTGTTCGGGCTCGGCAAGGCGAACTTCGTCGCCACGGTGGACGGGCGCATCGTCGGCGCCGTCGTCGCCAGCGCTTTCCGCATCGACGCGCAGCGCCGCGGCGGGGTCGTGAAGTGGGTCTTCACGCTGCCCGAGGCGCGCGGCCACGGGGTGGCCTCGGCGCTCGTCGATCGGGCCCTCGCCTGGTTCGAGGAGCAGGGCGTCACGGATGCCTTCGCGATCATCGAGGGGCACAACGCCGGATCGAGCAACCGCTTCACGCGCCATGGGTTCGAGCTGCTGGGCTTCGACGCGCAGGTCCGGCGCTACGGCTTCGGGCTCCCGCGCATCTGGTGGCACACGAACCACGTCGCGGACGTCGGGCACTTCCTGTGGGCGCGGAGCGGCGAGGTCCCGGCGTCCGCTTCCGCCGAAGCACCGCCGGCCTCCGGAGCTGGCCTCGGTGCGTTCGCGATCGGCTTGCTGCTGCACGCGCTGGTCGCGCTCCTGATGCTCGCGCGCCTCGGCGACCTCGGCGAGGCGGGGGCGATCGGCCGCGTGCTCTTCGGCCTCTCGGCGGTCCTGATCGTCCGGACGGCGGCGCAGGCGCTGGCGGGACGCGCGGCGGGCCTGGAGCTCCGCTACCGCCCCTGGGAGACGGGGCTGTTGCTCGCGGGGGTCATCGCCGCCGTCTTCGGGGGTCCGATGGTGACGCCGGGTGGCGTGTACCCGCGGGCGCGCACCTGGTCACCGCGGGCGCTCGCCCCGGCGCTCGCGCGCGTCGCCTTCGCCGGCGCCGGCGCCGTGCTGCTGTTGGGGTGGGCGGCCTGGTTCGCGACCTCGGTCCCGGCGCTGGCGGGCGTCGCGGGCCCTGTCCTCGCGTACGCGTGCCTCCTGCTGCTCCTGGACGTGCTGCTACCGTTCTTCCCGATGACGGCCTACGCGGGGCGGCGGATGCTCGAGGCCTCGCGTTGGGGCTGGGGGGCGCTAGCGGCCGCCACCGTGGGCCTTTGGGTGGCATGGCTGGCAGGATGAGGCAGCACGGCGCGTCGTGGGACGGCCGCGCCGTCGGAGGATGACGATGCGCACCCAGTACTACACGGCCACCAGCCTCGACGGCTTCATCGCCACGGAGGACGACGTTCTCGACTGGCTGTTCCCCCTCGGCGACCCGAGCACCTCGAGCTACACGGCCTTCGTCGCCGAGGTCGGCGCGCTGGCGATGGGGTCGACCACGTACGAGTGGATCCTGCGGCATGGCGAGCAGGCGGAGGCCAAGACCGGATCCCCGTGGCCGTACGCGCAGCCCACGTGGGTGTTCACGCGCCGAGTCCTACCGACACCGGCCGGCGCCGACGTCCGACTCGCCTCGGGAGACGTGCGGCCCGTGCACGCGGCCATGCACGAGGCCGCGGGCGGCAAGAACCTGTGGATCGTCGGCGGTGGCGACCTGGCCGGTCAGTTCCATGACGCCGGGCTGCTCGACGAGCTGATCGTCCAGGTGGGCTCGGTCACCCTCGGGCGGGGCAAGCCGCTCTTCCCGCGGCGCGTGCTGCACCCCCTTCTGCGCCTCGTGTCGGTGCAGCGGATGGGCTCGGGGATGGTGGAGTTGCGGTACGAGGTCGAGCGCATGCCCGCTGGCGCCGTACGCTGCCGCTGAGGCGCTGGCCGACCGATCGAGGAGGTGTCGATGCCGGACTTCGTGGACGTCTTCGCTCGCTTGCGAGCCATTCTGGATCCGTACGCGCGTTCGCTCGAGCGCACCGTCGATCGTGACGACGAGCTCAGCTTGAACACGTCGCACGTCCAGGCGAACGGGGCGCCGCTCTGGTTCGGCGGTGTCCAGGTCAAGAAGCGCTACGTGAGCTACCACCTCATGCCCGTCTACGTGAACCCGGCCCTGCTGGACGACGTCTCGCCGGAGCTGAAGAAGCGGATGCAAGGGAAGTCGTGCTTCAACTTCACGAAGGCGGACCCCGCGCTGCTCGAGGAGCTCGCGGCGCTGACCGAGCGCGGCTTCGAGGACTACCGGTCCAAGGGGTACGTCTGACGTCGTGCCGGCCCTGCGCCGGTCGTACGACCGCTGGGTGCACCGTTACGCCGATGAGCTCGCGGGCGAGCTCGCCACGCTGGGGCAGCATCTGGAGAAGGAGGGGCCGATGGAGGACGGACGAGCCGTGGAGACGCCCAGGGTTGTGAGGATCGAGAGCGAACTGCGCTTCCGGGCGCCGCCGGAGCGCGTCTTCCGGGCGCTCACCGACCCGGACGAGATCCTCCGGTGGTTCCCCTACACCTACGGCGAGAACCGCGTGAAGCGCGTCGTGTTCGAGCCGCGGGTCGGCGGCCTGCAGTACGAGGACTGGGGCGACGGGCGGGGTCACCTCTACGGGCAGGTGACCGAGTGGGACCCGCCGTGGCGCTACGCGGTGCGCAGCCGCCTGCATGCGGGGACGGTGATGGACACGCAGGTGACGCTGGAGCCGACGGGCGATGGCGCGCTGCTGCGCAGCTCGCGGGTGATCGTCGGTCCCATCGACGACGACCAGGAGCGCGGGATCCGCTTGCACGGCGACCTCGCGCGCTTCGAGGACGCGATCCGGCGCGTCGTCGAAGCCGAGTGAACGGGTCGCCCGGGACGCCGAGGGAGGCGGGCATGGCGCAGACGTCGGAACAAGCGCGGGACAGCTACGTCAAGGGCATCGAAGCGAAGGCGGGGCGGCCGATCGCCGACCTCGTGGCGGAGGTCGCGAGCTGGGGTCCCGGCAAGCATGGCGAGCTCCTCGCGAAGGCGAAGGACGCGCTCGGGCTCGGCCATGGGCACGCCAACCTGCTCGTCCATCTGGCGCGGGACCACGTGGAGGCGGCCGCGGGCGCGCCACCCGACGCCGACGACCCGCTCGACGCGATCTACGCCGGGTCCAAGGCGCCCCTGCGCTCGTTGCACGAGGCGCTCATGGCGCGGCTCGCCGGCCTGGGCTCCTTCGAGGTCGCGCCCAAGAAGGCGAACGTGAGCCTGCGGCGGAGCAAGCAGTTCGCGCTCGTGGGACCGGGCAGCCGCGGTCGGCTCGAGGTGGGCGTCAACCACCGCGCCGCCGAAGCGACGGAGCGCTTCGAGGCGCTCGGGCCGGGCAAGATGTGCAGCCACCGGGCCTTCGTGACCGGGCCGGAGGAGATCGACGACGAGCTGCTGGCGTTCGTGCGCGAGGCGTACGAGGCGGCGGAGTGACGCGCCGGAGACGGACGTCGACGGCTATCACGCGGCTTGCTTCGTCGACCCGCCGCCCGAGCCATGGTCCACCTTCACGGATACGTAAGGCGGGCGGCCTTGAGGAAGCTGAAGCCGCAAGTCCAGTCGACGGTCGACGGGTTCATCGGAGGCCCCGATGGGGCGATGGACACCATGGTTCGCATGAATCCCCGCGGCATCCCATGTGATCGTGCCGCGATCGTATGGCGGGTCGCGAACTCCATGATGTTCTGCTACGTGCGTATGCCGGCCCCGCCCCTGCATGGGTAGCGACCGGCGGCGTGCACGAGGTGGGGCCAGCGTGAGCGATCGCGTGCCGCTTCGACGCTCCGGGTCGTACGTCTCGCAGCCGCACGGTTACCGCGCGTTCTTCCCGGCGCCGCTCCCGCCCGACCCGCCGCTCGACCTCAGCGGCGATCTGCCTCGTTTGCTGTCGGAAGCCGATCGAGCGCTCGGCAGACTCGACGGTTCCGTGCTGGCGCGGCCGAACCCCGACCGCTTCGTGTTCATGTACGTGCGCAAGGAGGCGGTGCTCTCCAGCCAGATCGAGGGTACGCAGAGCTCGCTTCAGGACCTGCTGGCTGCCGAAGCTCGGGTCCTCGACCCGGAGCGGCCGCACGACGTCGTCGAGGTCGTCGATTACGTCCGTGCCATGCACCACGGCCTCCGGCGCTTGGCCGAGCTGCCCGTCTCGGTGCGCCTAATCCGTGAGATTCAATCGGAGCTCCTGTCGGGTGTGCGCGGCGGGAACCTACGGCCCGGCGAACTGCGCAGCAGCCAGAACTGGATCGGACCGGCCGGCTCGACGTTGGCGACGGCCACGTTCGTTCCAGCACCCCACCACGTCGTACCCGACGCGCTCGCCGACCTCGAACGCTTCCTGCACGAGGACGATGGGCTTCCGGTGCTCGTGAAGATCGCGCTCGCCCACGTCCAGTTCGAGACGATCCACCCGTTCCTGGATGGCAACGGACGCGTCGGCCGGTTGTTGACGACGTTCCTGCTGACCGAGCGCGGTGTGCTCCACAAGCCGGTCCTGTACCTGTACCTGTCCCACTACTTCCGTCGCTACCGCCAGGCCTACTACGATCAACTCCAGGCCGTTCGTGACGACGGGGCCTGGGAGGCGTGGCTGCGGTTCTTCCTCCGCGGCGTCATCGAGGTCGCCGACGAGGCTACGGCCACCGCAGGGCGGATCGTCCTCCTGCGCGAGGCGCATCGGAACGCCATCACCGAAGGCTTGGGCCGGGGAGCGGCCAACGGCCATCGAACGCTCGACGCGCTGTTCGACCGGCCCATCGTGTCCGTCGCGGACGTGCAGGCATGGCGGGCACGACCTACGCCGCCGCGAACGTCATGGTGGCTCGCCTCGTCGAGATGGGCATCCTCGAGGAGTTCACGGGGTTCGCGCGGAACCGACGCTTTCGCTACGCCCCCTACATCGAGCTGTTCCTGTCGGCTTGACCATCGAGGCGGCACGACGCGTCGTAGGTCGGGGTCGGGCGACGGACGCCCCGATGAGGCCGTCGACGTCGATCGTCGCGTTGGGGACGGTGAATGGAGCGCGCAGGGCCCGCCGGCCGTCAGGGTCCGCGGCACAGCCGGATCCGAACCCACACCCCCCCCCCCCCCGACCGTCTACCATCCGCCCATGCCCCTCTCCCCGATCGTCCCCTGCGGTTGGTTGAAGGACCGCTTCGGGGTGTCGTGGCAGGTGGTGCCGGAGGGGCCGCTGCCGCTGCTGACGGGGCCGGACGCCGCGGCGCGCGGTCGCACCTTCGCGGCGCTGTTGGAGATTGCCCCTCGCGTTTTGCGCACGTCGAATCCGCCGAGGAGGTGCCTGGCGAACGGCTGGGGGAGGGCCATGCGGTGCTGTTGGCGACAGGGCTGACGCCGGAGACGTATGCCGGCGCCGTCGAGCGCCTCGTTGCGGCGGACTCCGTGCTGGCCGGCGTCCTCGATCGCTGGGGCCCGCCGCCTTTCTGGCGCCACCCCGAGGGCTTCGCCGGGTTGGTGCACGGGATCCTGGCGCAGCAGGTGTCGCTGGAGTCGGCGGTCGCGGCGTTCGGGCGGCTCGAGGGGGCGCTCGGCCGCGTCGAGCCGGAAGGGTTCCTGACGCTCGACGACGCGCGCCTTCGCGCCATCGGCTTCAGCCGCCAGAAGGCGGGTTACGCCCGCGGCCTGGCGGCGGCGATCGCGGCTGGCGCGCTCGACCTCGACCGGCTGGCGGTCGCGCCCGACGACGAGGTGCGCCGCACCCTCGTCGCCCTGCGCGGCATCGGGCGCTGGACGGCGGACGTCTACCTCCTCTTCGCGCTGCGCCGGCCCGACGCCTGGCCGAGCGGCGACCTTGCGTTGGCGAAGGCCGTTCGGGAGCTGTGGGGCCTGCCGGCGCTCCCCGGCTGGGACGAGCTGGACGCTTGGGCGGAGCGCTGGCGGCCGCAGCGGGCGGTGGCGGCGCGGTTCCTGTGGCACGACTACCTGTCGCGGCGGGGGCGGGGGTGGGCGGGGTGAGGCCTGGCGCCGGCGGCCTTTCGGTATCCTGCCGCCATGCCCGCGCGCCTGCCGGAGGGGTTCAGCTACCGCGAGCGGAAGTCCGGCGAGATCGAGGTGCTGCACTTCGGTAGGCTCGCCGCCCTGCTTCGTTCCGGCCAAGCCAAGAGGTTCCGCGCACGCGCGTCGGGGGTGACGGAGTTGGAGCTGCAGCACCTCATGGCCAGGGCGACCGGCAACTACAAGCGGGGGAACGAGCGGAGGGCGGCGAGGTCGGGTCGGGACGGGTGACGTCGGCCCGCACCGCCGCGCGACACAGGGAGGCCTGATGCTGCACCACGTCGAGCTCTACGTCCGCGACCTGGAGCGCTCGATCACGTTCTGGACGCCGTTCATGCGCCTGCTCGGGTATGCGGAGGAGCGCTGGTCGCAGGGCGTGACCTACGTCGCCGGCGAGCAGGACCCCTACGTCACGCTGGTGCAGGCGCCGGCCGAGCACGTCGTCGCCGGCTACCATCGCCGGCGGGTGGGCCTGAACCACCTGGCGTTTCGGGCGCGGTCGCGGGCGCACGTCGACGAGGTGCGCACGTGGGTCGCGGAGGCGGGGTTCCCGCTGCTGTACGACGACCGCTACCCGTTCGCGACGGCGCCTGGGTACTACGCCGTGTTCTGCGAGGATCCGGACCGCATCAAGCTGGAGGTCGTCGCGCCATGGACGTGAGGACGCGTCACGCGGGCCAGCTCCAGAGGGTGTTCGAGGTCCAGGACGGCATCCGGGACCTGCATCCGTTCCTGCAGCGGGTGTTCCCCATCGCCCTCGTCGAAGACGGGCGGTTCCTGATCTACGACAGTGAGCCGGACGGGCGTCGCTACGATTTCGTCCGGGAAGCGGCGACGCCGATGCCCATCCCACGGGGCGTGCGCGCCGCCTTCCCCCTCGAGAGCTACGGCGACCGCATGGCGTGTGTGGTCACCGACGACGTCTTCGCCGAGCCGGACGGTGTCGTCACCATCTTCCACGAGTTCGTCCACTGCCAGCAGGCGGAGAGCTGCGAGCCGCGGCTGAAGCAGCGGTTGGGCGTCGCCCGGCGGGCGCAGGCGGCGGGCGACCACATGTGGGAACTCGACCATCCCTTCCCCTACGCGGCTGCGGACTTCGTGCGGCTGTACGAGGCGTTCCTGACCACAGGCACCCTCGAGGAAGCCGAGGGCGTTCGGCGGCAGCTACGGGGTGTCCTCGAGGGGCAGGACCACGAGTACATGGTGTGGCAGGAGTGGAAGGAAGGCTTCGCGCGCTTCATCGAGAACCGGATCTGTCGCCGATTGGGCCTGCCCGAGAACCACGGCGGGCGCGCGCGGCCCTTCAGCCGGGTCGCGTTCTACGCGGGCGGGGCCCACTACATCGGGCTGTTGGGCGCGCAGGATGCCGGGTTGATCGTCCAGATCGAGCGCTTGTTCGAGCGAATGCTCGTGGGTCGGGAGGATGCGTTCGGTCATCCGAGGTAGCGCCGCCCGGTGCGCAGCGGGTGCGTCTCGACGTCGTGCCAAGGTCATCCGCCGACGAGAATGGGTGAGTGGTGGAGTTCTTCCCCGAACTGAGGTTGGGATGGCTGAACGGTTGGCTCCTTCTCGGGTTGCTGGTGGTGGTCGATGGCGTGGCGTTCTTGGCCCTTCCGAAGAGATCCGTGGCGCGGCTCTTCGACCGCTCGGGTTGGCGGAGGTCGCAGATCGTCTCCACCGTGATCGGCAAGCTCCTGGGGGCCGTCGTCGTGCTCATCATCGTGTTCACGCCCCTTCGCTTGGGATCCACGCCCTTCAGCGTTGGGGCGACGTTCGTGGGGGTGGGTCTGGTCGTGCTGACGAAGGCACTGCTGGACTTCGCGAACACCGCCCCCGACCGGCCGGTCACGCGCGGTGCGTACCGGGTCACCCGTCATCCGCAGAACCTGGCTTCCTCGCTGGTGATCCTGGGTTGCACGATCGCGATCGGGTCGTGGCTCGCCTTGATCCTGTTCGTCGTGGCGCGCGTCTTCCTGCATGCGAACCTGGTCGCGGAGGAAGAGGTCTGCTTGCGCGAGTACGGGGACGCGTACCGGGCGTACATGAAGCAGGTGCCGAGGTACATCGCCCCGTCCAACTGGGGCACACGGTTCTAGGATGCGCGATCGCACGGTGCGCTAGAGCAACCGGAAGTACCGCGGCACCCGTTGCATGAAGGCGCGTTAGGACTCGCCGTAACGCGCCAGGCACGAGCGTTCTGCGGGTCGCGGCCAGGGTCATGGAGACGCCCTGCGTCCCCGCCCTACAGGATCCCGCCCGCGATCGGCACGTTGATGCCGGTGATGTAGCTCGCCCCGTCGCCGAGCAGGAACGCCACGGCGCCCGGGATCTCCTCCATGCCGCCGTAGCGGCGCATGGGCACGGAGCCGATCATCTGTTCGGCCACCGCGGCCGGGTCGGTCGCGAAGTACGGACTGCCGGCGGCCGCCTGCAGTTCGACCTGACGCGTCCACATGAACCCTGGCCCCATGTAGGCGGGCGACACGGCGTTCACGCGGATGCCGTGCGGCGCGAGGTCCTTGGAGGCCGTCTGGGTCATGCCCAGGATGGCGGCCTTGGAGGTGGCGTACGCGATCATGTTCGGCGGTCCGCCGGTGGCGGCCATGCTGGCCATGTTGACGATGGAGCCGCCGCCCTGGCCGGCCATGTGGCGCGCGAAGGCGCGCAGGACGAGGAAGGCGCCGCGCACGTTGACGGCCTGGATGGCGTCGAAGTCCTCCGTCGGGTACTCGAGCAGCGGGTGGAACAGGCCCAGGATGCCGGCGTTGTTGAACAGGTGGTGGACGCGGCCGAGTCGCTCGGCGATCGCTTCCACGGTGGCGTCGATCGCGGCCTCATTGGTGACGTCGCAGCGCCAGGCGTGGGCAGGGATCGCTTCGCCCTCCAGCTGCGCACGGGCCGCCTCGAGCTTGCCGTCGTAGAGGTCGATGAGGGCGATGGTGGCGCCGAGCAGCCCGAGGTGGCGGGCGGTGGCCAGGCCGATGTCGCCGGCGCCGCCGGTGATGGCGACGACGCGGCCGGTGAAGGTGGCGGGTGCGGTGGGTTCGGTCATCGTGGGTATCTCCGTAGGGGGCCCCTTCCGGCACGGGCGGCGTAGGTGCGCGCACGCCGCAGCCATGGCCACGTGGCCATGGCGCTTCGGACGCCGCCTTCCATGTTGAGCGCCGCGTGCCGAGGTCGGCAGATGCACGAGCATACCCGACGCCGTGGCACCATCCGATGACGGCACGGATGAGGTGGAGCCCAGCCGCTCGAACCCGCGGTTTCGAATCCTGGGGTCTTCGAGGTCGAGATGGGGTGGGGTGATGCAGGCGTTCGAGGTCGAGCAGCAGGGCTGCCGGTTGGCCGCGACGGTCAGCGGCAGCGGCCCCCGCGTGGTCTTCATCCAGGGCGTGGGCCTCCATGGTGACGGTTGGCTGCCGCAGGTGTCGTGGCTGGATCGGGCGTTCGCCTGCATGCGGTTCGACAACCGTGGCATCGGGAAGAGCCAGCCGTTGGGGTCCGCGCTCTCGGTCGAGCGGATGGCCGAGGACGTCCGTGCGCGGCGGATGCTGCGGGTTGGGACGACGCGCTCGTCGTTGGGCACTCGTTGGGTGCCTTGGTCGCGCTGGAGCTGGCCCTGGGCTCGCCCCGTCGGGTACGGCGCTGTTGTGCGCGACCGCGGCGGGGTGTGACCTGGTGAACCTGTCGCGGTGGCCGCTGTGGGTCGGGCTGCGCATGAAGGCCGGGCCATGGCCTCGGCGGCGCCGCGCCTTCCTCGAGATGGTGATGCCCGCGGCGAGTCTCATCGATGCGGACCACGCGGGTGTCGCGGCAACGCTCGCACCGTTGTTTGGCTACGACCTCGCCGACCAGCCGCCGATCGCCTTGCGGCAGGCCGCGGCGGCGCGGGCCTACAGCGCCGCCCAACGGCTGGATGCACTGCCCGATGCGCCCATGATGGTCTTGACCGGCGCGGAGGATCGGGTCGCCCGGCCCGAGCACGCCGCTCGACTTGGGGGTCCGACGCCGCGAGGCATCGGGGGCCGTCTGGATCCTGCCCGTGATCTCAGCGGCCGGTATCCTCCTGCATGCCACCCGAACCCCATGTCGCCGGCAAGGGCGAGGACCAAGGCCAGCCGCCGACCTTCCAGATGCGCCGCTGCACCGCGCGTGATGCGCCGTCGTTGACGCGGCTCGCCCACGCGTCGAAGGCGTCGTGGGGCTACCCGGACGAGCTGCTGTCGCTGTGGGACGCCGACCTGACCCTCGAGCCCCGCTTCGTCGAGCGCCACGACGTCTGGGCGGCCGTCGCCGGCGAGGAGGTGGTCGGCTTCTACGCGGTGACGGGCGACGGATCGGCCCGCGAGATCGAGCACCTGTGGGTCGACCCGGGCTGTATGCGCCGTGGCGTGGGCCGTCGCATGGTCGAGCACCTCCTGGCCCGCGCACGCGCCGCCGGGGTCGAGGAAGTCCGCGTCGTCTCGGATCCGAACGCGGCGGCCTTCTACCTGCGGGTGGGCGCGCGCCAGGTCGGCGAGCAGGCGTCCGTGCCGGCCGGCCGGCGCCTGCCGATCCTGGCGATCCGCGTGAGCGGGGACGCCACGCGGTGAGGTTCCACAAGTACCAGGCCCTGGGCAACGACTACCTCGTGCTGGAGGCGGGGGGCCCCGAATGGACGCCCGCGCTCGTCCGTGCCGTCTGCGACCGTCACCTCGGGATCGGGGCCGACGGCGTCCTGGCCGAAGATGTGGCGCCTGGCGGCGCCCCGCCTCCCGCTGGCGCCCCACCGCCGGCCGGTGCCCAGGCGCTTGATGGCGCCCAAGCGCCCGACAGCGCCCTCGCGCTGCGCATCTACAACCCGGACGGGTCGGAGGCGGAGAAGAGCGGCAACGGGCTGCGCATCTTCGCGTGCTACCTGTGGGACCAGGGCCGGGTGGGGGTCGAGCCGTTCGCGGTGGTGACGCGGGGCGGCGTGGTGCGCTGCCAGGTCCGCGGCGCCGGCAGGATGGTCTTCGTCGAGATGGGCGTCGCGAGCTTCGACGCCGCCGCGATCCCGGTCGCGGGGCCGCGCCGCGAGGTGGTGGACGAGGAGATCGAGGCGGGGGGCGAGCGCCTGCGCTTCACCGCGGTGACGGTGGGCAACCCGCACTGTGTCGTCTTCGTGGACGCGCCCACACCCGAGCTGGCGCGACGCCTCGGTCCAGCGCTGGAGACGCACCCGCTCTTCCCTCGGCGCACGAACGTGCAGTTCGCCCGCGTCGTCGACCGCGGGCGCATCGAGATGCAGATCTGGGAGCGCGGCGCCGGCTACACCCTGGCCTCGGGGAGCAGCGCCTGCGCCGCCGCGGCGGCCAGCGTGCGCCTGGGCCTATGCGATGGGGACGTGACCGTCGCGATGCCGGGCGGCGAGCTGGAGGTCGGCGTCGGGGCGCACTTCGCCTTGACGATGCTCGGTCCCGTGCGCAAGGTGGCGGAGGGGATCGTCGCCGAGGAGCTGTTGAGCGAGGCGGGTTGGCGTGCCGGGGCGGTGGAGGCGCAACCGCCGCCGACGGCAGCCGTCGAGCCGGCCGCTGCGCGGGGCGCGACGGCGGCGATCGAGTACCGGATCGATCAACCGATCAGCGCCGCGCAGTTCGTTTCCGTGCTGCGACGCTCGACGCTGGGCGAGCGCCGCCCGATCGATGACGCAGCGTGCATCGCGGGCATGCTGGAGCATGCGAACCTCACGATCACGGCGTGGGACGGCCACGACCTCGTGGGCGTCGCGCGCTCGGTGACCGACTTCCACTACATCTGCTACCTATCGGACGTGGCGGTCGACATTCGCTACCAGGGCGCCGGCATCGGGCGCGAGCTCGTCCGCCGCACCCAGGGCGAACTCGGGCCGCGCTGCACGCTCCGCCTCGTCAGCGCGCCGGCGGCGATGGGTTTCTACCCGAAGCTCGGATTCGTCCCAAACGAGCGCAGCTGGGATCTCCCGCCGGACCAGGTTCCCGGGAGCGGCGCGTGAGTTCCCGTCGGCGGCTGTAGGCCGCTGCGACGTGATGCTCGGGGCGGTACGAGTTGCGTCGGTGTTCGCGTTCCGGCCAGGCGAAGCTTCTGCAGGCGTTGGTAAGATGAACGCTCAGCACGTCTTGCTCGGCGTCGATCGACAGCACGTCTGCCGCAGCTACGTCCATAGCGCCATCCCGGAGAAGGGCGATCGGATGAATCCGAGCGATTGGAAACTCGACGCCGAGCGGACCCGCGTCGACGAGGATGATGAGCGCCGGCCTGACGGTGGACGAGGTAGCTCGACGCTGTGGGCCCGTCGCAAGGATGACTTGGGGCCAGTCACGGGGCAACACCATGAAGGAGTGGAACCCATATGAACGACAGGACAGAAGCATCGATCAGCGTCGTAGTGGCATTGTTCGTACTGCTCAGCGCCATGTTCGATCCGAGGGTCTCTGCAGGGATCGCGATCGTATTCCTGTTGGCGTTGGCGGTCTACAAGTTCACTCGGACCAGTTAGCAGAGAGGTTACGGCCGTTCTGCACCGGGATTCGGTTGTCGCCGCAACCCATTCCGACGCCGATGTCAGCGACCCATGACCGCACGCTCTCCCAGAAGACGAGCACGTTACCCACGGGAGGTGCCGCGATGGCGGCAACCTCGAAGACCGGCTCGGAGCGATCCCACGCACGTCGCTCGCGGCTCGAACGCCCAACGCCGCAAGGATGCGATACCCATCGTCGGGGGACGGTCCCTCTGTGGCTGGCTGGCCAGCGACGGGCCGAGGCTGTGCACAGGGCTGACGAGAGGAGGTGAGCATGGCCCTCGATCAACAGGCACTGACCGACGCGGTCCGACTCCAGCATGAGCGCGAGCCCTTCTCGGGCGTCGTCTCCGTGCGCGAGCGCGGCGAGGTCGTGTTCGAGCGGGCGTTCGGCCTGGCACACCGCGCCGAGCGCATCCCCAACACGCCGGCGACCCGTTTCGGCATCGCGTCGGGCACCAAGACGTTGACGGCCATCGCGGTGGCCCAGCTGGTGGATCAGGGCCGCCTCGCGTTCGAAGCGCGCCTCGCCGACTGCGTCGACGTGCCACTGCCGGCCTTCGACCCCGGCGTGACGCTTCACCACCTGCTGACCCATAGCGCCGGCATCCCCGACTACTTCGACGAGGCCGTGATGGACGACTACGAGGCGCTCTGGCGCGAGCGGCCGATGTACCGCTTCCGCACGCCGAGCGACTTCCTCCCCCTCTTCGCGCACCTGCCCATGAAGGCGGCGCCCGGCACGACCTGGGCCTACAACAACGCGGGCTACGTGCTGCTGGGCCTGGCGGTCGAGCGGGCCGCAGGGATGCCGTTCACGGCCTACGTCGAGCAGCACGTCCTGCGTGCCTGCGGGATGACGTCGAGCGGGTTCTTCCCCCTGGACCGCCTGCCGGGCGGCACGGCCCACGGCTACCTTCCGACGGGCGACGGCGACTGGCGCACGAACGCCTACGCCGTGCCGATCGTCGGCGGGGCCGACGGCGGGGCCTTCACGACCACCAATGACCTCGCCGCGCTGTGGGACGCGCTGCTGGGGGGTCGCCTCGTGGGCGAGGCGACGCTGGCGAGGATGCTCACGCCGCACTGGCGGACCGATCCCGAACACGACGACGGGCACTACGGCTACGGTCTGTGGATCCGGCAGCACGAGGGGCGGCCGGCGTCGTTCGCGATGGAGGGGGAGGACCCCGGCGTGGCGTTCTCGTCGACCTACCGCCCGGCGTCGAGCGTCCTGTGCAGCCTGCTCGGCAACACGGTCGAGGCGAGCTGGGCCATGCGCCGTGCGATCGACGCTGTCCTGGGGGTCGCGTAGCGCGGCGCGCGGTCGGCTGAACCGCGACCTGGCCTAGCGAGGCCAGGCTCGACGCGGCGACGATCGTCGCCGTGGCGTAGGTGACGCCGTCGGCCACATCGAGCAGCCATGCAGCGACGTGGCCGGTGTGTCGTTGCTCGGACCACTTGAGTCGTCTATCCTGCGTCCTCTGAGGGAGCGGACCATCGGCGGCCTGCACCGGTCTGGTGGTGTGGCCGCCGTCGCCGCAGGCGCCGACGGCACCCGCGATCGGGGGCCGATCACATTCCTGGAGGGCACGAATGAGCGCGCCATACGAGGGCCATCGCGCCATCGCCATCGCGATCTTCACGGAGGGTTGGAACCAAGGCGAGTTCGCACGACTGCGGCCGGCGTTCGCGCCGACCTTCGACTTCCACGTCCATGGCGAGGCACGATCGATGACACCTGCCGACCTCGAGCGAATCGTCGCGTCGTGGCGACAGGGTTTCCCGGACCTGCGCTTCGAGCTCCACGAGGTCGCGGTCGACGCCGATCTGGTCGCCGTCCGCGCGACACTCGTCGGCACGAATCGGGGTCCGTGGCGGGGCCGAGCCCCGAGCGGCGCGACGATCGCGGTGGATCACATGTTCATGTTGCGCTTCGCGGATGGGGCACTCGTCGAGGTGTGGGAGGTGCTCGACAGCGCAGAACTCGAGCGCCAGCTGCGAGGTGGGAAGGATGTCTGAGACGATCTGTACCCTAGCCGTCTGGCGAGTCGAGCAAGGATCCGAGGCCGCCTTCGTTGCGGCCTGGAAGGCGCTCGGGGTGACGTTCTCTCGGCTGTCGGAGCCCCCTGTGGGAAGCGGCACCCTGATCCGCAGCGTGACCGAGCCGACACTGTTCTACTCCCTCTGAGCGTGGCCGAGCCTGGAGGCGGTCCAAGCCATGCGGGAGGACGCGCAGGCGCAAGCCCGCATCGAGCGCCTTCGTGTGCTCTGCACGGAGGCGACTCCCGGGAGCTTCCGCCTCGTGGCGGGGTCCCCGCCGCGTGGCGACGACGGCGTGCCTCGGTAGCGGGAGCAGGTCGATCTCCAAGGGAGGAAGCGACATGCACACCGCTACGTCCCGAGACGGGACCCGATTCGCCTTCTGGCGAAGCGGCACGGGGCGGCCGCTCCTCCTCGTCCACGGAATGGTCGCCGACCACACCACGACCTGGCGATACGTGCTCCCGCAACTCGAGCAGCGCTTCACGGTCCATGCGATGGACCCGCGCGGCCGTGGTGACAGCCGTGATGGTCCTGCTCACCGCGAACCTGCAGCGGCTCATCATCTACGAGGGCGCAGTTCTCAGCGGGGCGAACGTCTTCAGCCAAGGCGCAGCCGACCGGCTCGAGACGATGGCTGGGGAATGCGCCCACCGTTCCGCGCGAGATCCGAGCCGTGGGACGCTTCAGTTTCGAGCCCGAGCGCCTCAGGCGCATGCGGACGCCGGCGCTCCTCATGGTGGGCGAGGGGAGTCCGCCCGTCGAGTTGGCGAACGCCAGGGCCGTTGCCCAGCGTTCGTCGCAGCGAGTTGCCTCCACGAAGGGCCCGGGGCACGCCCGTGGCTCCCGCGGTACCGTCATGATGCGGAGGACGCGCGATGGCCTTCACCCTGTCGTCGACCACCAACCCGTTGGTGAACCGCTTCGCGGAGACCGACGACCTGCTCGGTACGGTGGCGCGCGACCTGCGCGTTCGCGACCTGCAGGGTCTGCGCGCCTGACCGGAGGCGAGAACATGCCCGATCTGAGCTATCTCCTGAACCTCGATCCGAAGCGCTTCGAGCCGCGGCCGGACCGGCCGACGATGAAGGCGGTCGTGACCACGGGCAACGGCGGTCCCGAGAGGCTCGAGGTCCGCGACGTGCCCATCCCCGAGCTGGCCCCCGGCGAGGTGCTGCTCCGGGTCCTCGCGGCGGGCGTGAACAACACCGAGATCAACACCCGGCTCGGCTGGTACTCGTCGTCGGTGTCCGGCGGCACGAACGTGCTCGCCGAGACGTCCGTGTCGGAGGTGGATGACGGCGGCTGGGACCGGCGGACGCCCTTCCCGTTCATCCAGGGGACCGATTGCTGCGGCGAGGTGGTCGCGCGGGCCGATGGCGTGGGGCGACCCGAGATCGGCGCGCGGGTGCTCGTGCGCGCCTGCATGCGCGAGCGCGGGTTCGACTCGCTGGACAACGTGTGGCTCGGCTCCGACTTCGACGGCGCCTTCGCGCAGTACGTGCGCGTCCCCGCCGGCGAGGCCTTCGAGGTCGAGTGCGGCTGGAGCGACGTCGAGCTCGCCACCATCCCCTGCTCGTACGGGACCGCGGAGAACCTGGTGCACCTCGCCGGCGTCGGCGCCGCGGACCGCGTGCTGGTGACCGGCGCGTCGGGCGGCGTCGGCTCGGCGGCCGTCCAGCTGGCGAAGCGGCGGGGAGCCCACGTCACGGCCGTCGTCGGGCAGGCCAAGATCGGGGCCGTGCGGGCGCTCGGTGTCGACCGCATCGTCACGCGCGGGCGCGACCTCGTCGGCGAGCTCGGCGAGTCCAGCGTCGACGTCGTCATCGACATCGTCGCGGGCGACGGCTTCGGGCAGCTGCTCAAGGTCATGGCGCGCGGCGGGCGCTACGCCACCTCCGGCGCGATCGCGGGGCCCCTCGTGACGATGGACCTGCGCGACCTCTACCTCAAGGACCTCCGCCTCATCGGCGCGACGGCCTGGGACGAGCCGGTCTTCCCCAACCTCGTCGGGTACATCGAGCGCGGCGAGATCCGACCGCTGGTCGCGGGCACCTTCCCGCTCGCCGACATCGCGGAGGCCCAGCGCGTGTTCGGCGAGAA
>JAABTL010000046.1 GCA_011389865.1 Trueperaceae bacterium
GCACGACCCGCCCCACGCGCAGCTCGACCTTCAGGAACTCGTCGAACGAGATCGGTTGCATGACCCTCCTCATCGGTACGCGGCGAGCGCCGCCCGCCTGGTGTAGCGTCGCATCCAGGCCAGCGAGGCGCGCGTCGAACGCGGTGCACCCGCGCCGGCGCGCGTCGCCCGCGCGGCCCCCGAACCCCGGCCACCGCAAGGAGCGTACCCATGGACACCTCGATCTTCCGCGGCTGCATGCCCGCCCTCATGACGCCCGTCGCCGCCGACGGCGCGCCCGCCTACGACGTCCTGGTGCGCAAGGGGCGCGACCTGATGGCCGCCGGCATGAGCGGCGTCGTCTACTGCGGCTCCATGGGCGAGTGGCCGCTGCTCAGCGACGCGCAGCGCCAGGAAGGCGTGCGGCGGCTCGTCGAGGCCGGCGTCCCCGTCGTCGTGGGCACCGGCGCGCAGAGCCCCGCCGCGGCCGCGGCCCACGCCGCCCACGCGCACGAGGTCGGCGCAGCCGGCCTCATGGTGATCCCGCGGGTGCTGTCGCGCGGCACCTCGCAGCGCGCCCAGCGCGAGCACATCGCCCGCGTGCTGGACGCCGCCGCCGAGCTGCCGGCCGTCATCTACAACAGCCCCTACTACGGCTACGAGACCGGGCCCGCGCTGTTCTTCGAGCTGCGCCGCGATCACCCCAACCTCGTCGGCTTCAAGGAGTTCGGCGGCGCCGAGGCGCTCAGCCGCGCGGCCGAGCACATCACCCACGCCGACGACGAGCTGCTGCTGCTGGTCGGCGTCGACACGCAGGTCTTCCACGGCTTCGTGCACTGCGGCGCCGCCGGCGCGATCACCGGGGTCGGCAACTGCCTCCCCGCCGAGGTCCTGCGGCTCGTCGAGCTCGCGCGCCGCGCGGCCGCCGGCGACCCCGAGGCGACGCGCCTCGCGCGCCAGCTCGACGACGCGTTGCACGTGCTCTCGACCTTCGACGAGGGGCCCGACCTGGTCCTGTACTACAAGCGGCTCGCGACGCTACTGGGCGACGAGGCGTACGCGCGGCCGGTCGATCCGGGCGATGCGCTCGGGGTGAGCCAGGAGCGGTTCGTCGCGGCGCAGCTGCGGCGCTTCCAGGCCTGGTGGCGGGCGTGGCCTGGGAGGGCGGACGGCGCGAGCTGATCGCGCCGAAGCCGCCATCGCGGCGCCACCACATGCTCCCCTTGATCCTCACGCCACGTCAGGCCACACACTGTCTCCCATGGCACGGCAACGCACCTACCGAGTGAGCGACGTCGCGCGGATCGCCGGCGTGTCGGTGCGCGCGCTCCATCACTACGACGACATCGGTCTCCTCGTCCCCAAGGAACGCACCGACGCCGGCTATCGCGTCTACGACGAGGACGACCTGCTGCGCCTGCAGCAGATCCTGCTCGGCCGCGAACTCGGTCTCCCCCTGGAGGAGATCCGCCGCTCGCTCGACGACGCGCACTTCGACCACCGGCAGGCCCTGCTGGCGCAGAAGCGGCAGCTTCAGGCCCGCGCGCGGCGCGCGGACGAGATGATCCGCGCCGTCGACACCGCCCTCGCGATGCTCGAGGACGCCCAAGGAGGCACCATGGACGCGAAGCAGCTCTTCGACGGATTCGATCCCGCCCAGCACGAGGCCGAGGCGAAGGAACGCTGGGGTGAGACGGAGGCGTACCGCGAGTCGGCCAGGCGCACCAAGCGTTACGGCGAGGACGACTGGCGCCAGATCCAACAGGAACACGCGGCCATCTACGCCGATGCCGTCGCCATGTTGCAGGCGGGGCGCGCGCCGGACTCCGCCGAGGCCATGGACGTGGCCGAGCGCCACCGGCTCTCCATCGGCCGCTGGTTCTACCCCTGCGACGCCGCCATGCACACGAACCTGGCGGACATGTGGGAGGCGGACCCGCGCTTCGCGAAGAACATCGACGCGCACGGCGCCGGCCTCACCCCGTTCCTCGCCGCGGCCGTGCGCGCCAACGCGCGGCGGCACGTGGGCTGAGCGCCGACAGCGCTTCGTCGACGCCCGCCGGGGAGCGTCCCGGCGGGCGCGTCCTCAGCGGCCCACGACGTCGTCGGCGCCAGTCCACACCGCCACTGCTTGCCCCGCCAGCGAGACGGCGTCGTCCTCGAGGACGGCGTCTGGGTCCGAACTGAGGAGCAGCTCGCCGGCGGCCGCCCCCGGGCACGGGACACGCTGGCGCGCCTCGCCCAGGTTGCAGGCCACCCGCACGGCGGCGCGCGTCATCACCAGCCAGCGCGCCGCCTCGTCGAAGTCGACGGCCACCCGCTCGAGGCGGTCGTCGCGCAGGGCGGGCAGCCGCCGCCGGAGCTCGATCAGGTCGCGGTGCCAGGTCAACAGTTCAGCGTGAGGCGGCCGCCGGACCTCGTCCCAGTCGAGCCGCGAGCGCTCGAAGGTCGACGCGGCCTGGGGGTCGCTGAGGTCCTCGGGGGACCAGCCGAAGGCGGCGAACTCCTCCGTGCGACCGCGCCGCACGGCCTCGGCCAGCTCGGGCTCGGCGTGGTCGGTGAAGAAGAGGAACGGCGTCGACGCGCCCCACTCCTCCCCCTGGAAGAGCATCGGCACGAAGGGCGCGGTGAGCACCAGCGCCGCGCCGACCCGCAGCAGCTCCGGGGACAGGAGTTGGCTCGTCCGCTCGCCCAAGGCGCGGTTGCCGATCTGGTCGTGGTTCTGCAGGCAGCCCACGAGCTGGCGGCCCGATAGCCCGGTGGCCGGGCGCCCGTGCCGCCGTCGCCGGTGTTCGGAGTAGGCGCCGTCGAGCGCGTACCCCTGCGTCAGCACCTTGGCGAGGTCGGCGAGCCGCCCGTAGTCGCGGTAGTAGCCGTCCCGTTCACCCGTCAGCAGCGCGTGCAGCGCGTGGTGGAAGTCCTCGTTCCAGTGGGCGTCGAGGCCGTGGCCGCCCACGGCGCGCGGGCGCACCACCCGCGGGTCGTTGAGGTCGCTCTCGGCGATCAGCGCCAGCGGCCGGCCGAGCGCGGCCTCGAGCGCCTCGGCCTCCACGGCGAGCTGCTCCAGGAAGTGCACGGCCGACGTGTCCACGATCGCGTGGATCGCGTCGATGCGCAGCCCGTCGAAGTGGAAATCGCGCAGCCACGTCAGGGCGTTGTCGAGGAAGAAGCGCCGCACCTCGTCGCTGTCCGGCCCGTCGACGTTGACGGCCTCGCCCCAGGGCGTGACGTGGCGATCGGTGAAGTACGGACCGAAGCGCCCCAGGTAGTTCCCGGAGGGCCCCAGGTGGTTGTAGACCACGTCGAGCAGCACCGCGAGGCCATGCCGGTGGCAGGCGTCCACCAGGCGCTTGAGGCCCTCGGGGCCGCCGTAGGCGTGGTGCGGCGCGTACAGGTCGACGCCGTCGTACCCCCAGCCGCGCTCGCCGGGGAACTCGGCCACCGGCAGGAGCTCGACGTGGGTGACGCCGAGGTCGCGGAGGTGGTCGAGACGGTCGATCGCCGCGTCGAAGGTCCCCGCGCGGGTGAACGTCCCCACGTGCAGCTCGTAGATCACGGCCGACGCCAGCGGCGGAGGCCGCCAGTCGCCGTCGCTCCAGGCGAAGCCCCCGTGGTCCAGCCACCGCGAAGGCCCGTGGACGCCGTGCGGCTGCCACCTCGAGCGCGGGTCCGGGAACGGGCCGTCGCCATCCACCAGGAACGCGTAATCGACGCCGTGCTCGACGAACGGCGCGTCGACCGACCACCAGCCGGCATCGTCGCGCTCCATGGGCACGGCGCGGTCGCCGATCGCGAGCTCGACCCGCGCTGGGTGCGGCGCCCAGACGCGGATCAGCGCCACGACGGCACCTCTCCCGCGACCAGCAGCGCGACGGGGAAGCGCCCCAGCAGGTCGGCGACCGGCACCGCTCCCGCCGGCCACACGTCGCCCGTCAGCATGTCGCGCCACGCGCCGGCCGGCAGCTCGAGCACGGTGTCCTGCCAGCCGTCGGCCAGGCCCGTCAGCAGCCGCGGCGCCGCCACCACGACGTCCTCGCCGCGGGCGAAGGCCAGCAGATGGGCCGCCTTGGCGCCCCGCGCATGGAGGGGGCGGTAGGCGCCCTCCGCCCCGAAGCTCCGCGGGCGCAGCCGGCGCGCGCGCAGGGCCTGGCGCAGCAGCCACATCTTCGGCAGGCCCTCGTCCATGCGGGCCACGATGTCCTCGGGCGATAGCCCCGCGAGCTCGGCGAGCAGGCGGCGCCGCAGGTCGAAGTCGACCGGCCGTCGGTTGTCGGGGTCGACCAGGCTCAGGTCCCACAGCTCCGTCCCCTGGTAGACGTCCGGGACGCCGGGGGCCGTGAGCTTGATCAGCGTCTGCGCGAGGCCGTTGATCCGGCCGGGGTGGACGAGGTCGGCGACGAAGGCCTCCAGGTCGGCGCGGAAGGCCTCATCGCCCAGGAGCGCCCGCGCGAAGTCCACCACGGCCCGCTCGTACGCTTCGTCCGGCGCCGTCCACGAGGTGTGCAGCTTGGCCTCGCGCACGGCCTTCTCCAGGAACGCGGAGACGCGCTCGGCGTCGATGGGCCACGCGCCCACCAGCGTCTGGTACAGGAGGTACTCGGTGGGGCGGTCCGGCAGCTCGCCGCGGCGGTGGCGACGGGCGTGCTCGCGCCAGCGGCGCACGGCCTCCGACCAGCGCTGCGGCACCTCGGAGAGCAGCGCCAGCCGCGCCCGCACGTCCTCGCTGCGCTTGGTGTCGTGCGTGGAGGTCGCCAGCATGCGCGTCGGGTGCTCGGCCTGGGCCCGCACGCAGTCGTCGTGGAAGCGCGCCGGGTCGATCCCGAAGCGCTCCGGGTCGCCCCCGACCTCGTTCAGGGCGATCAGCCGCTGATCGCGGTAGAAGGCGGTGTCCTCCAGGCCCTTGGCCATCGCGGGACCGGTCAGCTGCTGGAAGCGCATCGCCAACTCGCCCTCGAGCGAGCCCGGGTGTCGCAGCAGGAGCAGGTCGCGCAGGAAGCCGAACAGCTCGGGATCGAGGTCGGGGGTGGCGGCCGTGGCGGCCGCGATGGCCTCGTCGACGTGGCGCACGTCGGTCTCGCCGACCGCGCCCGTGGCCGCCGACACGTACGAGCGGTACACGGGGAAGTGGACGGCGGTCTCGCTGAGCGCCACGCGCAACTCGCGCCGGGTGTAGTCGCGGTGGCGCCGGTGGCGCTCGCACACGGCCACGAACAGGCTGACCAGGCGGTTGACCTCGCTGCCCAGGAGCTCGTCGAGCACTTGCCACTTGGACGCGCGCGCGAGCTCGGCGAAGTCGCTCTCCTGCCCCACGATGGACTCGTGTAGGCGCGTCAGCGCCCCCTCGCCGCGCGCGTCGACGAACAGGCCGCCCACGAGGTTGAGGAAGTCGTAACCGGTCGTCCCGGCGATGGGCCAGTCCGCCGGCAGCCGCTCGCCGGGCTCGAGGATCTTCTCGGCCACGACCCAGGCGCCGGGGCACGCCTCGCGCAGGCGCACGAAGTACGCGCCCGGATCGCGCAGGCCGTCGGGATGGTCGATCCGCAGCCCGTGGACCCAGCCGCGCTCGACCCAGGCGATGGGCAGGGCGTGCGTGGCGGCGAACACCTCTGGCTCCTCGACCCGCAGGCCCGCCAGGTCCTTGATGTCGAAGAAGCGGCGGTACCCGAGGTCGCGGCTCGCGGTGCGCCACAGGGCCAGCCGGTAGTTCTGCTGCTCGAGCAGCGCGTCGAGCGCGTCGTGGTCGCCGTTGAGCCGCACGACCGCGGCGTCGATGGCGGCGGCGATGGTCGGCTCCTCACGGCACAGGCGCGCGAGCAGCTCCGCCAGCACGGCCTGGTCGCGGTGCCGCCGCTCCACCGCCTGGCGCGCCGTCACCGTGGGGCGCGGCAGGCCAGCGTGCCGCTCCGCGAGGAAGGCCAGGTGGCTCGAGCCGCGCAGCTCGGCCACCCCGGCCAGCAGGCCCGCCAGGCTCGACGGGTCGAGGGGGAAGACATGGTCGTGGTAGCGCAGGACGAACGCGCCGTCCGTGTGCGCCACCTGCAGCTGCCCGTCCTCGAGCACGCGGCCGTAGTGGTCGCCCAGCACGGGCAGCAGCACCTTGTTGGGCCAGCGCTCCTCGGAGGCTTCCCAGTCGACGTCGAAGTAGCTCGCGTAGCGGCTGGAGGGACCGTTCTCGAGGACGTCCCACCACCAAGGGTTCTGGCGACCGGCGATCGCCATGTGGTTGGGCACCACATCGATCACCTGTCCGAGTCCCGCGTCCAGCAGCGCCCGGCACATGCGCTCGTGGGCGGCGGCCCCGCCGAGCCCCTCGTCGACGCGCGTCGGGTCGACGATGTCGTAACCGTGCGTGCTGCCCTCGGTCGCCTGCAGGTAGGGGGAGGCGTACAGGTGGCTGATGCCGAGCTCGGCCAGGTAGCCGACGAGCTCGGTCGCCTCCTCGAAGCCGATCCCGTTGCGCAGCTGCAGCCGGTAGGTGGCGTGCAGTTCAGGCGGCACGGCGCAGCACCACCAGTGCTCTGGCCTCGACCGTGACCGAGCCGCCGGCCGGCACGCTCTCCGCGTCGTCAAGCCAGCCGCGGTCGGTGTCGAGCTCCGGCGCCCAGGCCCCGCCCCACGCTTCGTCGGGGAGCGTGAAGACCAGGGGCTCGAAGTGCGCGTTGAAGAGCAGCAGGAAGACGTCGTCGGTGACGGGCTCGCCACGCGGGTTGGGGTTCGGGATGCTGGCGCCGTTGAGGAACACCGCCAGCGACTTCGCGAACCCCTCTTCCCAGTGCTCGTCTTCCATGCGCTGGCCCTCCAGGGTGAACCAGGCGACGTCGTCGACCTCGCTCCCGCGGATGGGCCGCCCCTGGAACCAGCCCCTGCGCCGGAACACCGGATGATCGTGCCGGTAGCGGACGAGCCGCTCCGTGAACGCCAACAGGTCCTCGTCGACGTCGTCCCAGGCGTACCAGGAGACCTCGTTGTCCTGGCAGTAGGCGTTGTTGTTGCCCCCCTGCGTGCGCCCGATCTCGTCGCCGCCGGAGAGCATGGGCACCCCCTGCGAGAGCAGCAGCGTGGTGAGGAAGTTGCGTCGCTGGCGGTCGCGCAGCCGCAGCACATGCGGGTCATCGGTGGGCCCCTCGACGCCGCAGTTCCACGAGCGGTTGTGGTCCTCTCCGTCGCGGTTCTCCTCGCCGTTCGCCTCGTTGTGCTTCTCGTTGTACGAGACGAGGTCGCGCAGGGTGAAGCCGTCGTGGGCGGTCACGAAGTTGATGCTGGCGTAGGGCAGGCGGGTCGTGCTCTCGTAGAGGTCGGAGCTGCCGGTGAAGCGGGCCGCGAACTCGCCCAGCGTCTGGTCCTCGCCGCGCCAGAAGTCGCGCACGCAGTCGCGGTACTTGCCGTTCCACTCGGTCCAGACCGGCGGGAAGTTGCCGACCTGGTAGCCGCCCTCACCCACGTCCCAAGGCTCGGCGATGAGCTTCACCTGGCTGATGACGGGGTCCTGCTGGATGAGATCGAAGAAGGCCGACAGCCGTTCCACGTCGTGCAGCTCGCGCGCCAGCGCGGACGCCAGGTCGAAGCGAAAGCCGTCGACGTGCATCTCCTGCACCCAGTAACGCAGCGAGTCCATCAAGAGCTGCAGCGCGTGCGGGTGGCGCATGTTCAGGCTGTTGCCCGTGCCGGTGTAGTCCATGTAGTACCGCGCGTCGTCGGTCAGCCGGTAGTAGTAGGCGTTGTCGATGCCCTTGAAGGAGAGCATCGGCCCCAGATGGTTCCCCTCGGCCGTGTGGTTGTAGACCACGTCCAGGATGACCTCGATGCCCGCCTGGTGGAGGCGCTTCACCATCTGCTTGAACTCGTGGACGGCGCGCTCGGGACGCTCCTCGGCCGCGTACTCGTTGTGCAACGCGAGGTAGCCGATGCTGTTGTAGCCCCAGTAGTTGCGCAGCCCCCGGTCGAGCAGGTGCTGGTCGTGCACGAAGTAGTGGACGGGCATCAGCTCCACCGCCGTCACGCCCAGCCGCTGGAGGTACGCGATCACCGCGGGGTGCGCCAGCCCCACGTAGGTGCCGCGCTGATGCTCCGGGATCTCGGGGTGGGTGGCGGTCAGCCCCTTGACGTGCGTCTCGTAGATGATCGTCTCGTGCCAGGGCCGCTGGATCCGGCGGTCGCCCTCCCAGTCGAACTGCGCCTCGGTGACGATGCACTTGGGCATGAAGGGCGCGCTGTCGGCGTCGCTGATCGCCTCGTGCCCGTCGCCCAGACGGTAGGGGAACACCGCGTCGTCCCAGCGGACCTGCCCCGTGATCACCGTGGCGTACGGGTCGAGCAGGAGTTTGGCGGGGTTGCAGCGGTGCCCGTTGGCCGGGTCCCAGGGCCCATGGACACGGAACCCGTAGCGCTGCCCCGGGCCGACGTCCGGCAGGTAACCGTGCCAGCAGTAGCCGACGACCTCCGGAAGGTCGACGCGGGTCTCGTGGCCATCCTCGTCGAACAGGCAGAGCTCGACCCGCTCCGCGATCTCGGAGAACAGGGAGAAGTTGGTGCCCGACCCATCGAAGGTGGCACCCAACGGGTACGCGCTGCCAGGCCAGACCTTCATGGGAACACTCCTCGTCGCGCCCGGAGCGCGTCGCGCCCGGGGCGCGCCGTCCTCGGGAACCGCTCGTTCGCTGGTCGCGGTTACTTCTTGGGCTCGGACCCGCTCACGCCCTCTTCGTAGGCGGCCTTCGTCGAATCCCAGGTGGACTCGGCCCTCTCCTTGACCGACGCCCACGCCTCCTTGCCCTTCTCGGCGAGTGCTGCCAGCATGCCCTTCTCCTCGTCGATCTTGCCCTGGAGCTCCTCGATCTGCTCGTTGAGCTTCAGTTGGGCGTCCGCGGAGGCGCCCTTGGCCTGCGCCTTGAGCTTGTCGACCTCGGCCCGCATCTCGTCGAGCCGCGCCTGCAGCTTCTGCTCCTGCAGTTCCTTCTCGCGATTCTCGCTCATCGTCTGCTCCCCTCTGGTGGTCGCGGTGGTGGTAGGTAGAAGCAATCAGCGGAAGCCTACCATCGGATCCATCAGCGAAGGGTTCTCGTCGCGTTCGGAGCCGCGTGCTAGCCTTGGGTCACCCCAGTCACGGGAGGCTCCCATGTCGATGCTGAGCCGTTGGTCGTTTCGTTGTCGAACCACCCGCGGGTGGCTTCGTGAGCAGGGTCGCGGTGGGCGCGCGGCAGTCGTCGGGCGCCTCGCGGCGCTGGCGTTGGCTTTGTCGCTCGCACCCCTCGCCGCCTGGGCGCAGGACGCCCCCATCCCCGAGCGCTTCGCCACCACCTGGAGCGCCACCGACCTCCCGGGCGGCGACCTGACGCCGCTCTTCGACGTCTCCCTGGAGCAGTGCCACGCCACCTGCCTGCGGCTGGAGGACTGCGCCGGCTTCACCTTCGACCAGCGCAACGGCGCCTGCTTCCCCAAGGGCAGCGTGGGCGAGCCGGTCGCGTTCGAGGGGGCACTGTCGGGCGTGATCACGCGGCGCGGCGAACCTGCGCTGGACCGCGCACGCGAGACCGCCGCGACGATGGGGTTCCTCGACCGCCAATACCTCGACGGCGCGCGCGAGCAGGCGGTCACGATGGCCGAGCGCTACCAGGCCGATGGGCGGTCGGAGGCCGAACTGCTGGACGCCGCGCGCGGGCGGGCGCCCACCCAGGCGGTCACCTTGACCGGCGCGGCCGTCACCGTGAACGACGATGGGTCGGCCTGGCTGGCGCACGCGCGCGCCCTGGCCGACGCGGCCGAGCGAGACCAGAACCGCCGCTACGACCTCAATCGACGGGCCGCGTTCGCGGCCATCAACGCCGCGCTGCGGCTGGGCGAAGCGGCGCGTGCCGAGGCGCTCGTCGTCGTGGCGCGCGCGCTGGAGGCGACGTTCGACGGCGAGGCCGCGCTGAGCGCGCTGCGACTGGCCGACGCGCTCCGGCCCGGCATCGCCCCCGACGACCTCGCCCGCTTGCGCGAGCGCTTCGGCTTCCGCGTGCTCTCGCACGACGTCGACGCCAGCAGCGCCGCGCCGCGCATCTGCGTGGTCTTCTCCGAGGGCCTCTCGCCCGCGCGCGACTACGCCCCCTTCGTGCGCCGAGACGCGCAGGGGTTGGCGGTCGAGGTCGAGGACCAGCAGCTGTGCGTGACGGGCGTCGCCTACGGGGAGAGCTACGCCGTCACGCTGCGCGAGGGCCTGCCCAGCGTCACCGGCGACGCGCTGCACCGCGACGTGCCGCTCGAGGTCTACGTCCGCGACCGTGCGCCGTCGGTCCGCTTCCCTGGGCGCGCCTACGTACTGCCGGCCGTCGGTCCGCGCGCGCTGCCCGTCGAGACGGTCAACGCCGACGAGCTGGAGCTGCGGCTCCTGCGCGTGTCCGACCGCAACCTGGTGAACGCGATCCGCGAGGGCAGCTTCGCCCAGGCCCTCAGCGCCTGGGAGGGCGAGCGCTTCGAGTCACTGCTGGCCGAGCCGGTCTGGCAGGGCACGGCGCGGCTCGCCGGGACGCTCAACGTGGCGACCACCTCGCGCCTGCCGCTCGACGAGGTCGGCCCGCTCGAGCCGGGCGTGTACGTGCTGCGCGCGAGCGTGCCCGGCGCGGACCCATGGGAGGCGCCGCCGGCGACGCAATGGTTCCTCGTGTCCGACCTCGGCGTCACCGCCCTGTCGGGCACCGACGGGGTGCACGTGGTCGCGCAGCGCCTGTCCGACGCCCGGCCCGTCGAGGGCCTGCGCGTGACGCTGCTGGCGCGCTCGAACCGGGTCCTGGGCGAAGCCGAGACCGATGCGCAGGGGCGGGTGCACTTCGCCGCGGGGCTCGGCCGCGGGACCGGCGCGGCCGCTCCGGCGCTGGTGCTGGTCGAGGGCGACGGCGACATGGCCGTGCTCTCGCTCGAGGAGAGCGAGTTCGACCTCTCCGACCGCGGGGTCGAGGGGCGCGAGGCCCCCGGACCCCTCGACGTCTTCCTGACCCCCGACCGCGGCGCCTACCGCCCCGGCGAGACGATCCACCTGACCGCGCTCGTCCGCGACCCCGGTGCGCGCGCGGTCGCCGGCCTGCCGCTCACGACGCGGCTGCTGCGGCCCGACGGGGTGGAGGCCGCCCGGGTCGTATCGCGAAGCGACCTGGCGGGCGGGCACGTCGTGTCGTTCCCCCTGGGGTCCGACGTGCCGCGCGGCGTCTGGCGCCTCGAGGTCCGAGCCGACCCGGACGCGCCCGCGCTCGCGAGCGCCACCGTGCTCGTCGAGGACTTCGTGCCCGAGCGCGTCGACTTCGAGCTCTCGCTCGACGCCGAGGGTCCGGTCGACCCGGCGTCGCCGCCGGCGCTGCGCATCGAGGCGCGCCACCTCTTCGGACCACCCGCGGCGGGGCTGGCGCTGTCGGGCAGCGTCGCCATCACCGCCACGCCCGAGCTCGACGGCTGGCCCGGCTTCCTCTTCGGTCGCCACGACCAGCCCGTCGACGCGCAGCGGCGCCCGTTCGACGCCGGCCTGCAGACCGATGCCGACGGCCGGCTCACGGCGCCCCTGCCGCTCGACCGCCTCGTCCTAGAGAACCGCCCCTACGCCCTCGCGGTGGACGCGACGCTCGTCGACGGGTCGTCCCGGCCGGTGGAGCGCAGCCTCACGCGCGCGCTGCGGCCGCCGGGCCCCGTGGTGGGGATCCGCCCAGCGTTCGACGGCGCCCTGCCCGAGAACGCCGAGGCCGCCTTCGAGCTCGTGCTGGTCGGCCCAGACGGTGAAGCCATGCCCGGCGAACTGCGCTGGCAGGTCGACCGCGTCGAGACGCGCTACCAGTGGTTCAGCCAGGGCGGCAGCTGGTACTGGGAGCCCGTCAGCCAGCGGCAGCGGGTGGCCGAGGGTGTCGTCGGCGGCGCCGACGCCGTCGACACGGCCGACCGACCCGCCCGGGCCGAAGGCCCAGCGCGCATCGCCTTCCCCGTCACCTGGGGCCGCCACGAGCTGCGCGTGACGCACGAGAACGCATCGCTGGCCAGCGCCTCGCTCGCGTTCACGGCGGGCTGGTACGCCGCCGCGACGGCGCGCGAGACGCCCGAGATCCTGGAGCTGTCGCTCGACGCGGCGGTGTACGCGCCCGGCGACGTGGCCCGCCTGCGCATCGTCCCCGAGGGCGCCGGCATGGCGCTGGTCTCGGTGCTCGCGGACCGCGTGATCGACACGCGGCTCGTGCCGGTCGACGGCGAGACCGTCGTCGAGCTGCCCGTGACCGACGACTGGGGGGTGGGCGCTTACGTCACCGCGTCACTCATCCGCCCCAGCGACGGGCCGGAGCACGTGCCGACGCGCAGCCTGGGCGTGGCGCACGCCGCCATGGAGCCCGGCGACCGCGTGCTGGAAGCCGTGCTGCTCGCGCCCGCCGAGATGCACGGCCGCGAGCGTCTGGAGGTCACCCTCGAGCTGCCCGACGCGCCCGACGGGCCCGCCTACGCGACGGTCGCGGCGGTCGACCTCGGTGCGCTCACGCTCACGGGGTTCGAGCCCCCCGACCCGACCGGCCACTACTTCGGCCAGCGGCGCCTGGGCGTCGCGATCCGCGACCTCTACGGGCGACTGATCGACGCGCGCACCGGCGCCATGGGCGAGGTGCGCTCCGGCGGCGGCGCCGACGGCGACGAGGCCGCCCGGAGCGGCCCGCTCCCGGCCGAGGACGTGCTGGCCCTGTTCAGCGGCCCGGTCGAGTTGGCGAACGGCCGCGCCGAGGTGAGCTTCGACCTGCCGGCCTTCCAGGGCACCGTGCGCGTGATGGCGGTCGTGTGGACCGCCGATGCCGTCGGGCAGGCGGACGCCGACGTGCTCGTGCGCGACCCGGTGGTGCTGCAACCGAGCCTGCCGCGCTTCATGACGCCGGGCGACGCGAGCCGCCTGCGGCTGGAACTGACGCACGTGAGCGGCCCCCCCGGCGAGATGGCGCTCGAGGTCGAGGGGCACGGCGTCTTCGACGTGCCGGCGACGGTCACGCTGGCCGAGGGCGGGCGCGCGGTGCTCGACCTGCCGCTGCGGCCGACCGAGCTGGGCGACCACGCCTACCGGATCGCGCTGACGACGCCCGACGGGCGCGTGTGGACGCGCGAGGTGCGACTGAGCGTCCGGCACAGCGACCCCGTGACCGCGCGCTCGACGCAGTTCGTGCTGGAGCGGGGCGAGAGCTTCCGCTTCGACGATGCCGCACTCGCCGGCTTCCGGCCGGGCAGCGCGCGGGCCACGCTGGTGGCCGGCGCGGGCGCCGCCCTCGACCTGCCGGGGCTCGTCCAGCGGCTCGTCTCGTACCCCTACGGCTGCAGCGAGCAGATCGCCTCGAGCCTGCAACCGCTGCTGCTGGCGCCGGAGCTGGTGGCGGAGCTCGGCCTCATGAGCGACGACGAGATCCGCGCGCAGCTGCAGCAGGGCGTCGACCGGCTCCTCACGCGGCAGGGGCGCACCGGCAGCTTCGGGTCCTGGTCCGCGAGCGGGGCCGGGGTCGACCCGTGGCTCGACGCCTACGTCACCGACGCGCTGCTGCACGCCGAGGCGCGGGGCGCGAGCCTCCCCGACCACGCGCTGCGCATGGCGCTGGACAACCTCCGCAACCAGGTGGCCCAGGCGGGCTCCCTGCACGACGGCGCCGCCGGCACCGCCTACGCCCTCTACGTGCTGGCGCGCGCGGGCGAGGCTGCGATCGGCGACCTGCGCTACTACGCCGACACCCTGGCCGAGCGCTTCGACACGCCCCTGGCGGCGGCGCAGCTGGGCGCCGCGCTGGCGGCCTACGGCGAGCGGGCGCGGGCGGACGCGATGTTCGCCCGGGCCCGCGACCTGGCCCTCGCCGGGGCGGCGCCCGGCGGCTGGCGCGACGACTACGGCACGCTACTGCGCGACCGCGCGGGTCTGTTGGCGCTCTCCGTCGAGGCCGGCAGCGGCGTCGTCGACCGCCTGCAGCTCGCGGGCCTGCTCGCCCGGCGCGCGCCCGTGCATCATCTCTCGACGCAGGAGGCCGCCTGGTCGCTGCGCGCGGCGGTCGCCATGGGCGCCGCGGCCCAGGGGCTCATCCTCGACGGCCGGCCGGTCGCCGGCGACGTCGTGCACCTGTACGACGGCACCCCCGCCATCGTCCGCAACGCCGGCGACGCGGCCGTGACGGTGACGCTCACCGCCTTCGGCGTGCCCGAGGAGGCGCCGCCGGCCGGCGGCGTGGGCTACACGATCCAGCGCAGCCACTTCACGATGGCGGGCGAGGCCACCGATCTGCGCGACGTGCGCGTGGGCGACCGGGTGGTCGTCGTGCTCGAGGTCCGCCCCGACCGCGGCGTGGCGGGCGGCCGACTGCTGATCGACGACGCGCTGCCCGCGGGGTTCGAGATCGACAACGCCAACCTGCTACGCGCGGGCGACGTTCGCTCGCTCGACTGGCTCGCCCTCAACGCCTCCGCCGAGATGACCGAGGCGCGCGCCGACCGCTTCCTCGCCGCGGTCGACTGGACCTCCGAGGCGTCGCTGCGGCTGGCGTACGTCGTGCGCGCGGTCTCGCCGGGTTCGTTCCACTACCCGGCGGCCGCGGTCGAGGACATGTACCGCCCCACGAACCGCGCCGTGAGCGCGACGGGGCGCGTGACGATCCGGCCGTGAGCCGGGGGGCGGGGGGCGCGAACGGCGTGGCAGGCGCCGCGGGCGCGGATCGTGGGGTCGCCGTGTCAGGCGTCGAGGGCGGGCCTCGCTCGCCGCAGACGCCGCGTGCTAGGCGGACCGCCTTCGCCGCGGTCGCCACCCTCGCCGTCGCGCTGGTCCTCGCCCTCGCCCTCGATCGCTGGATCGCGACGACCGAGCTGCCGCCGCTGGCGCCCGAGACCTCCGTCGAGGTGCTGGCGCACGACGGCCGGCTCCTGCGCGCCTTCACGGTGGCGGACGGCCGCTGGCGGCTGGCGGTGACGCCGGAACGGGTGGACCCCGGCTACCTGGCGATGCTGATCGCCTACGAGGACCGTCGCTTCTACGACCACCGCGGCGTGGACCCGCGGGCGCTGGCGCGCGCCCTCGTGCAGGCGGTCGCGAACCGCCGCGTGGTCTCGGGCGGCTCGACCCTCACGATGCAGGTCGCGCGCCTGCTCGAGGACGGCGCGACCGGCTCCTGGACCGGCAAGCTGCGCCAGGTCCGGGTCGCCCTGGCCCTGGAGCGGGCGCTGTCGAAGGAGGAGATCCTCGCGCTCTACCTGCAGCGCGCGCCGATGGGCGGCAACCTCGAGGGCGTCCGTGCGGGGGCGCGGGCGTGGTTCGGGAAGGAGCCGGGCCGGCTGACCGAGGCGGAGGCGGCCCTGCTGATCGCGCTGCCGCAGGCGCCCGCCCTGCGCAGCCCCGACCTGCACCCGGAGGCGGCGCGCGGGGCGCGCGACCGCGTGCTGGCGCGGGCCGAGGCGCTGGGCGTCATCTCCGTGGACGCCGCAAGTGCGGCGACACGCGAGGCGCTGCCCGCGGCGCGGCGTGCCTTCCCCGCGCTCGCCCCGCACCTGGCGGACCGCCTGCGCGTGGCGGAACCCGAGCGACGGGTGCACCACACGACGCTGGACCTCGACCTGCAGGCCGCGCTGGAGGAGCTGGCCGCGAGCGCGTTGGCCGAGCTGCCCGCGCGGGCGACGCTGGCGCTGCTGGTCGCCGACCCGAGCAGCGGTCGGGTCGTCGCCAGCGTGGGCTCGGCCGATTACACCAGCGACGCGCGCCGCGGCTTCGTCGACATGACGCAGGCGCTGCGGTCGCCGGGGTCGACGCTCAAGCCGCTGGTCTACGGGCTCGCCTTCTCCGACGCCCTGGCCCACCCGGAGACGCTCCTCGACGACCGGCCCGCGAACTACGCCGGCTACGCGCCGCAGAACTTCGACGGCGCCTTCCGCGGCCCCGTCACCGCCAGCGAGGCGCTGGCGGCCTCGCTGAACCTGCCGGTCGTCGAGCTGACGCACGCCCTGGGGCCGGCGCGCGTGATGGCGGCGCTGCGGCAGGCCGGCGTCGAGGCCGTGGTGCCCGGCGACGCCCCGGGCCTGGCCATCAGCCTCGGGGGCGTCGGCGTCAGCCTCGAGGGGTTGGTGCAGCTGTACGCGGCGATCGCGCGCGGGGGCGAGGCGGTGGCGCTGCGGGTCGTCGAGGGCGGGGCGGTGGCACCGGGCGCCAGGGGCGTTGCATCCGCGAACGCGCCCGTGGCCGTTGCGCGCCTGATGACCCCCCAGGCCGCGTGGCAGGTGGGGGACGTCTTGGCGACCGCGTCGCGCCCCGTGCGGCTGCC
>JAABTL010000047.1 GCA_011389865.1 Trueperaceae bacterium
GGCCTGGAGCCACCGGAGGTGCCAACGGCCCGCCATCGCGCCCGCACCCCCGCGGCCTCCGTCGCCTGGGGGGCGGCACCGCGAGCGGGGTGGCCGATGTGCGTGTGGGGCGCGTCACCGGCGCAACGGTGCGTGGCGCCAGCGCCGCTCGGCGATCGCCCCCACCTCCTACCCACCAAGGTCGTGGGGGTGTGGGGTGGCGGGCCGTTGGCACGCGCAGCGTGACTCTAGGCCCGCCACCCCACACCCCCACGACCGCCCCCGTTCCGTGAGAGTTGTCATTGACGCCCCGCACCCCGCCCCGTAGGCTGACGCCAGAGGAGGCTCCACCGTGAAGCGTACCGTCCTGGTGCTCACCGGACTGATCGCCATCCTGCTCGCCGCGTGCGCGCCGACGTCCCTGGTCGCGACCAACGTCGTCCCACGCCTCATCAGTGCCAGCCCCCCGAACGCCGACGGCGAAGTGCTGCTGCAGGGCCGCTACTTCGGCGGCGGCGGCGAGGGCAGCTACGTGTTGGTCGGCGCGGACATGAACGGCGAGGGCGGCGTCGAGGCGACCGTCGCGACCTGGGGAACGACCCGCATCACCTTCGACCCGCCGGCCCAGGTGGGCCCGGGTTACGTGTTCGTCGTGGTGGGCGGTACCCCGAGCAACGGCCTGCCCCTCGACCTTCCCTGACGGCGCCACCGCGCTCGTGCGCCCGACCGCGTGAAGCTCGCGCGGTCGGGCGCTTCTTGGTGCCGTGTCCCGGCCGGTCGGCGGTCCCGGGACGCCGCTGGCGGTGCCGTGTAGACTCGCGGCGATGAAGTTGCGCGCCGTCAAGGGCACGAACGACCGCCTCCCCGCCGACCAACCCCGCTGGCACCACGTCATCGACGCCGCCGCCCGCGTGCTCGGCCGAGCCGGCGTCCAGGAGATCACCACCCCCGTCTTCGAGTTCGCCGAGGTGTTCGAGCGCTCCGTCGGCGAAGCGGCCGACCTCGTCGTGCAGAAGGAGATGTACACCTTCGACGACCGCGGCGGCCGCCGGCTGACGCTGCGTCCGGAGTTCACGGCCGGGGTCCTGCGGGCGTTCGTCGAACACGGCATGCACACCTGGCCGAGCCCGGTGAAGCTGTGGAGCCACGGGCCGGCGTTCCGCGCCGAGAACGTCCAGCGCGGCCGCTACCGGCAGTTCCACCAGGTCAACCTCGAGATCGTCGGGACCGCCGCGCCCGTCGCGGACGCGGAGGCGATCGCGCTGTTCGCCGACGTGCTGCGCGCGCTCGGGCTGCGTGGTGTGCGGGTGGCGCTCGGTTCCGTGGGCGACCCCAGCGACCGGGCGGCCTACAACGCCTACCTGCGCGACGCCCTCGAGCCACACGCGGAGGCGCTCAGCGAGACGAGCCGGGAGCGGCTGCGCCTCAACCCGATGCGCGTCCTCGACGCGAAGGACCCCGGCGATCGGGCCTTGGTCGCGCCGCTGAAGCGTCCGCTGGACTTCCTGAACCCGGAGTCGAGGGCGCACTTCGATGCGGTCGCCGCCAGCCTCGACGCCTGGGGCGTCCCCTACGACGTCGATCCGGGCATCGTGCGCGGCCTCGACTACTACCGGCGCACCGCCTTCGAGATCCACGCCGAGGGCATCGGCGCGCAGTCGGCGCTCGGCGGTGGCGGGCGCTACGACGGCCTCGTCTCCCAACTCGGCGGGCCGGACGTGCCGGGCATCGGCTGGGCGTTCGGCATCGAGCGCGTCCTCGACGCGCTGATCCAGGCCGAGGTCGCGGTCCCCGCGCCCGAAGGGCCGCTGCTGTTCCTGGTGCCGATGGACGACGAGGCCGTGACGGAGGCCGCGGGGATCGCCAGGGAGTTGCGCGCCCACGCGCGCGTCGAGCACGCCTACGTCAGGCGGGCGGCGGGCAAGGGCCTGCGAGACGCCGATCGCAGCGGCGCCCGCTTCGCGGGGCTCCTCGGCGCCCGCGAACGGGCGGAAGGCGTCGTGCAGGTGAAGGACCTCGCGAGCGGCGCCGAGAGCCGGTTGCCACTGCGCGACCTGCCGGACTGGGCCGTGGCCGAGGCGTCCGCCGCGCAAGAGACGACCGCAACCGAGTCGACCGCGTCCGACGCGGTCTGAGAGGAACACCATGCGACGCACGCACACTTGCGGCGCCCTGCGCGCCGACCACGAGGGCGAGGCCGTCATCCTGCAGGGCTGGGTCCACCGCCGGCGCGATCTCGGCGGGCTGATCTTCCTCGATCTGCGTGACCGCGATGGCCTGACACAGGTGGTCGTCGAGCCCGATGCCGGCGACACCGTGTTCGCGACCGCGAGCTCGCTGCGGAACGAGTGGGTCGTCGAGATCGAGGGAGTGGTGCGCCTGCGTCCCGAGGGGCAGCGGAGCGATCGCCTGGCGACGGGCGACGTCGAGGTCGTGGCCGGCCGCGTGGCGGTGCTGTCCGAGGCCAGGACCCCGCCTTTCCCGCTGGACGACGCCGCCGGCAAGGCGGGGGCGGTCAACGAGGACCTGCGCCTGCGGCACCGCTACCTCGATCTGCGGCGGCCCGACGCGATGGCGCCGTTGTTGGTGCGACACGCCGTTATCCGAGAGATCTGGCGCTACCTCGACGAGCACGGCTTCGTCCAGGTCGAGACGCCGCTGCTCACGCGCAGCACGCCCGAGGGCGCACGCGACTACGTCGTGCCGGCACGCGGGCAGCCGGGCCACGTGTACGCGCTGCCCCAGTCACCCCAGCTCTTCAAGCAGATGCTGATGATGGGGGGCGTCGACCGTTACTTCCAGGTCGCCCGCTGCTTCCGCGACGAGGACCTGCGGGCGGATCGCCAGCCCGACTTCACGCAGCTCGACATCGAGATGGCCTTCGTCGAGCAGGACGACGTCCTCGCCCTGAACGAGGGGCTGATGGCCGCCGTCGTGCAAGGCGCCACCGGCCGCGGCGTGGCGACGCCCTTCGCTCGCCTCGGCTACCGGGAGGCGCTCGACCGCTTCGGGTCCGACAAGCCGGACGTGCGCTTCGGGCTCGAGCTCAGCGACCTCGACGAGCTCTTCGCAGCGACGGAGGTGCGCGCGTTCCGGTCCGCGCTGGAAGGCGGGGGCGCCGTCCGCGGGCTTCGCGTGCCGGCCGAGCTCGCCACCGTCCTCAGCCGCAAGGCGATCGAGGGTCTCGAGGGGATCGCGAAGCGCCACGGCGCCGCCGGTCTCGCCTGGCTGCGGCGGTCGGAGGACGGCTTCAGCGGCCCCTTGGCCAAGGCGCTCTCCCCCGACGAGCAGGCGCGCCTGCTCGCGGCCACGCCCGACGTGGGGGACCTGTGGCTCCTGGTCGCCGATCGCTGGGCCACGGCATGCACCGCGCTGGGCGCGGTTCGCCTGCATCTGCGCGACGCGCTCGACGTGCCCTTCGATGCGGACGCACTGGCCTTCCTGTGGGTCGTCGACTTCCCGCTGCTCGAGCAGGACCCGGACACCGGCGCCTGGACGTACATGCACCACCCGTTCACGCGCCCTCGGGACGAGGACCTCGCCTGGCTGGAGAGCGACCCCGGGCGCGTGCGGGCTTGGGCCTACGACCTGGTGCTCAACGGCAGTGAGATCGGCGGCGGCTCGCTGCGTATCCACCGCGAGGACGTGCAGCATCGGATGTTCGCTGCCCTCGGCTTCACCGCCGAGGAGGCACGCCGGCGCTTCGGCTTCTTCCTCGACGCGCTGGGGTACGGCACGCCGCCCCATGGTGGCATCGCCTGGGGCCTCGACCGGCTCGTCATGCTGCTCGCCGGCGCGCGCAGCCTGCGCGACGTCATCGCGTTCCCCAAGAACCAGCGCGGCTTCGATCCGCTCACCGACGCCCCGGCCGCGGCCGAGCCGGGCCAGCTCGAGGAGCTCGGCCTGACGGTGCTCCGCCCCGGTGCCTCCGCCGCCGACCCAACGCCCGGTGAAGGACCGAACGCCTCCGGCGTTCGCCGGGTCTCCGGCGCCGACCCAACGCCCGGTGAAGGACCGAACGCCTCCGGCGTTCGCCGGGTCTCCTTCGCCGGCGAAGCCGGCGAAGGAGACACATGATCCCCCTCGTCATCCTGGACCTGGACGGCACGATGATCGGCCAGAGCGGCCAGGTCACGCAGGCGGTGTGGACGGCCGTCGAGCGCGCGCGCGAGGACGGCATCAAGCTGGTGGTCTGCACCGGGCGGCCCAACCTGGGCGTGGCGCAGCGGGTGGTGAAACGGGTCGGTCCGAACAACCCGCACGTGTTCCAGTCCGGCGCGCACCTCGCGTTCGCGGACGGCGAGACGCTCAAGGCGTCGTCGCTGCGCGAGGCGATGGCGTTGCAGCTCGTCCGCCACGCGCGCGAGAACAACCTGGTGCTCGAGGTCTACACCCCGCACCACCTCTACGTCGAGCGCAAGACGCAGATGAGCGAGACGCACGGCCGGATGATCGGCGTCCAGCCGCTGGTGCGCGACCTGTCGGAGGTCGTGGAGAGCGAACCGGTGATCCGCGCCCAGTGGGTGGTGACGACGGAACAGGAGCCGACCGCGATGGCGCTGCGGCTCGATGGCGTCACCGTCAGCCGGGCGACCTCGCCCGCGCAGCGCGACACGCTGTTCATCAGCATGACGCGGGCCGGCGTGTCGAAGGGCAGCGCCGTGCAGGACCTGGCGGCGCACCTCAAGATCCCGCTGACGCACGCGATGGCGGTCGGCGACACCGCGGGCGACCTGCCGATGCTGGAGCAGGTCGGCTTCCCCGTCGTCATGGGCAACGCCGAGCCGGGGCTGAAGTCGCGCTTCGGGCACGTGGTGGGCGACGTCGAGGAGGACGGCGTGATCGAGGCGCTGGAGCTCGCGGCGACCCTCCGCCCGCCCGCCTGAGCCGCGGTACGCTCTCGCTCATGGGCATCACCCGCATCCAAGACCTGCCGTCCGCCGTGGGCGCCGAGGTGACGGTGGCCGGTTGGTTGACCGGCAGCCGCTCGTCGGGCAAGATCGCGTTCCTACAGCTGCGTGACGGCAGCGGCTTCGTGCAGGCGGTGGTGTCGAAGCAGGACGTCGACGAGGCCACCTTCGGGACCGCCCGTACGCTGGGCCAGGAGAGCGCGCTGCGCCTCAGCGGGGTCGTCCGCGCGGATCCGCGCGCGCCGAGCGGCGTGGAGCTCGCCACCCGCGCGATCGAGGTCGTCCACGCGTCCAGCGACTACCCGATCACCCCCAAGGAACACGGTGTCGACTTCCTCGCGGACCACCGTCACCTGCACCTGCGTCACCGCGCGCCGTGGGCCATCCTCCGGGTGCGGGACGAGCTGGAGCGGGGCGTGCACGACTTCCTCGCGGATCGCGGTTTCGTCCGCTTCGATGCGCCGTTCTTCATGCCCACCGCCGTCGAGGGGACCACCAACCTGTTCGAGATCGACCTGTTCGACGAGGGCAAGGCGTACCTGTCGCAGTCCGGCCAGCTGTACGCCGAGGCGGGGGCGATGGCGCTCGGCGCCGTCTACACGATGGGGCCGACGTTCCGGGCCGAGAAGAGCAAGACCCGGCGCCACCTGCTGGAGTTCTGGATGGTCGAGCCCGAGGTCGCCTACCTCGAGCACGAGGGCAACGTGCGGCTGCAGGTCGACCTGCTGTCGTACCTCGTGACCAGGGTGCTCGAGCGGCGGGGGCGTGAGCTGGAGATGCTCGAGCGAGACGTCGCCAAGCTCCAGCCCGCCGCGGCGGGCGGGTATCCGGTGATCACCTACGACCGGGCGCTGGAGATCTTGGCGGAGGCCGGCAGCCCGCTCGCGTGGGGTGACGACTTCGGCGCGCCGCACGAGACCATCCTGGGCGAGGCGTTCGACCGGCCCGTGGTGATCGAGCGCTACCCGACCTCGGTCAAGGCGTTCTACATGGAGCCGGTGCCCGGGGACCCGAGCCGGGTGCTGTGCAACGACGTCATCGCGCCCGAGGGGTACGGCGAGTTGATCGGTGGATCGCAACGCATCCACGACCTCGACCTGCTGCGCCAGCGCATCGCGGAGCACGGTCTCCCCGAGGAGGCGTTCTCCTGGTACCTCGACCTGCGTCGCTTCGGCAGCGTGCCACACTCCGGCTTCGGCATCGGCCTCGAGCGCACGCTCGCCTGGATCACCGGCGTGAACCACCTGCGGGAGGTCATCCCCTTCCCGCGCATGCTCACGCGCATGTTCCCCTGAAGATGGCGCTGGCACCGGCGTGGCGCGGCCGTGGGTCGGGTCAGCCGGGCGGCGGTGCGACCTTGCCCCACAGCGACGGGCGTTCCTCGCCCGCCACCGTGATCCTCACTTCATCGGCCGTCACGGCCGCCCGCGCGGTCGCCACCAGCGAGCGCATGACCGCCAGCTCGTCGTCGACGTCGATCCGCAGGCCCGCCGGCGCCGCGGGAACGTCCACCACGGCGAGCCGCCTGCGATCGAGCTCGATGACGAAGCCGGTCGCCGCGTCCGCGTCGGCCGGCCACACGCCGCTGGCCAGGAGGTCGTCGCGGAGCGCGCCGAGGGCGGCCGTCAGGCGGGCGCTCGGGTCGTCCGCGCCCGCCAACGCGACGTCGGCGAATCCCGGTCGTTCGAGCCCGCGTGCGTCCACGACCACGAAGCGGACCTCGACCTCGACCGGCGGCCGGGGGGCGTCTCCCCCGACCACGGGCGGCGGCGGCTCCACCCGCGGAGCCCCGCCCGTCACGGCGAAGGCCACGGCGAGGAGAAGAACGAAGGCCGCGATCAGCAACTGCGGGGCGGCCCAGCCCGGCCCACCCGGGTCTCGCTTCGAGACCGTCGCCGGCGACTTTCGTGGACGGCGCATCAGCGACCGCCCAGCGCGCTCCAGGCGCTCACCAGGGCGCGCGCGAACTCACCCACCGCGCTGGGATCGCGCAGGTCGTCGGCCGACATCTCGACGAACAGGCCGCGCCCGGCCGCGCCGGCGAGCACCGCGAGCGGCGCACCGACCGGGCCCTCGACCGTCCAACCGGCCGCGCCGAGCGAACGCGTGAACTCCGCGCCCCAGTCGCGACCGACCGCGAGGTCGGTCACGAGGCGCAGCAGTACGGAGCGACGGAGCGCGTCCGTGTCGGCGCGATCGAGCGCCGACTCGGCGTTCCAGCGAATCGCACGATCGAGGGTCTCCGCCGCGTCGGTGTCGTCCAGGACGTAGAGGCGCGCCTGCCGGCGGGGCAGGTCCCCGAGGTGGATCGTGACCATCGCGTCCGCGCCGACACCCATGGCCGTCCGATCGCCCAGCGGCACGGGTGCGGGGCCGGTGCGCGTGCGCTCGACGTCGATGCCCGCCTGGGCCAGTTCGACCGCGAGCAGATCGACGAAGGCCCGCGTCAGTTCGCCCTCGACGTCCGCGGGCAACGCGCCCGCGCCGCCCTCGGACACGTGGCCCGCGTCGAGGACCCAACGCGTGCGGGACACGGTCGCGATCGGCTCCTGCCCCGCCCCGCTCGCGCCGAACGCGACCACCACCTCCATCCCGACGCCGGCAGGAACGCTCCACACGCGTGGCTCGACACCGGGCGCGAGCTGCACGCGGGCCTCGCTGCTGCCTCGGACGCGCTCGACGGCCGCGCGGACGAACGATCGGCCCTCGAGCGCCGGGGTCACCAGCGGGTCGGCGCGCTCGAAGCGCAGCTCGAGGACGCCGGTCTCGGGGTGATGAAAGGTGACGTAACGCCCCGGTGCGTCGAGCGCGAACACCAGCCTCTCGCTGACGCCGAAGCCCTCCAACCGCATGCTCAGACCGGGGCGCGGCAACACCACCGCGACCGAGGCCGACTCGGTGAGGAAGGCCACCCGGCCCCCGAGGGCCTCGCCCACGGCCTTCACCGGCAGGAACGCCTCGCCGCCCGTCCACAGCGCCGCGGGCCCCGGGCGCGCCCGGCCGTCGCGCACGACCGCGGGCCGGGGCACCTCCACCCGCCCCGTCTCCGTCACCAGCGCGAGCTGGACGATCGCCGCGCCGAGCGTCAGCGTCACGCGACCGCCCGCGAGGTCGACGTCCACGTCCGCACCCAACGCGCGCGCGAAGTCGGCGGCGGGGGCGTAGGTCACGTCGGAGACCAGCGCGGTGGTCGCCCCGGGCACGTCGACCCCGTTGACGAGCAGCTGCGGTTGCGCCGCAGCGGCGGCGATGAGTCCGACGGCGACCACCAGCGTGCCGAGGCGGATCATCTGGACTCGCCCTTCAGCACCCGATCCATCTCGCGGCGCGCGTCGCGCTCGGCGCTGGCCGCGCGCTTGTCGTGCCTCTTGCGGCCCCGAGCGAGGGCGATGAGGAGCTTGGCGCGACCGCGCTCGTCGAAGTAGAGCTTCAGCGGGACGACCGTCAGGCCGCGCCGTTCGAGACCCTTGCGCAGTTCGGCGATCTCGCGCCGGTGGAGGAGCAGTTTGCGCCGCCGGAGGGGTTCGTGGTTGTTGTAGGAGGCCTGCGCGTACGTCGGCAGGTTCGCGCCCTCGAGCCACACCTCGTCGCCGGCGACGCGCGCGTACGCCTCGGCGATCGAACCGCCGCCTGCCCGCAGCGACTTGACCTCGCTGCCGGTGAGCACCAGTCCGGCCTCGAAGGTGTCGAGGACGTCGTAGTCGTGGCGTGCGCGGCGGTTCGTCAGCATCGCGGCCATGATACGTGCCCCACCGATGAGCTTCGCGGGGCGGGCGACGGTGTGTTGGCGCCCGCGTCCGCGCTTCCGCGCGGTCGCGGGCGCCAACACCTTCAATCGAGCCAGGTCTCGATGTCGTAAGGGTCGACGTCGACCTGCACCTGCACCCCACCGCCGGGCCGCGAATCGACGTGCGCGAGCCGCGCGGCCAGCGTCGCCTCGTCGTCGGCACGGACGAGCACGTGGAAGGCGAACCGCCCGCGGGCCCGAGCCAGCGGGGCGGGGGCGGGACCCAGGACGTCGTCCTCGGGCAGACCGGCGGCGGTGAGGCGGCCGGCCAGGGCGTGCGCGGCGGACGCGGCCGTGGCGCGATCGCGATGGGTGAGCTGGACGCGCGCCCAGTGGCGCGCCGGTGGGTAGCCGAGCGCCCGGCGGCGCGCCATCACGCGGTCGATGAAGGCGCGGACGGCGGCATCGAGGTCGTCGGCGAGCCAGGTGCGCCAGACCTCGTGCTCGGGACGGTGGACCTGGGCCACCAGCAGGGGTCGCCGCCCAGACGAGGCGAGGTCCGGCAGCGAGAGCAGCGTCCGCAGCGAGCCCTCCTCCGCCCTGACGTCCTCGTGGTCGTGCAGCGCGTCGCCCGCCGTGAGCGCGACGAGCGCGAGGTCGGGCAGCGGCGGGAGCCGCAGCGCAGCCGTGGTGCCCACCATCACGCCGGGTTCGCCGGCCAAGAGCGGGGCCGGGTCGTCGCGCTGATCGCGGTCCCAGCGCAGCACGCTCAGCGTGGGCACCACGCCCTGCACTGCCTCGGCGACCCACTCGGTCCCGGCCCCCGGTCGGGGGGCGAGGTCCGGGGCACCGCACGCGGGGCAGACGTCGGGCGCGGCGGCCTCGACGCCGCAACGGTGGCACCGCAGCCGCTCGACGCGCGCGTGCCAACGGAGCGGGAGGTCGCAGTGGGGACACATGACGACCTCGCCGCAGGAGCGGCAGCCGAGGGCCGCGGCATAGCCGCGCCGCGGCACGACCAGCAACGCCTGTCGGCCTCGCTCGGCCACCTGCCTCAGCAGCCGGACGAGCGGCGCGCAGAGCGGCCACCCACGCTCGTGGCGCAGGTCGAGCAGGGCGGCACGCGGCTTCGGTCGCGGGAGCATCAACTCACGGCCGGCCCCGGCGGCCCGCAGTTCGGCGGTCGCGAGCGGGTCGACGAGGGCCCAGGCCGCGCCCGCGGCGCGGGCGAGCTCGAGCGCGTCGCGCCGGCCGACGCTGCGGGCGCCGGCGAGCTGCTTGTGGCTGCCGCTGGCCGCGTCCCACACGGCTACCCGCACCAGTCCGGGCAGGTCGAGCGCGAGCGCCGGGTAGGTCCCCACGACGAGCGCCGCCGTCCCGGCGGCGAGCTCGCCCGCGACCGCCGACCGCTGGTCGTCCGCGAGATCGGCCCCCCAGCGCAGGGTCGGCACCGCCTGGGCGGCGGCGCGCGACAGCGTCTCGGCCTGGCCGTGCTCGGGAACGAGTAGGAGCGCCTGGTGCCCGGTGGCGACGGCGTCCACGAGCCACGGGAGCGTGGCCCCCCAGCGGGCGCGCGCGTCACCGCCGGAGATCAGGAGCCCAGTGGCAACGGCGTCGTCGTCCGCCCGGCGGCCGGCGGAACCGGTCGCCGCGCCGATGCCCGTCGGCGCATCGGCGTCGAAGGGAGCGGCCGTCACCCAGGGCACGCTCGCGGGGGGCCGGGTCACCTCGAGGTAGCCGGCGAAGCCCTTGGCGACCAGCGCCCGGGCTGCCCCGGGCGGCACGGCGGCGTCGCGGGCCAACGCCGCCGCGCTCTCGCACGGGCCCTGGTCGACGAGCCACGCGAGCGCCCGACGCTGCGCCTCGCGCGCGGCGCCCGCCAACGTGTCGTCGGCCGGGCGGAGCGCGACCAGGCGCCGGTCGCTGACCTGGTCCTCCTCGACGCGCTCGTGGAGCAGCCCGTGCCGGCGCCAGGTGTCGAGTAGCTCGGCGTCGAAGGCCGCTGCGTCGTGCCAGCCGTCGTCCGCGAGGCGCTGGCCGTCGGCACCGAGCAGGCCCACCGGGGCGCCCGGGTCCCTGCGGAGGAGGTGGCGCCACGGGCCCTTGAGGCCTGTGGCGCCGAAGGACGCGACGCTGACCCCGATCGGCACCGCGCAGCGGGCGGCCTGCGCGGAGACCATCGCGCGGACGGCGGCCCCGAGCGACGGGCCGCCGGCGATCCAGGCGATCGCCGGCCGCAGGTCGAGCGCCTCGGCGGCGCTCGCCCGCCGGACCGCAGCGACCCAGCCGACCCGCAGGCCGCCCTGCCACGGCACCGCCACCCGCCGTCCGACGCCCTCGGCGGCCGTCTCGGGCACCACGGACGCCCAGTCCCCCTCCCCTCCGGCACCCGGCGCACCAGCGGCCGTAGCCAGCGGCAGAGGGCCGTGTGGAGGCAGGTAGTCGAGCCCGGGAACGGGCACCGGCAGCCAGACGTGGAGGACCTCGGGCACGGATCAGTCTACGGGGACGCCTCTGGTATCGTCGTCGGCGATGGCGGATCTGGACCCGAGCACACCACCGTCGGCCTACGCCGCCGCCGGCGTCGACCTCACGGCCGCGGACGACGCTCTGGAGCGCATCCGGGCCGACGTCGAGTCGACCTACACGCCGGGGGTGTTGCGGGGCCTGGGCTCGTTCGGCGGGCTCTTCTCGCTGCCGCGCGACGTCCCCGACCCGGTCCTGGTCGCGTCGACCGACGGCGTCGGGACCAAGACACGGCTGGCCGTGGCGCTCGGCCGCGTCCGGGGTCTGGGCAGCGATCTCGTGAACCACTGCGTCAACGACATCCTCGTCCAGGGGGCCAGGCCACTGTTCTTCCTCGACTACGTCGCCAGCGCGCGCCTCGACGCGGGCGTGATCGCGGAGGTCGTGGGCGGTATCGCCGACGCGTGCCGCGAGGCGGGCGTCGCGCTGATCGGCGGGGAGACGGCCGAGATGCCGGGCGTGTACGCCCCGGGCGAGATCGACGTCGTCGGCACGATCGTCGGCATCGTCGGCCGCGGCGCCGTCATCGACGGCAGCCAGGTGCAGGGCGGCGACGTCCTCCTGGGACTCGAGTCCGGTGGCCTGCAGACCAATGGCTTCTCGCTCGCGCGCTCGGTCGCGAGCGGCCACGAGCGGGAACCCGTCGATCCTGACGACCCCTCGGGGCCGACGTTGGGCGACGCGCTGCTGGCGCCCCACCGCTCGTTCTCGGCGCCGCTGCGACCGCTCCTCGACGCCGGCCTGGTGCGGGCGCTGGCCCACGTGACCGGTGGCGGGATCCCGGGCAACCTGCCGCGGGTGCTGCCGCATGGCCTGGGGGCCGAGATCGAGGAAGGGTCGTGGCCGCGGCCCGTCGTCTTCGACCGCCTGCAATCGCTCGGCGAGATCGCCGAAGGCGAGATGCGCAGCGTGTTCAACCTGGGAATCGGCATGATCGTCGTCGTGCGACCCGCCGACGTCGGCGGTGCCCGGGCGGCCTGCCCCGAGCCCCTGCACGCGATCGGCCGGGTCGTCCCGGGCGCGGGCGTTCGCTACCTGCGCGCCGGTTGACGGACCTCAGTCACGCCCGCTCGGCACGTGTGCCGGCAGCACGACCGTGAAGACCGTGCCCTCCCCCACCCGCGAGCGAACGTCGACGGTGCCACCGTGCTGCTGGACGATCCAGCGCACGATCGCCAGGCCGAGGCCCGACCCGTTGCCGCGCGTGGAGCGCGCGCCGTCCACCCGGTAGAAGCGCTCGAACAGGTGCGGCAAGGCCTCGGCGGGGATACCCGCGCCGTCGTCCAGGACCTCGAGGCGCACGTCGCGCCCCTCGCGCTCCAAGTGCAGTTGGACGTGCCGCGCCCCGGCGTCGAGGGCGTTCTGCACGAGGTTGAGGACCACCTGCTTCAGTCGGGCGGGGTCGCCCTCGACCTCGAGCAGCGGCTGGCTGCAGTCGACCGTGATACGCGCCGGCGCCGACAGCGGCGCGAGGTCGTCGCGCACGGCCTCGAGCACCTCGAGGAGGTTCATCGGCTCGCGCTGGACCTGGAACCCGGCGTCCGCGCGGGCGAGCTCGAGGAGGTCGTGCACGAGCTTCGCCATGCGCTCGCCCTCGCGCTGGATGACGCCGAGCGAGTCGACCTGCTCGACGCTGGGGTGGGTGCGCCGCAGCAGGTACTGGGCGTGGCCCACGATCGCCGTGACCGGCGTTCGCAGCTCGTGACTGGCGTCGGCCGTGAAGCGACGCTGCGTCTCGAAGGACTCCTGCAGCCGATCGAGCATGTGGTTGATCGACACGGCGAGCGCCCGCAGCTCGTCGTCGGTGGCCGGCACCGGGACCCGCCGCGACAGGTCCTGCCCGGAGACGCGGGAGGCCGCCTGCGTGACCCGCTGGACCGGCGACAGCACCTGCCGCGCGAGCCACCAGACGCCGAAGGCGAACGCGGCGAACGCGAGCAGGACGGTCAGGCCGAGGTCGCGCGCGAGCTGCTCGAGCGTCCGCTGCACGTTCGAGGTCGGCAGGCCGACGAGGATGACCGCGGTGAGCGCGACCTGCTGGTTGGGGAACGCGACGGTCCCCAGCGTGCCGAGGACCCGCAGGCGCTCCTGGTTGGCGAGCGTGACGTGCGCCGCCAGGTCGTCGCCGCGGATCAGGTCCTCGAGGACGCGGTCGGGCAGCAGCGCGAGCAGCCTGTCGTCGGTGGGGTTCGCGCGGACGGACGTGGGCTGGGTGTAGTTGACGCCGTTGCGGATGCCGGCGACGTCGGTGGGCACCTCCGGCGCCGTGGCCACCAACACGATTTGATAATACGCGTCGCCCGGGAGGCGCTGCAGGCCGGTGGCGATCGCCCCCTCGGAGAGGTCCGTCAGCGCCTGCTGCGCCCGCTCCTCGACCGCGGTGTCGAGCGAGCGCTCGGTCAGCAGGTACACCGACACCGCCACCGCCGACAGGATGACGGCGATGAACGCGCTGGTGAAGATCGCGAGACGCAGACGCAGGGTCATCGCCGACCGACCGCCGACGCGCGCCACGGGGCGCCGCCCACCGGCTTCCTCACTCCTCGCGCAGCACGTACCCCACGCCGCGCACGGTGTGGATCAGGCGCCGCTCGCCCTCGCCCTCGAGCTTCCGCCGCAGGTAGCCGACGTACACGTCGACGACGTTGCTTCCGCCGGTGTACTCGGGCCACACCTTCTCCTCGATCTCGAAGCGGTTGAAGACCTTGCCCGGGTTCCGCGCGAAGAGCTCGAGCAGCTCGAACTCCTTGGCGGAGAGCTCGATGCGCCGCCCGTCGCGGAACACCTCGCGGCCGTCGAGGTTCATCACCAGGTCCGCGACGCGGACCTCGCCGGTCACGGCCGGGTTGACCCGCCGCAGGTGGGCGCGCACGCGGGCGAGCAGCTCCTCGATCGAGAACGGCTTCACCAGGTAGTCGTCGGCGCCGGAGTCGAGGCCGGTCACCTTGTCGTCCACCGAGTCCTTGGCCGTGAGGATGATGATCGGCGTGTTGCTCGTCTTGCGGATGCGCCGCGCGACCTCGAGGCCGTCGAGCACCGGCAGCATGAGGTCCAGCACCACCAGGTCCGGGTTGAGCTCGCGGAACTTCGAGAGGCCGGTGACGCCGTCGTAGGTCACGACCGTCTCGTAGCTCTCGGCCTGCAACTCGAGATCGACGAACTTCGCGATCTCCTTCTCGTCTTCGACGATGAGGATCAGGGGTTTGCGTTCCATGAGACAAGGGTGCCATAGCGGTCGATGAGAACGTGTTCGCCGGCGCGGCGAGCGGTCGGCGGCAGCCCCGGCGTGACGACGCCGGCGATCGCCTCAGCGCGTCGGCGCGTCGACCAGGAGCACCGTCTCCTGCACGATCAGTCCCTTGCCCAACACCTCCGCGGCCCACGCCTGGGCGCCCGGCAGCGAGTGATCGCGCCAGTTGCCGCAGCGCTCGGGGCTGCAGCCGGGGATCGCGCCCTCGTGGTCGCGGATGTCGGCAAGCGCGCGCTCGGCGGCCGCGCGGACCGTCTCCTCGCCGGGCTCGTCGAGGAAGGTGAGGTAGAAGCCCGTGCGGCATCCCATGGGAGAAGCGTCGACCAGCGTGGCGCCCGGCAGGGCGTCGCGTAGGTAGCCGGCCAGCAGATGCTCGATCGTGTGCAGCGGCGCCGTCGGGATCTCCTGGACGTTCGGCTGGACGAGACGCAGGTCGAACTTGGTGACCACGTCGCCGTGCTCACCCTGGTAGCGGCCCGCCGCGCGGACGTACGGGGCTCGGACGGCGGTGTGGTCGAGGTCGAACGAGGGGACGCGGGTCAGCGGTGGCATGACCCAGGCTACCGCGCGCGCCGCCGCGTCGGCGCGGCGCGGACGCGCGCGCGGCGGCGTGGGCGCCGCGGCGCCTGCGGTAGACTCCGGGCGGAAGGCCGCTCGGCCGTCGGCCGAGCGGTACCCTATCTTCTTGGGACCGAGGTACCGACGTGCGTGAACGGGTCGCGATCTTCATCGACGGCAGCAACCTCTACAACGGCATGCGCGAGAACCTGCGCAGCACCCGGGTCAACCTGTCCGAGCTCATGCGCCAACTCGGCCGCGAGCGCGAGCTGGTGCGCTGCTACTACTTCAACGCGCCGCTGACCGACGACTACGACGAGGACCTGCGCGATGGGCAGCAGCGCTTCTTCGAGTCGCTGCGTCGCATCCCGTACGTGACGGTCCGGCTCGGGCGCCTGCACCGCCGCCCCGACGGCGCCCTCGTCGAGAAGGGCATCGACGTGGCGATCGCCGTCGAGGCGCTGTCGCTCGCCCACCAGAACGCCTACGACGCCTGCCTGCTGGTCTCGGGAGACGGCGACTACGTCGAGCTGGTCGAGGCGATCAAGCGGCTCGGCAAGCACGTCGAGGTGGCGATGTTCAAGAACCAGTCGGCGGGCGTGCTCCTGGAGCACGCCGACGTGTTCCGGCCGCTCGACGAGTGCGACTGGACGAAGATCCTCTTCTAGTTCTTGGCACGGCGGCTCTCCCCAGAGAACGCCGGCTCTCGTCTGAGAACGCCGGCTCTCGTCTGAGAACGCCTGCGCTCGTCTGAGAACGCCGCCTCTCGTCTGAGAACCGACCGCGTCGGTCTTCATCGACCCCCCACGCAGGACCGAAGCCGCGTCCGCCGGGGCGCGCCGCGGTGGTATCCTGGGCGCCGAGGTCCCCTGGACGAGAGGTCCGACGGATCGTCAACCCACGAGGAGGCACCATGCGCATTTTTCTGACCCTGATCGCGGCCGCGGCCCTGACGTTCGCGTCCGCCCAGGACTTCGTCTTCGGCCTGAACTTCGATGCGGGCGGCAAGTTCGACGGCTCGTTCAACGAGGGCACCTTCCGCGGCATGGAGCGCGCGATCGCCGACCTCGAGGCAGAACGGGGCCTCGAAATCGACCTGCTCGAGTTCGAGGGCACGCCCGAGACGTCGGCCGCCGGTCTCCGCGCCATGGCCGAGGCGGGCGCGGACCTCATCGT
>JAABTL010000048.1 GCA_011389865.1 Trueperaceae bacterium
ATTCGTTGCGAAGATCGTACCCAAATAGTTGCGAAGATCGTACCCGGCCCGTTGCGAAGATCGTACTCGGCGGGACGGCCACCCTCCCGCTCTCTACGCGTGGAACACCGCCACACCATCGTGGCGGCGCCGCGCACCTCTGCGGGCGTCTGCGCGGCCGCCGTGGGCCCACGGACGAGCGTGGCCACGCCTCCACGCTGCGGGAGTGTGGGGTTGACGCCGCTGACGGCCGGCGAGGGGTCGATCGCCGCCGGGAGCGGGCACCAGGCGCCCGTTCCGCCCGCCCACGCCCCTTGACACCGGCTGAACGCGCGTTCAATCATATGAACGTGCGTTCAGCCGAGTGCGCATGGCTGAACCCTGGAGCCGACGGAGGTCCACATGGCCGCAAGCGCGATCAGCGTCGAGGGTGCCCGCTTCTCCTACGGGGAGCGCGAGGTGCTCAAGGGCATCTCCTTCGAGGTGGCGCCCGGCGAGGTGCTCGGATTCCTGGGGCCGAACGGCGCCGGGAAGTCCACCACCATCCGCATGCTCACCGGCCAGCTGCGGCCGTCGGCCGGCAGCGTCCGGCTGTTCGGGCGCGACGTCGGCCGTGAGCGCTCCCAGGTGATGGGCAGGGTGGGCGTCAGCTTCGAGGAGAAGAACCTCTACCCGAGCATGACCGGCGAGGAGAACCTGCGCTTCTTCGCGCGCCTCTACGGCGTGCCGCACCCGGACGTGCGCGCCCTGCTGGCGCAGGTCGGCCTGGAGGCGCGCGCGCGCGACATGGTCGCCGGCTACTCCAAGGGCATGCGCCAGCGGCTGATGATCGCCCGCGCGCTCGTGCACGACCCCGACGTCCTGCTGCTCGACGAGCCCACCGACGGTCTCGACCCGGTGTCGGCGCAGTCGGTGCGCGACGTCATCCGGGCCCGCGTCGAGGCGGGCAACGCCGTCCTGCTCACGACCCACGACATGCACGAGGCCGACGAGCTGTCGCACCGGGTGGCGTTCATCAACGAAGGCGAGATCTACGCGCTCGACACCCCCGAGAACCTCAAGCTCGCGCACGGCACGCGCTCCGTGAAGGTGCGCCTGCGCGACGAGGATGGGGTGCGCGAGGAGTCCGTCGAGCTCGACGGCGAGGCGTCCGGCGCGCGGATCGCCGAGCTGATGGCGAGCGGCGACGTCATCACGATCCACACCTCCGAGGCGACGCTGGAGGAGGTCTTCATCGGCATGACGGGCCGGGGGCTGGCATGAGCACCCGCCGCACCCGCGAGTTCTTCGCGCGCGGCGCCCCCACCCGCGCGGTGTCGCGCGCCGGCATCGTGTGGGCCATCGTCGCGAAGGACCTGGTGACCTTCTCGCGCGACAAGCTGTGGATGGTCCTGACGCCGGTGGCGCTCGTCTTCATCGTGGGGGTCTTCTACCTGATGCCGCCTAGGGTCGACGAGACGCTGGTCGTCGGCGTCCACCCGCCCGCGATGGCCGCCGCGCTGCGGCTGGCGATGGGCGTCGGCGACGACGAGGTCGCACTGACGGTGCTGCCGTTCGAGGACGAGGCCGCCATGGCGGCCGCCGTCGCGGGCGACGGGCCGGAGGGCGAGGCGCGCCCGATGATCGGTGTGTCGCTGCCGCTCGACCTGCTGCTGCGCGCGCGCCTCGGCCAGCCCGCCACCGCCCGCGTCTACGTCGACGCGTCCGTCCCGCCCGAGGTGCGCGGCGCGATGACCACCGCCGTGCGCGAGGTGGCCGCCACCGCGGCCGGCGCGCCGCTGCCCGTCGCCTGGGACGCCGACGAGTTCGTCGTGCTCGGCACCGACCGCGCCGGCGAGCAGATCCCGCTGCGCGAGCGCATGCGCCCCATGCTCGCCTTCATGGTGCTGCTCACCGAGTCGCTGGCGCTCGCCGGCCTGGTCGCCATCGAGGTGTCGCAGCGCACGGCCACCGCGCTGCTGGCGACCCCGGCGCGCACCGTCGACGTGCTGCTGGCGAAGGGCATCGTGGGCACGCTGCTGGCGTTCAGCCAGGCGCTGCTGGTCCTGCTCGTCACCCGCGCGTTCGGGCCCGGCTGGGGCGTGTTGCTGCTGGCGACGCTGCTCGGCGCGATGCTCATGGCGGCGATCGGCATGCTGACGGGTGCCGCGGGCAAGGACTTCCTCGGCACCCTGTTCTACGGCATGGTGTTCCTGCTGGTGCTGATGGTGCCGGCGATCGCCCAGATCTTCCCCGGCACCGCGGCGCTGTGGATCCGGGTGCTGCCGAGCTACGGGCTCATCGAGGCGATGACCGGCTCCTCCGTATACGGCCTCGGGTTCCGCGAGCTGTCCGGCCACCTCGTGGCCGCCGCCGCCTGGACGGCGGCGATCTTCGGCCTCGGCTGGTGGGTGCTCGGAAGGAAGCTGGTGCGGCTATGAACGTCTCGCGCGTGCTCGCCCTGGTCCGCAAGGACCTCTCGCTCGGCCCGCGGTCGCCGCTGCTGATGTACGCGGTCGCGATGCCGGTCATCATCACCCTGCTGCTGCAGGGCGTGTTCGGCAACCTGTTCGCCAACCCGCCGCGGCTCGGCATCGTCGACCTGGGGTCGTCAGAGCTGACGGCCGCCGCGCTCGAGCAGGGCGGCGTGCGGGTCAGCCTGGTGACCGACGCCGACGAGCTTCAGCGTCGCGTGGCGGCGCACGACCTCGACGCCGGCCTGGTCCTCACCCCGGGCTTCGACGCCGCCCTGCGCGCCGGCGAGCGGCCACCGCTCACCTTCTACGTCGCCGGCGAGAGCCTGGCCTCCGACCGCGTCATCCTGGCGGTGACCACGATCGACCTGCTCCGCGGCGTGGAGGGGCGCCGGGCGCTGGTCGACGTGGAGGTCGTCGCGCCGGGCGGCGAGGGCGTGCCGCTCGAGCTGCGGCTGGTGCCCTTCGCCGTGCTTTTGGCGCTGTTCGCCGCCGGCGTGTTCGTCACCTCCTTCAGCTTCACCGAGGAGCGCGAGAAGCGCACGCTCGACGCGCTGCTCGCCTCCCCCATGACGATGAACGAGGTGCTGTGGGCCAAGGGCCTCTTCGGCGGGGTGCTGGCCGCCGCGATGGCGACGGTGACGCTGGCGCTCAACGGCGCGCTGGTCGGTCAGGCCGTCGGCCTGCTGCTGGCGCTGGGCGTCGGCGCGGTGATGGCGGCGCTGTTCGGCCTGCTGTACGGCGTGCTGTCGCCCGACACCAAGGTGCTGTTCGCGCTGTTCAAGTCGCTCAACTTGGTCGTGTTCGCGCCGGCGCTGTTCTACGTCTTCACCGACTGGCCGCGCTGGATCGCCTACCTGTTCCCCACCTACTGGCTGATCGACCCCATCGTCGAGATCGGGCAGCGCGGCGCCACGCTCGGCGACGTGTGGTGGCAGTTGGCCATCGGCGCGGCGATCTGCGCGGCGATGGTGGTGCTGGTGGGCCGGCTGGCGCAGCGGGTGCGGGCGCCGGCGGCGGCGTGAGGGGACTCAGAACGAAGCGTGCGACCCCTTGGGTGTGATCGTCGTCGACGTGCTGGTGGCGTTCGACGGACCCGCGACGTCGGCGCGTTACTTCGGCGTGCAGTTCTACCTCGAGGACCTGTTGGGCCGTTCCGTCGACCTCGTGACCGAACGGGCGCTGCGTCCCGAACTCCGCCCCGCCATCGAGAGGGAACGGTTCGATGTCCGAGGGTGAGCGGCTGACCGTCGCCGCCAGCAGCCGTCTGATCCGCGGATACCTCGGCATCGCTGACGACACCGGCTGAAGCATCGTCCGAGACGAAGCACCTGAGGGTCTGCGGAGGCTGGAAGCGATCGAGCGGCGGCAAGAGACATGCGCTGGGTTCAGCGCCGCGCGCGGCCGTGCTCGAGGTAGAACGCGCCAAGCGCGACCCGCGACCCGAAGCGGAGGTGGCTCACCCAGCCGTTGTCGGGATTGAGCGTCGCGCGGTACTCGTCACGTGATCTCGGGCTCCAGGCGCCAACTGCGCACCTGGAACGGCCCGATCGCGCCCGGGTCGCCCCCGTCGACCGGCCGCTCGAGCAGGTCGGCGGCGCCGGCGACGCGCCAGCCGGCGGGCGGCCGCAACGTCAGCGGCCCGCGCGCGCCCTGCGGCTCGTAGACCCGCAGGACGAGGCCGGGCCCGTCCTCGGCGGGCTTGAGGGCACCGAGCGCGACGGCGGCGTCGCCATCCCCGAACCCGAGCGGCCGCCATACGCCCTCGTCGGCCGGTCCCGTCAGCACCCGCGCGCGCAGCGGCTGGTTGAGGTCCTCGGCCTCCGCCAGGACGCCCCCCGTCAGCCAGTCGCCCGGATGGGGGAGGAGCGCGTAGGTGAACGTGTGCTCGCCCTCGTCGGCGCGCGGGTCCGGGTGCGCGGGGGAGCGCAGCAGGCTGAGGCCCAGCTCGCTCGGCAGGGCGTGGTGGCCGTAGCGACCGTCGTTCAGGAGGGCGACGCCGTAGCCGGGCTCGGCGAGGTCGGCGAAGCGGTGCCCGGCGACCTCGAAGCGGGCGGCGTCCCAGGAGGTGTTCGCGTGGGTGGGGCGGCGCACGACGCCGAAGGCGGTCTCGTAGGTGGCGGTCTCGGCGCGCACCGCCAGCGGGAAGCGCGCCTTGAGGAGCAGGTGGCGCTCGCGCCAGTCGATGCGGGTGGCGAACTCGAGGCGCGCGGAGCCGGCCCACAGGCGCAGCGTCTGCTCGATCGTGCTGTCGCGGTAGCGGCGCCGCAGGCGCAGGGCGACGCGGTGCGGCCCGCGCTCGACGACCTCGGCGGCCTCCAGGCCGGCGATCTCCTCGCCCTGAGCGCGGTAGTCGGCGTCGACGTCCCAGGCGTCCCAGGCGCGCGGCAGGTCGACGTAGGCCCACAGCTGGTTGCCGCGCCCCGCGAGCACCTCGCGGCCGACGCGCTTGTCGAACACGCGGGTGAGCGACCCGTCGTCGCCGATCTCGACGCGCAGGAGGTCGTTCTCGAGGTGCCGCTCGGAGACGGACAGGCCCGCCGGCGCGGGACCCGGCCGCACGACGGCGACGGCGAGCCCGGGGACGGTGGTGGCGCCGCTCAGGAGCGCGCCGTCCTCGACGGGTTGGGCGGTGGGGAAGCGCGCGGCGGCGTCCGCCGAGAGGTGGACGCGCAACGGGCGGGGCCGGAGCTCGGGGTTGGCGACGAGGAGGGCCGGGGCGGCGGGGCCCGCTTCCGACGTGCCGTCGGCCGACGCGCGGTCGGCCAGGGTATCGAGCGCAGCGTCGGTCACCCGCTCGGCCGCGTCGATCACGTCCGCCAGCTCGCGCTCGGCCCGGGCGTAGACCTCCCCGATCGACGAGCCCGGCAGGATGTCGTGGAACTGGTTCTTGAGCAGCTCGCGCCAGTGGGGCTCGAGCGAGGCGGGCGCGGGGGCGCCCTGAAGGTGCGCGAGCGCGGCGACGGTCTCGGCGGCGAGCAGGGAGCGTTCGGCGCGGCGGTGCAGACGCTTCGTGCGACCCTGGCTGGTCAGCGTGCCGCGGTGCAGCTCGAGGTAGATCTCGCCCAGCCACACGGGGAGGTCGGCGCGTCCGGCGCTCCTCCGCGCGTCGTCGAAGTAGTCCTCCACGCGCCCCCAGCGGGTGCGCGGCAGCACCGGCAGGACCTCGGCGGCGCGGCGCCGCTCCAGCATCTCGGCGGTGGTGCCGCCCCCGCCGTCGCCGTAGCCGAGCGTGAGCAGGCCTTCGGGGTGCACGTGCTTGCCGCGGTAGTGGCGCCACACGCCGAGGACGGTGGCGGGCGAGAAGACGCCGTTGTAACCCTCGGGCTCGTTGAGGAACGTGTGCGTCAGGACGCGGGTGCCGTCGAGGCCCTCCCACCAGAAGAGGTCGTGGGGGAAGCGGTTGGTCTCGTTCCAGTTGGTCTTGGTGGTGAAGAAGGCGTCGATCCCGGCCTGCGCGTAGAGCTGCGGGAGCGCGGGTGCGAAGCCGAAGCAGTCGGGCAGCCAACCGACACGGTGGGTGCGGCCGAAGCGGCGCGCGAAGTCGCGCTGGCCGTAGAGCAGCTGGCGCGCGAGCGACTCGCCGGTCGGCATGAGCGTGTCGCTCTCGACCCACATGCCGCCGATCGGCTCCCAGCGGCCCTCGGCCGCGTGCGCGGTCACGGCGGCGAGGGCCTCGGGGTCGTCCTCCTCCAGCCAGGCGTAGTACTGGGCGTGCGACTGGTCGAAGGTGAACTCGGGGTCGCGCGCCAGCAGCGCGAGCATCGACGCCGTCGTGCGACGCAGCTTGCGGCGGGTCTCGTCGATCGGCCATAGCCAGGCGAGGTCGAGGTGGGCGTGACCCGACAGCAGCAGCGCACCCTGCGGCGGGTAGCGCCCCTGCAGCTCGCGCAGCTCGTCGTGCAGCCGCGCGTGCGCGTCGCGCACGGCTGCGCGCTGGGCGTCGTCGAGCGCCGGGGGGTGGCCGTCGAGGCCACCGGGCGCGGCCCACAGGGCTTCGAAGGCGCCTCGCGCGGCGGCGCGCGCGAGAACGTCGGGCGTGCGGCTCGGCCAGTCGACGCGCGCGAGGGCGCGCTCGGCGCAGGCCAGTAGCGGTGGCACGGCCTCGTGGTCGGCGAGCGCCTCGGCGGTCGCGCGCACCAGCTCGAGCAGCCGGACCAGCTCGACGACGGCGGCGTCCTCCCACACGAGGCGGGCACGGCGCAATCTGGGGTCGGGCTCCGGCACGCCGAACGGCTTGCGCGCGACCGCCTCGGCCTCGACGGCGAGGCGCGGGCCGCGCAGCGGGAAGCGCCGGTGGTAGGGGTCGAGGCCGAAACGCTCGTGGCCGTCGGGGAAGACGAGCGTCAGGAGGGCCTCGCCGCCGAGGTCGAGCTCGAGGCGCGCCTCCGCCAGCGGCCAGCCGGCGGGCACCGTCGTCTCGGGGTGGGCGAGGCGGACGACGCCGTCGCGCCGCGGCCAGGGGTCGCCGAGGGCGAGCGGCGCCCCCTCGAAGGTCCAGGCGTCCAGGTCGACGTGCGCGCGGTCGCGCCAGCCGGCGAGGGCGGCGGTGCGCACCCGCAGGCGGTCGCTGCGTTGGGCGGGGGTGAGGGTCATGCGCGGTCCTCCTGACGGACGGCGAGGGGGAAGACACCGGTGAAGAGCCGTGGCCACGCGAGGCGCCTCGGCGTGGCGAGGGCGGGCGGCCGGACGTCGGGCGGCACGAGCAGCAGGGTGGGCATGCTCCTCGCGGGGTCGTCGAGCGCAGGGTAACGGGTGGACCAGGGGCGGCAAGCGTGGGCGCCTGCGCGCAGGCCGACGAAGGCAACCTCGACGGCGCGGTCCTGGTCGACGGCGAGGGCGAGGCGTCCTTCAGCTACGGCCTGACATGGACGGCGATCCGGCCACGTCGGATGATCAGGTGCGTCAGCTTGGCTGGCAGGTTGCCCTGACCAAGATCGGGGAGGTCATCGATTCGTCCTCCGCGACCCACAACGGCTGTACCACCTGGCGAGACCTCGGGCCGCTCGCGTCGCCGAACGCCTACGACGTGCACGAGGTCGTGCCCGAGGGTTGGTACGCCCTCACGCCCACCGACGTGGTGTGTGATCCCATCCCGTCCGGCGGCAGTTGCAGGGTCACCTTCGTGAACAGCCAATACGCATCGAAGTCGGGCCACGAGTGGAACGACCTCGACGGAGACGCGATCTGGGATGCCGGCGAGCCAGGCATCGCGGGCTGGACGGTCAACCTCTACGACGTCACCGGACTCGTGGCGACCACGACGACGGACGCCACCGGTTACTACGAGTTCGGCGGCCTCCTGCCCGGTGACTACAGCGTCTGCGAGGCGCTCGAGCCCGATTGGGTCCAGACCTGGCCGACGAGCGGTCACGCGACTGTGGCTGCGGGATATCCGGCTACACCTTCGCCCTCCTCTCCGGCGAGCACGAAGCCGACAACGACTTCGGCAACTGGATGCCGCCCATGAACGATGAGACGGCCTGGGCGTCGAACGAACTCGGCGCGCCCGGCACGCTGCCCTACAACCCGGGCGGCACGGGTGACTGGGCCACGTACGTCGCGTACGCTCCAGACAAGACGGTGGCGCTGTACGCCGGACAGACCATCGACGTCGGCACCGTCGAGTTCTCGGCCCCGACCGGCGGGATGGTCGACATCACCATCACCATCACGCTGACCGGTGGCTGGCAGTTCTTCGGCGACGTCGACAACGTCAATGTCCAGGACTATGCGAGCCCGCCGTCGGGCAACCCGTCCCCCGGCCGGTTCGACTGGAAGGAGCACGCCAGCGCCGCCCGCGTCGTCGTGACGCCAGGGCGACGGCGCGCACGCCGCGCCTGACGTTCACCCGTGCCCGGCGCCGCCCAACCGCACCTCGACGAGATGCGGGGCACCGTCATCGCGCAGCACGAGGCCGGCGACGTCGCCCGGCGCAAGCGCCACCGCCTCGCCGTCGACCCGCAGCGCCGCCACGCCCCCGCACACCCCGTCCGGGTTCTCGACCACGACCTCGTAGCGCGCCGTGCCGTGCCGCAGCTCCACGCTGAACCCCGGCCAGTCGGCCGCGATGCAGGGGTCGATCTCGAGACGGTCGCCGCGCAGGCGCAGGCCGAGCACGCGCTCGATGCCGAAGCGGTAGAGCCAGCCGGCGGCGCCCGTGTACCAGGTCCAGCCGCCGCGGCCGACGAAGGGCTCGGCCCCGTAGACGTCGGCGGCGACGACGTAGGGCTCGACGCGGTAGCGCTCGGCGTCCTCTGCGGTGGCCGCACGCGTGACGCCGGACAGTGACCGGAGCAGCTCGACGGCGGCGTCGCCGTCGCCCTGGTCGGCCATGGCCCAAGCGCCCCAGACGGCGCCGTGGGTGTACTGCCCGCCGTTCTCGCGCACGCCGGGCGGGTAGGCGCGGATGTAGCCGGGGTCGGGCCTCTCGCGGTCGAACGGGGGCGTGAGCAGGAGCAGCAGGCGGTCGTTGCGGCGCCACAGGTGCTCGCGGGCCGAGGCCATGGCGGCCGCGGCGCGGTCGCGATCGCCCGCGCCGGAGAGCACCGACCAGGCCTGGGCGATGAGGTCGATGCGGGCCTCGTCGCGGGTGTGGCTGCCGATGGGGCTGCCGTCGTCGGCGGTGGCGCGCAGGTACCAGTCGCCGTCCCAGGCGTGGGCCTCGAGGGCGGCCGCCAGCTCGGCGCGGCGGGCTCGGTAGTGGGCCGCGCGGTCTGCAGCGCGCGCGCCGCCGGCGGCAAGCGCGCCGTCCATGGCGTGCGCGTGCTCGCCGGCGGCCTGCGCGTCATCACGGTTGGCGCCGCCAGCCGCGTCCGCACCCGCCCCCCGCTCGCACAACCGCGCCCCGTCCTCCAGCACCGTGCACAGGAACCAGCCGAGCCACACGCTCTCGCCGCGGCCCTCGAGGCCGAGGCGGTTCATGCCGTCGTTCCAGTCGCCGCCGCCGATCAGCGGCAGGCCGTGGGGGCCGCGCGTGTCGCCGCGCTCGAGCGCGCGCAGGCAGTGGTCGAGCAGCGTCCCGTCGCGGTCGCCGGGGCGGTAGGTGTCGAAGCGCTCGACCTCGCCGGCGGCCAGCGGCGGCGCGTGGAGGTACGGCACCCGCTCCGCCAACACGGCCGCGTCGCCGGTGCGCTCCAGGTAACGGGCGCAGGCCCACGGCAGCCACAGCAGGTCGTCCGAGCAGCGCGTCCGCACGCCGGCGCCGGTGTCGGGGTGCCACCAGTGCAGCACGTCGCCCTCCTCGAACTGGCGGGCGGCGGCCCGCAGCAGCTGGGCGCGCGACAGGGCGGGCTCGAGCGGCGCGAGGTTGGCGGCGTCCTGCAGCTGGTCGCGGAAGCCGAAGGCACCGCTCGACTGGTACAGCGCGCTGCGGCCCCACAGGCGGCAGGCGAGCGCCTGGTAGGGGAGCCAGCGGTTGAGCGCGTGGTCGAGGGCCGAATCGGGCGTGCGCACCACGATGCGGCCGAGCCGCTCGCGCCAGCCTTCGCGCACGCGCGCCAGCGAGGCGGTGGCCTCCGCGGGGTTGCGGAAGCGGCGCGCCAGCGCCAGGGCCGCCGCGCGATCGTCGCCGAGGCCGAGGACGAAGTGCAGCTCGGTCTCGCCGCCGGGTTCCAGGTCGACGTGCACCTGCAGCGCCGCGCACGGGTCGACACCGGGTCGCACGGTGCCCGACAGGCCGACGCGGCGCAGCCCTGCCGGGTCGGCCGGGTCGAGGTCGGGCCCGAGGAACTCGCGCCGGTCGGTGGTGAGGCCGTGCGGCGGGCGGCTGGACGTCAGGAAGGCGACGCCGGTGTCCGCCATCGGCCCGAGCAGGGTGCGGGCCAGCAGCGTGCCCGTGTCCGCGTCGTAGTCGGGGACGACGAACGGGGCCTGGCGCGAGCGCAGGACGCCGAGCAGCCACTCGACGTAGCCGGTGACGGTGAGGCGCCGCGGCCGGTCCCAGCGGTCGCGCATGCGCAGCGTCATGAGCTTGACGGGCTCGTCCGGGTCGACGAACAGCGTCAGCGTCTGCTCGAGGCCGTGGCCGTGGTGCGTGAAGGTGGTGAAGCCCGCACCGTGGCGCACGCGGTAGGCCCCGCCCCCGCCCGGGGCGTCGGCCGCGGACGCCGGCGCAGGGGTCGGCGACCACACCTCGCCCGTCTCCTCGTCGCGCAGGTAGAGGGCCTCGCCGGCGGGGTCGCGGATCGGGTCGTTGGCCCAGGGCGTCAGCCGCCGCTCGCCGCTGTTCGGGCCCCAGGTGGTGCCGGAGCCGCGCTCGCTGACGAGGAAGCCGAAGTGCTCGTTGGCGATCACGTTGATCCAGGGTGCCGGCGTGGGTCGCCCGGAGTCGAGGTGGAGCACGACGTCGGCCGCCTCGCCCTCGCCCACGTCCACGAGGTCGCCCGCGTAGCCGCCGAAGCCGCCGAACGTGCGCCGGGGTGGCGAGGCCGTTCGTTCGGCTTCTGGTGGCGCCAGGGACGCGATCTTCGCGGAGGGCTGCAGCGGCCCCGGCACCGGCACGAACGCCGGCAGCGGCGCGGGGCGCGTGGCGGCGCGGGCGAGTTGCTCGTGCAGCGGCGCGCCGTCGGCGTCCAGCACGACGGCGGCCGCGGCCAGCAGGGTCGGCAGGTCGCCGCCCACCCGCTCGACCGGCAGCACCACGGCGCGGCCGGGGCCCTGGGTGCGGCCGCGGCGCGCGACCTCGTGCACCGCGCGCTCGAGCCGGTCGCGCAGCGGCGTGTCGTAGCCGCGCGAGAGCTCGTCGAGCAGCAGCAGGTCGATGCCCACCTGCCGGCCGCGCCACCAGGCGTGGCCACGCAGTACCTGCAGGACGAAGGGCAGCGACGCCTCGTCCGCGACGCGCAGCAGCACGATCGGCAGGTCGCCCGAGACGCCCAGCGACCACAGCACCGGCAGCACCGTGCCGGCCTCGCGGAGGCCGGCACGCAGTGCCTCCCGCGGCGCGATCGCCAGCGCCAGCAGGTCGGCCAGCGCGGGCAGCTCGTCGGAGTTGACGCCGAGACCGCGGAGCTCCGTCGCGGCGGCCGCCGCCGCGCGCTCGACCAGGCGCTCGGCGCGCGCGGGCGTGTCGCAGCGCCGCAGTGCGGCCAGCACGGCCTCGCCGGACCAACCGGCGGCGCCGACGAACACGGCGTGCACGGTGGCGCCCGGGGCCACCTCGAGGACGCACCCTAGGGAGGCGATGGGGTCGAGGGTGGCGCCCTCCATGGGCGGCGGGCCATCGGGCGCCAGGGTCGGCGCCGACGGCGCCCGCAGGCTGCTGCCGCGGCCGACGAACGCGCGACGGTCGGTGCAGGCCGTTCGTGTCGCGCGCGATCCCGGCTCGAGCAGCAGCCGCTGCGCCCACACCGGGGTGCGCTCGTGGGGCGCGCGCTGCCGGCGGCGGAACAGCAGCGTGCTCAGGCCGTCGCGCGACTCGGCCTCGACGAAGAGCTTGGCGAACGCCGGGTGGCGCGCGTCCTCGGCCGCGCCCGTGAGGACCACCTCGGCGTAGCTCGCCAGCGCCAACCGCCGCGGCCGGTCGCCGTCGTTGGTGACGCTCACGCGCCGCAGCTCGAGCGCGTCGCGGTCGGCGACGGTCCATTCGTCGCGCGTCACCAGGTCGCCGCGCTGGCGCCGGTAGCGCACCCGGTGCGGCTCGAACGTCACGCGGCAGTCGGCCGGGTCGCCGCCGGTCGGGTCGAGGGTGGTGCTCCAGGTGTCGCCATCGTCCAGGTCGCGCAGGTAGACGGTGGTGCCGCGGGCGCCGCCGCTGTCGAACGGCTGGTCGCGCGTGAGGGCGGCGCCGCCCCAGTGGCTGCCGCCTCCGCCGGCGGCGCGGGCGAGCACCGCGTTCGCGCCGTTCGACAGCGGCAGTGCGTGGTCGATGCCGCCGCGCGGGTCGACCGTCCAGGCGGGTGCCTCGCCGGGCGCTGGCGCGCCGGGCTCCGCCGCGGCGGCCTCCGGGTGCCGCCAGCGCTTCGGCGGCGGCACGTGGATGGGGATGCGCTCGTGCAGCAGCAGCTCGACGCTGGTCACCTGCGGCTCGGCGTGCAGCCGCTCGACCATGCGGTCGCCGAGCAGCTGGTTGGTGGCGGCGACGAGGATCATCCCCTGGTGGTGGGCCATGTAGGTGCGCACCAGGTGCGGCCGGCTCGGCGTCAGCGGGTCGCCGTCCGTCCCGGCCGTCGGGCCGGACGCCGCCGCGTGGCTGGCCGTGTCACCGAAGTCGACGGCGTCGATCATGCCGTAGCGCCCCAGGGCGCCCAGCTCGATCAGGCGGGTGACGTTGGCCATCGCCTCGCGTGGGCGCAGCGGCAGCGCCAGGAGCGAGGCGTACGGCGCCACCACCAGCCGCTCGCCGAGATCGGCCTTCAGCCCGACGCCGGGGACCCCGAACGCCCGGTACTGGTAGTCGCCCTGGATGCCCAGCTCGGCGAAGGCCGACTCGGAGATGCCCCACGGCACGCCGTGGCGGCGGGCGAAGGCGATCTGCTGCTCGAGCATGGCGTGGCAGCTCTCGTGCATGAGCGTCCGCGCCGGGTGGCGCAGGAACAGCCGCGGCATGAGGTACTCGAACATCGTGGCGCTCCACGACAGCAGCACCCGCGCGCCCCGCACCCGTGCCAGCGGTCGGCCGAGGTGCAGCCAGTGCTCGACCGGGGCGTCGCCCTTGGCGATGGCCAGCAGGCTCGCGGTGCGCGCCTCGGAGGCCAGCAGGTCGTAGTGGTTGGCGTCGTACTCGCCGGCGGAGACGTGGTAGCCGAGGTGGAACAGCGCGCGCACGGGGTCGTAGAGGAAGCGGAAGTCCATCGCGTCGGCCGCGGTGCGGCAGCGCGCGGCCGCCTCCTCGAGGTCGGCCGCGAGGCGGCGTCCGCGCTCCTGGGCGTCGTCCAGCGTCGCGAGCAGCGCCGCGTTCCAGCGGCGGGCGGCATCGGCCGCGGCCGCGGCGTCGGTCGCTGGCGGTAGCGCCTCGAGCTGCTGCTCGAGCTCGGCGACCAGGCTGCGGCAGCGCGCCGCCAGCTCGGGCGCTGAAGCGAGGTCGAAGGGTTCGGCGAGGGCCGCGGTCAGGTGCGGCAGCGTCTCGTCGAGGGCACCGTCCGCCTGCCGGTAGGCCGTCGGCAGGTCGTCCAGGAGGTCGAGCCACGGGACGGCGGCGTCGATCTCGGCGCGGGTGGCCGCGGCCTCGCCGAGCGCCTGGTCGATCCATGCGCGCAGCTCCCTCACCGCGAGGTACGGCACGCCCGCCGGCGCGGCCTCCAGCGCCGCCACCAGGCGCTCCGCCACGCGCCGCAGCTCGCGCTCGGCGTGCGCCACCGCGTCCCTGCGCGCGGCGAACGGCCGGTTGGCGACGGCGCGCAACTCGTCCTCGAGCGCCGAGAGCGTCGCGCGGGCCGGCGCGAGCGCGCGCCGGGCGGCGCGGTCGTCCAGGCGCGGCCGCAGGCGCGCGACGACGTCCCCGAGCACCGCCACGGTGTCGGCCAGACCGCGCGCCCGCGCTGGGTAGGGGACGCCCTCGTGGCGGGCGTCGTCGAGCCCCCGCGCCACCACCAGCAGGGCGGCGGCGAGGTTGCCGCTGTCGACCGTGGAGACGTAGCGCGGCTCGAGGGGCGCGAGGTCGTGGGTGCCGTACCAGTTGAGCCAGTGGCCGCGGTGGCGTTCCAGCCGATCGAGCGTGTCGAGGGTGTGGAGCACGCGCGCGGCCAGTTCGCGCGCCTCGATGAAGCCCAGGTCGTACGCCGCCACGGTGCTCGTCAGCATCATGCCGACGTTCGTCGGCGAGGTGCGGCGCGCCGTCATCGGCCCGGGGTCCTCCTGAAGGTGGTCGGGCGGGAGCCAGTGGTCGCGCGGGCCGACCAGTTCGGCGAAGAAGTGCCAGGTGCGGCGCGCGATCAGCCGCAGGGTGCGGCGCTGCGGCTCCGTCAGCGGCTCGCGCCGCCGGACGCGCTCGTGCGACGTCCAGGCGGCGATCGCGGGCGAGAGCGCCCACGCCGCCAGCAGCGGCAGGGCGGCCGGCAACGAGGCCGGCGCCAGGATGGCCAGCAGTGCCGCCAGCGCCAGGGCCAGGGCGACGGCGCCCCACATGTGCCTGAGCGCGGCTCGCAGCGTCAGGCTGGTGCCGAGCGTGCGGGCGGATTGGGCGGCCGTCGTCCACTGCAGCAGTCCGCGCCGGCTGACGTACACCCGGTAGAGCGCGCGGCCGATCGCGTCGCTGGTCACCAGCGCGAGGTACGGCAGCAGCGCGACCGTCACGGCCCAGCGGGCCGACTCCAGCCGAGCGTCGTGGGCGGCGGTCTCGACGACGGGTCGCAGGGCCTGCCCCGCGGCCCCGCGGCGAACGGCGGCCAGCGCCGTGAGCGCGACGGGCAGCCCGAGCAGCGCCAGGACGCCGAGGGTGGTGGCGAGCGCGGCGGGGCCCGGCAGGGCCAGCCAGGCGCCCGCGAGCAGGCCCAGCAGCGATGGCAGGTAGAGGCTGCGGCGCAGGTTGTCGGCGACCTGCCAGCGGTCGAGCGGTCGCAGGCCGTGCGCGAGGCGGCCGTGGCGGCCGAGGGGCCGGCGCGCCACCAGCCAGGGCAGCAGCTGCCAGTCGCCGCGCACCCAGCGGTGCAGGCGCAGGGCGTGTTGGATGGCGTTCGCCGGCACCTGCTCGAACAGCACGACGTCGCTGGCCAGGCCCACGCGGCCGTGGACGCCCTCGAACAGATCGTGCGACAGGAGCCGGTTCTCGGGCACCCGGCCGCGCAGCCGGCGCTCGAAGGCGTCCACCTCGTAGAGCCCCTTGCCGCCGAAGATGGCGCGACCGAAGAGGTCGTGGTGGACGTTCGAGACGGTCTGCGCGTAGAGATCGACACCGGACTCGCCGGTCATGACGCGGGCGAAGGCGGTCTCGAGCATGGTGGCGGCGTCGGCCTCGACGCGTGGCTGCAGGACGGTGTAGCCGGCGCGGAGCTCGTCGCCGTGGGGATCGAGGACCGGTCGGTTGAGCGGGTGACGGAACGCGGCCACCAGCTCGCGGGCGGCGCCGGGCGGCAGGCGCGTGTCGGCGTCGAGCGTGAGCACGTAGCGCACGGACGCGAGGTCGGTGGGCGCGTCGACGCGCACGCTGAAGCTGGCGCCGCCGCGGCCGGTCAGCAGCTCGTTGAACTCCTCGAGCTTGCCGCGCTTGCGCTCCCAGCCCATCCACAGCCGTTCGACCGGGTTCCAGCGGCGTTCGCGGTGGAGGAGGTGGAACGGTGGGTCGCTCGCGGCGCCGCGGCGGTCGCCGCCTTCGGTGCGGCGGTCGCCGCCGTAGCGGGCGTTGAGCTCACGGACGCCCTGGCTCAGGGCGTCGACGATCGCGTCGTCGCCGGGTAGATGGCGCTCGCCGGCGTCCGCCAGGT
>JAABTL010000049.1 GCA_011389865.1 Trueperaceae bacterium
GGAGGGGCGCGGTCGCGATGCCGGCGTCGGTCGTGGTGACCGCCACCGAGAGTTCCACCACCGCGTCGGGCGCGTCTGCGGGCACCGCGAGCACCCCGGTCCAACGTCCGGGCGCGTCTTCGGCGAGGGCGAGCACCCCAAAGGGACCGTCGACCGCGACCGAGGCCGCCGAGGCGTACACAACCACGTCGATCCGCAGGTCCGCGCCGGCGCGCACCGGCCCGTCCGTGGACGCGTCAAACAGCGCCGCCTCGGGGTCGACGACCAACTGGCCCCCTCGCTCCGAGTCCCGGTCCCCCGACCGCGCCACCACCACGTACGGCCACACCCCGGCGTCCGCCGAGGCGGGCACCGCGACCCGCCCGACCCAAGCGTCGCCGTCGCGCGCGAGCGCCACCCGCTCTCCGCCCACCTCGAACGCCACCTCCTCCGCTGCGCCGGCGACCTCGACCCGCACCAGCGGTGCCGCACCCGGAGGCACGCGGACGGCCTCGGCGACCACCGACCGGACCCGCAGGGCGCCACCGCCGAAGGTCGCGACCTGCGCGGGGACCGGGCGCACGAGGATCGTCACGTCGGCGGGCACGCCGGGGTCCAAAACGAGCGAGCGCACCGGCTCCCCCACCACGCTCGCGCCGAGCGGCAGGTCGAAGACCTCGACGCGCGCGGCGCCGGCCGGGAGCCCGCGCAGCTCGAAGCCGCCGGCCGCGTCGGCGGCGACCGAACGGCCTAGGCCGTCCGCGTCGATCACTCGCACGCGGGCGGCGACGGGTCGCGTGGGCTCGTCGGGGACCCCGTCGCCATCGCGGTCCTCCAGCAGCCGGCCGCGAAGCACGGTGGTGCGCGCGACCGGGACGTCGAAGGTCGTGGTCGACCGCAGCCCGACCTCGACCGAGGCGCGGGTCGCAGCGGTCAGCCGGTAGGCGATCGGCACGGTGGCGACCTCGACCTCGACCTCGTAACGGCCGGGCACCAGCTCGAGGCGGTAGGCGCCCGCGTCGTCGGTGACCGCGCGGAACCGCCCGACGCGCACCACCACGCCCGCCAGCGGCTCGCCGGCATCGGTCGCGGCGCGACCCTCGAGCACCCCCGAACGGCGGCCGCCGGCGGCGTCGACGAGCGGCTCGGGAACCGGCAGGTCGAAGGCGTACGCACTGCTCAGGGCCACGTCCGCGCGCCACCGACCCGGCTCCTCGGTGCCGTAGCCGAGACCGACCGTCGCATCGAGTTCCCACGACCAAGGCCCGTCGGACCACGCGACCACGGCGCCCGTCGCGACGTCACGCTCGCCCAAGTCCCACCCGAGCGCGAGGGCCACGTCCACCGGACCCCCTGCGAAGCGCGCCTGGGCACCGACGCGGCCGCCGATTCGACCGGTCGCGGGGCGGTAGTCGAGGCGTGCGTCGAGGTCGATCGGGTCCGCACCGGCTCGCGCCACCGTAGTGTCGAAGGTGACGCCGAACCCACCCTCGTCGAAGCGGACCCCGCCCGTCGCCCCCGCGCGCCACCCCGCCCCGCCCTCGGTGCGGTACCCGACGCGGGCGAAGGACGCGCCCGTCCCCGCCTGAGCGGCGAGCTCCACCGTGCCGGCGAGCGGGGAGAGGGGCGTGTCGCGGAAGCCGAAACGACCGGCCCAGGCCGCCGACGAGCCGATCGGGACGGTGCCGTCGGCGTAGACCTCGGCGGATCCGACGCGGAGGCGGACCCCGAGGTCCACGCGCGACGCCGTACCCGTCAGGTCCTGCCCCGTCACGGTGATCCGCGAGTCGGCCGTGCCTTCGCGCACGTCTGCTCGCAGCGACGCGCCGAGCGCACCGCTCCGATAACCGGCGGTCCCGAGCAGTTCGACGCCCGCGGACGGCATCGCCGTGGCGCGGAGCATGACGGTCGGGACCCTATCCCGGACCCCCAGGCCGCCCGCCACCGCCGTCGCGCCGGAAGACCACCCCACCGAAACGGAGCCGCCGAAGCGGTCGTCGCCCAGCCAGCCCGCGTGGGCCGCCACGCCCCAGGGGTCACGATCCCAGCGGGCCGACACCCCTGGGTCGGACGGCAGCGTCAGGCCGAACGGGTCGCGCCACCCGGCGCCCAGGCGCACCGACCACGACGTCGCGTCGGCGACCGCGTAGGAGCGCGACCACGCAGCCGCGTCGACGCGCGCGTCGACGGTCACGAAGTCCGACACGGCGCCGCGCAGGTCGACGACGAACGCGCTCCTGCCGGACGTGCCGACCGTCGCGCCCGCCTCGCCAGCGAGGACGAAAGGCGCGTCCAAACCCGTGCCGAAGCGCAGGACCCGCACGCTGCGGCGCAGCTCGTCACCTCGCTCGGTCGTGAGCACGAGTTGGTAGAGCCCCTCCTCGGTCGGATCGAGCCGCGCGCGTTCGCGCGCGGCGGGCGCCAGCACGAGCAGCCGCCGATCGACCAGCACGCCATCGCGCCGCAGCTCCAGCACAGCGCGCTCCTCGACGTTGCCGCCGTTCGTGGCGACGACCTCGAAACCATCGGACCCGATGGTGTACTCCGCGGGCGACTGCAGACCGACGTCGACACGTTCGGTGACCGTCAGTGCCACCACCCGCTCGACACTTCCGTCCAGCGTGTCGACCGTGAAGCGCACCTCTCCGCGTGTCCCGGCGGCGGCCTCGCTCGGTACCTCGATCGTGACGGCGATCGGGGTGCTGCGACCGGCCTCGAGTGCCCGTCGCCCGGGCGGCCGCAGCACCACCCAACCCGTGTCCACGGCGGCGGTGATCTCGACGTCGGCCGCGGCGACCGCTTCGACGCGAAACACCAGCGTCACGAAGCCGCCCGGTGCGACGAAGCGATCCGGCGGCGCCGCGATCGAGACGCCCTGGCCGTGTGCGACACCGCCGACGGCCGCCACCAGGATCAGGAAGACCAGCGCCAGCGGCCGCATCGGGCGCCACGGTACCAGGCGGACACGTTCGCGCGCAGCCAGGCACGCCCGTGGTGGAACCACGCGCGCCGCGCGGCGCTGGTACGCTGGCGGACGCGTGGGCCCGTAGCTCAGTGGATAGAGCGGGGGACTCCTAAGCCCTGCGCGCCAGTTCGATTCTGGCCGGGCCCACCATCTTCAACGGCACACCGCACACGAAGCAAGGCCGCCCTGCGCGCCAGTCAAGCGACCCGTCTGCGGGTCGCCTCATGTCGGGCCCACCAACCCCTTCATCGCGTTCACCTGCGGGCGCGGTACACCTGCGCATGGTCCGTGCCGTCCGCCTCCTCATCGCGCTCTGCGCCATGCTGCCCGCCTCGGCGGCCCTCGCCGACGGCTGGACGGTCGGGGTCATCGTGTCGGCGAGCGGTCCCTACGCCGACGTCGGGCGCGCCCAGGCCTACGCGGCCGAGCAAACGGCCTTGGCGATCGCTCGCGGCGGCGTGTTCGGCGCCCCCTTCGAAGTGGTCGTCCGCGACGACGCGGGCGATCCCCGGCGCGCCGAGGCGCTGGCCGGCGAGCTCGCCGAAGCGGGCGCGCTAGCGGTGGTGTGTTGCACCACGCCGACCGCCACGGCGCGGGTGGCCGCCGTCCTCGACACGCGCATGACGCCCCACCTGGCGCTCGCCGAAGCAGATCTGGCGGGCCGCTTCTGGTCCGTGTCGCTCGCGCCGACGGACCGCACACGGTTGACGGCGATCGCCGTGGACGCGACCGGGCAGGGCAAGGCCAGCCTGGCGATGATGACGCTCGACAGCGACTTCGGCAGCGACTCGCTCGAGGCCTTCGCGCGCGCTCTGGCCGATGCGGGGCGCGACGTCGCAGGCGAGGCGCGCTACCGCGCCGATGCGGCCGTGCTGACGCCCGAGGGGCTGTGGATCGCCACCCGTCAGCCGGGCGCCGTCGTCGTGTGGGGCCTGCCGCGCGACCTACCGGTCGCGGTCGACGGCCTGCGGCGACGCGGGTACGAGGGCATCGTCTACGCCCGTGACGCTGCCCTGCCGGCCCACGCCTGGGAACGGCTGGCGCCCGCCGGCGCCCACGCCTTCGACCCGAACGACGCGTGGGCCGGCCTGCGGGTCGCCCTCCCCCCCGCCGCGCTGGCGGGCCTGCTGCCGCCGGATCACCCGCATGCGGCGAGCGTGGCGGCCTTCGTCGGCCGCGTGCTCGGCGGCGACCCGGGCGTCGCGACGCCCATGGATCGCGCGACGATGGCGCAGGTCGACGACGCGCTGGTGTGGCTCCACGCGGCCTTCGAGCAGGTGGCGGCGATCGGTCTCGACGCCAGCGCGGTGACCCGCAGGCTGGCGGTCCGCGACGCGCTGATCGGCGCGCCCCTCACGCGCCTCGCGGCCGGCGCCTACGACGCGCGCGAGGACGACCCGCAGGCGGTCCGCTGGCAGGGTCTGGTGGTCGCGGCCGTCGCACCCCGCCCGCGCTGAGCGTCGGGCGGCCACCGGCGGCCCGCGGATGCCACGGTAGAGTGCCCCGATGATCCCACCGCTCCGACCCCTCCTCGACGAGTTCGAGGCGCTCGAGCGGCAGTTGGCCGACCCGGCGGTCGCCGCCGATCCCGAACGCGCCCGCCGCGCGGGCCGCCGCTACGCCGAACTGCGGCCGCAGGTCGCCTTGGCGCAGGCGCTCGGGAAGCAGGAGGCGCGCGCACAGGACGCCCGCGCGGCGCTCGACGACCCCGAGCTCGGCGACATGGCCCGCGCCGAGCTGGCCGAGGCCGAGGCGCGCATCGCGGCTCTGGCCGAGGAACTCCGAGACGCGCTGCTGCCGCGCGATCCCGACGACGACAAGGACGTGATCCTCGAGGTTCGCGCCGCCGCGGGCGGCGACGAGGCCTCGCTCTTCGCCGCCGAGCTGCTGCAGGCCTACCTGCGCTATGCCGCCGCCGAGGGGCTGCGGACCGAGATGCTCGACAGCCACCCCACGGAGGTGGGCGGTCTCTCCAAGGCCTCGGTCGAGATCACCGGCACGGGCGCGTACGCGCGCTTCAAGTTCGAGTCGGGCGTCCACCGGGTGCAGCGCGTCCCCACCACCGAGGCGCAGGGCCGCATCCACACCAGCACCGTGACCGTGGCCGTCATGCCGTCGGCCGAGGACGTCGACGTCGCCCTCGACCCAGCCGACCTGCGCGTCGACGTCTTCCGCTCCTCCGGTCCGGGGGGTCAGTCGGTGAACACGACCGACTCGGCGGTCCGGGTGACGTACCGGCCGGGCACGCCCGAGGAGCTGGTGGCCACCTGCCAGGACGGGAAGTCGCAGACGAAGAACAAGGAGAAGGCGATGGCGGTGCTGCGCGCCCGCCTCCTCGAACGCGAGCGAGCGCGTGCCCAGAGCGAAGCAAGGGCCACCCGGCTGGTGCAGATCGGCGGCGGCGACCGCAGCGAGAAGGTGCGGACCTACAACGTGCCGCAGTCGCGGGTCACGGATCACCGCATCGGCTTCACGACTCACGACCTCGCGGGCGTGATGGCCGGTCACTTCCAGGAGCTGCACGGCGCGCTCACGGCCGAGGAACGCGCGCGGCGCGCGGCCGACGCGGTCGTGGCGTCGGCGGCGCCGGACGCCGCCGCTGACGAGCCGGCGAGCGGCGCGCCGGGACGGGGGCAGCATGGCGCGGCGTGAGTTCGTGGTGGCCGCCGCCATCCTGCTCGACCGGCAGGGCCGGGTGCTCCTCGTCGGCAACGACTGGCAGGGCCTGGGCAAGGTGCGTTGGACGCTGCCGGGCGGGGTGGTGGAGCGCGGGGAGTCGACCGTGGACGCGCTGTCGCGGGAGGTGCTCGAGGAGACCGGCCTGACGATCACCGGCGTGCGCGAGCTCGCGTACGCGGTGCACGTCGAGGACCAGCGCCGCAACGACCGCGCGATCAGCTTCGCGTTCGTCGCCGAGTACGACGGCCTGCTCAACCCGCGGGATCCCGACGGCTTCATCGTCGAGGCCCGCTTCGTGCCCGCGGACGAGGTGCGCAGCATCGTGCCGCTGCCGCCGCTGCGCGATCCGCTGGTCAACTTCCTCACCGACAGGGTCGCCGGGCGCTTCTACAGCTTCGCCAGCTGGGACGGTCGCGTACCCCAGCGCGTCGGGTAGGCACCGGGCGCCCGAGGCACGAACGCGAGCTGCCGCGGAGGAGCGGCGACCGCGCCTCGGGTATGCTCCGGCATGAGTGGAGCACGCGGTATCTCCGTCAGCGACGCGATCGCGCGAGTTCGCGGGGCGATGGAACGACTGCCGAGCGTCGACGCCGCGCTCGGGGACGCCCACGGGCGCGTCCTGACGAGCGACCTGCTCGCCCGCGCCGACCACCCGACCGCCGACGATTCCGCCCTCGACGGGGTCGCCTGCCGCCTGGCCGACACCGTGGGCGCCACCGGGGACGATCCCGTGCGCCTGAGGTGGATCGGGGAGGTGCCCGCCGGGCGACCCTTCGAGGGAACGGTGGGCCCCGGCGAGGCCGCCTCGATCTACACCGGCGGTCTCATGCCGAACGGCGCCGACGGCGTCGTGCCGGTCGAGCGCTTCCACCGGGACGGCGACGACGTATGGGTCCGCCAACCTGCCTCGCTGCGCGACGTTCGTCCGCGCGGCCAGGCGCTGCGCGCCGGCGCCCTGGCGCTCTCGGCCGGCACCCGGCTCGACGCCGCCCGCCTCGCCCTCGCCGCCTCCGCCGGCCACGGTCGCGTCGACGTCGCCCGCGCGCCACGCGTGGTCGTGATCGCGACGGGTGACGAGTTGATGGCGGCCGGAGCGACGGCGACCGGTCCCGGCCTGTCCTTCGAATCGAACGGACCCGGGCTGACCGCGCTCGCCCGCGAGGCGCACGCCGACGTGGTCCGCAGCGAACGCGTAGGCGACGACCCGGACGCGCTACGGCGCTGCCTAGATCGCTCCGCCGACGACGCCGACCTGATCGTGACGAGCGGCGGCGTCTCGATGGGCGCGCGGGACCACGTGCGCTCGCTGCTGGAGCGGGAGGGAGAGGTGACCTTCTGGCGCGTGGCGATGAAGCCGGGCGGCCCCACGCTCTTTGGGCACTGGCGAGGCAAGCCGCTCCTGGGCCTCCCCGGGAACCCGGTCGCCTCGCTGCTCGTCTTCTGGCTCCTGGGCCTCCCGGCGCTGCAAGCGCTCGAGGGCGAGGTCGCGCCCTCCCCCCTCGCGGCGACCTGGCCGGCCCGCGCGGGCCACGGGCTCCAGGGCGCGACCGGTCGCATCCACTTCGCGCGGGTGCGCCTGAGACGCGAGGGCGACGCATGGGTCGCGGACCCCGTGTCGACGCAGTCCTCCGGCGTCCTGCGCTCGCTGACCGAGGCGGACGCGCTGGCGGTCCTGCCGCCCAACGGCAGCCCGCAGCCCGGCGACCCGATCGACGTCCTACCCTGGCGGCCGGCGCCGCACGCCTAGCCCTCGCCCGCTCCCGGTCGCCCAGCGATCGGCTCCGCGAACTCGTCCGCCGGCGCGTGCCGGCCCTCCCGCCGTCCCTCGACGAAGGGCTCGACGTGCATGGTGGTCGTCAGTCCGGTGAGCCGTGCATGCACGACGTCCTCCAGTTCGGCCACGACCTCGTGGGCGGCCCGCACGCTCATCTCCGGATCGACGAACAGGTCGACCTCCGCGAACCGGGCGCGGCCGGAGCGGCGGGTGCGCAACCGGTGGAAACCGACGACCGCCGGGTGACTGGCCAGGGCGTCGAGGATCACCCGCTCCTCGGCCTCGGGCAGCCGCTCGTCCATCAGCCGCGAGAGGTTGGCGGTGAGGATCCGCACCCCTTCGCGGGCCACGTAGGCGGCCACCACCAGCGCGAGCAGCGGGTCCAGTCGCTCCCAACCGGTCACCGCCACCAGGCCGACACCCAGCAGCACGCCGACCGAGGTCCACACGTCGGTGAGAACGTGACGCCCGTTGGCGAGCAGTGCGGGTGACTCCCAGCGGGCGCCTTCGCGCGACAGGTAGGCGCCCAGCGCGCCGTTCACCAACCCGGCCGCCGTGGCGATGCCCATCCCGAGCGCGACGTTGTCCAGGGGCTGCGGGGCCCACAGTCGCTGGAAGGCGGAGACGGCGATCGCCCCGGCCGCGAAGAGGATCAGGCTGGCCTCGAAGACGCTGGAGAGGTACTCGGCCTTCTGGTGACCGTACGGGTGCTCGAGGTCGGGCCCCCGTGCCGCGATGCGCAGCGCGACGAGCAGGCTGACGGCCGCCGTGACGTTGACCAGCGACTCGGCCGCGTCGGACAGCAGCGAGACCGACCCGGTGAGTAGCCACGCGGCGCCCTTGAGGCCCAAGACGACCAGGGCCGCCAGGAGGCTGACGCGGGCCGCGAACGCCCGGGCGCGGCGGGCCGGCTCCTCGGCGCCGGTGTCGATCGGCACGACGTGGGGCGGCGTCGACACGGGAGGCCCGCCTCAGCGGTCGCGCGAGCGATCGCTCGCGCGACCGTCATCGACGTCCTCGACCTCGTGTTCGAGCGCATCCAGCGCGCGCAGCTCATCTTCGGGTGAGCTGGCCAGCTCGTCGTCCTCCGAACCGTCGTCCGCGAACGCGCCGTCCTCGGACGTGTCGTCCGCAGGCTCGTCGTCCTCGGGCTCGTCGTCGTCCGGATCGACCTCGCCGAGCGCACCAGGGTCCTCGGCCAGGGCGGCCATCGCGTCCTCGAGGTCGTCGCCGTGGTAGTCGGTCACGGTCTCCGCGATCAGCGCGAGCGCCGCCTCGGCATCGGCCTCGGGCACGAGGACGACCGACGCGCCGGCCGACCCGACACCCAGATGCGCCAGCGTGTCGCCCAGCAGCGCGATGCCGCGCACCACCGCCACGTACCCCTCGTCCTCGAGCAGCGCCGCCACCATCTCCGCGAGCGGCTCGGCGGGCGCGACGTCGACGACCGTCCAGGGATCGCCGTTGAAGAGGATGGTCTTGCCCTTCACGGGTGCATGCCGCTCTGCGTCGTGGTCATGGGTCCCTCCCAGGGAAGCGCACCGTCGAGGAAGGCGGTCGCCAGCGCGGCGTACGCCTGTGCGGCCGTCACGAGCGACGCCGCGTCGATGGACTCGCGGGTCGTGTGGGCGAGCTCGGGATCGCCCGGACCGAAACCGAGCACCGGCGCGCCCATGCGAGCGAGGTGGGGGGCATCCGTGGCGAACCACCAGGTCCCCACGTCCACCGCCCGGCCCAGCGCGCGGTCGAGGACCTCGCGCGCCCAGGCGATCGACGGGTGGCCGGGCTCGACCCGGTAGGCGGGGTTGATGCGCGGGTAGCGGCGCTCGACGGCGCCGTCCTCGCTGATCGCGTGCTCCTCAGAGACCTCGACGCGCGCCCCGGGATCGAGGGCCGCGAGGCGCGCGACGACCTCCTCCGGCGTCTCGGCGCTGACGTGGCGGTAGTCGATCGTGAGGTCCGCGCGGCCGGGGACGACGTTCGGCCCGTCACTCGGGAAGCCGCTCAACTGCGTCAGGGTGGCGCTCGCGCGGCCGAGGACGGCGTCGACCGGCAGCTCGAGGCGGTCGAGTGCGAGCGCGTAGCGGGCCGCGCGGAGGAGCGCGTTCTCGCCCAGCTCGGCCTTGGCCGCGTGGGCGATGCGGCCCGGAAGCGTGACACGCGCCTCGATGCGACCGCGATGACCCAGCCGCAGGCCGAGGTCGCTCGGCTCGCCGAGCACGACGAGGTCGGCGGTGTTGCGCTCGCCGAACCAGCGGGCGCCCAGCCCCCCGACCTCCTCCTGCACCATGCCGGCCACGACCAGCGTGCCCGCGAAGCCGGCGTCGGCGGCGACCCTCGCGGCCACGGCCATCGCGGCCAGGGCGCCCTTCATGTCCACCGAACCCCGACCCCAGATGCGACCGTCGACCAGCTCGCCCGCCAGCGGGTCGACCGGCCACGCGGCGGGGTCGCCCGTCGGCACCGTGTCGAGGTGCCCGTTGAAGACCAGCTTGGGGCCCTCGCCGCGCGCGATCGTCCCGATGGCGTTGCCCGCCTCGTCGATCTCGACCCGATCGAAGCCGAGGTCGCGCATGGCAGCCGCGAACGCATCGACCGCGGGCCGCTCGCGCCCCGAGGGGCTGGGGGCGCGCACGAGCGAGCGCAGGAGCTCGACGGTGGCCGTGGGGAGGATCGGAGGACGCGGCATGCGACCATCGTACCCGTGAGACGAAGCGCACCGCGGGCGGGCGGGCGCTCGGCGTAACCTGCCGCGTGAGCTGGAGTTGCCCACAGTGCGGCCACCTCAACGGCGACGGACTGGTGTGCGATGCCTGTGGCGTGGCACGACGCTGGCACGAGGATCCGCCGCTGGAGCTGCCGCGCGCGCCGGCCTGGCACGAACTCTCCGCCGCCTGGCTCGGCGGCATGTGGGGCCTGCTGACGGCCGCGGGCGTGCTGGCGCTCGCGATCCCGCCGCTGCGGGCGGCGATCGGGATCGACGCCAACTGGATCGCGCTGGAGGTGGCCCTGGCGGGGTTCGCCACCTGGTCCTCCTGGCAGGAGGCCTGGTTCCAGAAGCACTTCAACCAGGTGAAGGTCGACGCCCCGACGAAGGCGCGGACGGGTCAACCGTTCGAGGTGCGGCTGACGCTGGTGCCGTACGAGCGCGTCGACGGCCTCGACCTGACGGTCGAGCTCGTCGACCGCTACTACGTCGACGTCGAACGGCGCGGGCGCCGCCAGGTCCAGACGCGCCAGCGGCTCGTCGAGCGCGTGGTGCTGGAGCGCGGGGCGCGCCTCGGTGGCCGCCGCGAGCACGGCTACTGCGCGTCCTTCGACGCCCCGTTTCCGACGACCGTCCACGAGCACACGGGCGCCCAGCTGATCGCCAGCGTGCTGGGCCCGGTGGGCTTCCTCGTCCCCGGCCTGGGGCACTACGCGCGCAACCTGCGCGAGCACGGCGGCTTCTACGTGCGGGCGACGGCGCGCTCGGGCGTCTTCCGCCGGCGCTTCGAGCAGCGCGTCATCGTGGTCCACGTCGGGCCGTCGATCGCGTTCGGCTGAGGATCAGGCGGGCGCCGGCACCTCCCAGGGCCACGCCTCGAGCGGCGGCGTCCAGCCCCAGCGGGCGAGGTCGATCCCCTGCTCGCGCACCTCGACGCCCTCCGAGCGCAGCAGGGCGATCTGCAGCTCGCCCGCGCCCACCTTGAAGGTCGAGATGCCGCCGCGAGCGTTGACGACGCGCTGCCACGGCACGTCGCCGTCGCTGTCGCGCAGCCCGAACAGCACCCCGCCCACCTGCCGGGCGGCCCGCGGCGATCCCGCCCATAGGGCCACTTGGCCGTAGGTGACGACGCGGCCGCACGGCACCCGGCGGACGACGTGCAGCACGCGGTCGCGAAAGGACACGCGGTCACGGAGGGACATGCGATCAGCGTAGCGCGATGTGGACTCCGACGCTTGCCGCGCCCTGGCACGCGTGGTAGTCAGGGGTCATGAGCTTCCCGAGCGGACCGACGACCCCTGCTCGCCCCGCGAGCCGGCCGCCATCCCGCCGCCATCGCCCACCGCCGCGCAGCGCTCTGCTGACCGTCGCGCTCGTGGTCGTCCTGGGGGCAACACCCCTCTCCTGTACCTGGGCGACCGTGCCGGGGGGGCCCACGGCGGCTGGATCCTCACCCCTGGGCGAGGCGGCGACCGACGCGACGGGCTCGGGTCGCACGACCGCCGGCGTCGCTCTCGATCCCGGCCCACCCACGCCCGGCGAGATGCCTCGCCCCACGGGAGCCGGCGGTTGGCTACTCCCCGGCGTCGACGACGTCGCGGAACCGGACCCCGACCTCGTCGCCGCGCTGCACGTCGCGGCGAACGAGGCCCGCGCGGTGCACGGCGTGCAGGCGACGGTCTGGGACGAGGGTCTGGCGCGGGCCGCGCGGCAACACGCCGCCGAACTCGCCGCGCGCAACGTCCTCGATCATCTGGGCCTCGAACCCGACCGCCGCACCGTCGCGGACCGGCTCGCGCGGGTCGGCAGCCCGTACGCGACCCACGCCGAGAACCTGGCGGCGGTGCCGCCCGGCCTCGACACCGCGCGCGCCACCGTCGACGGTTGGCTCGAGAGCCCGGGCCACCGCGCGAACCTGCTGGCGCACGACTTCGACCGCGCCGGTTACGGGACCGCGTTGGGGGCCGACGGGACCGTGTTCGTCACGCAGGTGCTGGCGCACGCAGCGTGGATCCCGTTGGATTGGTCGACGACGCTGTTCGAGGTCGACACGGTGCGGCTGACCCTCGAGCTGGCGGTCGCCGAACCGACCACCGTCCTGGTCGACATCGACGGCGCCCAGGCGCAGCCGACGTTCGACGCGGGCACCCGCTCGTGGGCCACCGACGTCGCGCCGGACGGTCCGTGGGAGGTCGTGATCGGCATCCCCGGCACGACCCCCGGCCGTTTCACGATCGACGACGCCGGCAGCGTCAGCCGCGACGGGGGCTGGTTTCCGGACGACGGGCGCGGGCGGCCGCGCGAGGTCGTGCGCGTCCGATCCGTCTCGCTGGAACACCGCGTCCGAGACGTCGTACGGCTGCGGCTGGCACTGCCGACGCCCGCGGCGCAACTGGTCGTGGGCGCCTACCAGCTGCCCGGCGCCAACCGCGGCGATGGCCTGATCGAGGCGGAGTTCGAGCTCACCGACGGCGCCGAGCTGATCGTGGGCCTGGCGGAGCCGGGTGACGACGGCACACTGGCGGTGCGCCACCGCTGGCTCCTGCAGCGCGACGGTGCGTCGATCCACTGGGCGGCCCGACCGTGAGCCCCGCCCTCGAGACTTGGGTGTTCTTCTGCAGCCTCCTGTTCCTCGCCGGCATCGTCCTGGTGGTGTCGGCGGCGGTTCCCTCCGCCCGCGAGCGCTACCCCAAGGCCCTGATCCACGGCTTCCTACTCGCGATCGCGTCGTTCGCCCTCGTCATCGTGGGCGCAGTCGTCCTCGGCTGACCGCGCGCCGACGCCGCCCTGCGCGAGCCCGCCGGCGTCCCTCGGGCTGGTAGCATGCCGCCCGTGACGCACCCGAGCGAGGCCCCGCGGTGAGGACCCACGTCATCACCCACGGCTGCCAGATGAACGAGTACGACACGCTGACGATCCAGTCCGAGCTGGTCGCTGGCGGCCACGACCTCGTGGACCACCCGAGCGACGCCGAGCTGATCCTGCTCAACACCTGCGCGGTGCGCGGTAAGCCCGTAGAGAAGGTCGTGTCGATCCTCGGCGACCTGCGCAAGGAGCGCCGCGCGGGTCGCGACGTCGTGATCGGCCTGATGGGCTGTCTGGCGCAGCTCGACGAGGGCCGCGACCTCGCCGACAAGTTCGGCGTCGACCTGCTGGTCGGCCCCGGCGCGATCACCGACATCGTGCCCGCGATCGAGGCGCTGGAGCAGGCGCGTGGCTCGCGCGGGCGCGAGCCACGCGTTCGCGTCGACCGCCTGGCCTTCAGGGGCGACCTCGTCGACCACCTGACGCCGCCTCCCCCGCCCGGCACCCTGACCGGCTACCTGACGATCATGCGCGGCTGCGACCACCACTGCACCTACTGCATCGTGCCGCAGACGCGCGGCCCCGAGGTCAGCCGCCCGCTGGCGGCGATCGTCCACGAGGCCGAGGCGATGCGCGCGCAGGGCGTCGACGAGGTGGTGCTGCTGGGCCAGAACGTCAACAGCTACGGCCGCGACGACCCCGGCCTCCCCTCCTTCGCGGAGCTGCTGCGGGCGGTGGCCGCCGTCGGCTTCCCGCGGGTCAAGTTCACCACCAGCCACCCGATGAACTTCACCAGCGACGTCATCGACGCCATCGCCGAGACCGCGAACGTGTGCGACTACGTGCACCTGCCGGTGCAGTCGGGCAGCGACCGGGTGTTGCGGCGGATGGCCCGCGAGTACCGCCGCGAGCGCTACCTCGACATCGTGCGCGAGCTGCGCGAGCGGGTGCCCGACGTCGTGCTCACCACCGACATCATCGTCGGCTTCCCCGGCGAGACCGAGGAGGACTTCGAGCAGACCCTGTCGCTCTACGACGAGGCCCGCTTCGACGCCGCGTACATGTTCGCCTACTCGGCGCGGCCCGGCACGCCGGCGCACGCACGCTTCGAGGACCTGCCCCGCGAGATCAAGAGTGAGCGCCTCGGCCGCCTCGTCGAGCGCCAGAAGCACTGGTCGCTCGAGGGGAACCGCCGCTTCGAAGGGCGCGAGGTCCGCGTGCTCGTCAAGGAACTCGGCCGCGACGGCGCCCACGCCGTGGGCCACTCGGACCAGCACCACACCGTGCTCGTGCCCGCCGTCCAGGTGAAACGCATGGGCCTGCACGCGGTGCGCGTCGAGCATGCCACCCCGCACGCCCTGTACGGCGGCGTGGTCGGGGCCGCGTCGGACGGCGTCGCGCTGCCGCTCGCCTCGTGACGGGGGCCGGCGTCACGCGCGACTGGGCCGTCGCGGTGTTCGTCGTGTGGCGCGATCGGGTCATGCTCCACCGCCACCCGAAGCTCGGGATGTGGTTGCCCTGCGGCGGCCACGTCGAACCCGGCGAGCTGCCCGACGACGCGGCCGTGCGGGAGTTGCTGGAGGAGTCGGGCGTTCGGGTGCGACTCGATGGTCCGCACCCCGTCGACGCACACGGCCCGCGGCCGCTGACGCGCCCGCGCGGGGTGCAGCTCGAGACGATCGCCGACGGCCACGAGCACGTCGACCTGGTCTACTGGGCCGTCCCCGAGGAGCCCTACGACGGCGCGCTGCACGGCGACCCGACGCTCGCCTGGTGCGACCGCGACGCCCTGGAGCGCCTCCCGCTCAGCGAGGAGATCGCGAGCTGGGCACGCCTCGCGCTCGACGAGTTGGGTGGCCTGGCGACCCTGCCCGCGCCGCGCGTGCCGACCGCCCCCACCGAACGCTCGGCCGCGGAGACGACCGACCTGCTCTCCCTGGTGGCACGGTCCTTGCACCCCGTCCCGTGGGCCGAGGGCGACAACATCCCGTGGCACGAGCCCGGCTTCAGCGCCCGCATGCTGAACGAGCACCTGTCGCAGGC
>JAABTL010000004.1 GCA_011389865.1 Trueperaceae bacterium
GGCGTCGATCTCGAGGGCGCGCAGGGCCGCGGTGGTGTCGGTCGTGAAGAAGGGGTTGCCGGTGCCGCCGCCGAAGATGACGACGCGGCCCTTCTCCAGGTGCCGCAGGGCACGGCGACGGATGTACGGTTCGGCGATGGCCTGCATGGCGATCGCGGTCTGCACCCGGGTGTCGATCCCTTGCTTCTCGAGGGCGTCCTGCAGCGCCATCGCGTTCATGACCGTACCCAGCATGCCGACGTAGTCGGCGGTGGCGGGGTCCATGTCGCCGCCGTGCTGGGCGCCACGCCAGAAGTTGCCGCCGCCGACCACCAGCGCCAGTTGAACGCCGCGGCCGAGGGCCGCGGCGATCTCACGCGCGAGGGAGCGGGTGGCATCCGGCGCGACCCCGAAGCCGTTCTCGCCGGCGAGGAACTCGCCGGAGAGCTTCAGCAGGGCGCGCTGCACGCCGTCACTCCCCGATGGCGATGCGGGAGAAGCGACCGACCTGGATGTTCTCGCCGATCTTGGCGATCGACTCCTTCACCAGCTGGTCGATCGTCTTCTTGTCGTCCTTGACGTAGGGCTGCTCGAGCAGGCAGGTCTCGGCGAAGAACTTGCCCAGCCGGCCCTCGACCATCTTCTCGATGATCGCTTCGGGCTTGCCCTCCTCGCGCGCCTGGGCGCGCAGGGCGGCGCGCTCGGCCTCGACGGCGTCCTCGGGCACGTCCTCGCGCCGCAGGTACTGCGGGTTGGCCATGGCGATGTGGATCGCGAGGTTCTTGGCCAGTTCCTGGAAGCCCTCGTTGCGGGCGACGAAGTCCGTCTCGCAGTTCACCTCGACCAGCACGGCGATCTTGCCGTTGTGGTGGACGTACGACCCGATCAGGCCCTCGCGTGCCGCGCGGTCGGCCTTCTTGCTCGCCTTGGCGATGCCGCGCTCGCGCAGCAGGGCGGCCGCCTTGTCGACGTCGCCGCCCGTCTCGTCCAGGGCCTTCTTGACGTCCATCATGCCGGCGCCGGTCAGGGCACGCAGTTCCTTGATCAGTTCGGTGCTGACGGTCATGCTTCCTCCGCGGGGGTGGGGGTCGCGTCGTCCTCGGCGGACTCGCCGGGCGTCGCGGCGGTTTCGCTGGGGGCCTCTGCCGTGGGGGTGGCTTCGCTCGAGGCGACGCCACTGGCGTCGGCCACGGCCGCCTGGATCGCCTGCTCCGAGGCGGTCGTCGGCAGGGGTCGCAGGACCCGCTCGGTCGTGGGCGCGGGCTCGGGGGGCGCCTCGACCGGCTCATCGCCGCCGCCGCGGACCTCGATGATCACGTCGGCCAGCGTCGCGGTGACGAGTTGGATCGAGCGGATGGCGTCGTCGTTGCCGGGGATGATGAAGTCGAGGACGTCCGGATCGCTGTCGGTGTCGGCCAGCGCGACGGCGGGGACGCCGAGCTTGTTGGCCTCCTTGACCGCGATCGCCTCCTTGGTCGGGTCGATGATGAACAGGGCGTCGGGCAGGCGGGTCATGTCGCGGATGCCGCCCAGGTAGCGCTGCAGGCGCTGCAGCTCCTTGCCCATGTCGATCTGCTCCTTCTTGGTGTAGCGCAGGATCGACTCGTCCTCGAACATCGACTCGAGCTCGCGCAGCCGGTCGACGCGCGTGCGGATGGTCTTGAAGTTGGTCAGCAGGCCGCCGAGCCAGCGCTCGTTGATGAACGGCATGCCGCAGCGCTTCGCCTCGGCGGCGAGGATCTCCTGCGCCTGCTTCTTGGTGCCGACGAACAGGATCGTGCCGCCGCGGCCGGCGAGGTCGCGCAGGTAGGTCAGCGCCTTCTCCGACTCCACCAGCGTCTTCTGCAGGTCGATGATGAAGATGCCGTTGCGCTCCGCGAAGATGTAGCGCTTCATCTTCGGGTTCCAGCGCTTGGTCTCGTGACCGAAGTGGACGCCGGCTTCGAGCAGTTGCTTCATGCCGAGGTAGGACATTCGTTCCTCCGTGTCGGGACGTTGAGGTTGGATTCAGAGGTCGCGCACCGGTGGTGCCATCCCTCTCGGTCTTCACACTGCAGTTTTCGCGCGCCGACGCGCGAAAACTGCTTGGTGTTCGTGATGGCGGAGCCATCACGAACACACGCGGACATCCCGATACCGCGTGGCAAACCTCCCGAATCTAGCACGTTCCGCCGGCCGAGGCGGCGACCAGCGGGCACGACGGCCCCCGCGACGGGGGTCCGCGCGGCGCGCCGCGCGGACCCCCGAGGAGGCGATCGGGGTGGTGCGGTCAGCGCAGTGCGTTCAGAGCGGATTGCGCCTCTTCGAACGCCGGATCCAACTCGAGCGCACGCTCGAACGCCCGCCTGGCGGCCTCGTCGTCGCCGGCGGCGTTGCGGGCGACGTAGGCGCGGCCCAGATGGAAGTGGGCCTCCGCCGATTCCGGGGGCAGCAGGGCGCCCTGCTGGGCGCGCCGCAGGGCGTCCTCGATGCGGCCCTGCTCGAGGTAGGCGCGCGCGAGGTAGGTGTACAGCGGCGGCGCGAACACGGCGCCGTCGAGGGTGAGGGCGAGTTCGAAGTGCGGGATCGAGCCCGCGACGTCGCCGCACTCGAACAGCACGATCGCCAGCTGCGAGACCGCCGACAGCGAGGCCGGTGCCAGGCTCACGGCCTGCGACAGCTCGTACTCGGCGCCGGAGCAGTCACCGAGACGGAAACTCACGTGGCCGAGGTTGTTGTGCGCCGACGCGCTGGCGGGGTCGAGGACGACCGCCCGGCGGAAGGCCGTCTGCGCGAGCTCCAGTTGGTCCTGGTCGCGGTAGGCCCGCCCGAGGTTGACCTGGATCACGGAGCGCTCGCGCTCGGTCAGTTTGCTGGCCGCGGCGAGTTCGACGGCCCGCTCGAGGGCGGCGCGCGCCTGGTCGAGGTCGCCGGCCTCGTAGTAGATGATGCCCTTGGTGTTCTTCACGGTGGCGTCGTCGGGTGCGATCCCCTCGGCCCGCTCGAGCACCTCGATCGCGTCCGCCAGGCGGCTGGCGAACGTGAGCGGGTCGGTCACGTACTGGTTCTGGTACGCCAGCGCCAGCTGCACGTAGCCGGGTACGTAACTCGCGTCGGCGTCGATGGCCTCGCGGAAGGTCTCCACGGCGCTACCGAAGGCTCCCTGGCAAGCGAGGGCACGGCCCTTGCCCACCATGGCCACGACGTTCTCGGGGTCGCGCTTGAGCGCCTCTTGGTAGAAGTACTGCGACAGCGCGCAGTCGCCCTGGGCGTAGTAGAAGCTGCCGTCCCGCAGCCACGTGGAGACGTCCTCGGTCGACTCCTGGCTCCAGGCATGTCCGGTCAGCAGCAGCGCGCCCAGCACCACGACCGCGAGTCGGCCGAGGCCGAAGCCCGCGCGTGAGCGCCGAACGATTGAGCGATGCAAGGTGGTGTTCAACGTGTCCTCCGGAGTGCTCGTGGTGGGTCCGCGCGAGTGTAGCATCGCGCCGCCGGTACCCACCGCCCGCCATCGCAGGCCCTGACGGCATGATGTCGCCGACGCGTGAGAGGGGCGTGTGCGGCCGCCGCGCGCTTCGGGATCCCAGGTCACGTTGCGCGCCGGTCGGGCGGTTAGGATGACGGTGCTCCGCCGGCGTCGCCGGCGAGCGGACCCGCTCGTCGGCGGGCCGCCCTCTGCGCCCAAGGAAACCGTGTGAACCCAACCTCCGAACCCCATGCCAAGCCGCGCCGCGGCATCTCGACCCTGCAGCTCGTCGTGCTCACGATCGCGGCGAACGCCCTGGTGATCCTGCAGGGAGCGTTCGTTCGTGCCACCGGCTCCGGTGCCGGCTGCGGCCGACACTGGCCGCTGTGCAACGGCGAGGTGGTGCCGCTGTCGGGTGGCGTGCACACGGCGATCGAGTTCACCCACCGGTTGCTGTCGCTGGGCGTGCTCATCCTCGGCGCGTGGCTGTTCGCCCGCGTCTGGCGGATGCGTCGCGAGAACCCGGGGCTCTTCGCGTTCACCGTCGCGGCCACCGTGTTCCTGCTCATCGAGGCGGGCCTGGGCGCGCTCACGGTCCTGTGGGGCCTCACCGGCGACAACCAGTCGATCGAGCGCGGCCTGATGGTGGCGACCCACCTCGTCAACTCGCTGCTGTTGGTGGGTTCGCTGGCGGGCGTCCTGCTGTACGCGCGACCGCGGCCACCGGCGTGGCCGCTGCGCCTGCGCGGCCAGGGTCCGCTCGGCACGGTGCTGGCGATCGGCCTGGTCGGCATGTTGTTCCTCATGTTCAGCGGTGGCATCGCCGCGATGGGGAACACGATGTTCCCGTCGGCATCGCTGGCCGAGGGTATCGCCGCCGACTTCGATCCCGATTCGCACCCGCTGATCCGCCTGCGCATCCTGCACCCGATCATCGGCATCACCGTCGGTATCTACCTCTTCTTGTCGCTCGGCACGGCGTGGTGGATCAAGCCGGCGCCCGAGGGCCGGGTGCTGGCGCAGGGTCTGCTGGGCGTGTACCTGGTGCAGTTGGGCGTCGGTACCCTGAACCTGGCGCTGCTGGCGCCGATCGTGCTGCAGCTGCTGCACCTGGGGCTGGCGGTGGTGTCGTTCTTCTTGCTGGCGGCCCTGACGGTCGTGTTGTTGGCGGCGCCGGCGAAGCGGTCGGTGCGTGCGACGGCCGGAGCGCGCGCCGACCCCGCGATGGAACGCACCTGAGATGGGAGATGCCGTGAACGCAACCGGTACGCCGAGGGCGACCTGGCGCGACTACCTGACCCTGACCAAGCCGCGGGTGATTAGCCTGCTCCTGCTGACCACCGTGGGGGCGATGTTCATCGCGGCGGAGGGCTACCCGGGCACCTGGATGCTGCTGGGACTGCTCGTGGGCGGCTACATGTCGGCGGGTGCCGCCGGCGTCTACAACATGGTCTACGACCGGGACATCGACGGCCGCATGCGGCGCACCGCGATGCGCCCGACCGTGACGAACGTGGTGCCCACGGGCCGCGCGCTGGCGTTCGCGATCGCCCTGACGATCGGCAGCTTCGCGATCATCTGGGCGTCGAGCAACCTGCTCGCCGCGCTGCTCTCCTGGGCAGGCATCGCGTTCTACGTCATCATCTACACGATCTGGCTGAAGCGCACCACCTGGCAGAACATCGTCATCGGCGGCGCCGCCGGGGCGATCCCGCCGCTCGTCGGCTGGGCCGCCGTCACCGGCGAGCTCTCGCTGTTGGCGTGGCTGCTGTTCGCGCTGATCTTCCTGTGGACGCCGGTCCACTTCTGGGCGCTCGCGCTCATGATCCAGCACGACTACGACGAGGTCGGCATCCCGATGGCGCCGTCCGTGATCGGCGAGCGCGCCACCGTCATGCAGATGGCCATGTACGCGCTGCTGACGATGATGCTGACGGTGATCCCGTTCGCGCTCTCCGAGTTCTCGTGGCTCTACCTGATGGCCTCCCTGGCGCTCAACGTGGTGCTGGCCCTGCGGGTCGCGCGCCTGTTCATGCTCGCGCGGAGCGGCGTGGCGATCGACAAGAAGACGGCGCTGCCGGTCTACAAGTACTCGATGCTGTACCTGGCGCTGCTGTTCCTGTCGATGGCCATCGACCGCGCGCTGTTCGTCTGAGCGCGATGGCCAGGCGGCTGACCACCCCGAAGTGGCTGTTCGGCCACGTCCTGGTCCTGGCCGTGGTGGTCTCCTTCACCCAGTTCGGGTTCTGGCAACTCCGCCGCCACGCCGAGCGGGCGGCGCTCAACGAGGTGACCGTGGCGCGCGCCAGCGCCGCGCCCGTGGCGCTCGACGAGGCCCTGGCGGCCGCCGAGGCGGAGGTCGCCGCCGGCGCCGATCCGTCGCTGGCCGTGCGCGACCGGCGTGTGCGCGTCGCCGGCTGGTTCGAGCCTGAGGACGAGGTGCTGCGCCGGCCCGTCAGCCGCAACGGCATGCCCGGCTACCACGTGGTCACCCCCCTGCGCTTGGAGGGCGACCCCGACGGGCGTCGCTTGTGGGTGGAGCGCGGTTGGGTGCCCGACACGTTCGACCAGGTGCCGGTGGCCGAGGCGGCTCCCCCCGAGGGCCGGGTCGAGGTCGTCGGTTGGCTGAACGCCACGACCTCCCCTCCGACGGGCTGGGTGGCCGCGATCGCCCCGCGCGATCCCCCGACGGGCCGCCTGACGACCGTCGCCTACCTCGACCCCGAACGCCTCGGGGACCAGGTGGGTGGGCCGCTGGTGCCCGCCGTGCTGTGGCTCGAGTCGGTCGCGGGTTCGCCGGCCACGGGCGGTGACCCTGCGGGCGCCGCGGACGTCTGGCCGGCGCCGCCCGAGCCCCACGAGGTCACGCTCGGCCCGCACCTGGGTTACGCCATCCAGTGGTTCGCGTTCGTGCTGGTCACCGTCATCGGCTACGCGGCGCTACTGCGCCGGGTGACGCGCGAGGGTTGAGCCGCCTGGCCGCCGAGACGACCCGCCTCGACCCGCACGGACGCGCCCGTGGACGCGAGCTCAGGCCCGCTGCTCGGTCAACGCCCGGTCGAGCGCCTCGAGCAGGGCGTCGAACGGCTTGACGAACTTCTCGACGCCCTCGATCTCCAGCTTCTTCGTGACCGCGTCGAGGTCGATGCTCAGCTCGGCGAGTGCGGCCAGGTCGCGCCGCGCGCCCTCGATGTCGTCGGTCAGCCGCAACGCGGGATCGCCCTCGGCGCGGTAGGCGTCCATCGTCTCGCGCGGCAGCGTCGTGATGGTCGGCGCGCCGATCAGCGGCTCGACGTACTTCGTCGCCGGGTAGGCCGGGTCCTTGGTGCCGGTGGAGGCCCACAGCAGCCACTGGGGGCGCGCCCCCGCCGCCGCCAGGCGGGCGAAGCGGGTGCCGCCGAAGGCGTCCTGGTAGCGGGTCCAGGCGAGCTTGGCGCTGGCGATCGCGGCGCGGCCGCGCTGGCGCCGCGCCGTCTCCGCGACGGTGCCGCCGTCGGCCGCCAGCTCGTCGAGCACGGGGTCGATCGCGACGTCGATGCGCGAGAGGAAGAACGAGGCCACCGACGCGACGCCGTCGACCGGCAAGCCGGCCTCGACGCGTCGCTCCAGGCCCCGCAGGTACGCCTCGGCGACCGCGGCGTAGCGCTCCAGGCCGAACAGCAGCGTGACGTTGACGTTGACGCCGTCGGCGACGAGTTGCTCGATGGCGGGCAGGCCCGCGGCCGTCCCGGGGACCTTGATGAACACGTTGGGGCGACCGAGCTGGGCCCACAGCCGCCGGGCCTCGGCGACGGTGCCCTCGGTGTCGTCGGCGAGCCGTGGCGAGACCTCGAGCGACACGTAGCCGGCGGCGCCGTGCGAGTCGGCGTAGACGTCGGCGAAGAGGTCGGCCGCGGCGCCGATGTCCTCGAGCACCAGCGTCTCGTAGACCTCCTCGAGGCCGTGGTCGCCGCGCGCGAGCTCGGCGATGGCCGCGTCGTATTCGTTGGACCGGGCGATGGCCTTCTCGAAGATGGCCGGGTTCGAGGTGACCCCGTGGATGCCGTCCTCGTCGATCAGGCGCTGCAGGCTGCCGTCGCGCAGCATGCCGCGGCCGAGCTCGTCGAGGTAGACCGACTGTCCCAGGGTGGCGAGTCGTCTCAGGGGGTTCATACGCCACCATACCCAGCGGCCCGCGCGACCGCCGTCGTCAGGATGTCCGTTCGAGGCCGTCGCACACGATGCGCGGGTCGCCACCGAGGTCGCCCTGGAGGCGCAGTCGGGCGCGCGGCAGGGGGCGCACGGCCGGGCCGCTGACGGCGCGGCCGGCGCGCAGCGGGTCGAACACGCTGAAGTGGCAGGCGCAGGTGAGCGACGGTCGATCGCTGCGGTGGTTGAAGGCGAAGGCCACCGCCTCGACGTCGCGGTTGAGTTCGACGATGCACGACAGGTGCGTGCAGACCCGAGAGAAGGCGACGAGCTGCACGGCGACGCCGACGTCGAGCCCGCCGGGGACCGGCGCGGGCACGCGGACCGCGACGCAGGGCACACCCGCCGCCATGAAGTCAACGCCGTCCCACACCTCGGAGAAGGCCGACAGCGGGGCGACCTCGGCGTCGGTGACGGGATCGAAGACGGGGTTGGGAGCGGGGGCGTCCTTGGCGAAGTGGATGGCGTACGCCTGCCACACACCGTAGGCCGCCCCGCCGGCGGCCGCCAGCACCGGCAGGCGCCACAGCCAGGTGGACAGCGCGCGGCGACCGTGGTCGACCGCCTGCGGGGCGGGCGTGGAGGGCTCGTCGGTGGGCGTCCCGGTGGTCGGTCGCTCGGCCGCCGCCGCGGCTTCCTCGTGCGCGGCCGAGCCGTCCACGGACGCGGGGTGGGCTGGCGCTTCTCGGTCCATCGGCCTCAGCGCGGCGTGGCCAACTCCTGCCCGACCCAGCGCACGAGGACCTCGATCTCGGCCTCGGACAGCAGCGCGCCGAACCCGGGCATGATGCCGCGCCCGAAGCGGATGGTGCTGCGGACGTTGGCCTCGTTGGCGGCGCGGGCGCTGCCGGCCAGCCGCACGCCGGTGCCGCCCTGTCCCTCGGCCCCGTGGCAGACCACGCAGTGACGGGCGTACAGCTCCGCGCCGACCTCGATGAGCAGGGCCGGCTCGCTCAGGGCCGTGAGCGCGCGCTCGGCCGCGGCCTCCGCCGCGTCCGCCTCCGGCACCTCCGCCGAGACCGGCGACCCGCTCGCGCCAGCGTCCGTGGACCCGTCGGCGGCCTCCGCGCTCGCCGCGTCCAGGCGCAGGCGCGCGCCCTCGATCAGGCCCGTCACGCGCCCGGCGTCCTCGATCCCCACGACCTCGACGTGCGCCTCCCAGGCGCGGATGGCGCTCTCGTCGTCGCCGAGCACGGCGTAGGCGTTCCCCAGGAAGAGGCTGGCCTGCGGCTCCAGCTGCGTGAGGCCGCCGGCGGCGCTGGCGGCCCGCTCCAGCAGGCCGATGGCGTCGTCGGTGCGCCCGCGGGTGAACAGCAGCTGGCCGATGCGGCTGAGCGCCGTCGGCTCGAACGCGTCGTGTTCGGAGAGGACCTCGAAGTAGATCTCGACCGCCGGGTCGTTGGCGCCGGAGGTCCAGAAGACGTCGGCCAGCGCCATCAGGTTGTCGCGGTCGCGCACTTCGGCGACGGCGTTCGCCGCCGGACCGATCGCCTGGACGAGCGCCAGGCGCGCCTCGGCGTCGGGATCGCCGGCACCCTCGGGGGTGGCGAGGTAGGCGCCGAACGCTTCGATGGAGGCGTCGAGCTCGCCCTGGGCGAACGACAACTCGCCGATCGCGTAGAGCGTCTCGGGGTCGGTCGGGTCGACCGCCCTCGCCTCGCGCAGCAGTTCGAGGGCCGCCGGCAGGTCGCGCTGCAGGACGAGCAGCGCCAGCCGCTTGTAGGCGATCGGAGGCGCGCCCACGCTGGTGCCGTCGTCGCTGGCGAGGGCGACGACGCGGCGGTAGGTCTCCTCGGCCCCCTCGGCGTCGGCCAGTTCCCAGTAGGCGTCGCCGAGTGCCATGAGGTTGGCGGCGTTCGGGTCGCGGTCCGCGGCCCGGATGAGGTCGCGCAGCGCCTCGGCGGTGCTCAGCTCGTCGGCGAAGAAGGTCGTGACCGTGCCCTGGCCGACGCGCGGCAGCACGAACGAACCGAGCGCGGCGGTGGTGACGGCGACCACGCCCAGGAGCGCGAGCGCGCCGATGGGCAGGCGCCGCCCCGTGGCGGGCCGGGCGTCGGCGGCGCGGGCGCGGGCCTCGGCGGCGCTGTCGGCGTCGCCTGGCGCCTCGCTGCGGGCCCGTTCCAGCGCCTTGAGGACGGTGGCGGCCTTCGACTCGTAGCGCGCGCGGAGCTCGTCCCGCCGGTCCGCGGGGAGGTCGAGCCGGCCGTCGAGCTCGCGGATCGCCCGCAGCAGCGAGTCGCGTTCCTCCTCGAGATCGACCAGCACGGGATCGCGCTCGTCGGGCAGGGGATCGACGAGCGAGCGGCGGCCGGTGAGCGGCGCGGCCGCGTAGGCGACGGTGATCAGGGCGAGCAGGACGATGAGGATGGCGGTGAGCACGGGCGGGACCTCGGGCGCCGTCAGGGGCGCGGGGCGGGGGCGTGGGGGGCGGCTTCGTCGCTGGCGGAGGGCTCGGTATCCGCGCCGGAGAGCGCGGCGCGGACGCGCGCCAGGTCCTCTGCGGCGACCGGCGCCACCCCCTCTTCGGCGGCGGCGCGCCAACGGCGCACCAGCATGACCAGCCCGCCACCGGCGACCAGGACGGCCGCGACGGGCAGCAGCCACACGAGCAGGAGCACGCCGCGACGCGGCGGGGAGAGCAGGATCCAGTCACCGTAGCGGTCCTGGAAGAAGGCCAGGATCTCGGCGCGGGTGCGGCCCTCGTCGAGTTGCTCCTGGATGATCTGGCGCATCTCGCGGGCGATGGACGCGTTGGACTCGCCCACCGACTCCGCGACGCAGGTCGGGCAGCGCAACTCGTTGCCGATCTCGAAGACCCGCGGGTCGAGCATGATGTCCTGCGCGAGCGAGACGCCGAGCAGGAGAGCGGCGACGCCGGCGGCGATGGCGGCGAGGCGCAGGGCGCGGGGGAGGGATCTCATGGCAGCAGCGCCTCCACCCGTTCGGTGAGCACGGCCGTGTCGACGGGCCCGACGTGCTTGTAGGCGAGGGTGCCGTCGGCGCGCACGAAGAAGGTCTCGGGGACGCCGAAGAGGCCGTAGGCGATCGAGACGCGCGAGTCGTCGTCGATGACGTTGGGGAAGGTGAAGTCGAAGCGTTCGATGAAGGCGCGGCCGGCGGCGCGGGCGTCGCGCTCCTGGGTCTGGATGCCGATGAACAGCACCTCGTCGCCGTAGCGCCGCTGGGCGGCCTCGAGGTGCGGCGCCTCCGTGTAGCAGGGACCACACCAGGACGCCCAGAAGTTGATGACCAGCGGCCGGCCCGCGTGGTCGGCGAGGTCGAGGCGCGGCCCGAACGCGGCGAGGTAGCGCTCGTAGACCGGCAGGTCGAAGTTCGGCACCTGCCGGTTCAGCAGGTTGGACGGCACGTTCCGGTCGGGTGCGCCGCGCAGCAGGCCGAAGAGGAACAGGGCGGTCAGGCCGCCGACGATGGCGACGACGACGGCGACGCGCTTCACGCCCGCGCCCGTCCTGTCGCGGCGCCCGCAGGCAGCGCCGCAGGGACCTGGCCGCGGGGGGGCACCAGCGTCCAGACGGTGCCGAGCGCCAGGATGACCGCGCCGAACCAGATCCAGGTGACGAGCGGGCTCTGGATCACGCGCATGATGACGCCGTCGGCCGTCGGGTCGACCGCGCCGGCGACGCTGAGGTACAGGTCGTGACCGAGCGTGTAGCGCACGGCGGCGGTGGGCACCGTCATCGAGTTGTTGCCGAAGGCGTTGATGTGGGGCCGCAGCAGGTCGACCTGGCGGCCGCCTTGGAACACGGCGACCTCGACCCCGACGGACACGCGACCCGCGCCCCGCTCGCTGAACGGCGCCAGCGCCTGCAGCTCGTACTGGCTGAACGCCACGCGCTCACCGTAGGGGAGGCGCAGCTGCACGTCGGTGCGGTAGCCCGACGAGGCGGCGATGCCCAGGGCCACCACGACGACGCCGAAGTGCACGATCATCGAGCCGACCTTGCGGCGCTGCTCGAAGGCGTAGCGCATCGTGGTGGCGGCGAGGCCCCGCCCGGTGAGGCGCGCGCGGGGCACGACGGCGCCCGCCAGCAGCAGGCCCAGGCTGACGAGGTTCCAGCCGGCGAGTCCGATGGTGAGGACGGGGTAGACCTCGCGTAGGCCGAACACCAACGCCCCGCCGGCGGCGAGCACGAAGCCGCCCGTCATCCACAGGAGGTTGCGCGCGAGCGTCTGCGTCTCGGCCTTGCGCCAGGGCAGCAGCGGGCCGATGCCCATCAGCAGCAGCACCAGCATCCACATCGGCAGCGAGACGACGTCGAAGAACGGCGCACCGACGGTGACGCGCGAGCCGTTGACGGCCTCGACGATCAGCGGGAACAGGGTGCCGATCAGCACCATGAAGGTCAGCGCCAGGAAGAGCACGTTGACGAGCAGGAAGGCGCCCTCGCGACTGACCGCGGCGTCGAGCTCGGCCCGGTCGCGCACCTGATCCCAGCGCCAGGCCACCAGGCCGAGGCTCAGCAGGGTGACGAGCACGAAGAACCCCAGGAACACCGGGCCCACGGGGCCGTCGCCGAAGGCGTGGACCGACGACACCACGCCGGAGCGGGTGAGGAAGGTGCCGAGGATCGTCAGCGCGAACGTCAGTACGATGAGCAGCACGTTCCACGACTTGAGCATGCGCCGGCGCTCCTGCACCTGCACGCTGTGGATGAAGGCGGTGGCCGTGAGCCACGGCATGAAGCTGACGTTCTCGACCGGGTCCCAGGCCCAGTAGCCGCCCCAGCCGAGCACCTCGTAGCTCCACCAGCCGCCGGAGATGATCGCGGCGGTGAGGAAGCCCCACCCGGCCAGCGTCCAGCGGCGCGTGAGCTGCATCCACTCGGTGCCCGGTCGGCGCGTGATCAGCGCGGCCATCGCGAAGGCGAAGGGCACCGTGAGGCCCACGAAGCCGAGGTACATCAGGACCGGGTGGACGGCCATCATCCAGTGGTTCTGCAGCAGCGGGTTGGCGCCGGGGCCGTCGAACGGCGGGTTGGCGAGCACGATGAAGGGGTTGGCCACGAGCGCGACGACGCCGAGGAAGAACACCTGGACGCCCTGCATGACCACCAGCGCCCACGCCCGCAGGGCATGGTTCGGGGTGGTCACGGCCAGCACCGCGGTGTAGCCGCTCAGCAGCCAGGCCCACAGCAGCACCGAGCCCTCCAGGGCCGCCCACAGGGTCACGACCTTGACCCAGATCGGCGAGTCGATGCGCGAGTGCTCGGCGACGTACTTGACGCTGAAGTCGTCGGTGAGCAGCGCGGCCTGCATGACGATGACGGCCGTGGTCGTGGCCAGGAAGACGGCGACGGCGGTGAGGCGGGCCGAGGTCTGCAGGCGGGCGTCACGGCGCACGGCACCGGCGATGCCGGCGATCAGCGCGTAGACCGCGAGGCCGAGCGCCAGCGCGCTGGCCGCGGAGCCGAGGGTGCCCAGGCTCAGGTCCACGGCCGGCTCCCGAACGGGCGGGGCGTCACTTCAGCGACTCCCGCAGCAGCTCGAGGTCGATGTGTTCGCCCTCGGCGACGTACACCTCGGTGTGCTTGACCAGCACGTTGTCGGAGACGAAGGTGCCGTCGTCGAAGCGGCCCTCGACGACCACCCCGGTGCTCTCCTTGAAGAGCTCCGGAGGCGCGCCGCTGTGCCGCACCGGGTAGGCGACCAGCCCGTCGGTGACGAGGAAGGTCAGCTGCAGTTCGCGTTCGTCGAAGGCGATCGTGCCCGGCGTGACGATCCCGCCGAGACGGATCCGGCGGCCGTCGTACTGGGCGGGATCGGCGGCGTGCTCGTTGGGCAGGATGAAGTACACGAGTGAGGTCGACAGGGCCTGGAAGATCATGAAGCCCGCGACGGCCAGCACGCCGACGCCGGCGAGGCCGTACAGCCATTTGCGGTTCACGTTCCACCCCCCGCGGCCTGCCGCTCGATCACGCGGCGGGCGGCGTCGTCGGCGAGCAGCTTGCGGCGCCGCCAGCCGAGGTACGTCAGGTAAGCGCCGTAGGCGAGCACCAGCTCGAGCCAGGCGATCGTCACCCAGGTCCATTGCGTCCAGCCATCAAACACGGACGACCTCCTTGCCCACGGGGGTTTGGCGCGTCGCGGCCAGCGAGCGCTCCTCTTCGAGCGCCGCCTCCACGTGGCCGAGGCGCGCCCGATCGATCATGAAGCCGAGGTAGATCAACCCCGCCACGACGGTGTTGAACAGCAGCACCGCCAGCATCGTCGAGTCCATCGTCACGCCCGAGCCGTCCAGCGCGACGCTCTTCGCCGGGTGCAGGGTGCGGAACCACTCGGCGGCGAGGTAGTTGAACGGCAGGCTGGCGGCGGCCACGATCGCCACCACCGCCGACACGCGGCCGCGGCGCACGGGGTCGTCGATGAGGCCGCGCACGATGAAGTACCCGACCATCAGGGCCACCATGATCGCGGTCAGCGTGAGCTTGGCGTCCCACGTCCAGAAGGTGTTCAGCGTCGGCCGGGAGTAGGTCATGCCGCCGATGATCGTGAGGCTGGCGAAGAAGAGCCCCATCTCGCCCGACGCCACGGCGAGCACGTCGTCGCGCCGATTGCCGCGCCACAGGTAGAGCGCGCCGAACACGGCGGTGAGGCCGACCGCCACGAAGGCGATCCAGGCGACGGAGACGTGGGCGTACATGATGCGGATCAGGTCGCCTTGGGTGACGTCGCGCGGGCTGAACACCAGCCCGAACGTGGCGGCGGCGAGGAACAGCAGCAGGGTGATCCCCAGGTAGATGCGCAGCCACGGTGGGCGGCGCAGCCGAGCGGCAGCGTCGATCATCCTTCGGTCACTCCTCCGGGGCCCCCGGGCCCCTTGGCGTCGTCGAACCCCATGTACGGCGCACGTCAGGCCTCCACCACGAAGCGGAACAGCACCAGGCAGACGACGGCGTACACCAGGTCGAAACCCACGAGCAATCTTAGCCATGCCCAAGCCAGATCGAGGTCGCCCGATCCCACGAGCGCGTTGCTGGCACGCACGGCGGCCAGCAGGATCGGCACCACGACGGGGAACATCAGCACCGGCAGCAGCGACTCGCGCGCGCGCAGGTTGGCGGTCAGGCCGGCGTAGAAGACCGCGATCAGGGCGAAGCCGAGGGTTCCGGCGGCGATCACCCCGAGCAGCACCGTCACGACCAGCGCCGGCGCCGTCTCGCCGTCGCCGCCGGGGGCGGCGCCACCCCCGATGTCGGCGCCGTACAGGCCGCCGGCGAGCGGCAGCAGCACGAAGCCGAGCGCGGTCATCAAACCCCAGTTCGCCAGCAGCTTGCCGAGGTAGACCGCGGCGCGCGGCACGGGCCAGGCGAGCAGCGCCTCGAGCGCGCCGTCCTCGAGGTCGGCCTGCCAGCTCTGGGCGGCCGAGATCACCCCGGCGAAGGCCAGCGCCACCCACAGGGCGCCCATCGCCCCCTCGCGCATCAGCAGCGGGTTCTCGCCGAAGGCGAAGGCCAGCACGCCCAGCGTCACGGCGGAGAAGAACACCGTCGCCACCGTGACGGCCTTGGAGCGCGACTCCTGCAGCAGGTCCTTGCGCGCGATCCACAGGACGGCGTGGAGGTCGTTCATGCGTCGCCCTCCCCGTCCACGGGTGCGCTCGTGGTCGCGGTCACCGCCGTGGCGCGTGTCGGCCGCGCCATCACGCGCAGGTGGCCGCCCGCGATCTCGATGACCGCGTCGGCGGTGGCCAGTGACCGGGGGAGGTCGTGCGAGGCGACCAGCACCGTGCGGCCGTCGTCGCGGGCCGCGGCGATCAGGGCGTCGACGAGCTCCTGACCCTGCTCGTCGAGCGCTGCGTACGGCTCGTCGAGCAGCCAGACGGGCGCGTCGGCCAGCGTCAGGCGCGCCAGCGCCAGGCGCTTGCGCATGCCGCTGGAGTAGGCGCGCACGAGGTGGTCCGCCGCCGCGATCAGGCCCACGCGTTCCAGGGCGCGGTCGACGGCCTCCGGGTCCTCGCCGCCGCCCCGCAGCGCCACGCCGAGGCGCAGGTTCTCGCGGCCGCTCAGGGCGCCGTACGCGCCGCCGTACACCGGCAGCGTCGCCACGTGCGTCCGCACGTCGTGGGCCTGGCGCACGACGTCGTGGCCCAGCACCCGAGCGTGGCCGCGCACCGGCCGCAGGCGCGTGGCGAGCAGCCGCAGCAGCGTCGTCTTGCCGGCCCCGTTGGGGCCGTGCAGGGCGACCACCCGACCGACCGCGACGTCGAGGTCGATGCCCGCGAGCACCGGCGGTCCGCCGTAGCCGTGGACGAGGCCGCGGAGCTCGACCGCGTTCGTCGCCGCGGGCGCGGGCGCGGTGACGGGCGCGCCCGCGCCGACCGGCGCGCCCGCGCCGACAGGCGCGCCCGCGCGACGGCGCGGACATGGTCACAGCCGGCTCCACAGCCACTCGGGCGTCCAGCGGATCAGCACGGCGTTGAGGGCCGTGAAGGTGCCGGTCACCAGCATGACGCCGACGACCAAGAGCAGGGCACCCGCGCCGCGTTCGATCCACGGCAGCCACGGCCGCAGGCCCCTGCTCATGCGGGTGAAGGGTTCGATCGCCAGGGCGGCGAGCATGAAGGGGACCGCGAGGCCCGCCGCGTACGCGGTCAGCAGCCCGACGCCGCTGGCCAGCGTGCCGCTCGCGCCGGCCGCCGCCAGGATCGAGCCGAGCACGGGTCCGATGCACGGGGTCCAGCCGAACGCGAAGGCCATGCCCAACAGCGTGGCGCCCCAGGGGCGCTGCGTGTCGGTCGCCGAGCCGACGTTGCGGCGCGTGTCGCGGTAGAGGAACGGGACCCTGATGACCCCCAGCATCACCAGGCCGAAGACGATGACGAGCACGCCGCCCACGATCGTCAGCAGCTCCTGCTGCGCGCGCAGGACGCTGCCGAGGGCGCTGGCGGAGGCGCCCATGGCGATGAAGACGAGGGAGAAGCCGAGCACGAAGAGGCCGGCGTTGCGCAGCAGCAGGGGCCGGCTGGCGCCGCTGCCGCCGACGTACGCCAGGTAGGTGGGCACCAGGGGCAACACGCAGGGCGACAGGAACGACAGGATGCCGGCGAGGAAGGCGATGGGTGGGGTCGGCATTCGGGACAGTTTGGCACGCGTCGATGAGTGTGGACGGGGCGGCGGTCCCGCGGTAGCATCCGCGCACCCCGAAGGCGGCCGCGGGCTGCCTCCCGAGCAGGAGGATCGCATGCGCATTGTCCGTTCGCTCGTCCCCCTCGTGATCGCCCTGGCGCTGGCCGGTGTGGCGTCCGCGCAGAGCGCGGTCGAGCCGCTCTCGCCGCGCGAGACCGTGCGCGTCGCCTACGTGCCGATCAGCAAGTTCGCCACCCTCTACGTGGCGGCGGACCGCGGCCTGTTCGACGCCTACGGGCTCGACATGGAGATCAACCGCGTGGCCTCCGGCACGGAGGCGATCGCCTTCCTCGAGCAGGGCCAGATCGACGTCGGCGGCATCGCCATCGTCGTCTCGGTGTGGAACGGCTGGGCGCAGGGCCTCGACCTGCGGGTCATCGCCCCCGGAGCCCTCGAGCCCTTCGAGGACAGCCCCACCAAGCTCATGCTGCGCACCGACCTGGCCGACGAGATCGGCGACATCGCCGACCTGCGCGGTCGCACCGTCGCGGTCGCCGGCGGGCCCGGCTCCGGGGGCGAGTACCTGGCGGCCAAGGCGCTCGAGCGCGGCGGCCTGACGATCTTCGACGTCAACCTGGTCAACGTCGCGAACCCCGACATCCCGCTGTCGTTCGAGTCGGGCGCGATCGACGCCGCCATCCTCGGCTCGCCCTTCGCCGAGCAGGCCGAGGCGAGCGGCGGCGCCGTGCCCTTCGCGGAGGACCTGGCCCCGGGCCTGATGACCGTCGCCTTCGTCGGCTCGGGACGGTTCGTGCAGGAGCGTCCCGAGGTCGCGCAGCGTTTCGCGCTGGCGCTGCTCGAGGCCTCTCGGCTCATGCAGGGCGATGATTTCCTGTCGCCAGCGAACCTCGATGCGTACCTGACGTACGTGCCGAACGCCACGGTCGAGAGTCTACGAGCTGACACACGGCTGATCTTCGACCCGGACCAGCAGATCCCCGTCGACGGCCTCGCCGACGTCGAGCGCACCCACCGCGAGAACGGCCGCACCGCCTACGAGACCCCGATCGACCTGGGCGCGGTCGTCGACCCCTCGTTCATGGACTGGGCGCTGGAGCAGCTGGGCGCGTACGGGGAGTGATCTCCGCGCGGTGACGCCTGGGGCGCCCGCAGCGGGCGGCGTCCGGCGCGCCGCAACGTGCCGCGCCCGCGGCGTGCCGCGCCCGCGCGGTACGCTCGCGCGAGCATGAGCGCCAAGATCGTCGCCCGTTCCGCCGAGAAGCGCTTCCAGACCCGCGCGGGCTGGATGACCGCCCTCCGCGACTTCGATCTCGAGGTCGCGGAGGGCGAGTTCTTGTGCCTCGTCGGCCCGTCGGGCTGCGGCAAGTCGACCTTCCTGCGCATCCTCGCCGGGCTCGACCACGCCACCGGCGGCGAGGTGCGCATCGACCCGGGTCCCGACCCGCGGCAGCCGCTGGCCAACGTCGTGTTCCAGGAGTACGCCGTGTTCCCCTGGAAGACGGTGCTGCACAACGTCGCGTTCGGCCTCGAGATGCGCGGCGTGGGCCGCAGGGAGCGTGAGGCGACCGCCCACCGTTGGATCGACAAGGTGGCGCTCACGCGCTTCGTCGACTACTACCCGGCGCAGCTTTCCGGCGGCATGAAGCAGCGGGTGTCGATCGCCCGCGCGCTCGCCAACGATCCCCAGGTCCTGCTGATGGACGAGCCGCTGGGCGCGCTCGACGCGCAGACCCGGGCGGTGCTGCAGGAGGAGCTGCTGCAGCTGTGGGAGGAGTCGCGCAAGACCGTGCTCTACGTGACCCACTCGATCGACGAGGCGGTCTTCCTGGGCGACCGGGTGGTCGTCATGACCGCCCACCCGGGGACGGTGAAGACCGTGATCGACGTCGACCTGCCGCGCCCGCGCGACCTGTCGGTGATGGCCACGCCGGAGTTCGCCGCGCTGACGGGTGCGGTCTGGGACGCCCTGCGCGACGAGGTGCGGCGGGCGATGGCGGAGCAGGCATGATGCCGGGTTCGGCGCGCGGCGCCGGCGGCCCAGCCGCCACGGCGTGGGCGCTCCCGCTCGCGGTCCTGCTTGCCACGCTGGCGGCAGGCTTCGCCTTCGGCCTGTGGGCGACCGCCTGGTGGGCGCTGCTGGCGATCGGCTTCGTGTGCGTGGTGTTGCTGGCGCAGGAGCTGGAGTCACGGCTCGCGTTGCGCTGGCGCGGGCCGTTCCAGCGCGGCCTCGCGCTCGGCTTCCCGCTCTCGCTGCTGCTGATCTGGGAGCTGCTCGCGGGCGCCGGCATCCTCAATCCGCGCTGGTTCCCGCCGCCCAGCCAGATCGCCGTGGCGCTGTGGGAGCTGACGGTGACCTTCGACCGCTTCAACCGCAGCAGCCTCATCGGCCGGCCGTGGCTCGTCCCGCAGGTCGTCTCCGAGCAGGGTTGGGCCGGCGTCCAGGAGCTCGTGCGCGAGAGCCACGTGTGGGCGACGCTGTCACGCGTGCTCGGTGGCTTCCTCATCGGCGCGCTCCCCGGCGTGCTCATCGGCATGGTCATGGGCCTCAACCGGACCGTGCGGATGATGCTCGACGCGACGATGTCGGCGATCTACGTGCTCCCCAAGATCGCCATCTTCCCGATCCTCATGCTGGTGTTCCCGAACCCCTTCGGCGAGGGCCCGAAGATCGCGGTCGTGGCGATCAGCGCCTTCTTCCTGGTGGCGATCAGCACGATGGCCGGGGTGCAGGGGATCGACAAGGTGTACCTGGAGGCGGGGCGCAACTTCGGCGCGTCGCGCTGGCAGATGTTCCGCCACGTCATCCTGCCAGGCGCGCTGCCGATCGTGTTCTCGGGGTTGCGCCTGGCGCTGGGGACGGCGCTCATCGTCATCGTCGCGGTCGAGTTCGTGCGCGCCGACCGCGGCGTGGGCTTCCTCATCTACTACTACTGGCAGGTGTTGGTCACGCCGCGGATGTACGCCGCCCTGGTCGTGGTCATGGCCCTCGGCGTCGGCCTGACCGCGCTGCTGCAGTGGGTCGAGCGGCGCGTCATGCCGTGGCGGCGGAACTGAGCGCGGTGCCTCGCGGACACGCAGCGGCGCCGGTCCCCTCGAGCGCGGGGCCGGCGCCGCTGCGAGCCACCCCGCTCAGTTGCCGAGGTAGACCAGCGTGCCGTTCGGGTCGGCGTTGACGACGGCGCGGTAGGCGACGCCGTCGGCGGTGAAGCCGAACGCCCGGTTGCTCGCCTCGAACGGGCCGATCTGCGCGCCGACGGCCTGGAGGTGCGCCATCAGCGTCGCCATCGCCTTCTGGTTGTGGGTCTCCTCGAGGACGAACGTGATGCCGCCGGGGTAGGCCCGGACGACCCCGAGACCGTCGATGGCCGCGGCGAGGTCGTAGTCGTCGAGGGCGTTCTTGGGCAGCGCATCCACGGAGAACGGCGGGACGTAGACGTCACCGATGTGGCTCGCCGCCTCGTTGGTCACCACGACCTGGAGGCCTTGGTCGACAACGAAGCGGATACCCAGCGCTTCGATGACCTCGTCCTCTCCGTCGCCGTTCTCCTCCTCGAACTCGAGGTCGGCCACGGCGGTGACGCGCATGTCGTGCGCGGCTGAGGCGAAGGAGAGCGACACCGCCAGCAGGCCGGTCAGGATGGTGAGCAGCCACCGTGCGTGCTTCTTGGGTGCGTGTTGCATGCTGTGACTCCTTGTTCTGGGTGCCGTGCCATGGGGGAACGCGGCAGTGGGAAGCTGATCGTTGGGCTCAGGCATCGTGCAGCGCGTAGCGGGGCTACCACCTCCTCGGGCGCCAGTGTGGGACACCGTGCGTGATGTGACCGTGAGGTCGCCCTGGCCGCCCTGGCGTGCCGGGTTCCGTCTTCGCCGAGAACGCGGCGCAGCCTCCTACGGGGGCGTAGGTGGTGCGAGCCATGCGGCAGAACGAAGATCGGCCCCGCCAACGGCGGGGCCGACGTGGTGGCTAGCCCTGGCGCTCAGTTGCCGAGGTAGACCAGCGTGCCGTTCGGGTCGGCGTTGACGACGGCGCGGTAGGCGACGCCGTCGGCGGTGAAGCCGAACGCCCGGCCGCTGGCTTCCGTCTCGCCGATCTGGGCCCCGATGGACGCGAGGTGTTCCATCAGCGTCGTCATGACCTTCTGCTTGTGGGTCTCTTCGAGGACGAAGATGACGCCGCCGGGGTAATCGTCGACGACCTTGATGCTGCACACGCAGCGGTCGAGCTCGTAGTCCTCGAGGGCGTTCTCCGGCAACGCGTCGACGTCGAACGCGGGGACGAACACGTCGCCGATGCGGCTCGCGGCCTCGTTGGTCACGACGACCTTCAGGCCGCCATCGAACTCGAAGCGCATGCCCATCGTCTCGACGATCTCGTCTTCGCCGTCGTCGTTCTCCTCCTCGAACTCGAGGTCGGCTTCGGCGCTGATGCGGATTCCGTTCGCTGCGACCGCGAAGGAGAGGGAGAACGTCAGCAGGCCGATCAGGATGGCGAGCAGCCACCGCGTGGGGTTCTTACGGATGTGTTGCATGCTGCGACTCCTTGTTCTGGGCGCCGCGCCGCAATCCGACGCGGCAGAGCGAAGACGATCGGGTGGCCGGGGCCTCGCGATTGCCTCATCCGGGCTACCACCTCCTCCGCCGTCAGTGTGGGGCACGGGCCGTGACACGACCGTGAGACCAGCGTGACGGTGGCGGGATGGCTTCAGTCTTCGTCGGGAACGAAACGCAGCGCGATGCCGTTGCTGCAGTAGCGCAGGCCGGTCGGCTCGGGGCCGTCCTCGAACACGTGCCCGTGGTGGGAGCCGCAGCGGGCGCAGTGGAACTCGACCCGCGGGTACCGCAGGAGGTAGTCGGTCTTCGTCTCGAAGGCGCCCGGCAGCGCGTCGTGGAACGACGGCCAGCCGCAGTGGGCGTCGAACTTCGTGTCGGACCGGTAGAGCGGGTGGCCGCAGGCGGCACACACGTAGGTGCCGGGCCGCCACTCGTCGTTGAGCGGGCTGCTGCCCGGACGCTCGGTCGCCTCATGGCGCAGGACCTGGTACTGCTCGGGGGTCAGGCGCTCGCGCCACTCGGCGTCGTCACGTGGGAGGTCGTCGGCCATGACTCAGGATACGCGGTCGCGGCCGGCCAGGCCGTGCACGTGGTCGGCGAACCAGGAGAGCTCGTCGGCGTTGACCGTGTGGGGCATCCCCGGGTAGATGCGGCTGGTCACCGACGCCCCCTGGGCGAGGAGCTGGCGGCCGCTGGCGTGGACGCGGCCCTCGGGGATGTGGGCGTCGACGTCGGAGCAGCCGAGGAAGACGGTCGTGCCGTCGAGGCGCTCGGGGTAGCGGGCGGGGTCGACCTCGGCGCCGATCAGGCCGCCGGAGAGCGCGATCGCACCGCCCCAGGCCCCACCGGCGCGGGCCACGTACTCGAGCGCCAGGCAGGCGCCCTGGCTGAAGCCGGCGACGATGATGCGTTCGCGCGGCACGCCCGCGGACTCGAGTTCGCCGACCGCGCGGTCGACGACGGCGAGGGCGGAGCCCAGCCAGGGCTCGTTGCGCTCGACGGGTTCGAGGAAGCGCAGCGGGTACCACTGCGAGCCGACCGCGTCGGGCGCAAGGACGGTGACCGGGCCGGCGCCGCGGGCTTCGAGCTCGGGGGCGAGACCGAGGATGCCGGCCGCCGAGTCGCCGCGGCCGTGCAGGAGCACGATCGCGACGGGCGCCTCGCCCGGCGCCGGGCCCCAGCGCAGCACCGGCGCGTGCGCGTGGGGATCGGCGCCCGGGCGACTGGGTCGCAGGTCGATCCCGTTCATCGGGTCACCGCCGGGTCGACGGTCGCGGTCGGCGCGGCCGCGGGGGCACCGGCGGCAGCGGCCGGGCGGTCGGCGAGGTCGGGCAGCACCGCCTCGATGCGCGGCCGGAACGGCTCGAGCCATGGCGGCAGGATCAGCCGCTCGCCGAGCGCGGCGGGGTCCTCGTCGACGGCGAAGCCCGGCCCCTCGGTGGCGAGCTCGAACAGCACGCCCCCGGGCTCCATGAAGTACACGGAGCGGAACCAGAAGCGGTCGATCACCTCGGACGGGCGCCGGCCGGCGCGCTCGACCGCCTCGCGCAGGGCCGCCTGGTGCTCGTCGTCGGCGACGGTCCAGGCGAGGTGGTGGACGCTGCCGACGCCCCAGGCCCCGCGGCGTCCGTCCGGATCCTGGCGCACGTCGAGGATGCGGCCGGCGCCGCTGTCCGCGGGTCCGGGCAGCACGAAGCGCACCCAGCCGTTCTCCTCGCCGACGCGCTCGAACCCCATGACCTCGGTCAGGAAGCTCTCGCTCGGCGCGATGTCGCGCAGCGGCGCGCGGGCGCCGTGGAGGCCGCGCACCTGCTCGGCGGCCGGCACGGGGCCTTCGTGCCAGGGCGTGAAGGCGAACGGGTCCGGGCCCTCGACGAGCGCGAGACGCAGGCCGTGGGGGTCGGCGAAGGGGAGGGCGCGCTCGCCGAAGCGCCGTGTGATCGGGTCGACGCGCACGCCGGCGGCGAGGAGCCGGGCCTCCCACGCCTCGAGGGTGCCTGGCGGCACCGTGAGGTAGGTCTCCTGCACCACCCCGACGCCCGGCGTGCCGGGCTTGGCGTGGGCCCAAGGGAAGAAGGTGAGGTCGGTGCCCGGGTGGCCTTCCCCGTCGGCATAGAACAGGTGGTAGGTGGCGGGGTCGTCCTGGTTGACGCTCTTCTTGACGAGCCGGAGCCCCATGACGCCCTGGTAGAAGCGTAGGTTCTCGACGGGGTCGCCGGCGATGGCGGTGACGTGGTGCAGTCCGATGGGTGGTTGGGTGTTCATGCGAGGGCCTCCTCGGGGGTGGCGGGGCGGGCGGTGCCGAGGCGCTTGGCGAGCTCGGCGAGGCGGGTGACGTCGGTGGGGTCGAGCGCGGCGAAGGCGTCGACGATGCGGTGCACGTGGGCCGGGTAGGCGCGTTCGATGCGGGCGCGGCCGGCGTCGGTGAGCGTCACGACGACGTTGCGGCGGTCGCCGGGGTCGCGCTCGCGGGCGACGAGTCCGTCGCGCTCGAGATGGTCGACGACGACGGTGACGTTGCCGCTCGATTTGAGGATCTTGCGGCCGAGCTCGCGTTGGTTCAGCGGACCGAGGTGCCAGAGCGCCTCGAGCACCCCGAAGCGGCTCGCCGTGAGTCCCTCGTCGGCCAGCGGGCGGTGGATGCGGGCGTCGACGGTGGCGAGCGCACGCGAGAGCTTGACGTAGGCGTCGAGCGCGCGTCGTTCTTCGTGGCTACCGCGGTGGCGGTTCGGCATGCGGGACTCCTCCGGTCACGGCTCGCGGCGTCGAGAACGCTCGACATCGAACCGTTAGACATCGAGAGGTTAACGGGCCGGCCGCTCACCGTCAAGCGGTCGGGCGACATCCGACCCACCGCGTCCGCGCCCGGCGGACCGCTACGCTGGGCGCATGGACCACGTCCCGTCAGACACCGCGCCCGCTTGGCTCGACGACTGGGTCCACGGCGACCCCGTCGCGCCCCCCGCTACCTGGGGCCGCCCCGGCCTGGCGCTCACGTTCAACCTGGAGTGCGCGGGCTGCGTCGGCCGCGCCGTGCCCTGGCTCAAGCGCGTCGCTCCGCGGGTGGCGGGTCACGGGGTGTTGCTCGCCGTCCACACCGCCTACGGCCATCGGACGCTGCCGCGCGACCAGGTGGTGCCGCAGCTCGCTCACTACGCCGCGGACTTCGCCGAGCTGCCCTTCCCGGTCGCTCTCGATCTCGACGGTGGCTGGGCGCAGGCGATGGGCGCCGAGGGCACCCCGCACTGGTTCGTGTGGGACGCCTCCGGCTCGCTGGTGCGCAGCGTCTACGGCTCGCAGGAGAACGCGCTCACGCGCCTGGGGTACGTGCTCGAGGACTGGGGCGTCGCGCTGGACGAGTGACGCGGATCAGGTCGCCTGCGGTACCTCCGGCCGGGGCAGGTCGAACAGGTCGCCCATCGCCGCGTAGCCGAGGCCGGCGAGGCGGGCGACGGGATCGAGTCCGCGCGCATCGACGCGGTGCGGCGGTGTGAACAGCGCGTCGTCGACCTGGACGTGCACGACGCGGGCGAAGATCACGTGGTTGGTCACGCCGCCGTCGTCGTTCTCGACCGGCACGATGCGGGTCACCCGCGCCTCGAGGTGCGCGTGCGCCTCGGCGACCCGCGGCGCGCGGACCACGCGGCTCGGCGCCGGGGTCACGCCCGCGAAGGCGTACTCGTCGTGGTCGGGTGCCGACTCGACCGAGCTGGCGTTCATCGCCTCGACCAGCTCGCGCGAGACGACGTTGACCACCAGCTCGCCGGTGGCGCGAACGTTGGCGAGCGTGTCCTTCTCGCGGCCGGCGCGGTTGCCGACCGATACGACGACCGTGGGTGGGGCGGATGACACCAGGGCGAAGAAGGAGTAGGGGGCCAGGTTGACGGCGCCGTCGGCGTCGACCGTGCTGACCCAGGCGATCGGCCGGGGGACGACCAGGCCGGTCATGAGCAGGTGGCGGCTGCGGGCTTCGAGGGTGGTGGGATCGATCTCCATGGCGCGAGGGTACCGGGCGCCGGCGCGGCCCACCGTCGTCGGAACGGGCGCGGGCACGACCGCGTGCCCGGCGCCGGCGCCGGCAGGGTCTACGATGGGGGCATGAGTGACTCCTGGCCAGACCCCGAGCGATACGACACGATGACCTACCGCCGCGTGGGCCGCAGCGGGCTGCACCTGCCCGCCGTGTCCCTCGGCCTGTGGCAGAACTTCGGCCACGAGGTGCCGCTCGACGGCGTTCGCGCGATGCTGCGGACGGCCTTCGACCTCGGCATCATCCACTTCGACCTGGCGAACAACTACGGGCCGCCGCCCGGGTCGGCCGAGGAGCAGTTCGGCGAGGCGCTGGCCCGCGACTTCATGCCCTACCGCGACGAGCTGATCATCAGCACGAAGGCCGGCTACCGAATGTGGGACGGCCCTCACGGCGAATGGGGCTCGCGCAAGTACCTGCTCGCCAGCCTCGACCAGTCGCTCGACCGCATGGGTCTCGACTACGTCGACGTCTTCTACTCCCACCGCTTCGACCCCGACACCCCGCTCGAGGAGACGATGGGCGCGCTCGCCAGCGCCGTGCAGCAGGGCAAGGCACTCTACGTGGGCGTCTCGTCGTACTCCGCCACGAAGACCCGCGAGGCGGCCCGGATCTTGCGCGAGATGGGCGTGCCGCTGCTGATCCACCAGCCGTCGTACTCGATGCTCAACCGCTGGATCGAGCCCGATCTGCTCGATGCCATCGAGGAGCTCGGGGTCGGCGCGATCGTCTTCTCGCCGCTGGCCCAGGGGCTGCTGACCGACAAGTACCTCGGAGAGATCCCCGAGGACGCGCGCGGAGCGAAGGGCGTTCCCAGCTGGCGTCCCGAGTTCCTGCGGCCGGAGGTGCTGGAGCGCGTCCGGGCGCTCAACGACATCGCGGAGCGCCGCGGTCAGACGCTGGCCCAGATGGCGCTCGCCTGGTGCCTGCGCGACCCGCGGGTCGACTCGGTGCTGATCGGCGCGAGCAGCCCGCGCCAGATCGTGGAGAACGTCGCCGCGCTCGAGCGACTCGACTTCGCGGAGGACGAGCTCGCCGAGATCGATCGCCACGCCGCCGACAGCGGACTGAACATCTGGGCGCGCTCGCACCAGGCCGGCTGAGCTGGGTGCGCCTGGCAGCGCGCCTGCGCGCTGCCAGCCACGAACGGGCGGCCGCGGCGGTTGCGCTGCGGCGACCGCTGCTGCTGCTTGCGTTCCCCGACCCGGATGCGCTACGCTCCTTGGGCTTGGCCGTGGGGGGTCTCGTCTCCACGGCGTCGCGGCGCCCAAGCGCCGCCCTCCGCCTCCGCGCGGCCCCTGGAGATGACCATGAAGTACAACAAAGGCGCCATCCTGCGCGCGATCGAGCAGCCCTCCATGCGTGACGACCACCCAGAGTTCGACACCGGCGACACGCTGCGCGTCGACTACAAGGTCGTCGAGGGCAACCGCACCCGCATCCAGGCGTTCGAGGGCGTCGTCATCGCCCGCAAGAACGGCCGCGGTGCCCGCTCCACCATCACCGTCCGCAAGGTTTCTGGCGGCGAGGGCGTCGAGCGCGTGTTCCCGCTGCACTCCCCGCTGATCGCCGGCCTCACGGTGGTCAAGCGTGGCCGCACGCGGCGCGCGAAGCTCTACTACCTGCGCGAGCTGCGCGGCAAGGCCGCCCGCCTCAAGACCGACGTCGGCCGCCAAGAGGCCGACCGCGCCGCGGCGCGCGCCGCCCGCGAGGCGAACGGCTGAACGAAGGACGACCCCGGATCGCTGTTCCGAGCGCGTGCCTGCCCGAGAGGGCCGGCACGCGCTTCTCGTTGGCGACCTGGCCGCGTCGTCGGCCCGCGCCCGCCGACCGACGGTCCGGTCACATCCGCATCAGGGGACGCCGTTGCTGCGGTACACCCGCAGGTGGTGCCGGAGCCCGTCCGGGTCGGGCCACGCCGCGGCGACGAAGACCTCGCCGGTGTCGCTGGTGGCGACGTCGCCTCCGAGGCCCACGTAGGCGGGTGTCGTCGTGACGGGGAACTGCAGGTCGCGCCAGATCGCCGTCTCGTAGCGCCGCAGCCGGTGAACCCCGACGTCGCCGCCGCCGTCGCCGGGCACGCGTTCGTGCCACAACAGCAGGGGTCGCCCGAGCTCGTCGATGGTCAGGGTCGCGGCCGTGGCCTGGCCGTCCGGCGTCGCCTCGAGGGAACCCCCAAGCCCGACCCACGCGCCGCCACCCTCGCTCCAGCGACGCACGGCGACGCGCGCATCGTCCGAGACGCGCACCTGGAGGGCGGCGTGCACCTCGCCGTCGGGTCCGGTCGCGAGGTCGAGCACGAAGGCCGCCGTCCACGAGCCGACGCGCAGGCTGCCCCCGAGGGGAACCCACGCGCTGCCGGACCAGCGGTCGGCGAACACGTCGTAGGTGGTGGTGTCGTCGAGCCGTTCGCTCCAGGCCACCACCGGATGCCCAGCGGCGTCCAGCACGAGGACCGGATTGTAGGAGACGTGCGTCGGGTCGCGCCGGCGTGGCGCGCCGACGTCGGCCCAGGCGCTGCCGGTCCAACGCGAGATGCGGACCTCGCCGGCCGCCGCCGATCCGCCGGGCCGCGCACTCCAGGCCACCACCGGCCGATCCAGTTCGTCGAGCGTGAGCGAGACGCGTCCGATGGCCGAGACCACCTCCGGGTCGTTGATGGGGCCGCCACCGATGGCCTGCCACGTCGCGCCGTCCCAGCGGTGCACCCACAACCGGTCCGGCACGCCGTAGACCGGGGTGTTCCAGGCGATCACGACGGTGCCATCCGAGGCGACCGCGACGTCCTGGTAGCCGTACATCGGGCCCATGCGGTCGTCGCCGTTGAGCCGGCCGCCGAGTCCCTCCCAGGCCTGGCCGTCCCAGGCCGCGGCCTGGACGTCCGAGGGCGGCACCGTGCCGCCGACCTCCTCGAGCCACACGGTCACCGGTCGGTCGGCCGCGTCCAGGGCGAGCCGAGCCTGGCCGATCGTGTGCCCGTCGTCGACCCGCAGCGCCGTGCCGCCCATCCACTGCCAACGCGGCAGCTTCCACGACCAGGGTGGCGGCGCGACCAGCGCGTTGCCGGCCAGGTCGGCGATGGCGTCGGACAGGATCAAGCGCAGCGTGGCGGGCACGGCGATGGGCCCGTCGGGGGTCAGCGTGACCGACCGTCCGTCCCCGCCCGGCGTGAGCGTCGTGGCGACGGGCGATCCCCCCTCGACCTCGAGCGCGACGGTGCCCGGGGTGAGCGTCGCCGTCCGCACCGGTTCGGAGAACGTGACCACGATCGGCTCACCGACCCACACGTTGTCGTCGCCCGGGGCTGGCGTGCGCGCGGCGACGGTGGGTCGCGTCCGGTCCACGACCACCGTGCGCGGCTCGCTCACGACCTGGGTCCCGCCGCGGCGCGCCACCGCCGTGAGGTCGTGGGACCCCTCTGCCTCGCCGGCCGTGGACCAGACGTAGGTGTACGGGGGCGTCAGGGCGACGAGCAGGTCGCCGTCGCGGCGCAACTCGACCGCGTCCGGTGCGCCGGTGACCGCCACCTGAACCGTGATGGTCGTGGCCGTGAACGCCGTCGCGCTCGGGCTGCTGATCGCGACGGTGAGCGTGTTGCCGCCTCCCGGATCGCCGCCGCAGGCGGCGACGAGCCACGTGAGGGCGAGCGCGGCGAGGTGAACGAAGGGGATGCGGGTGCGCTGCGGCATGGTTGACTCCTTCAACCATGAGGACGCGTGGAACGCGTCTCGCCCCTGGCGCTGCTGCCGACCGTTCGCGGGCGCGCACCAGGTTGCGTCGCGCGACGGGCAGTCTCTGCGATCGTCTCAGGTTAGCAGGCGTCGCTTCGTCGGCCCCCGGCGGCGCGTCGGTTGACACGCCCGAGGGCCGCCGGTACACTTCGGTTCGCCTGCGCACGCGCGGGGCTGTGGCGCAGTTGGGAGCGCGTCTGAATGGCATTCAGAAGGTCAGGGGTTCGAATCCCCTCAGCTCCACCAGGCAGGTTGCCGTCCCACACGGCATAGATCGAGGAAGCGGTCCCGAGCCATCGGGGCCGCTTCGCCTTGCGCGGGCCGACACCGGGTCAACGGGAGGGGTATGGACGCCGAGCTGCTGCGCCTGTTGTTGATCACGTTCTTCGCGGCCGTGCTGGCCGACCTGTCGATGGTGCTGGGCGTCGCGCCGTTCTTCTTCCTCGACGACCTGTCGAAGCGGGCCGCCGCCACCCTGTCGGCGGTGGCGGCGGGCATGATGGCCGCCGCGAGCCTCGTCCAACTCGTCGGCGAGGGACTTCGCCGGGCCCCCGGCCTGCAGGTGTGGGAGGTCGCTGCGGGGCTCGGGCTCGGGGCGCTCTTCTACGCCGGCGTGGCGAGGTGGGTGCAGAGCAACGAGAGCTTCGATGCCTTTCGGCTGCGTGAGACGGGCGGCACGGCGGCGCTGATGGTCGTCGCGGCGATGACCGCGCATTCCCTTCCCGAGGGCATCGCGATCGGCGTCGCCTTCGGCTCCGGTGAGACGGGCTTCGGCGTCGCGGTGGTGGCCGCGCTCGCGGTCCACAACGTTCCCGAGGCGATCGCCATCACCCTGGCGCTGCGGGCGAAGGGCCTGTCGATCTGGCAGTGCATGGGCTGGGCGCTGGTCACCAGCGTGCCGCAGCCGATCGCCGCCCCCTTCGCCGCCTGGCTCATGTGGATCTTCGAGCCGCTGCTCCCCTTCGGCCTCGGTTTCGCCGCCGGGGCCATGCTGTTCCTGGTGGTCGACGACCTCCTGCCTGACGCGCTCGAGGAGATCGATTCCTCCCGAACCGCGGCCGCGTTCACCGCCGGCGCGGTCGCGATGATCATCCTCGGGCGCGTCGTCGGGCTGTGAGCCGCAGCGAACGCTGCCGCCATGATCCGGAACCCTCGCGTATGCGTGCTAGCCTGACCCATCAAGAGTTGTGCGACGGCGATTCGGATGTCGTCCCGCACGTGGATCGCGGTGGAGCCCGGGGTCCGTCGCCACTCTCGATGAGGGAGGTTTCGATATGGCCGCAAGCGACCTCGAGAAGGAGATCCAGGAACTGCGGAAGGAACTCGCGACGCTGCAGCAAGACATGGGGAAGCTCGCCGAGGACAGTGGCAAGGCCTCCAAGCGGATGAGCGAGACCGCCCAGGAGGCGGGCGAGAAGGCACTGGCGAAGCTCGAGTCCGAGGCACAGAAGCTGATGGACAAGCTGCAGGGCGCCGGGGAGCGAGCCGTGCGGGGTGGCGAGACGGTGGTCGCCGGCGTGGAGGAGTCCATCCAGGAGCGACCGCTGGTGGGTACGGCAGCCGCGTTGGGAATCGGGTTCGTGCTGGGGATGCTGCTCAACCGGAGGAGCTAGCAGCGTGGTACGGCACCTCGTCGGCCTGCTGGTCGCCTTCGTGGAGTTGCTCGAAGCGGAGGCCGAGCGCCTGACGCTCGGCCTCCGGAAGCTGCTCGTGACGGGGGCGATGCTGGCGGTCGGCGCCTCACTCGTGGGCGCCCTGCTGCTCGCGGCGAGTGGCCTGCTGGTGTGGTCGCTCTACCTGGCGCTCGCGCCGCTGATGCCCGAGGCGCTCGCGGCGCTGACCGTGGGTCTGGTGGTTTGGCTCGTGGTGGGGGGTGGGGCGTGGCTGGTCGTCACCCGAATCAGGAGGTCGTGAACGCCCGGATCGCCGTGGCCAAGGCGCGCCTGGAGTTGCTCGCCGCCGCGGCCGACGCGCGACCGAGTCTCGCCGAGCAGGCGTTCGGCTTGGTCCGGCGGCGGCCGTGGCACGGGGTGGGCGTGGCCCTGGCGGCGGGTGTGGTGTTGGGGGTCGGGCGCGGCCGCGCGCTGCGAGCTCTCGTTCCCCTCGCCGCGCCGTGGGTGGCCGAACTGGGCTCGGTGGGGCGAGCGCTGAAGTTGCGCTCGAAGTCGGCGCGAGGCGACGCGCGGATCCGGTAGGCGAGCGACGGGGGCGCGCTCGGCGGATCGCTCGTGCAGCCTGGCGTCCGGCTCAGCGCAGGGCCGCGGCCGCCGGCGCGGCGAAGCCGACGAGTTCGTCGTCGAACCGCTCCAGCGCGTCGAGCAGGTTCTCGGCCCGCGCCTCGAGCATGCGGGCATAGCCGTCCGCCGGGAACCCGAGCGCGATGCCGTCGGCCAGCAGCTGTGGCCGCAGCCCCTCGATCCGCGCGTCGGTGAGCACGTAGTCCTCGATGATGGCCTCGTCGGGCACGCCGGCGGCGCGGAGCAGCAGCGCGGCGATCAGCCCGGTGCGGTCCTTGCCCGCGGAGCAGTGGAACGCGACCGGCCCATCCGAAGCCGCGAGCGCGGCGGTCAGTTGCCCGAACGCCGCGCGGTAGCCGTCGCGGGCGAAGACGAACGAAGCGCGGTAGCGGGTGCGGAGGTCGAACGGGTCGCCGGCGACCTCGCCTCGGCCGATGGCCGCCCCCACCGCCGAGAACAGGTCGACGGGCAGCACCTCGAACCTCGGGTCCGTCTCGAGTGGGCTGGGCGTCGCCGCGCGCTCGCCCGCCGTGCGCAGGTCGACCACGAAACGCAGCCCGCGGTGCGCGAGGGCGTCGCGGTCGGCTGCGGTGGCGTGGGTGAAGGCGTCCGAGCGCCACAGGCGGCCGGCTCGGGTGCGGCCGCCCCCGGCCCGCGGCCAGCCGCCGAGGTCGCGGGTGTTGACCGTGCCCTCGAGGTCGACGTGCACGGGCGCCCGCCTCACGGGCCGCAACTCCTGGCGGGGCAGGCGTCCGCATCGCTGCAGCCGAGCCAGGGCAGCGCCTCCTCGAAGCCGGCCGTGGCGAACACGAGGTCGCGCGTGGGCGTCCCGGCGGCAGCGGGCGTCAGGGCGACGCGTAGCTCGCCGCCCGCCGCGAGGAGTGGGATCAGCCGCTCGGCGTCCGCCTCGCCCAAGGTGAGGCTACCGTCGTCGCTGACGAGCGGATCGGTGGTCAGGACCGCCGTGCCGGCGACGCCGAAGCTCGCGCTGTAGCGGGCTGCGTCGAGGGCGGGGAACAGCATGCGGATGGTCAACGGGTCGCCCTCGTCCGAGCAGGCGACCCACAGCGCGCCGCCGTCGGCACAGGTCGCGAGCCACGCGCCGGCGATCAGCGTCCAGTCCCCAAGGGTGAAGGTCTCGCCGCCGTGGGCACGATCGTCGGAGGGAAACTCGGGGCACGCCGCCTCCGGTTGGCCGAGGGCGATCGCCGACACCCCCAGGAGCGTCATCAAGAAGCGTCGTCCACCTTGCTGCACGAACTCACCTCGCACGGCCGGCTGGCCCTCCGCGCTCTCGGCAGTGTAGGGCTGGCGCCACCGGCAAGTGTCCCTGGCGTACGTCTCGACCTCGTGCGACCGTGCAACAAACCCACTTAGCGTCCCGGGAGCGCCTTCCAGGGCCGCCGCCACCCTTAGCCCCGCGTTCCGGACGTGGAGACCTCCTCGGACCATGCGCATCGTGACCATGACCGTCGCCCTCCTCATCTTCTGGAGCGTCGTGGTGCCGCCCGAGGCCTGGGTCGACGTGGTCGTCGGGGCGATCGCGTCGCTCGCGCTCGCCGTCTGGGCCGCGCGGTTCCTGTGGCCCCACGCCGGCCCCCACCACTCCTCGCTCCACCTCTCCCGCGTGCCGGCCTTCGCGCTGCTGACCGCGAAGCGCATCATCGTGGCCGCGACGCAGGTGTTGCGGATCGTCATGGACCCACGCCTGCCGATCGAGCCCTTCGTGCTGCGGCAGACGGTGCACTTCGACGAGGAGGCCGCGCGCGTCGTGTACGCCAACGCCATCACCATCACGCCGGGCACGCTCACGCTGGACGTGGACGGCGACGTCGTCACCGTCCACGCGCTGGACCCCGAGCTGGCCCGCGACGTCGTCGACGGCACCCTGGCGCGGGACGTGTCTCGGCTCTTCGAGCGGCGGGTGGCGTCGTGACGACGCTCCTGTGGGCTACCGCGATCGCGCTGCTGCTCATGGCGTTCGCCTGCCTGTGGCGGGCGGATGCGGGACCGACGATCCAGGACCGCCTCCTCGCGGTCAACGTGGCGGGCACCAAGACGCTGGTGGTGCTCGTGTTGCTGGCCACGATCGCCGGGCACGACTTCCTGATCGACGTGGCGATCGTGCTGGGGCTCCTCAACCTGATCATCACGCTGGCGGCCACCCGCTTCATCGAGAGCGGCCGCCTGAGCAGCGAATCGCCGACGGTTCGCGAACGGCCCTTCGGCGGGGAGGGCTCGTCGTGACGCTCGTGCTGAACGCTCTCAGCGCCGTCCTCATCGTGGTGGGCCTGGCCTTCGTGCTGGGCGGCACCGTCGGTCTCGTCCGCTTGCCCGACCTGTTCTCGCGCGCTCACGCGGCGAGCAAGTGCGACTCGGTGGGCGCCGGCTCGATCCTGTTCGCGCTGGCGCTGCAGGGCGGTCTCGCCTTCGGCGACCTCAAGATCGTGCTGATCGTCATGCTCGCGCTGGTGTCGGCGCCCACGACCGCGCACGCGCTGGCGCGCGCCGGCTACCGCACCGGGCTCGTGGCCTGGACCCGGCCGGAGAGGGGCGAGCCGTGAGCGATCTCTTCGACATCGTCATGCTCGCGCTGCTGATCGCCACCGCGGTCACCGTCGCGCGCGCGCGGGACCTGCTGGCGGCCGTCGTCATCTTCTCGATGTACAGCCTGACGATGACGCTGGTCTGGCAGCACCGCGGCGCGCCGGACGTCGCGATGACCGAGGCGGCGGTGGGCGCCGGCGTCACCACCGTGCTGTTCCTGATCACCATCGCGCGTACGACGAGGCGTGAGAAGCCATGAGGCCGTGGTCGCTGCTGCTGGTGCTGCTGGTGGCGCTGCCGCTCGTCGCCGGCGTGGCGACGTTGCCGCCGCACGACGCGCCGGACGCCCCGATCCACACCCAGGTCGGCGCCCTCTACCTCGAGCGCGGGGTCGCCGAGACCGGCATGAAGAACCTGGTCACGGCGGTGCTGCTCAACTACCGCGGCTTCGATACCTTCATCGAGGTCGTCGTGATCTTCACCGCGCTGGCCGCGGTCCTGGCGCTGCCGAAAGGCAGCGCGCCGCTGCCGAAAGGCAACGCACCGCTACCGAAAGGCAGCGCACCGGTGCCAAAGGGCAACGCACCGCTGCCGCAGCCCGACGCTGCCCGTTCGCAGGGCGTGGGCGGCGCGCGATCGCGCGAGGAGGAGGCCCCCGAGGTCGCCTCCGACGTGCCCGTCAGCCCCGTCGTCCGCTTCGTGGTGCGGCTCTTGGCGCCGTTCATCGCGATGTTCGCGGTCGCCATGCTGTTCCGGGGCCACATCACGCCGGGTGGCGGCTTCCAGGCCGCCGCGGTCTTCGCGGCCGTCTTCATCGCCCTGGGCCTCGTCCTCGGCCAAGACCGCGCGGCGCGGCTGGTGCCGGTCGACTGGCGCCCGTGGCTGCAGGGCGTGGCGCCGCTCGCCTTCGCGCTCGTCGCCTGGATCGGCTGGCGGCTGACGGGCGCGTTTCTCGGCTACCCCATCGACGACCACACGGTGCAGGAGGCGATGGGCTTCGTGCTCGAGATCGCCATCGCCGTCGGCGGGGGGGTCGTCCTGGCACGCATCTTCCTCGAGATGGAGACCTGAATGCAGCCGTTCGGGCTCGACCTCGACTACGTGGCGGTCGTCGCGCTCTTCTGCGTCGGCCTCTACATGCTGGTCGCCAAGAGCAACCTGCTCAAGAAGCTGTTGGGGCTCAACGTCATGGAGACGTCGGTGTTCGCGTTCATCGTCACCGCCGGCATGGTCGAGGGCGGTGACCCGCCGATCATGGTCGCCGGAACCAGCGCCCCCTACGCCAGCCCAATCCCGCACGCGATGGTGCTGACCGGCATCGTCGTGGCCGTCAGCGTGACCGCCGTCGCGCTGGCGCTGATCGTGCAGATCCACGCCCACTTCGGCACGATCGAGATCGACGAACTCAAGGAACTGCCGTGACCGGCCCCTGGGCCGAGGCGCTGCCGTGGGCGATCGTCCTGCCCCTCGTCGGCGCCGCGCTCACGCCGGCGGTCGCGGTCCGCCATCCCCGGGTGTCCGGGTTCTGGGCCTGGGGCGTGCTGTTGGTCACCGCGGTCCTCACCGCCGGTCTCGTGTCCGAACTCGTCGCTCGCGGCCCGTTCTCCTACGGGCTCGGCGGTTGGGCTGCCTCCTACGGCATCGAGTTGCGCTTCGACCACTTCAGCGCCTGGGTGCTGCCGCTGGTCGTGCTGTTCGTCGTCATCGTGCCGTTCTCGTGGCGTTACCTGGACCACGTGATGCCGGACGAGCGGCGACCGCCGTTCTACGCGCTGCTGCTGCTGAACGCCGGGGGCATGATCGGCTTCTGCGTCACCGGCGACCTGTTCAACCTGTTCGTATTCACCGAGGTCGTGTCGCTGTCCAGCTACGCCCTGGTGGCGGTCGGCGGACGCGGCCTGGCCGCCTTCGCGGCCCTCAAGTACCTCTTCATCGGCGCCGTGTCGTCGCTCCTCATGCTCTTCGCGACGGCGCAGCTGTTCGTTCTGAGCGGCAGCCTCAACATGGCCGACGTCTCCCTGCGGCTCGGCGAGATCGGTGGCGGCACCGCGGTGATGGTGGCGTTCGCGGCCTACGCGGTCTCGTTCATGGTCAAGGCGGCGATGTTCCCGGTCCACGTCTGGCTGCCAGACGCCCACGCGATCGCCCCCAGTCCCGTCAGCGCGGTGTTGTCGGGCATGGTGGTCAAGGTCGGCATCGTCGGGATGCTGCGGATCTACCAGATCTACTTCGGCGCCGAGGTGCTCGAGCTCGGGGCGTTCAACCTGGCGCTGGTGTGGCTGGGCGCGATCTCGATCGTGATGGGCGCGTTCTTCGCCATCTTCCAGGACGACATCAAGCTCATGCTCGCCTACTCGACGATCTCGAACATCGGCTACATCGTGCTCGGCCTCGGGCTGGCGTCGCCCTACGCGGTGATCGGCGCCGCGGTGCACGTGTTCAACCACGCCCTGATCAAGGCGACCCTCTTCCTCGCCGCCGGCTCGATCATCCATCAGACCGGCTTCCGCACGCTCTCGGACCTGCGCGGCGTCGCCCGCACGATGCCGCAGACGTCGGCCGCGATGGCCATCGGCGCCGTGTCGATCGTCGGGCTGCCGCCCACCGCGGGTTTCGTGTGCAAGTGGTACATCGCGCTCGGCGCGTTCGAGGCGAACCAGGCACCGTTCGGCTTCGCGCTCGTGTTCGGCGCGCTGTTCATCTTCATCTACTACATCCGGATGCTCAACGCCTTCTACTTCCAGCCACCGGTGCACGCTTCGGTCGCGCAGGCGAGCGAGACGCCCTGGTCGATGCGCGGGCCGGTCGTACTGCTCGCGTCCCTGTGCCTGATCCTCGGGGTGCTCGGCGGCATCCCGCTGACCTTCGTCGAGCCGGCGGTCCTCGACCTGCTGCCGTTCTGGGGGCAGTGACGTGGAGGTCGTCGACGTCCGGCCGATCCTGGCGCCGTTCGTGTCGTTCCTCTGCGCCGGCCTCGTGTTCGGCTTCGGCCGCAGCATCTTCTGGCGCCGCTTCTTCACCTTCCTGGCGGCGTTCATCAAGATGGCGCTGGTGCTCTCCATGTTGCCCGGGACGCTGCAGGGCGTCGTGTACGTCTACCAGTTCGTCGAGTTCACCCCCGGCATCGGCATCGGCTTCCGGGCGGACGCCTACGGCATGTTCTTCTCGCTCGTCTCGTCGACGCTGTGGGTGTTCACCACGATCTACGCGATCGGCTACATGCAGGGCGACAGGGACCGCGTGCGCTTCTTCGGGTTCTTCGCCCTGTGCGTCTCCACCACGGTCGGGGTCGCGTTCGCCGAGAACCTGCTGACCTTCTTCCTGTTCTACGAGACGCTGACGATCTGCACCTACCCGCTGGTGGTGCACGCCGAGACGCCCGAGGCGCTGCGTGCGGGCCGCATCTACCTGACCTACACGCTGATCGGCGGCGGCTTCGCGCTGGTGGGCGCGGTGATGACGCTCAACGCCGCCGGCACGCTGACCTTCGCCGCCCCCGGCATCCTCGGCATGGAGAGCGGCGTCGCGACGCTGGCGGTCATCTTCCTCTGCCTGATCATCGGCTTCGGGGTCAAGGCAGCGATCATGCCGCTCCACGGCTGGCTGCCGATCGCGATGGTCGCGCCCACGCCGGTCAGCGCGCTGCTGCACGCCGTCGCGGTGGTGAAGGTCGGCGCCTTCGGGGTCACCCGCGTCATCTACAACGTGTTCGGCGTCGAGCTCTTGCGCGAGCTCGGTTTCGCCACACCGCTGGCCCTGCTCGCGGGCTTCACGATCGTGGCCGCCTCGACGATCGCCCTCACGCAGGACCACCTCAAGCGACGCCTCGCCTACTCGACGATCAGCCAGCTCTCGTACATCGTCCTCGGGGCCGCGCTGCTCACGCCGCTGGCGGCGACGGCGGCCGTCCTGCACATCGCCAACCAGGCGTTCGCCAAGATCACCATGTTCTTCGTGGTCGGGGCCATCACCCGCACCACGGGCAAGAAGTACGTCAGCGAGATCGACGGCATCGGCGCGCGCCTGCCCTGGAGCATGGCGGCCTTCTCGATCGCGGCGCTGTCGTTCGTGGGGGTGCCGCTGACCGCCGGCTTCATCACGAAGTGGTACCTCGCGCTCGGCGCGCTGGAGGCCGACGCCTGGTGGTACGTGCTGGTGCTCATCACCAGCTCGCTGCTCAACGCCGGGTACTTCTTCCCGATCCTGCACCGGGCCTACTTCCGGCAGGCCAAGGAGCCCTGGCCGCCGCTGGAGCCGGGACGCCGGTTCGAGACCCCGAAGACGCTGCTGTTCCCGATCGTCATCTGCGCGGCGTACGTGCTGCTGCTGGGTGTCACCGCCGAGGTGCCCGGGATGCCGTTCTCGGTGGCTCAGGTGGCGGTCGATGGCTTCTTCGCGCCGGTGGGCGGTGGGCCGTGAGCTCCTGGTGGCCGGGCGTGGCCGTCGCGTTGCCCCTCGTCGGCGTCGCCGCGGTCTCCTTCGGCCGCCTGACCGAGCGCTGGCGCATCGCCGCGCTGGTGGTGCCCGCCGTCGCCGCCCTCGCGGTCGCCCTGCTGATCGTCGGCGACGTCCTCGCCGGCCGCACGCCGGAGCTGTTCGTGCTCCGCATGACGCCGACGCTGTGGCTGGTGCTGCGGGTCGACGCGCCCGGCGCGCTCTACGGCGCGACGGTGGCGGCCCTGGGCCTGCTGGCCCTGGTGTACTCGTTCGGCTACGTCCAGCGCGGGCCGCGCTGGTCTCGCTACTTCGCCTTCCTCATGGCCTCGTTCACGTGCACCATGGGCGTCGCGTACGCGGGCAACCTGCTCACCTTCCTGATCTTCTACGAGGCGTTCTCGGTGCTGACCTACGCGCTCGTGGTCCACGAGCAGACGCCCGAGGCGATCCGGGCGGGCGCGAAGTACATCGCCTACATCCTCGTCGGTGGGAGCCTGGTGCTCGCCGGCATCCTGCTGACCTACTTCCTGGCGGGCGACCTGACGTTCGTGGCCGGCGGCTTCCTCGCCGCGGACGCTGCGCGCGGGCAGCTCCTCGCCGCCTTCTGGTGCTTCGTCGTGGGCTTCGGCGTCAAGGCCGCCCTGGTGCCGCTGCACGGCTGGGTCCCGGATGCCCATCCGGCCGCGCCGGCGCCGTTCTCGGCGGTCCTCTCGGGCGTGATGGTCGCGGCCGGCGCCTTCGGCATCATGCGGGTGGCCCTGGACGTGTACGGCGCCCCGCTGGTCCGCGCGCTGGGCGTCGCGCCCTGGCTGACCGTCATCGCATCCGTCACCGTGCTGCTGGGCGCGCTGCTGGCGATCGGTCAGGACGACCTGAAGCGGAGGCTGGCCTACTCGACGATCAGCCAGATGGGCTACCTGACGTTGGCGGTCTCGCTGCTCGGCTCCGGGGTGATGGCCGGGGCGCTGGTGCACCTCGTCCACCACGCGTTCCTCAAGGGCACGCTGTTCTTCTGTGCGGGGCTGTGGATCCACTCCAGCGGCGTCCGTCGGGTGCGCGATCTGCGCGGCATGGGGGCCCGCATGCCGCTGACGGCCGCTGCCTTCACGCTGGCTGCCCTCGGCATGATCGGCGTGCCACCGCTCTCGGGCTTCGTCAGCAAGTGGTGGCTGGGCGTGGGCATGCTCCAGGTGGACGCGGCGATCGGTCTCGCGGTGCTGCTGGCCGGCGCCCTCCTCGCCGCCGCCTACCTTCTTCCCGTGGTGTACGCGGCCTACTTCGCGCCGGCCGGACCGATCGCCGGGCACGCCGGTCGCGAGGCGCCGGCGACGATGCTCGCCCCGACGCTGGTCGCCGCGGCCCTGACGATCGTCTTCGGGCTCGGCTCGCACTACGGCGGCTTCCCGCTGCAGCTCGCGCAGGCCGCGGTGGCCGCCTGGTTCGGTGGAGGTTGACACGATGACCCACGCCGGTCCCGTGCTCGTGTTGCTGGTGCCGCTCGCTGCGGTCCCGCTGCTGTGGGTCGTCGACCGCATGGGCCGGAAGGCGATGGGCGCGCTGGTCACCGTCGCCGCCGCGGCGTCGTTCGCGGGCGTGGCCTCGCTGCTGCCCGCGGTGTTGGCGCACGGGCGCCTCACCATCCGCGTCCCGGCGGTGCTCGGCGAGCTCGGTTTCGCGCTCGACGGCGTCGGCCTGACCTTCGCGCTCGTCACGACCTTCGTGTGGTCGTGCGCCTCGCTGTACGCCATCGACTACCTCGACCACGACGGCAAGGAGCGCCGCTACCACCTGACCAGCCTGCTGACGCTGGCGGCCATGCTCGGCATCGTCGTGGCGGGCGACCTGATCACGCTGTACGTCTTCTTCGAGTGGTTGGGCCTGGCCGCCTACCTGTTCGTCGTGCACGTCGGCGGCAAGGCCGCCGAGCGCGCCGGGCTGAAGTACCTCGTGCTGACGCTGCTCGGCGGCTTCGCCGTCCTGACCGGCGCCCTGATCGTCCAAGCCCTCGGCGGCGGCGAGTTGGGCGTGGCGCTGGCCCTCGAGCCCGGCAGCGAGACGATGCGGCTGCTCGCGGCGGCCCTCCTGGTGCTCGGCTTCGGCGTCAAGGCGGGCGTGCTCGGCCTGCACATCTGGCTGCCCGACGCCCACACGGCTGCGCCCGCACCGGCGAGCGCGCTGCTCTCGGGCCTGATGATCAAGGCCGGCGCCTACGGCATCCTGCGCACCGTGGGCGGCCTCTTCGCGGGCGGCCCCGACGCGTCGCCCGCCGTGGGGCTGCAGGCGGAGACCGTCGCCCTGGCCGTCCTGGGACTGGGCAGCGTGACGATGCTCGCGGGCGTCGTCATGGCGCTGTGGCAGGTCGAGGCCAAGCGCCTGCTCGCCTACAGCAGCGTCAGCCAGATGGGCTTCATCCTGGTGGGCATCGGCTCGGCCGCCTACCTGGGTGAGAGCGGCGGTATCGGCTGGACGGGCACCCTGATGCACGTCGTCAATCACGCCCTGTTCAAGGGGCTGCTGTTCCTGGGCCTGGGGGCCGTGATCCACGCGACCGGCGTCGGCGACATGCGCCGGCTCGGCGGCCTGTGGCGGCGGATGCCGTGGACCTTCGCGCTGGTGCTGGTCGCCGTGGGTGGCATCATCGGCGTCCCCGGCCTCAACGGCTTCGTCAGCAAGAGCGTCCTGCACCACGCCCTCGAGTACGCGGAGGGATATCGCCACCTGGCGGCGTTGGCCTGGGCCGAGCGCGTGTTCACGCTGACGACGATCGGCACGACGGCCGCCCTGGTCAAGCTCGTGACGATGACCTTCTTCGGTTCGCCGCGCGCCGAACTCGGCGGCCACGTGCACGAGGCCTCCTGGCGCATGCGTGCCGCGATGGCGGCGATGGCCGCCGCCGTGGTGACGCTGGGCCTCAGGCCCCAGTTGCTGGCGCCGCTCCTCGCCAGCGCGCTCGGCGCCTTCGGCACGCCCGCGGGTGGCGTCGAGGGTTACCTGACGTCGCCGATCGGCCATGCCGGTGACCTGCGCGCCGCCGCCACGGCGCTCTCTCTCGGGATCGCGGTGGCCTGGGCCGCGGGGCGCTGGCACGTCTTCGACCGTCAGCCGCCGATGTGGCTCTCGCTCGACCGGTTGATCGCGGCCGCGATCGCGGCGGGTTCCGCCGCGGTGCGCTGGTCGGCCGCCGAGCGCGAGGCGCTCGAGGCCAGCGCGCGGCGCCTGCTGGAGCACGAGCGCGAGGTGCTGATGGCCGCGACCACGCGGCCGCCCGTCGCGACCCGCCGGCTGTGGGTGCGGCTGCGGGTGCGCACGTTGGCGCTCGCGGAGCGCTTGTCGGTGCACTGGCGGGTGGCGGAGCGCGTCACCCGCGAGATCGGGCGGCGGCTCGACGAGAGCCGGCGGCTCGACGAGAGCCAGCAACTGCAGGTACGGGTCGCGCGCGACCTCGGTGACGTGGCGAAGTCCGCGGGGGGCGAGGAGCTCGCCCTGATGGCGCGCCGCCGCATCCAACGCGACAGCCGCGACCTCAGCCTCAACGTCGGCGTGCTCTTCGTCGTCTGGCTGCTGTTCCTGGGGGCGCTGTGGGTCGCGGCGGGTTGAGGCCGTCGCGGCTGGCGCGCGAGGCGCCGGCCGCGCTCCCGGCGGGGAGCGCGAGAACCGAGGCGCGGCGTCGGCTTGCCTAGCTCAGGGCGGTTCTGGTAAGCTTCTGGTTCTGGACCGGAGCGCCCGCGGGCGCGACCGGCCATCGAACGGTCGGACGCCTGCCAGGCCTCGGAGCCCAAGCGGTGCGTCCACGTTCGCACGTCGCCCCGACCCCGGCCTACGCCGGCCGCGGGCATCGGAGGTAGGAGAGCCATGTTCGCGATCATCGAGTCCGGCGGCAAGCAGTACCGCGTCCAGCAGGGCGACGTGCTGCGCCTGGAGAAGCTCGACGCCGAGCCCGGCGCCACGGTGGATTTCCCCGTGCTGCTGCTCGGCGGCGAGTCGGTCAAGATCGGCAGCCCGCGCGTCGACGGCGCCAGCGTCAAGGCAGAAGTCGTCGCCCACGGGCGCGGCAACAAGATCCACATCTACAAGTTCCGCGCCAAGGCCAACTACCGGCGCCACACCGGCCACCGTCAGCCCTACACCGAGGTCCGCGTCACCGGCATCGCCGGCTGACCGCGGCGCGAGGAGACCCCCATGGCTCACAAGAAAGGCGTCGGCAGCTCCAAGAACGGCCGCGACAGCCAGTCCAAGCGCCTCGGCGTGAAGCGCTTCGACGGCGAGGTCGTCACCGCCGGCCACATCCTGGTCCGCCAGCGCGGCACCAAGTTCAAACCCGGCCTCAACGCCGGCCTCGGCAAGGACTTCACCATCTTCGCCCTGCGCGACGGCGTGGTGCGCTTCGCCGACAAGGGCGCCAAGGGCCGCTTCATCTCCGTCGAGGAGACCGCCCCGGCGGCGGTGTCGGCCGACTGAGCCGAACCCCGCAGTTGGCCGCGCGGCGCCCGCGGTGGGTCGCGGTGCACCCCGCCGGCCCGATGACTTCGAACGCTCACCCGTCGCCCGCGGCCCGAAGGTCCGCGGGCGCGTCCTTGACCCCCACGAACCTGAACACCGCGCCCCCGAGGGAGCGCGGCGCACGCGGCGAGGCATCGACCCCGCCAGAGGAGTCCCGCCATGCCCTTCCGTGACGTCATCGAGATCACCGCCCAGGGTGGCAAGGGGGGCGACGGGGCCATGTCGTTCATGCGCCTCAAGTACATCCCCAAGGGCGGACCCGACGGCGGCCACGGAGGCGACGGCGGTGGCGTGTGGCTCGAAGCGATCGACGACGTCACCTCGCTCGACCGGCTGGTCACCCGGCAGGTGTACAAGGCCGGCGTGGGCCAGCAGGGGGAGGGCCGCAACCGCGCGGGCCACGGCGGTGCGGACGTCACGATCCCCGTGCCGGTCGGTACCGTCGCGAGCGATGCCGACAGCGGCGAGGTGCTGGCCGACCTGGTCGAGGTGGGCCAGCGCGAGTTGGTGGCCGCCGGCGGCGTGGGGGGCCGGGGCAACTCCGCCTTCGCCAACTCCTACCGGCGTGCGCCGCGCTTCGCCGAGTACGGCACGCCGGGCGAGAAGCGCAGGCTGCGGCTCGAGCTGCGGACGATCGCCGACGTCGGGCTGGTCGGCTACCCCAACGCCGGCAAGTCCAGCCTGCTGGCGGCGGTGTCGAACGCCCGCCCGAAGGTGGCGGCGTACCCCTTCACCACGCTCAGCCCCAACCTCGGCGTCGTCGAACGCGACCACCAGCGACTGACGATCGCCGACGTGCCCGGCATCATCGAGGACGCGCACCTCGGTCGCGGGCTCGGGTTCGAGTTCCTGCGGCACATCGCCCGCACCCGCCTGCTCGCCTTCGTCGTCGACCTGGCCGACGACCCGGTCGTCCACCTGGAGGCGTTGCGCGGTGAGCTCGAGGCGTACGACCCCGACCTGCTGGAACGCCCCGCCGTGGTGGTGCTGAACAAGCTCGACCTCGTCGGTGCGGGGGAGGCGGAGGCGGGCGCCGAGCTCCTCGCCGACTTCGGGCTGCCGACCTTCGCGGTCTCGGCGGCGATGGGCGAGGGCCTCGACACGCTCGTGGAGGCGCTGTTCCAGCTGGTGCCGGAGGCCCCGCGGGTGTCCGGTCCGATGCCCGTGCGGCGGGTGGTCGCGCCCGAGCCGCTGCGCGTCACGCGCGATGCCAGCGGTCTCGGCTGGGTCGTCCACGGCCGCGAGGTCGAGGCGCTGGTCGCCCGCTTCGATCCCACCAACCGCGACGCCGTCGCCTACCTGCAGCGCCACTTCGTCTCGCTCGGCGTGTCCAAGCAACTCGCCAAGGCGGGGGCCACCACCGGCGACGAGGTCGTCATCGGCGACGCGGTGTTCGACTACTTCGACGAGGCGGCGGTCGAGGCCGAGGCGCGCGCGGCCGAGGAGGCCGAGCGGGCCGAAGACGAGGCGGCCGAGCGCCGCTGGAGCGACGAGGGCACGGCGGGTGACGAGGGCGCGGCAGGCGAGGAAGCTTCGCCTGGCGACACGGCGTCCGAGGCCCGTGACGACGGCGGCCCGCGAGGCGCGTGCTAAGTTGGGCGCGCTGGGCCCGCGCGCGCGGGCGGTCCCTTTCGCCGGAACATGACCCAGACCCCCGAACGTGACCTCGACCTCCACTTCCCGCCGACCGGTCCCTGCCGGCGGCCGAGCATCGCGCCCTACTGCGAGCGCGTTCGTGCGCGCCTGTCGGCCGAGCGCTTCGGGCACGTGATGCGGGTGGCGGAGCTGGCCGAGAGCATCGCCCTGGCGAACGGCTTCGACGACGGCGACCTGCGCGCCACGCTACTCGCCGCCGTGCTGCACGACGTGGCCCGCGAAGAGGACGTCGAGACGCTGCTGCGGCTCGCGCCCCCCGAGAACGACATGGAGCGGAGCCACCCGATGGCCGTCCACGGGCGCGCCGGACGCGCGATCGCGAGCGCGTGGGGCGTGAACGACGAGCGCGTGCTCGGCGCCATCGAGGGGCACGTGTTCGGGGTCCGTCCAGGCGACCGCGTCGGCATGGCGGTGTACGTCGCCGACGTGTCCGAGCCCGGCCGCGGCGTCAACGACGACATCCGCGAACTGGCCATGGCGCACCTGGAACGCGCCTACCGTCGCGCGGTCCAGACCAAGGTGCGTTACCTGCGCAGCCGCGGGAAGGACGTTCATCCGCGTACCCTTCAGGTGCATGACGAACTCGGCCATCCCACGTGACGCCGTGAGCCGCGATCGCCTTCGTCGGCGGCGGGCCCGCTGGCTGCAGGCCCTGGGGCTGGTGGTGGCCATCGTGGGGCTCACGGGCTTCTGGCTCGACCGCGACGTCGAGCGCGCCGAGTTGACGGAGGTCCAGCGCGAGATCCTCGGGCTGGTCGAGGGCGTCGACCACTTCAGCTTCGTGGTCGCCGGCCGCGACCGGCTCTACTACCCCGAGATGAGCACCCCGGTCTACGGCGCCGACGGCGACATCGTGGCGTGGGACTACCGGGGCCCGCGCAGCGCGGACGGCACCAACACCGACACCATCCTCTACGTCTCGGTCGTGGGCGACGACGTCACCCTGATCGCCATCCCGCGCGATCTCTACCTCGAGCCGTGGCAGACGAAGATCAACTCGATGTACTACTACCAGGGGGCTGAGGGGCTGCGACGCACCGTCTCCGAGGTGCTCGGCCTGCCCGTCGACTACTACGTCATCGTCAACCTCGACATCTTCAAGAACGTCGTCGACGCGCTCGGTGGGGTCGAGGTCAACGTCCCCTACCGCATGCGCTACGTCGACGTCGCCGGCGGTCTCGACATCGACCTGTCTCCCGGCCCCCAGGTGCTCGACGGCCAGCGGGCGGCCGACTTCGTCCGCTTCCGCGAGACCGTGCGCGGCGACTACGACCGCATCGACCGGGTGAAGACGCTGGCCTACGCCATGCTGCAGCGCGTCCGCGACCTGAACGTCCGGGCCGTCACGCTGCTCCCCGAGCTCATCGAGACCGTCCTCGCCGACGTCGAGACGAACGCCAGCCCCGCGCTGGTGCGCGAGCTGCTGCCGCGCCTGGCCCGCCTGCAGCTGCAGGCGGCGACGCTGCCAACGATGGAAGACGAGGGGAGCTCACTCCTGCACACCGACCCGCGCGAGGTCGAGACCTTCCTCGCCACCACCTTCGGCGGCACCGCACGCGACTGGGCCGAGCCGCCGGAAGTCGTGCTGCAGGTGATCGACCGCTCCGGCCGCGAGGGCCTCGGCGAGGCGTACGTCGAGCGCCTCGTCGCGATGGGCATCCCCGAGGCGCAGCTGGTGGCGACGACCGCCTCGCCCGACCCGGCCGGCTCGCGGCTGATCGCGATCGCCGACCACTGGTCCGACGCGGACTACTTCGCCGAGCTGCTGGGGGTCGGCAAGCAGCAGATCGACCGGCTGCCGTTCGTCGCCGGACGCGCCGTCGGCCTGCAACTGGTGCTCGGTCAGGACGCCCCCGATCCCTCCCCCTCGCCCGAACGCCTCGCCTCGCTCGAGGTAGTGGCGTTCTCCTACCCCCCGGCCGCGCCATGAGGCGCGGCGAAGGAGCCCAGGTGACCGAACCGAACGCCGCCGACGCGACCCAACACCCCGCCGTGCCCGACGAGGTCCAGCTGATCGTCGACGCGCTCGATGACAAGCGCGCCAAGGACATCGCCGTCCTGCGCCTCGAGGAGGTGTCCGAGACGCTCGACTGGTTCGTGGTCGCCACCGGCGAGTCCTCACTGCAGCTGCAGGCGTTGGAGGACGGCGTGCGCGAGCGCCTCAAGGCGGCGCGGGTGCCGATCCGGGCGGTCGAGGGCCCGTCGAGCCGCTGGATCCTGATGGACTACGGCCCCTTCGTCGTCCACTTGATGAGCCCCGAGGCGCGCGAGTTCTACGACCTGGAGGGCCTGTGGGCCGACGCGCCGCGGGTGCCGGTCACGCCGCGGTGAAGGGACCCGTGCGCCCGACGAAGTCGGGCGCCAAGGAGCGTGCGACAGAGTCGCGAGCACCCGTGCAGTCGTCGCCGACGGCGACGACTGCCAAGGAGCGTGCGACAGAGTCGCACGCTCCCAAGCATTGGGCCGAGGCGTTGGCGCGCGCGGCGCTCGAGCGCCGCGGCTGGACGACGGTGGCGGCCAACGCCCGCGTTCCCGGGGGCGAACTCGACCTGGTGATGCACGACGGCCGAGCGCTGGTCTTCGTCGAGGTGCGCCAGCGGCGCGGCGAGGCACAGGGCGGCGCGGCCGAGAGCCTCGTGGCGCGCAAGCGCGCGCGCGTCCGGCGCGCCGCCGCGCTGTGGCTCGCGCGCCATGGCGGCGACGACCGCCCCATCCGCTTCGACGCCGTCCTGGTGGACGGCGATCGCCGCGCGCCGCGCCTCCGACTCGTGCGCGACGCCTTCTAGCCGGGGGTCGGGCGCCGTGCCGCGGATCGCCATCGTCGACGTCGGGTCGAACACGGCCAAACTGATCGCCCTGGAGTACCGGGCGGGTCACAGCTGGCGCCAGCTCGACGAGCTGCGTGCCGTCGTGCGGCTGTCGTCGGGGTTGGACGACGGCGGGGCCCTGCGCCCGCGCCCCTTCGCGCGCGGGCTGGCGGCCCTGCGCACGTTCGCCAGCTACGCCGCCGCGGTCGGCGTCGATCACCTGGTCGCGACGGCGACCAGTGCCGTTCGCGACGCGCGCAACGGTCCTGAGTTCGTGGCGGCGGTGCGCGAGATGGGCATCGATCTGCGCGTGCTGGAGGGCGTCGAGGAGGCGCGCATCGGCGCGCTGGCCGTCGTCAACGGGCTCGACGTTCGCGACGCGGTCAGCCTCGACCTGGGCGGCGGCAGCTTCCAGCTCGCCGAGATCGCCGACCGGCGCTGGCGGCGCGGCGGCAGCTGGCCGCTGGGCGCGGTGCGCGCCCAGGAGCGGTTCCTGCGCGGGGATCCCCCCAAGGCCAAGTCGATCCGGGCGCTGCGCGCGGCCGCTCGCGCGGCCGTCGCGTCGTTCGCGGGCGGGTCCCCGCCGCCGGCGACGTTCGTCGGCCTCGGCGGCACCGTGCGTAACCTGGCGAACGTCCACCAGAAGCGCGTCGGCTACCCCCTCGACCTGCTCCACGGCTACCACCTGCCCGCCGACGACCTGCGGGCCCTGGCCGACGAGCTCGTCGCCCTCGACGCGGCGCGGCGGGCCGAGGTGCCGGGCCTCAACCGCGATCGGGCCGACATCATCGCCGCCGGCGCGACGGTCCTGTCCGAGGTGGTCGCCGCCCTGGGCGTCGATGGGCTACAGGTGTCGGGCCAGGGACTGCGGGAGGGCCTGTTCTACCCGTACCTGCTGCCCGAGTCACCGGATCACCTGCTCGACGACGTACGCGGCTTCTCGGTGCTCAACCTCATGCGCCAGTACCACGACGACCCGGCGCACAACGGCCACGTGCGGGCACTGGCGCTGGCGCTGTACGACGGCCTGCGGCCCTGGCACCCGTTCGGGGCCGGCGAGCGCGAGCTCCTGGGCCACGCGGCTTGGGTCCACGACATCGGCATGGCGGTGGACTACTACCGCCACGAGCACCACGGTCTGGCGCTGACGCTGGGCCGGGCGCTGCCCGGTTTCAGCCACCGGGAGCAGGTGCTGCTGGCCTTGCTGGTCCGCTACCACCGCAAGGGCAGCCCGGGCGGCGACGGTTTCGGGGCGCTGCTCGAGCCCGGCGACGGTGAGCGCCTGCGCCTGCTGGCGGGCGTCTTGCGGCTCGCCGAGTACCTCGAGCGCGGCAAGGCGCAGCGGGTGACGGGCGTGGAGGTGAGGGCCGAGGGCGAAGCGATCGTCGTCTGGGCACGCTCCGAGGGAGACATCCACGTCGAGGTCGAGGCGGCCAACCTGCGCCGCGACCTGTTGGCGCAGGCGCTCGGCCGGCCGCTGCGCGTGGTCGGCCGCGACGACGTCGACGGTGCGCCGTGAGTTGCGCGTCCGCTGGGTCCGCGCCCGTGGGGCGTGGACGCGTGCGCGTCAAGGTCTGCGGCGTCACGCGGCCGCAGGACGCCGTTGCCGTCGAGGCCGCCGGCGCCGACGCCGTGGGCGTCATCTTCGCCGCGGGCTCGCGGCGGCGGGTCGACGTGGCGCGTGCGGCCGAGGTGCTCGCCCCCCTCGGGCCCTTCGTGGCGCGCGTCGGGGTCTTCGTGTCGCCCTCGCCGGCCGAGGTCCTGGCGGCGGTGGACGCACTGCGCCTCCACGCGGTCCAGCTGCACGGCGACCTCGCCGCCGGGGACGAGGCGCTCTGGGGGGCGCTGCGCGAGCGCGTCGCGGTGATCCGCGCGGTCGCCTGGTCCCCCGACCTCGACCTCGACGCGCTGGCACGGTCCAGGCATGACGCCGTGCTGATCGACGGGCCCCGCGCCGGCAGCGGGCGGCCCTTCGACTGGGCGGACGCCCTTGACCTGAGGCGCCTGTCGAACTGGGTCCTGGCGGGTGGCCTCGAGCCGGGGAACGTCGCTCAGGCGATCGCGCGGCTTGCGCCGCCGGCCGTCGACGTGGCGTCCGGCGTGGAGTCGGAACCCGGCGTCAAGGACGCCCGGAGGTTGGCGGCGTTCATGGCGGCCGTCCGCGGCGCCGAGGCCGGCACCGGTTGAGGTCCGCGGTGCCGGGGTGCCGCCGGCAACGCGGTCTGATCCGCGCCTCACGCGCGTCTCGCGTTGTCCACAGTTCGACGGAGTTCTCCACAGCGATGTGGAGAACCCGGACGCCGCCGGCGGGAGGCCGCTCACAGACGGCGCAAACAAAACAGATGCGTCCAGTACGTACTTTCTACGATTCGCGGCGAGCGGCCCTCGCCTACCAGAGAGCCCCCCGGCTTGTCAAGTACCCCTCGGTTATCCACAGCCCCGCACCCGCATGCAGGAGGCGGCCGAACCCTGTGCGGGCCCTCATCCGGCTGCATCGCGGCCACGGACCGGCGGCGCGACGCGTCGTAGGATGGAGCGCACTCGAGGAGGCCCCATGCATGTGACCGCCATCGCCGATGCCCGCCGCTTCTCGCTCGCCCGCGTCGAGCGGCGTCCGCTCGTCGACGCCCCCGACCTGCGCGTCGAACTCGTCTGTTTCGAGGCCGGCCAGCGCGAGGAGGAACTCGACTACGCCGCCACCGTGAGCTACCAGGTGCTGGAGGGGGAGGCCCTCGTCCGCGCCGGCGACGAGCTCGTGCGGCTGGGCAAGGGGAGGTTGTTGCGCGTCGACCCGGGGACGGTCCACACGTTGGAGAACGCCGGCGGCGGCCTGCTGGTCGTGTTGTCGACGCGCGCCGCCTGAGCGCGCGGGTTAGGCGACCGATCGGGGGCGACCGGTGAGCGTGAGCTTCGCTGCGCCAGCGTTCCTGGCGCTCCTGGCGACGCTGCCGCTGGTCGTGTGGTGGCACGTCACGCGACTGCGCCACCGGCCGAGGCGCGTCGCCGCCCTGTTCCTCTGGGAGCAGGCCCTGCGCGACGCCGCCCGGCGGCGTCGCTGGCGGCCGACCTGGTCGCTGCTGCTGCAGCTGCTGGCCGTCGCCGCCGCCGCGCTCGCCCTGGCACAGCCGAGCGTGAACTGGCAGGGTCCGCCCGACCTGGTCATCGCGTTGGACGCCGGCGCCCGGATGCGGGCCGTCGACCCCGAGGGCGAGCGCGCCGCCCGCGCCCGCGAGGCCGTCCTGGCGCTCGCCGAGCGCGCGGGCGCCGTGGCCCTGGTGCGGGTGGGCAGCGAGCCGGAGCTGGCGCTCCCGTTCACCCGCGACCGGGGCGCCCTGCGCACGGCTCTCGAGGCCTTCGAGAGCGGCGACGCCGACGTCGACGTCGAGCGCGGCCTCGACCTCGCTCGGAGCGTCGCGGACGGACGCGAGGTCGCCTGGGTGAGCGACGATCCGGGTCCGCCGGCGCCGGGCATCACGCGCGTCGGCGTCGCCGGTAGCGGCCGGAACGTGGGCATCGTCGCCTTCGATCTCGGCATCCAGCAGGCGTTCATCGCCGTCGTGTCCGACCATCCGCGGCCGGTGTCGGCCGGCGTCGTGCTCGAACGCCTCGACGGCTCACTGGTCGCGAGCACCGAGCTGCTCGTGCCGGCCGGCGGTCGCGCCAGCACCACCTTCCCGGTCGACGTCGTCGGCGAGGTCGTGCGCGCCAGGCTGGAACTCGGCCCGCTCGTCGACGCCCTGGCGCTCGACGACGTCGCCTACGCCGGTCGTCGCGCGCTGCGGGTGGTGATGGACCAGGACGAGCCGGCCCTGCGGCGGGCGCTCGGCGCCGTGCCCGGCGTCGAAGTCCAGGTGACGGGCTCCGCGCGCTTCGTGGCCGCCGACCTGCGGGTGTTGACCGGCGCCGGACCGGACGGGCTGCGGCCGGGCGACCACCTGCTCATGCCGGCGCCGGCGGCCGAGCCCGAGGCCCGACGGGTGGTCGATTGGGACCGCGCCCACCCGCTGATGCGCTTCGTCGACCTGCGCGAGACGGTCGTCGGTCTCGGGCCGGTGACCGGGGGGGCGGCCGGCCCGGCCACGGCATCCGCACTGCCGTGGGCGACCGACGTCGCCACGTTGGAGTCCGAGGGGTGGACGGTGCTGGCGCGCACGGGCGACCTGCGGCCGGTGTTCGCCTGGCGCGACCGCGACGGCGTCCGCACGTTCGCCTTCGGCGCGCATCCGAGCCAGACCGACCTCGTCCTGCGCGCCGCCTTCCCGACGCTGGTGGCGAACCTGGTCGAGGTCTTCCGCGGCAGCGGCCGGGCGCCCCTCGGCGTGCGAGCGGACGACGGCGCCCGCGTCACCGAGCCCGGCGTCGCCCGCGTCGCCGGGCGCGAGGTGACCGTCAGCCTGCTCGACGAGACGCAGTCGCGCCTGCCGGGTCCCCAGCCGGACGACACCGAGGCGCCCGCCGGCGCGCCGCTCCGCGTGGAGCGGCCGACGCCGTTGGCCTGGTGGCTGGTGGCGATCGCCGCGATCGCCCTGCTCATCGAGTGGTGGAGCTGGGCGCGGGGTCCGGGTGCGCCGTCGCGACCAGCGACACCTGCACCAGGTCGTCGGTGACGAGCGTCAGTAGCGCCGGCCGGCGCATCCCGTGGGCCGTCAACGAGACCTCGAAGTCCACCTCGGCGCGGTAGCTCGCGTTGCCGGCCGCGTCCTGCGACGCCGACAGCCGCGCCTCGAGGCGGTAGGGGAGCGTCACCCCGTGCAGCGTGAGTTCCGCGTCGAGCGTCAGCGTGAGCGAGCCACCGGGTTCGAGCGCCGAGACCTGGGGCCCGGCCGCGGCCGCGGCCACGAGCAGCGCCTCGGGGTAGGCGTCGGTCTCGAAGACGGAGGCGCGGGCGCGGCCGTCGCGCAGGCGGTTGCCCGAGTCGAACGCGGCCGGCTGCACGCGCGCCTCGAACCGCAGCGAGCTCGGGTCGCGCGGATCGAACGACAGGCGGAGCTCGCTCACGGGCGCCACGCCCGTCCAGCTCGTCAGCGCGTCGCGGGCCACGTAGCGAACCTCGCCGCTCGCGCGCCAGGCGTCTCCGGTCAGCGTGCCGGTGGCGCCCGCGCCCATGAACGTGAGGGCGGCGAGGGCAGCGAGCGCGACGGTGGCGGGGCGCGACCAGGGCCTCATGCGCCCAGGCTGCGCCCGAGACGGGCCACGCGCCGTAGCCCAGGACGCACACCGGCCCTTCATGGGCGTCGGCCTACACTGGGGACGGCCCCAGGGCCGGGACCAGGACCATGACCCGAGTCGATCTCACCCTCCCCCTCGTCGTCGCGCTGCTGCTGGCAGCGGGCCTGATCACGCTGTCGAGCGCTGCGCCGGGTGACGAGTTCCTGCGCCAGCTGGCGTTCCTCGGCGTCGCGGCCGTCGGGGTGGGCGCGGTCGTTTGGCTCGGCCGCGAGCGGCTGATGCGGCTGGCCCCGTATGCCTACCTGGCGGCGCTAGGGCTCCTCCTGGCGGTGCAGGCCTTCGGGACCGAGGTCAACGGCGCCAGGTCGTGGCTCTACGTCGGTCCGCTCCCCGGTTTCCAGCCGTCGGAGATGATGAAGCTCGCGATGATCCTGGTGCTGGCCCAGGTGATGCACGATCGCCCTATCCGGCGGCCGTTCGACTACCTGCGGCCCCTGGGCCTGATCGCCGTCCCCACCGCGCTGGTGCTCGTCGAGCCCGACCTCGGTGGGGCGCTGGTGTTGGCGGCGATCGGCGCCGGCATGGTGCTGGTGCGCGGCGTCCCCTGGCGCCACCTGGCGGCGGTCGCGGTGGTGCTGGCCGTCGCCGTGCCCACCCTGGTCGTCCCGAACCTGCGGCCGCACCAGACGGCCAGGATCGCCACCTTCCTCAACCCGGGCGCCGACCCGCAGGGGGCCGGCTACCAGGTGATCCAGTCGACGATCGCGGTGGGCTCGGGTGGCCTCCTCGGCAAGGGCTACGGCCAGGGGACGCAGTCGCAGCTCGGCTTCATCCCGTTCCGCCAGACGGACTTCATCTTCCCGGTGCTGGCGGAGGAGGGCGGGTTCCTCGCCGCCGTGCTGCTCCTGGGCCTGTACGCGCTGCTGTTCTGGCGTCTGGTGGCGATGGCGTCGGAGTGCCCCGCCGAGCGCGACCAACTGATCGTCGCCGGGGTGCTGGTGTTCATCGGCTTCCAGGTGCTGCTCAACGTCGGCGTCACGCTGGGCCTGGCGCCCGTCACCGGCATCACGCTGCCGCTGGTGAGCTACGGCGGCACCTCGCTGCTGTCGACGCTGCTGGGGCTCGCCGTGGTCTTCGTGGTGCACAGGGATCGCTACGCCGGCTGGTAGGCTGGGGCCATGCGCATCCGTTGGTGGGTCACCCTGGTGCTGGCGGCGCCGCTCGCGCTGCTGGCCGCGGCGAACTGGTCCGAGCTGCTGACGCCGGTCGAGATCGATGCCTTCCTGTTCTCGGTCCGCTGGCCGCTGTGGCCCTTCGTCGTCGGCATCCCGGTCCTGCTGGTGGTGCTGTACCTCGGGGCGGCGCTGCTCGACCGCGCCCGCCAGCTGCGCCAGGTCGCGGCGCTCGAACGCCAACTCGAGGAGGCGCGGCGCGACCTCGACCGGGGCCGCGAGGCGGCCATCGATGCCCTCGGGGACCGCCTGCAGGGGCACATCGCGACCCTCGAGTCGGCGGTCGAGGGGGCGGTGAGCGGCCTCGAACAGCGGTTGGTCGAGCGGGTGGAGGCCGTCGACGAGCACGTGGGCCGCGTCGAGGAGGAGCAGCGCACCCGGGTGGAGGCGCTGGCGGCGCGCGTGGCCGCCGTCCGCGACGAGATCGCCGCCGACGTCGGCGAGGCGGAGGACGCCGTCCTGCGCGTCCTGCGCGGGCACGACGGGGCCGACCGCGCGGCGGGCGAGCCGGCCACGGCGGAGGTCGAGCGGGTCCATGGCGACGACGTTCGCCCGGCGCTGCCCGGCACGCACCGCCCCTGATATCGTCACCCGCATGAGCGAACCACATCCCGACGCCGAGAGCGTCCGCAGCGCGTGCATCGAAGCACTCAAGGTCGTCCGCGACCCCGAGATTCCGGTCAACATCGTCGACCTGGGCCTGGTCTACCGGCTCGACGTCGACGACGATGGTGCCGTGGAGGTCGACATGACCCTCACCAGCATGGGTTGCCCGGTGCAGGACATGATCCAGGCCGACGTGGAGCTCGCCTGCATGAAGGTCGACGGCGTCACGAAGGTGGCCGTCGAGTTCGTGTGGTCGCCCCCGTGGTCGACGGACAAGATGACGGACGACGGCAAGAAGCAGATGCGCATGTTCGGCTTCCACGTCTGAGGAGCCGGCTCGGCGGCCGGGTGGCGGTCGGCCACGCGGTCCGGGTGGGCCCACGCGTTCCACCTGGGGCCCTCGCGCGCCAGCCGTTCGCCGTGGTACCCATGGCCGCAGCGTGTGGTTCCGCAAGCCCCCCAGCCCCCCGTTGCGCGCGGACCGTTGGCGCGCGTTCGCGGCCACGCTCGAGGCGCTGCCCGCCGAGGGCGCGGCCGAGCGGCTCCGCAGCTTCCTCGACCTGGGTGACGCCGAGGTGCGCTACGCGCACGTCCTGCGGCGCAGCGGCCAGCCGTCGCTCTACGTCTTCGACGTCGTCCGCCGGCGCGCGGGCCCGGCGGGCGAGGTGGTGCGCTGGTCGAGTTGGGTGCTCGTTCGCAGCGACCGGCCGATCTCGCCCGTCTCGTTCCGGGTGGCGCCGCGACGCGACGCGATCCTCGAATCGCTGGAGGCGAGCCGCATCGGCGCGACGCGCGTCGACCTGTCCTCGCGGCCCGAGCTCGACGCGCTGCTGGCGGTGCTGGCGCGCGACCCGGCGGCGGTCCGGGCCCTGCTCACGCCCGCGGTGACCGAGGTGCTGCAGCGGATGGTGGCCGCGGGCCCCGGCGCCGCGGTGGTCGCCGGCGAACGCCACGTGCTGGCGCACGTCGACGTCGTCGAGGACGACGATCCGGCGGCGTTGCTGGGGCTGGTCAGCGACCTGCTGTTCCTCTGCACGCTGCTGCCGATCGCGGGCCCCGCGGCCATCGAACCGGGCGACTTCCTCGACCTCGGCTGAGCCGCCCGCACGCCGTCGGGGTCGCATCGGCCCCTCGCCGCGGCGCGCCCGGTACGATGCGCCATGGCCCGAACCACCGTGCCCGCCGCCGATGCCCTGCTCGACGAGCGATTCGACGTCCTCGACCACGGCTTCGTGCGCCTGGTCGACTACCTGGGCGGCGACGCCCGCATCGTGCAGGCGGCCCGTGTCTCCTACGGGGAGGGCACCAAGAGCCTGCGCGAGGACCGCGCGCTCATCGACTACCTCCTGCGCCACGCCCACACCAGCCCGTTCGAGCAGGTGGTCCTGACCTTCCACCTGAAGATGCCGATCTTCGTGGCCCGGCAGTGGTTGCGCCACCGCACCGCGCGGCTCAACGAGCTGTCGGGGCGGTACAGCGTCATGCGTGACGAGTTCTACGTCCCCGCGCCCGGCGAGGTGCGCTACCAGTCGACGGCCAACCGGCAGGGGGGCTCGGACGCGCCGGTGCCCGACGAGCTGCGCGCACGCGTCGCCGAGACCCTGGCGGAGGGGCAGCGGCGTGGCTACGCCGAGTACGAGGCGCTGCTCGCCGACGGGGTGGCGCGCGAGCTCGCCCGCGTCAACCTGCCGCTGGCGCTCTACACGGAGATGTACTGGCAGATCGACCTGCACAACCTGTTCCACTTCCTGCGGCTGCGGATGGACTGGCACGCGCAGGCCGAGATCCGCGCGTACGGCGACGCGATCGCCCGCTGCGCGCGGGCGGTGGCGCCGCTGGCCTACGAGGCCTTCGAGGAGCACGTGCTGCACGGCCGCAGGCTGTCGGCCTCCGAGCTCGAGTTGCTGCGCGGCGCGCTCGACGAGCCGCAGCTGCGCGCCGCGCTGGCGGGCTCCGGCCTGCGGCCCACGCGCCGGCGCGAGCTCCTCGAGAAGCTGGGCCTGGCGCCCGACGAGCCCGAAGCCTAGCCGTGCGCTATCGGGTGGCGTGCGTCGGCCGGCCCGACGGCGGGGTCTTCGGGCCGGCCGTCGCCGCCTACCTCCCACGGCTGGCCGGGGTGGCGCCGACCGAGTTGTGGCCCGTCAAGGGCGGGCGCGGTCGCGACCCGATCGCCCGGCGGCGCAGCGAGGCGGCGGCGCTGCGTGGCGTCGCCGTCGGCCGCACGGTCGCGCTGGACGAGCGCGGTGCCGCGTTCACCACCGAGGCCCTGGCGCGGCACGTCGCGGAGCTGGAGCTGAGGGGTGAAGGGCGCCTGACGCTGTGGATCGGCGGGGCGGACGGCCTCGACCCCGAGCTGGTCGGCGCCGCCGACGAGCGCTGGCGCCTGTCGGACCTGACGCTGGCGCACGAGCTGGCGCTGGCGATGCTCCTCGAGCAGCTGTACCGGGTCGAATCGTGGCGCGCGGGACATCCGTACCACCGGGTGTGAGGTAGGCGAGGGGGGATCTCGCGGCCTGGACGTGGCTGCTGGCCGCGCGGGGGGCCGTGGACGGGGGGCGGATGACCGCTTCATGAGAGGCTCACGCGCGTCCAGGTCGGCCCTCTCGCGAACCGTGAGATTTCTCTGAGTGGCGCGCTTCACGAACGCGCGAATGCGCGTGCTCGACAGTACTGAGGCGCTCTCATCGTCGATTCACGTCGGTTGACATGGGTGCACCCCGCGTGCCATCCTGACCGTTGGACCCGTGTGGGTCCAGGGTCGCACGTGGAAGGAGGTGCATCCCCTTGAAACGGCCCTGGAACGCAACGGAACCCGGCGACCGCACGCACGCCAACGACTTGGGACGAGGAAACACGGAAACTCCCCTGGGTCCGAGGCACCGCAAGACGGCGCCGAACGACTTCACTCAGCACGTCAAGGGGTTCACATGAAGAAGTTCCTTATCACGATCCTCGCGGCGCTCGTCGCCAGCGGCATGGTGTCTGCTCAGTCCTTCCCGGACATCCCGAGCGGTCACTGGGCCGGCGACGCCGTCGAAGAGATCGCCGACCTCGGCATCGTCATCGGCTTCCCCGATGGCACCTTCCGCGGCAACGAAGCCTTCACCCGCTACCAGTCCGCGCTCGTCATCAGCCGCCTCCTGGCCGTCATCGACGCCAACATGGAAGCGGAACTCGGTGCGCTGCGCGGCGCCATGCAGAGCATGGCCGCCGACATGGCCGCCCAGGGCGTCCGCCTCGCGGCCGCTGAGAGCGCCATCGCCGCCATCTCCGACACGCTCGACGTCCACGCCGGCCTGGTCGGCGAGAACGCCGACGGCGTGGCCGCGAACGCCAACGGCGTCGGCGCCAACGCTGCCGGCATCGCCGCCAACGCCGCTCGCATCGATGCCCTCGAAGCCGCCCTGGCCGACATGCCGGCCGGCATCGACGAGGCCGTCATGCGCGACCTCCAGAACCAGATCGCATCCGTCCGCGTCGCCGCCGACACCGCCCAGGCCCAGGCCGCGGCCGCCGAAGCGCGCGCCGACGGCGCCTACGACCTCGCGCTGCAGGCCCTCGCGGGCTCCGACGCGCTGGCCGCCGACGTCGCCGCGCTGAACCAGGTCGTCCAGCTGCTCTCGCAGCGCGTCGACGGCCTCTCGGCCCCGGTCGCTGCGCCGGACGCCCCCGTGGTGGACCTGTCGGGCATCGATCGCAACGCCGGCGACATCGCGAACATCCGCGACTTCGTCATCCTCCTGCGCCGTGACCAGGTCGCCCTGCGCGATCGCGTCACCGCCCTCGAGGCCTCTGGCGCCGCCACCGCCGCGTCGGTCGAGGGCCTCGAAGCCCGCGTCGCCGCGCTCGAGGCGAAGCCCTTCCTCGAGATCTCCGGCGAGATCGAACTCAACTACATGGTCGGCCGCACGATCGGCACGTACGACTTCGACGTCGACCGCGTCTACGGCCTCAACGCCCGGCGCGACATCGGCGCGTCGTTCTTCTCGACCGGCTCCGCCGAGCTCAACGCGGACGACGACGAAGTCGACGTCGGCGAAGTGGCGCAGGACCGCGCCGACATCACCGCCCAGAACGGCGTCGTCACCCCGTCGATCACCGTCACGGTCTCCATGGACCGCGACTTCGCCGGCACCGGCTCCCCGCGCGGCCTGAACTCGTTCTCGGCCGTCGCGACCTTCGAGGCCGTGACCTCCGGCGGCGATCCCGACGTGATCTCCTTCCAGGTCACCGACTTCGAGACCACCTTCGAGCCCATCGGCGCCGCCCCGATCACCTTCGCCTACGGCGAAGAGGTCGAGGTCGCGTTCACGACCTACGTGTTCGTCACCCCCGGTGACGGCCTCAACGGCTACGTCGCCACCGTCTCCGCGCCCGACTTCCTGGCGTTCCTGAACCCCGGCCTCACCGCCGCGTACTTCAGCGACCAGGCCGGCGGCTACTGGCGCGGCATCCGCGGCACCATGGCCCCCTCCTTCGGCGACGCGATCACCCTCTCCGGCGGCGTGTCCTTCGCGCAGCAGGAAGACAACGCGTCCGACAAGGACGACGTCCTCGCCGACAACGCGACGATCAGCGTCTGGGGCGTCGACGGCGAGATCGGCCTCCTCGGCCTCGTCGACGTGGCCTTCGAGTACGCCAACAACCTGGACAGCACCGACAGCGTGCTGTGGGTGACCGCCGCCGCGGGCGCCGACCTCGGCTTCCTCGACATCACGAGCCTGGGCGGCAACTACCGCGCGCTCGACGCCGGCTTCTACGGCATCGGCGACACGGGCGACGAGCCGTTCGAGCGTGACCAGACCGGCTTCGGCGTCGAAGGCGAACTCGGCCTCTTCGGCCTCCTCGACATCGTCGCGTTCTACGACAACTACACCTCCAGCGCGCCCACGGCCGAGTCCGGCTACGGCGTCGAGGTCGACGCGAACCTGTTCGCCGGCTTCTCGCTGAACGGCTTCTTCGAGAACGCGCTGGTCGACGGCGTCGTCGCCGACGGCACCGCCAACGTGCGCGAAGTCGACGCGGGCTACGAACTGCTCGATGGCGACTACGAGACCAAGTTCGGCGTCGAGCTCGTGCACGCCGGTGACGCCGACAACGCGCTGATCAGCGGCCTGAACATCACGGCCGGCTACGAGCGCTCCTCGGCCAACTACTCCGAGCAGCTCATCTACGCCAACGCCGACTACAGCCTCACCGTCTCCATCGTGACCGTGACCCCGTACGTGGGTTACCGCATGTGGTCCGACAGCGACGCGCCGGCCGGCGACTACAGCGAACTCGTCGCGGGCACCGGCCTCAGCACGGCCGAGCTTGACATCTTCCTCAAGCCCAGCCTGATGGGTGCCGTCAACTACCGCGCGACCACCTACGCTGCCTTCACCGCCTCCGAGCTCCAGTGGAGCGTCGGCCTCAACCTCGGCGAGTTCCTGCTCCCCAACAGCGCGCTGACCGCCAAGGTCGGCCAGTGGGTCGGCACGAACACCACGACCGCCACCAACACCCTCGGTGCCGGCGACGGCGCGACCGACATCTCCGCCGGCCGCGACGGCGACGCCGCCAATGGCGACCAGGCCGAGTCCGTCTTCGGTTACGAAGTCGAGTGGAACTACTACGACCTGCGCTTCGCGTACGGCGTGTACGATTCCAGCCGCGACTGGGGCACCGCCGCCTCGGCCCAGGCCTTCTCGATCGCGTACACCGTCACCTTCTGAGCTAGCTCAGAGACCCGCAAGGTTCGCGCGCCCCGTCTTCGGACGGGGCGCGCGCTTGCATGGGGCGCTGGTCTGCGCCGGCGCCCGTCCCGCGGCGAGACGCTCCTCAGGCCGCCGGCGCCAGCAGCCTCAGCGCACGCGGGCGCAGCACCACCTCGAAGCGCTCGCGGGCCGGCTGGATCTCGCCCTCCATCTGCACGGGCATCGGCCGCGACCACGTCAGGGTCAGCGAGCGCGCGGCGAAGCGGCGGACCTTCGGGTGCCCCAGGTGCGCCCCGCGCATGAGCTTCGGCAAGATGCCGAGCGTGCCGAGGCGTCCGAACGCGCCCGCGACCACGACGTCGAGGTCGCCGTCGTCGGGTGACGCACCCGGTGCGAGCAGGAAACTGCCGCCGGCCCGCGGCCCGTTCTGCACACTGACCATCAGCGCCGGCCCCTCGAACGCGGTGCGGCGGCCGGCGGCGTCGTCGATCTCGACGCGGACCTCGGCGAGCGAGAAGCCGCGCATCGCGCTCACGATGCCGTAGAGGTAACGCCCCAGGCCCCGGACGTAGAGCGGCGCGGCGATCACCCGGCTGGCGACGTCCGCGTCGAAGCCCGAGCCGAAGGTGTTGACGTACGGGTGGCCGTCGACCAGGCCGACGTCGACGCGCCGCTCGCGGCCGGCGAGGACCGTCGCGACCGCTGCGAGCGGGTCGTGGCGGGGGATGCCGACGGCGAAGGCGAAGTCGTCGCCCGAGCCACAGGGCACCACCCCCAGCCTGAGGTCGCGCGCCAGGCACGCCGGCAGGAGCTCGTGCACGGTGCCGTCACCGCCCATCGCGATCACCGTGCCGCCGTCCGGCACCGCGTCGACCAGCGTGCGTGCGTGGCCCGCCGACTCGCTGCGCAGGACCGTCAGCTCGCGCCCGTCGGCTCGCAGGGCCGCGATGACCGCGTCGAGGTGCACGAGGCCGCGCCCGCGGCCCGCCAAAGGGTTGACGACGAGGTGCATCACGTTCGCGGATGCTACCGCGAGCGCGGGTAGACTGGCGAGCATGGGCCAGCTTCCCGAGCTGTTCGATCTCTCCCGCCTGCCTGAGGCGTGGGTCGGCCTCATCGATGCCGCGGCGCCGTGGACCGCCCTGACGCGGATGGACGCGCTGCTCGCCGGCATCCCCGATCGTCTCGACGGCGAGGTCCACCCGACCGCCGTGATCGAGGGTCCCGTGTGGCTCGAGACCGGCGCACGCATCGGTCCGTTCGCCTACGTGCAGGGGCCCGCCTGGATCATGGCCGGCGCGCAGGTCGGCCACGCGGCGATGCTGCGCGGCGGCGTCCTCATGGGGCCGCGGGCCAAGGTGGGGCACGCCAGCGAGGCGAAGCACGCCGTCCTGCTCGGCGGCGCTCAGGTGCCGCACTTCAACTACGTCGGCGACGCGGTGATCGGGCACGACGTCAACCTCGGCGCCGGCGTCAAGCTCGCCAACCTGCGGGTGATGCCCGGCGGCGTGGCCGTGGGCGGCGTGGCCACCGGTCTGCGCAAGCTCGGAGCGATCCTCGGCGACGGCGTGTCGATCGGCTGCAACGCCGTGCTGGCGCCGGGAACCGTGATCGGCCGCGGCACCATCGTGTACGACGGCGCCACCGTGCGCGGCGTGGTGCCCGCACGCAGCATCGTCAAGCTCCGCCCGGTCCTGGAGGTGGTCGACCGGCTCGATCCCGAGGCCACGAGCGCGGGCGGACGGGGCGGTGGCGCCGGCGGATGATCCCCGTCCGGGACCACAACCCGCTCACGGGACCCGTGTGGGTCGTGTGGCTCCTGCTGCTCGCCGCCACGGCCGGCTTCGTGCTGCCCTGGTGGTCGGCCCAGGAGGAGGGCCTGTGGCGCGCCGCCGTGGCCTTCGGCCTGACACCCGCGGCGCTCGTGGCGGAACCGCTGCGGCTGGCACCGACGCTGGCCACGCACGCCTTCCTCCACGGCAGCTGGGCGCACCTGCTCGGCAACCTGGTGTTCCTCTGGGTGTTCGGTGACAACGTCGAGGACCGGCTGGGGCACCTGCGCTTCCTGGCGTTCTACCTGCTCGGCGCCGCGGTCGCCGCCCTCGCCCACGCGCTCGTCACGCCCGAGCCCGGCGTTCCGCTGATCGGCGCCTCGGGCGCCATCAGCGCCGTCCTGGGCGCCTACGTGCGCTTCTTCCCGACCCGCCGGGTGCAGGCCGTGGTGGTGCCGCTCGTGCTGCCGTGGCTGGCCCTGCGGGTGCTCTTCGGCGTCGGCCCGTTCTTCCTGTGGACGCTCCCAGCTTGGTCGTACCTCGGCTACTGGGCGCTGGTGCAGGTATTGGAGGGCGTCTCGGGGCTGCACGTGGTCGGCGGTGGCGTCGCCTGGTGGGCCCACGTCGGCGGGTTCGCGTTCGGGTTGGCGTTCGCGCCCGCGTTCGCCCGCCGTTCCGCCCCGGCGTGGCGCTGAGGCGACCCGGCGGGGCGGCCGGCGGGGCCTCAGCGGGCGGGCTCGATCAGGCCGTAGTCGCCGTCGTGGCGCAAGTAGATGACGCTGATGAGGTCGGTGTCGACGTTGCGGAAGAGGTAGAAGTTGTGCCCGAGTGATTCCATCTCGATGGCGGCGTCCTCGGCCGACATCGGGCGCAGCACGTGGCGCTTGGTCCGCACCAGGGTCGGCTCGCGCTCGGCGGGCTCCTCCTCGGCGACCGGCGCCGGCGCCTCGCCGCGCTTGTCGCGCAGCCGCTGCTTGAAGCGCTTGAGCTGGCGCTCGAGCTTGTCGACCACGAGGTCGACGGCGGCGTAGCTGTCGGCGCCGCGCTCCTCGGCGCGGACGATGCCGTTGGGGACGTTGATCTGCACCTCGACCTTGGCCGGCTCGCCGCCGATGCGCTCGTCGTACGACATGACCACGCGGGCGTCGACGATCTGGTCGAAGAAGCGGTCCAGCCGCTCCAGCTTGTCCTCCGCGTAGGACCGCATGGCGTCGCTGATCTCGATGTTGCGCCCGATGAGTTGGTAGATGTTCATCGAAGCCTCCTCCTGGCCGCCGAGGGCCACGAACGCGCCTGCTGGTGACCCCAGTCTACCAGTCGGGCACCGCCGTCCCGACCCCGCGGGACGGGCCGCGACGCGGCGACGGCGGACCTGGGCCGCACGTCGGGCACGCGTCCTGGAGGGCGCGGGGCGCATGCTAGCGTGTCGGCGATGGACGAACCGACGGCGAGCCAGCGTTGCCCAGCGGTGCAAGGCATCGAGGTGCTGCAGGAGAAGTGGGTGCTGCACATCGTGCACGCGCTGCTCAGCGGCCCGAAGGGCTTCAACGCCATCGGGCGCCAGGTCGGCGGCTGCAATCCGACGACGCTCACGCAACGGCTCACGCGCCTCGAGACGATCGGCCTGATCGTCAAGGCGGAGGGCGACGGCACCTGCCGCGCCTGCTACCGGCTCACCGAGGCCGGGGCGCAACTCGAGGGCGTCATCGGCGCGATCCACCGATGGGCCGACGCGCATCTCGTCGCCGATGGCATCGCCAGCGGCGCGACGCCGACGGCTGCCCACGACGCCCACGCCTAGATCGCGTCAGGAGCGACGGCCGAAGAGCCCCTTGGGTCGCTGGCGTTCCGTGTCGAGTTGGGCCTGCAGGTTCTTCGCGAGTTCCTTGTACTTCGTCAGCCGTGCCTGGAGCGAGGCGTTCTCGCCGCGGAGCTGGGCGACCTCCGCCCGCAGCCGTCCGAGCTCGCTCGCCGCCTGCGGGCCGAGCGCGCCGCCAGCGTAGCCGATCCCGTCGCCGTCCGCCGCGCCGGGCGCGGGGCCGAAGTCGGCCGGGTCGTGCTCCGCGAGGCGTGCGTCCGTCGGCTGGCGGATCAGCCGCAGCACGCGCTCCCGCAGGTTCTTGTCGCCCAGCGGGCGCTGCAGCAGCAGTTCGGCGCCGACGGCGCGCGCGCGGGAGCGGGTGGACTCGTCCAGCCCGCCGCCCTCCGCCGGGTGGGCCAACAGCACCACCGGTACCCTGGCGAGCCGGCCGACGACCTTGAGCTTCTGGCACAGCGCGAAGCCGTCGATGTCGGGCAGCTCCACCGCCAGCAGCGCGACCGCGGGCGTGTGCTCGCGCAGGTAGGCGAGCGCCGCCTCGCTCGTCTCGACCAGGGTGACGTCGAAATCGTCCGCGGTGAGCAGCAGGTCGATCATCTGCAGCTGCATGTGGTTCGGCTCGGCAACGAGGATGGCAGGTCGTTCCATCGCAGGAAACGCTAGCACGCCCTCCCGCGTAGCCGCGTACCGGACGCACGCGCGAGGGGCAGGCGCCGAGACGTTCGCGGCGATGGCCGTCGATCAGGTCGGTCGTCAGCAGGGGGACGGCCGCTTCCGCGGGACCGGCGCTCAGTGATGCGACGGCCGCGGCAGGTCGGCGATCAGCACCATGCGATCGCCATGCTGCTCGAAGCGGACGTCGAGGTCGTCGCCGTCGGCGGGGAAGTACTTCTCGACCACCCCGAGCAGCTCGCGCTTGAGCTGCTCCATCTTGCCCGGAGACAGCCTCGCGCGGTCATACGACAGGACCAGCTTCAGGCGCTGCTTGAGGTCGTCCTTGCTCCTACGGCGGCGGAAGAAGCCGAACACGTCAACGGCTCCCGAAGAGTCGCCGCAGGCCGGAGAAGACGCCCTTGGAGCCGTCGAGATCGGGGTAGGCGACGTCCTCGCCGCCGATGCGGCGGGCGATGTCGCGGAAGGCGCTGCCGGCGGTGGTCTTGGCGCCACCGTCTTCGAGGGCGGCGGGGTTGCCGACGTTGGTCGACACCAGCACGCGTTCGTCCTCCGGGACGATGCCGATCAGCTTGACGCCGAGGATGTCGAGGACGTCGCTGACCTCGAGCATGTCGCCACGCTTGACCATCTTGGGGCGCAAACGGTTGATGATCAGGCGGACCTCGGTGATCTCCCGCGCCTCCAGCAGGCCGATGATGCGGTCGGCGTCGCGCACGCTCGACACCTCGGGGTTGACCACCACGAGCGCGCCCTGCGCGGCGACGGCGGCCGTCTGGAAGCCGGTCTCGATGCCGGCGGGGCTGTCGATGAGCACCCGATCGAAGCCCTCGTCCTCCAGCAGCGCCCGCACCGTCTCCCGCATGCGCGACTCCGACAGGGCCGTCTTGTCCTTCGTCTGCGAGGCCGCGATCAGATGCAGCGTCTCGACGCGCTTGTCCCGGATCAGGGCCTGCCGCAGCTTGCAGCGCCCCTCGAAGACGTCGATGAGGTCGAACACGACCCGGCCCTCGAGGCCCATGACGACGTCGAGGTTGCGCAGGCCGACGTCGGTGTCGATGACGGCGACGCGCTCGCCGAGCTTGGCCAGCGCCGCTCCCACGTTCGCCGTGGTGGTCGTCTTGCCCACGCCGCCCTTGCCCGAGGTCACCACGATGGCTTTCGCGTTCACAAGCGTCCCTGCCTCCTCCGAGCCGGCCCCGCCGGCCGTAGGCGCGATGGTACCACCCCTCGGCCGCCGTGCCCGGCCGGCGTCACGCCGGGCTGAGGTTGGCGAAGCGCAGCAGCAGGCGCTTGGCGCCGGCCTTCTCGAAGACCACCGTCACCTCGGCCTTGGCGCCCTCGCCGCGGACGCCGACGACCGTGCCGCCGCCGAAGCTCGGGTGCCGGACCCGCTCCCCGCCGCGAAAGCTCACGGGCGCCGCGGCGGGGGCGCCCGTCCCCGCGGAAGCACCGCCGGCTCCCACCACCGGCGGCGTCCAGCCACCGCGCGAGGGGCGCGGCAGGGCGCCGGGCCCACCGCCGCGTCCGCCCGACTGGGGTTGGCCCAGCGCGTCGACCTCCTGCCACATGCCGCGCGGCACGTCTTCCAGGAAGCGGGAGGGTCGCGCGAACTCCGTGCGCCCGAAGGTCATGCGCGAGGCGCAGTGCACCAGCACCAGGCGCTCCTGCGCCCGCGTGATGCCCACGTAGAGCAGCCGCCGCTCCTCCTCGAGCTCCGGCAGGCTGCCGCTCGCCGAACGGTGGGGGATCAGGCCCTCCTCCAAGCCGACGAGCAGCACCAGCGGGAACTCGAGCCCCTTGGCGTTGTGCAGCGTCATCAGCGTCACCGACGAAGCCGGGACGTCGTCGTTGGCGGCCGCGACCGCGCGGTCGTCGACGCTGGCGAGCAGGGCGGCCTCGTCCAGGAAGTCGCCGATGCCGCCGCCGGTCTCGTCCTCCCACTCGGCGACCGCGGAGACGAGCTCGTCGAGGTTCTCCATGCGCCCGCGGGCCTCGAAGCTGCCCTCGTCGCGCAGGGCCTGCAGGTAGCCGCTCTGGTCGAGCACGGCCTTGAGGAAGGCGGTGGCGGAGAGGGTCGCGGCGGCCTCCGCGAGGTCGTCCATCAGCGCGGCGAAGTCACGCAGCCGCGCCACCGCGCCGGTCCCGGGCACCACCTCTTCGGCGCGCAGGACCGCGTCCGAGAAGCGGACCCGCTGGCGCGCGGCCCACGCCACCAGCGCGTCCTCGGTGGTACGGCCGATGCCGCGCTTGGGCCGCGCCAGGATGCGGCGCCAGCTGACGTCGTCGGCGGGGTTGAGGGCGGCCCGGGCGTACGACAGCACGTCCTTGACCTCTTTGCGCTCGTAGAAGCCGACGCCGCCGACGATCTTGGCCGGGATGCCCGCCTTGCGCAGCGATTCCTCCACCACCCGCGACTGCGCGTTGGTCCGATAGAGCACCGCCACGTCGTCGTAGCTGCCGCCCTGGGCGAGCCAGGCCTCGACCTCGCGGGCGACGAAGTCGGCCTCGGCCCGGTGGTCGTTGGCGCGGAACAGCGCGACGGGCTCGCCGTCGCCCTTCGCCGGCCGCAGCACCTTCTCCAGCCGGCCCTGGTTCTGCTCGATCAGGGCGTTCGCCAGCTTGAGCACCGAGCCGACCGAGCGGTAGTTGGTCTCGAGTCGGTACACCGCGGCGTCGTGGTAGTCCCGCTGGAAGTCGAGGATGTTGCGCAGGTCGGCGCCGCGGAAGGCGTAGATCGACTGGTCCGGGTCGCCGACGGCGACCAGGTTGCGGCGCTCGCCGGCGAGCTGCTGGGTGAGGCGGTACTGGGCGGCGTTGGTGTCCTGGTACTCGTCGACGTGGACGAAGACCGCGCGCTGCTGTACCCGCTCGAGCACCTCGGGCGCCGCGTCGAACAGCTCGACCGTGCGGCCGAGGATGTCGTTGAAGTCGACCGCGTTCGCCTGCCGCAGCCTCGCCTGGTAGCGGGCGAACACCTCGCCGACGAGCTCGATCGGCAGGCCGCCGACCTCCCGGCCCCAGGCCCTGCCGGCGGCCTCCTCGAACGCCTCGGGCGACCACAGGTTCGACTTGGCGCGGTCGATCACCGATCGCAGCGCCCGCGGGTTGCCATCCTCCAGCCCGCGGACGGACTGGAGGACGTCCTTGAGGACGTCGAGCTGGTCGCCGTCGTCGTAGATGCCGAAGCCGCGCTCGAGGCCGACATGGTCGCCGTAGGTGCGCAGCACCCGCAGGCAGGCGGAGTGGAAGGTGGCGACCCACAGGTCGCGGGCCGGTGGCCCGATCAACTCCGAGACGCGCTCGCGCAGCTCGCCCGCCGCCTTGTTGGTGAAGGTGACGGCCAGCACCTCGTGCGGCCTGACGGCGTGCTCGCGCATGAGGTAGGCGATGCGGTGCACGACGGTGCGGGTCTTGCCCGAGCCGGCGCCGGCGACCACCAGCGCGGGGCCGGTCGCGTGCATGACGGCCCGGCGCTGGGCGTCGTTGAGGGGATCGAGGAGGGGGTCGCTCGCCACGGCCGCCCAGCATACCGCCGGTTCACCGGCCCGCCGGCTCGCGGGCGCGACGCCCGACCCGCCCAGGGCGGGGACGCCCGCGCCCGCCCCGGGCGCGACGGCCGACCCGGGTGGGTCGCGCGGCCGCCGTGCCAGCGGGTCCCAGGACCGGGGTCGCGGGCGCGTACCATGACGGCATGCCCGTGCCCACGACCGGCGACCTGTTCCGCCCCACCGACCCCGACTTCCTGCAGGACCCTTACCCGACCTACGCGCGGCTGCGCGTCGAGGCGCCGATCGCCTGGTACGCGGGCTGGGGGAAGTGGATCGTCACCCGCCACCGCGACGTCGACGCCCTGCTCCGCGACCGCCGGCTCGGCCGCGTCGACCACCACCTGACGCCCGCCACCGAGCGGGCGCCCGGGAACCCCGCGCACGCCGCCTTCGACGCGATCCAGGCCGGTTCGCTGCTCGAGATCGAGCCGCCGGACCATACCCGCGTCAAGCAGGTGGTCCACGACGTGTTCACGCCGCGGCACGTGCGGGCGCTGCGCTCGCGCATCGAGGCGCTGGTCGAGGGCCTGCTCGATGGCCTCGAGGCGCGCGGCGCGGGCGGTTTCGACCTGATCCGGGACTTCGCCGAGCCGATCCCAGTCACCGTCATCGCGGAACTCCTCGGGGTCGACGAGGCGGATCGCCACCGGCTGCTGCCGTGGTCGAAGGCGATCATCGGCATGTTCGAACCGGAGCGGACGCCCGCGATGGAGGCCGCCGCCGTGACGGCCGCTGGCGAGTTCGCCGGCTTCGTGCGCGACCTGATGGCGGCCAAGCGTCGCGAGAGCGCCGACGACCTGATCTCGCGCATGGTCGCCGTCCACGACGCGGACCCGGAGCGGCTGACCGAGGGCGAGGTCGTCGCCAACGCCATCCTCTTCCTCAACGCGGGGCACGAGGCCGTCGTCAACGTCAGCGGCAACGGGATGCTGGCGCTCCTGCGCCACCCCGAACAGGCGCGCGCGGTGCGCGACGAGCCGGCACTGCTGCAGAGCGCGATCGAGGAGATGATGCGCTACGACACGCCGCTGCAGTTCTTCGAGCGCCTCGTCCTCGAGGACATGACCTACGGCGGTCACGAGTGGCCGCAGGGCACCCGCCTGTGCCTCTACTACGCCGCCGCCAACCGCGACCCCGAGGTCTTCGCCGACCCCGAGCGCTTCGACGTGCGGCGGCACCCCAACCCCCACCTCGCCTTCGGGCTCGGCCTGCACTACTGCATCGGCGCCCCGCTGGCGCGGCTGGAGCTCGCGGTGGCGTTGGGGGCGCTGCTGCGGCGGTTCCCGAGGATCGCGCTCGCGGGGGGCGAGCACCGCTTCCAGCCGAAGAACGTGTTCCGCTACCTCACGGAGTTGCGGGTTACGGTGTGACGGCGGTGGCGAGGCGGCGCCCCGCGCTACACTGGGCGACATGAGCGACCGCGACAAGGCCTTCTACCGCGCGTGGGCCGCGCTGCTCGACGAGATGCGCGCCTACGCCAGCGAACGCGACGACGTGATCTTCCAGAAGGAGGCCGACTTCCCGGACTACATCTACCGGATGGAGCGGCCCTACGACCTGCCGACGATCGTCATGAGCGCCAGCCTCTCGCGGCCCGACGGCCACCCCGTGCTCATGCTCAACGCCAGCCCGCGCCACACCGTGTTCAAGGAGGTCGTGGTGCACCCGTACGAGTCGCACGTCTACCGCAAGCTGACGCTCTCGGAGGGCGGCCACGGGCTGACCGAGGGGCCGCGGCCCTTCGACGGCGCCCGCCTGCGCGCCCTGGCCGACCAGCTCCTCGGGCCGGCGAAGCCGGCCACCGCGGCCTGACCGACCCCGCCGCCGACCTCGCCCTGCTCGCTCGGGCCGCGCGCGGCGGCGCCTGCGCCGCCTGCCGGCACGCCCGCGTGATCCCCAGCGCGCGCGGTGCCCTGTTCCTCCGCTGCGATCACCCCGAGCTGCCGCGCTACCCCGTCGTGCCCGTCGTCCGCTGCAGGGGCTTCGCGGGACGCGGCGACTGACGCCGCCGCGCCGCCGGCCGCGGGCCGCCGCCGCGCCATGGGCCGCCGCCGCGCCACCCGCCGGCGCCACGTCGCCTAACGCGCCGCGACGGCGCTGACCGCGGCCTCGGCCACCGCGGCGGCCACCACGAAACCCCGGCCCGCCAGCGCGCCGACCCACCACGCGCCCGGCGCGACCTCGCGCAGTTGCGGCCGGTTGCCCTCGCCGTGCGCCCGGACGCCCCACCAGGCGGCATCGGTCCGCATCCGCGCCTCCTCGAGGGCCGGCCATGCCCAGCTCAGGTTGGCGACCAGCCTGCGCGCGGTGTCGTCCGGGGCGGGCCCCGGGGTTCTGTGATGGCCGCCGATGGCGGCCGCAGCGAGCCCGCGTTCGTCGACGACCGGGCCGACGTAGCTCGCCCCCGCCAGTGGCACGGAAGGGGCCGGCAGCCGGGTGGCGAAGACGTCGCCCGCCAGTCGCTCGAACGCGGGCGCATCACCCAGCGATCGGACCCAAGGCCTGGGCCAGGCCGCCGCGCCGGTCGCGAGCAGGATGTGGTCGTGGAGCGAGCGTTCGCCGCCGTCGCCGGTCAGCCGCCAGCGGCCGGCGTCCGCGCGTTCGATGGCGGCGACCCGGTGGCGCTGGCGGGTCGCCGCGTGCGTCGCCGCGTCGGCTGCCAACGCGCCCAGCCACGCGCGCGGGTCGATCCAACCGCCGTCGGCCGCCCAGGCGCCACCGTGGGGGGAGCGGAACGGCGGCGGCAGCGCGTCGGCGGCGAGCGGCCGCAGGCCCGGCACCTGGGCGAAGGCCCGCGCCTGGCGCGCGCCGTCGGCCAGGCGCAGCACGCCGCTGCGGTGGGCGCCCGGCGGCAGGCCGGCGACGCGCAGCTCCTCGGCCCAGCGCCAGGTCACGCGCAGCGCCGCGAGGTCGTCGGGATGCGCGCGGCCGCTGCGGCCGCGGTAGGGGTTGAGCAGGGCGACGGGCACCCCGGACGCGGCGTCGCCGAGCTCCGCTGTCCACCAGTGCACCGCGTGCCCCGCGCGCGCGAAGGCGCGCGCGAGCGACGCCCCCATGACCCCGCCGCCCACGATGGCCACGTCGGGGCGGCTGCTCATCGGGTGTCGCCGTCAGCTTCGTCGCGGGACGCCGTGGGGCGGCTGGCGCGCAGTACCTCGCGCTTGCCGCCGGGCGGCCCCGCGACCTTGCGGACGTGCAGGCCCGCGGCGGCCAACGCGCGCCGGACGCTGCCGCGGACGCTGTAGCTCACCAGCGCGCCCCCCGGCGCCAGCCGCGCGGCGAGCGCAGCCAGCACCGCGGGGCGCCACGGGTCGGGGTTGACCTCGGGCGAGAAGGGGTCGAGGTAGACGGCGTCGTAGGGCGTCTCCGCGGCGGGCGCCGGCGCGCTCTCCGCGGCTTCAGCGGAGCGCAGGCGGTGCTCGGCGTCGGCCGCGAAGGCCGCGTCGAGCAGCCGATCGATCGGCGCCACCACCAGCTCGAGCTCCACCGTCGCGAAGCGCCAGCGCCGCACGTCGCCGGGCCTGAGGGCACCCCAGGCGTCGCGGGCGGCGAGCAGCGCGGTGACGAAGGGCGCCGGAGCGAGCGCGCCGAGGTCCGCCAGCCGCAGCGCGGTCGCGGGGAGCGGCTCCGGTTCCCACGCGCGGTAGTGGAGCGGGGCGCCCGCCGCGAGCGCCGCGGCGGCCGTGCAGGCAAGGTTGGTCGCGGCCCCGAGGCCGACCTCCAAGACGCGGGTGGCCCGGCCGGAGGCGAGGCGCGCGGCCGCGCCCGAGCCGTCGGCGAAGACGTGGCGTGCCTCGGCGTGGGCACCGCGTTGGGAGCGGAACGCCTGGCCGTAGCGCGGGCTCCACAGCGCCGGGCTGCCGTCGTCCGTCGTCAGGGCGGTGGGCGACCACAGCGCGGTCGCGTCCTCGAGTTCGCCGGGGGATTCAGCGGGGCGTGACGGGGTCGGCCTCACCCCCCGAGGCTAGCAGGCGTGCCGCGAACGCGCCCGGCCCGCGCCGCCGCCACGTATCCTGGGGCTGTCGGGCGGCGGCCCGACCCGGGAGGCGGTCCTTGGAGACCACCGTGCGTCGCATCCTCGAATCCGCTGCTGCCTTCGGCGAAGCGGCCTGGGCGTGGTGGAGCGATCTCGCCGCCGAGGCCTCGTGGCCGCCGGCACTGGGCCCGTGGCTGCTGGCGCTGGTCGTGCTGCTGCTGCTGGCCGCCCTGCGACGGCGCGATCCGCCGCCGCTCGAGGTGCGCCCGCCGCAGCTGTTGATCACGCAGGGCGAGGTCCTGCCCGAGGGTGGCGCTCAGGGGACCGGGCGGCGCCGGCGGCGGCCCGGCGACCCCGGCGCGGCGGCAGCGGGTCGCCTGACGATGACGTTGTCGAACCTCAGCCGCTACCCCGTGCAGGTGCTCGAGGTGGCGCTGCGGCAGGAGTCGCGCGGGGCGCCCCGGGTGGCGGAGCTGGAGGCGGTCGTGCCGCCACTGGGCGCGCTGGAGCTCGACGCGCGCGTGCCGCTCGGCCTCTCGGGCGACGGCTGGCTCGACGTCTACTGCTATGCCGCAGCGCCCCGCCAGAAGCTGCACCGCCACCGCGCCGAGCTGGTGTGGGAACCGTGGGTGTCGCGCTTCAAGGTCGCGCCGATGGAGCAGGCGACCGCGGCGGCCAAGCGCCTCGCGAGTGACGAGCGGAACGCCGTGTTCGAGCTGCCCGAACCGCCCGCGGAGGTGGCGGTGGTGGTGGCGGCGGCCAAGACCGCGGCGCGTGTGGCGCCGGCCAAGACGACGGTGCGGGGGGTGGCGCCGGGCGGGGACGCGGCCGCGCGCCGAGACGCGGTGCGGGTGTCGGCGGCGGTGCCGCCCGCCGCCAAGGACGACCCCGAACGGACCCCGGAGCCGACGAAGCCTGCCGCCGACGCGACCCCGCTCGGGGCGCTGTGGGCGCGCTTGCCGAAGGGCGGCGCCGGCCGAGGTGCGGCGGCGGACGAGCGGGAGGCCGGTGAGCGCGGCGACGCACCCGTGCGACCCGAGGGGGCGGAGGCCCGGAAGCGTCGTCCGAAGCTCGAGTTCCCCGAGGACTTCTGAGGCCGGCGCAGTGCCGCCGGTGGGCCGGGCGGCCGACCGTGGCCCCGCCGACCGAGTGCCCGGACCGTCCGGCCGTACCATCGGCGGCGTGACGAACCCTTCGCATCCGCAACCTCCCGTGGCCCTGATCACCGGCGCCAGCACTGGCATCGGCCGGGTCACCGCGCGCGACCTGGCGGCGCGCGGCCATACCGTCGTGACCGTCTCCCGGCCGAGCGGCCGCGGGGCGCAGGTGGCCGACGAGCTCCGCCGCGAGACCGGCGGCGACGTCCATCATCTCGGCTTCGACCTCAGCCTCGTGGCCGAGTCCCGGGCCATGGTCGCGGCCTTCCGCGAGCGCTGGTCGCGCCTCGACGCCCTCGTTCTGAACGCCGGTGTCTACGTCGGTCGCCGGCGTGAGACCGCCGAGGGCATCGAGCTCACCTGGGCGCTCAACCACCTGGGGGTGTTCGTGCCCGCCGTCCTGTTGGCGGACCTGCTCGTCGCGTCCGCGCCGGCCAGGGTCGTGGTGACGTCGTCGAACGCCGCGATGGCCGGGCGCATGCGCTGGGACGACCTGGAGAGGCGGCGCTACGACGGCATGGGTGCCTACGCCCAGTCGAAGCTCGCCAACCAGCTGTTCACCGTCGCCTTCGCGCGCCGCCTGGCGGACACCGGCGTGAGCGTGCACGCGATGCACCCTGGCTTCGTGGCCAGCGAGTTCGGCGGCGACTCGGGCTGGCTCACGCCGCTGATTCGCCTCGCGCAGCGGACGTTCGGCCGCAGTCCCGAGGAGGGCGCCGACACGCTCACCTTCCTGGCGACGGACCCGGCGGCGCTGGCATCGACCGGGCGCTACTGGGTCGATCGCCGGCAGCGCCCGATGGCGCCCGTCGCCCGCGAGGGGGACGCCGCCGAGCGGCTGTGGACGCTCTCCGAGAGGCAGGCGGGGTTGACCGACGACGAGCTCGCGCCGCTGCGGGCGCTAGCGGCCCGCTGAAGCGCGCCGACTGACGCGCCGGCCCCGCCGCCATGCGGACCAGCTGACGCGGCCCGCCGCAACGGCTGGCCAGGCGGTCGAGCCTGCTCGACGGGGGATCAGGCGAGCGCGACGCCCAGGTCGAGCAGCTGCGTCAGGCGCGCGTGAAGGTGGCCGTTGGTGGCGATCATCGCGGCGTCGTCCCAGCGGTAGGGGGCACCGGTCGGGCCGGTGACGGTGCCCCCGGCTTCGCGCACGATGAGCATCCCCGCGGCGACGTCCCAGGCGTTGAGCTGCAGCTCCCAGAAGCCGTCGTAGCGTCCGCAGGCGACGTGGCAGACGTCGAGGGCGGCGGCGCCCGGCCGGCGCACCGCGCGCGCCTTGGGGAGCACGCGTCCGAGGATCTCGAGGTTGCGGCCGACCGCCTCGCCGCCGTAGGCGAAGCCGGTGCCGAGCATGGCGCGGCCGATCTCGGTGGTGCGACTGACCGCGATGGGGACGCCGTCGAGCGTGGCGCCGCCACCGAGGGTGGCCGCGAAGCGCTCGCCGTGGGCGGTGTCGAGCACGACGCCGACCACGACCTCGCCGTCGACCTCGAGCGCGATCGAGACGCAGTAGATCGGGAAGCCGTGGGCGTAGTTGACGGTCCCGTCGAGGGGGTCGACGATCCAGCGATGCCGGGCGTCGCCGGCGGCCTGGCCGCCCTCCTCACCCAACACGACGTGATCGGGGAAGGCGGCGGCCACCTCGGCGCGGATGGCGGTCTCGGAGAGGCGATCGACCTCGGTCACGAGGTCGATCGCGGAGGACTTGGTGGTGATCTCGAGATGGCCGCCGGCGTGCCCGCGGTGGATGCGAGCCGCCGCGTCGGCGGCGCGGTGGGCGACGGTCAGGGCGTCGGCGAGGAAGGCGCGATCGTGGGCCATGCGCTGAGGGTACCGCTTCACCCCTGGGGCGTCGCCGGCGAGCACGCGTCGCGGGTGTCCGGGGGCGGCGCGGCGTCCTCGGCGCGGCCGTCGGCGGCGGCCTTCGCCGGCGCCGACGGGGCGCTCGCCCGGTCGAGCGCGCGCTCTCCCGGCTCGAGGATCAGGCGGGCGTGGCGGTCGTAGGTGAACCACTCGAAGGCCCAGCCGATCAGCGCGCGCAGCCGGTTCTGGTGGCCGGGGAGGTGGACGAGGTGGATGAACAGCCACGCCAGCCAGCCCAGCAGGCCGCGCAGGCGCATCCCCCCGAGGCCGCGCGAGAGCTCGGCGACGCCGGCGGAGCGACCGATGATCGCCATCTGCCCGAGGTCGAGGTAGCGGAAGGGTCGCGTGGGCCGGCCGGCGAACCGTGCCCGCAGGCTGCGGGCGACGTGGGCGCCCTGCTGCTTGGCCACCTGCGCCACCTGGGGGAGGGGTGGGGCCGTCCCGACGCTGCCCGCGACGTCGCCGGCCAGCCACACGCGCGGCTGCCCGGGGAGCGACAGGTCGTCGTCGACCGGCACCCGTCCGGCCCGGTCGAGCGGCACGCCCAGGGCCTCCGCGAGCGGGTGGGCGCGCACGCCTGCCGCCCACACCAGCGTCCCGTAGCGCAGCGCGCTGCCGTCGGCCAGGTGCACGTGGGTCGCGGTGGCCTCGCGCACGATCGCGCCGGTGCGCAGGTCGACGCCGCGGCCGCGCAGGACCCGCGCCGCGTAGTCGCGGGTCGCCGGCTGGTAGGGCGCCAGCACGTGGGGCGCCGCCTCGAGGAGGACGACCCGCGCCCGCCCGAGATCGAGTTCCGGGTAGTCGGAGGGGAGGACGCGGTCGAACAGCTCGACCATCGCGCCCGCCATCTCGACGCCCGTGGGTCCCGCGCCGACGACGACGACGTCGAGCGCGCCCTCGGCGATCGCCGTCGGGTCGCGGGCCGCGTCCTCGAGGAGGCGCAGGAGGTGGCCGCGGAGGGCCAGGGCCTCGGCCGCGCTCTTCAGGACGTAGGCGTGCTCCCGCACCCCGGGGATCCCGAAGTCGTGGTAAACGGCGCCCGGCGTCAGGACGAGGTGGTCGTAGGCCATCGTCTCGCTGCGGGGCAGGGCGCTGAGGCCGACGGGATCGGCCGGCGAGCGGCCGGTTTCGAGGGTCAGCTGCTGCCCGGCGAGGTCGATGCCCACGACCCGGCCCATGCGGAAGCGGGCGTGCGGGGCATCGCGCAGCACGTCGCGGACCTGGTGCGCCACGTCGCCGGCATCGAGCGCGGCGGTGGCCACCTGGTACAGCAGCGGCTGGAAGGTGTGGTGGTTGCGCTGGTCGACGAGCGTGACGTCGGCGCCGGCGCCGCGCAGGCCGCGAACGACGCTCAGGCCGGCGAAGCCGGCACCGACGACGACCACGTGGGGTCTGCGGTGGGTGGTGGGCATGGCGCTCCTCTCGGGACGGCGGCTCGGGACCGCGGGATGCGGGGGCCGCAAGATGCGGGACCGCGGGATGCGGGGCCGCGCGGGACGAACGTCCCAGGAGCGCAGCATGCACCAAACTTCACGAGGCGTCGGTGGCCGGGCCTACCGTGCGCGCCGTCGCCTCGGCGCCGGCGGGCGGCCCGCGCCAAGCGGCCGGCTAGCGCGCCATCTCGAGCGCGATGCGGCGCCCGGTCGGGGTGTCGGCGATGCCGCCCTCGCCGGTCTCGCGCAGCTCGGGGGGCAGCAGCCGGCCCACCGACGCCATCGCCAGGACCACCTCGTCGGGTGGGATCGGCGACGTGACGCCGGCCAGTGCGAGCTGCGCCGAGGCCACCGCATGGACCGAGTAGAAGGCGTTGCGCGAGACGCAGGGAACCTCGACGTAGCCACCGACCGGGTCGCACACGAGGCCGATCGTGTTCATCAGGGCCATCGCCGCGGCGTGGACGGACGCCGCCGCGTCGCCACCCATCGCCTCGGTGACCGCCGCCGCCGCCATCGCGGCCGAAGAGCCGATCTCCGCCTGGCAGCCGCCCGTGGAGCCGGCGATGAACATCGACTGCGAGATCACCTGCCCGATGCCGCCGGCGAGGGCCAGCGGCCCCAGCAGGCGGTCCTCGTCGAGGCCGAGGTGATCGGCGACGCCGAGCAGCGCGCCCGGCAGCGTGCCCGCCGAGCCCGCCGTCGGCGCCGCCACGATGCGACCCATGCGGGCGTTCTCCTCGTTCACCGCCATCGCGTACGCCTGCACGCGCTGCAGCAGCGGGGCACGCAGCTCGTCGGGGGCGTTCCACAGCGTCTTGGCGTTCCAGCCGACCATGCCCGTGCGGCTCTTGGCGTCGCTCTCGAGCCCCCGTTCGATCGACGCGCGCATCTCTCGCAGGCGTCCGCGCAGACCCTCCAGCACGCGCGCGCGCTCGACGGGGGTGGCGGCCTCGTCGGCGAGGACCAGGTCGGACGCCGGGCCGGGGGCGGCGGCGAGGTCGGCGAGGGTCACGACGCGACCTCCGTTTCCGCCGACACGCCCTGCGACTCGACCGCGTCGCCGTCGGGCCCCCGCATCACCTCGGGCAGCTCCCGCAGCCAGGTGACGTAGCGCAGGTGCCGCAGGTAGTCGCGGGCCGGTGCCGTCAGCGGGCGGTCGATCTCGATCGACATCATCGCGTCGCCGCCGCGCTTGCGGCGGGCGCTGACCAGCGTGGCGATGTTGACGTCGTCGTCGGCGATCACGCGCGCCACGCGGGCGATGACGCCGGGCGTGTCGAGGTGGCGGAGCAGCAACGTGGGGTGGCTACCGGAGAAATCGATCCGGAAGCCGTCCACGTCGAAGACGCGAACCAGGCCGCCGCCGAGGCTGGAGCCGGTGAGCATGACGCGCTCGCCCTCGCCCTCGAGGACCGCGCGCACCGAGTTCGGGTGCACGTCGCCGAGGTCGGCGGTGGCGAAGTCGACGTCCAGGCCGCGCGCGGCGGCCTCGTCGAGGGCGCGCGGGATCATCGGGTCGTCGGGGAAGGCGCCGAGCGTGCCCGCGATCAACGCGAGGTCGGTACCGTGGCCGCGGGCGGTCTTGGCGAAGGAGCCGTGCAGGGTGAAGCGCGCGCGCCGGGGCTCGGCACCGAACGCGTGGCGGGCGAGCAGCGCCAGCCGGCAGGCGCCGGCGGTGTGGCTCGAGGAGGGACCGACCATGACGGGGCCGATGACGTCGAGGAGGCTCATGGTGGCGCAGTGTAGCGGAGGCGTGGCGGCGTTTCGCCGCGCGCCGCGACGGTGCTTCCCCGCCCCGCGAGGCGGTGCGTCGACACCCCAGAACGCGGGGTGTCGACGCCATGAGAACGGCGGGCCCGCGAGGACCCGCCGTTGGCGTCGAGCGTCATGCCAGGCTTACTTCTTGACCTGCTCCTTCAGCGACTTGCCGGGCTTGAAGGCCGGGTACTTGCTGGCCGGGATCTTGATCTTCTCGGTGGTGCCGGGCTTCACGCCGGTGCGCGCCTTGCGCCGGCGCACCTCGAACGTGCCGAAGCCGGTCAGCTGGACCTTGTTGCCGAGGTCGAGGTTCGCGCTGATCTTGTCGAGCATCGCGTCCATCACCTCTTTGACGTCCTTCTTCTTCATGGACGTCGCATTGGCGACGGTATCGACCAGATCGGCCTTCGACACGGTCTTCGTTTTCGCCATCAGGAGTGCCTCCTCTACGGTTGTGCCGCTTGCGCGCACTCTAGCATGGGGTATGGCGTTAGGCAAGCCTAGGACGGCATTCGTCGGATTCGTCACAAGCGAACGCCGACCAGGACGGCGTTCCCGGCATCCCCTCCGGAGGCGATCCGAGAAAGTGCCAGAAATCACGTCCTGGACGGTAGCAACGACCTCACGGCGCGCTCGAGTTCGGCGGTCAATGCGGCCGCGTCCTCGCGCGTTCGGCCCGCTGCCCTGAGCGGCGGACCGAACGCGACCCGGAACGCCCGCCCCTCGCGCCAGATCGCGGCGGGCACCAGCGGTGCCCCGGTTCGCTGCGCCAGGAACGCCGCGCCCATGTGAGCGGCGGCGTCGCCGTGCACGTTCCGGGTGCCCTCGAAGAAGACGCCGATCGCGTGCCCGCTCTGCAGGCGGCGCAGCGCCTCCTTGACGGCACCGACGTCGTTGGCGCCACGGTCGACGGGGAAGGCGCGCAAGGCGCGGAAGACCCGGCGCGGCAGCCAGCGTTCGAAGAGCTCCTTCTTGGCCATGAAGTGGATCTCGCGCGGGACCGACAGGCCGACGACCGGTGGGTCCCAGGCCGACGCGTGGTTGGCCCCGACGACGCAGGCGCCCGTGCGCGGCACGTGTTCCGTGCCCGTCACCCGCAGGCCGTACAGCAGGCGGACGAAGAGGCGCACGAGGAAGACGGCCAACCGGTAGAACGGCGGGGGTCTGCGCCCCGGGGGCGGTGGCGATCCGGCCATGGGGCCTCAGTCTACGTCGCCGGACGCGGCGAGCGCCTGCGCCCTCGACCGGTGCGCGCGCCGCCGGATGCGCGCTACCTCGGCCGCCAGCACGGCGCCCATCAGGAACAGCCACAGGGCCGCGTAGAGCCACAGGAGCCACACCACCACGCCGGTGACGACCCCGTAGACGAGGTTGACCCGCTCGAGCGAGAAGCTGGCGACCAGCACCGCCTGCATCGCCGTCAGGCTGAGCGTGCAGGCCACCGCGCCGATCAGGGCGCCCACCAGGTCGCTGCCGCGGCCCGGCAGGTAACGGAAGGCCAGGGCGAAGACAGCGGTCGACGACAGCGCGCGCAGCAGGTCGAAGGCGGCCGGCAGGCGCGCCGCCGGCAGGGCGACGTCGAAGCCCGCGGCGAAGTCCCGCAGGCGCGTCCAGACCTCCGCGGCGCCGGCGAGCAGCGCGCCACCGAGCAGCTCGAAGCCGACGAAGGCGGCGACGGCGAGAACGAGCAGCAGCCCCACCGCGCGCTTGCGGAAGAAGCCCCGCGGGCTGGGCACCTCGAAGATCATCTCCAGCGCGATCTGCAGGGAGGCGAAGAAGTTCGACGACGCCCACAGGAGCACCAGGACCGAGAGTGCCGAGCGGACGAACGCCCCCTCGCCCAACTGGCTGACGATGAGCGCGAAGCTCGTCTCGACCAGCCCCTCGGGGTCGACCTGGAGCGGCAGCAGTTGGGCGATGAGGTCGGTCAGCGCCTCGCGGTAGGGCTCCGCGAGCTCGGGCCGGTTGCGCAGCGCCAGCGCCAGCCAGCCGCCGAGCAGCAGCAGCAGGGGCCCCAGGGCGAAGGCGGCGTAGTAGGCGAGCGCGGCGGCCAGCAGCGGCACCCTGACGCGGCCGTAGCGGGAGACGAGGCCGAGGACGAAGCGGCCGGCGGGTTGGCGGCTCCAGGCGTCGAGCCGGGCGCGCATGGGCTCAGCGCGCGCGCGCGCGGCCGCTGGCCGCCGGGTCGGTGGGTGTACGTTCGACGGCGCCCCGGCCGCGGTCCGCGGCCGGCGCCACCGTGGTACGGCGTGTCTCGCCGCGGTCCCGCCCGGGTTCTGCGCGCGCGTCTGCGCGCGTGCGCTGGCGGTCGACGAGCAGGGCGATCAAGACGCCGAAGGCAGCGACGAGCAGGTGGAGACCCACCCAGGCGCCGCGGCCGTCGTCCCACGGCAGCTCGACGCGGAAGAGCTCGCGCCGCGCCATCGTCTGCACGAAGACGGCCGGCACGACCAGCAGGACCGGGGACACGATGAGCGCTGCCCAGCGCCAGGCGTACTCGAGGCCGAGCATCGCCAGCAGGTTCCCGGACAGCACGACCGGCAGCATGATCATCCAGGCGACGTCGCCGGCGAGCAGGCCGAGGGCCGGCGCGGCGAGCGCGGCGAGGTAGGCGAACGGCATACCGCCGACGGCGAACGCGAGGTAGGAGAAGAGGACGACCGCCGCCGACCGCAGGGCCACCGACATCGGCGCCACGGCCGCCACGATCGCCGCCAACACCAGGAAGGTGCCGATGATCGTGCGTTGCGGTTCGGGTGCGGTGCGGATCACGTCGCCATGCTACCCGTCGGGGGGCGTCAGACGGCCGCGGCCGATTCGATGTCGCGCGCCGTGGCCCGGCTGGCCACGGCGTCGATCCGCCGCAGGTAGGCGCCGGTGGAGCTGCTCGCGTGCGCGGCGAGATCCTCCGGCGTGCCGCTGGCCACGAGCGTGCCGCCGCGCGCGCCTCCGTCCGGACCCAGGTCGATGATCCAGTCCGCCGTCTTGATCACGTCGAGGTTGTGCTCGATCACCAGCAGGGTGTTGCCCGCGTCGACCAGCCGGTGGAGGACGTCGAGCAGCTTGCGGGTGTCCTCGAAGTGGAGGCCGGTGGTCGGCTCGTCGAGGATGTAGAGCGTCTTGCCGGTGGAGCGCTTGCCGAGCTCGGAGGCGAGCTTGACGCGCTGCGCCTCGCCCCCCGACAGCGTGGGCGAGGGCTGGCCGATCCGCAGGTAGCCGAGGCCGACGTCCTGCATCAGCTTGAGCTTGCGGGCGACCGTGGGGATGTTCTCGAAGTACGCGAGGCCCTCGTCGACGGTCATGTCGAGCACGTCGGCGATGGACTTGCCGCGGATCTTCACCTCGAGCGTCTCGCGGTTGTAGCGCGCGCCCTTGCACACCTCGCAGGGGACGTAGATGTCGGGCAGGAAGTACATCTCGACCTTGACGGTGCCGTCGCCCTTGCAGGCCTCGCAGCGGCCACCCTTGACGTTGAAGGAGAAGCGGCCGGGCCGGTAGCCACGCTTGCGCGACTCCGGCGCCCGAGTGAACAGGTCGCGGATGTCGGTGAAGATGCCGGTGTAGGTGGCCGGGTTCGAGCGCGGGGTGCGCCCGATCGGGCTCTGGTCGATCTCGATCACCTTGTCGACGTGCTCGGTGCCCAGCAGGCGCGCGTGGGCGCCCGGTGTCGCCTTGGCGCGGTAGAGCTGCTTGGCGAGCGCCGCGTGGATGATGCGGTGCACCAGCGTCGACTTGCCCGAGCCGGACGCCCCGGTGACGCAGGTGAGGGTGCCGAGCGGGATCTCCACGGTCAGGTCGCGCAGGTTGTGCTCGCGGGCGCCGACGACCTTCAGCGCCTTGCCGTTGCCGGCGCGCCGCTGGTCGGGCACCTCGATGCGCAGCTCGCCCCGCAGGTAGCGGGCGGTGAGCGAGTCCGGGTGCTGCAGCAGCTCGGCCGGCGACGCCGCGGCGACCACCTCCCCGCCGTGCACCCCCGCGCCGGGGCCGAGGTCGACGATGTAGTCCGCGGCCCGCATCGTCTCCTCGTCGTGCTCGACGACGATCAGCGTGTTGCCGAGGTCGCGCAGGTGGAGCAGGGTACGCAGCAGGCGGGCGTTGTCGCGCGCGTGCAGCCCGATCGAGGGCTCGTCGAGGACGTAGAGCACGCCCGTCAGGCCCGAGCCGACCTGGGTGGCGAGGCGGATGCGCTGCGCCTCGCCGCCGGAGAGGGTGTTGGCGCTGCGGTCGAGTGAGAGGTAGTCGAGGCCGACGTCCTCGAGGAAGCCGAGCCGGGCGTTGACCTCGCGCAGGATCGGGCGCGCGACGTCGCCTGCGGCGCCGGGCAGCGTCAGGTCGCGGAAGAAGGCGCGGGCATCGACGACGGTGAGGTTGGAGACGTCGGCGATGTTGCGATCGGCCACGCGCACGGCCAGCACCTCGGGCTTGTAGCGGCTGCCGTGGCACTGCGGGCAGGGGACGAGCGACATGTAGCTCTCGAGCTTCTCGCGGGCGTACTCCGTCTGCGCCTCGCGCAGCCGCCGGTCGAGGTTGGGGATCACGCCCTCGAAGTCGGCCCGGAAGCGCATCGTCTCGCGGCCGGCCCGCGAGTAGACGACCTCGATGGCGTCCTTGGTGCCGTGCAGCACCGTGTCGCGGAAGGCGTCCGGCAGATCGCGCCAGGGGGTGGCGAGGTCGACCCCGTGGTGCTCGGCGATGGCGCGCAGGCGGTCCCAGTAGAAGACCTTGCCGCCGTCGGAGCGGGCCCCCGTCCAGGGCGCGATCGCACCCCGAGCGATCGAGAGGCTCTCGTCGGGGACGACCAAGTCGGGATCGAACTGCTGCAGGTGCCCCAGGCCCGAGCAGTGACCGCAGGCGCCGTAGGGGGTGTTGAACGAGAACACCCGCGGCTCGAGCTCCTCGAGGAAGGTGCCGTGCTCGGGGCAGGCGAAGCGCTCGGAGTAGAGCTCGTCGACGCCGTCGTCGGGGAGGAAGGCGCGCATCAGGCCATCGCCGGTGGCGAGCGCCAGCTCGGCGGACTCGGCGAGCCGCGAGCGGTCGGCCTCGTCGATCTTCACGCGGTCGACGACCACCTCGATGTCGTGCTTCTCGTGGCGCTCCAGGTTGGTGCTGGACGCCTCGTCGATCGACTGCACGACGCCGTCGAGGCGCACGCGGGCGAAGCCCTGCTTCTTGAGGTCGGCGAACAGCTTGCGGTACTCGCCCTTGCGGCCACGCACCACCGGCGCGAGGACCAGCGCGCGTGCGCCAGGGTAGCGCGCGATGAGGCGGTCGACGATCTCGGAGGCCGACTGCCGCTCGATCTTGCGGTCGCAGACGGGGCAGTGGGGCGTGCCCGCCCGGGCGAACAGCAGGCGCAGGTAGTCGTGGATCTCGGTGACGGTGCCGACGGTCGAGCGCGGGTTGTGGCTGGTGGTCTTCTGGTCGATCGAGATCGCTGGCGACAGGCCCTCGATCGCGTCGACGTCGGGCTTGTCCATGACGCCCAGGAACTGGCGCGCGTAGGCCGAAAGGCTCTCGACGTAGCGCCGCTGGCCCTCCGCGTAGATGGTGTCGAACGCCAGCGTCGACTTGCCCGATCCCGACACGCCGGTGAACACGACGAAGGCGTTCCGGGGGATGGTCAGGTCGATGCCCTTGAGGTTGTGCTCGCGCGCTCCGCGGATGACGAGGTCCTGCACCGGCGCCTCCAGGCCACCGGTGATGGCCGGCGGCTTCGTGCGCGCCCGGCGGTTGCCGGGCCCACGCTCGTGCGCCCGGCGGCTGCCTGGCCCACAAGCTCACCACTGTACCAGGGGCGGGCGCAAGCGGACCGTTCTGGTACACTCACCCCACGTCGGAAGCGGGCGCGGCGGACCGCCGTGCGTGCGCGGCCCCAGCCGCTTCCCGCCGCCGTTCGCGAGAGGTGACGCCTGCGATGACCGTCTCGACCAGCCCGAACTCGACCGCCGCCGTCGATCCGTACGCCGGCGACCGTACCGGCACCGTCCTCGGCGCCCTCGCCGGGGTCCTCGGAGGCGGCGGGGTGCTCTACTTCTGGATCATCGGCGCCATCGGCCTGCTCGGCCGCAACGGCGGCTTCATCCAGGATCTCCAGCTCGAGGGCGCCTGGCGGACGCTCTTCCTCGCGTACCCCTTCGTGTTCCTGGCCGCCCTGGTCGCCGGCGCGGCGCTGGTGGCGCTGAAGCGCGATCTCGAGGCCGTCGGCGTGTTCGGCCTGCCGGTGGCGGCCGCGGTGGCGTACTACCTCGCGCTGATCCACCTGCGCCCCGTCTGACGCCCGCCGTCAGACGGCGCACGCCGTCCGTCGGCGCAGCCGCCACGCACGCCCGCGCGAGCACGCCCGCGCGCGGCGAACCCGTTCCTGGAGGCCCCGTGAAGCTCACGTTCCTCGGTCACGCAGCGACCGCGCTGCAGCTCGGCGCGCACGAGGTGCTCGTCGACCCGTTCCTCACCGGCAACCCCAAGGCGGCCGTGTCGGCCGACGCGCTGTCGCCGCAGACGATCGTGCTCACCCACGCCCACGCGGACCACGTCGGCGACGCCCTGCCGATCGCCGAGCGCTGCGGCGCCACGATCGTGTCCTCGGTCGAGATCGTCGGCAAGCTGCAGCGGGACCGCGGTCCCGAGGCGCGTGGCAACGCCAAGTTCCTGGGCGCCAACTCCGGCGGCCGCGTCGCGATGCCCTTCGGTGCGCTGCGCTTCACCCCCGCCTGGCACTCGTCGGGCTTCGCGGACGGCAGCTACGGCGGCATGCCGATGGGCGTGGTCTTCGAGTTCGACGACCTGCGCATCTACCACGCCGGCGACACCGCGCTCTTCGGCGACATGGCCCTCATCGGTCGTCACGGGCTCGACCTGGCGCTCCTGCCCATCGGCGGCCACTTCACCATGGACCCCGGCGAGGCGCTGGAGGCCGTCCGGCTGCTGCGACCGCGGCACGTCGTACCCATCCATTACGGCACGTTCGACCTGATCGAGCAGGACGCGCTCGCGTTCCGCGAAGCGGTCGCCGCGCTGCCCGAGGCCGACGTCGGCGGGGCGGTCGTGCACCCGCTGGCGCCCGGGGAGGCGTTGGAACTCTGAACCGCCGCGCGTCGCGAGGGCGCCGATGACCGGCCGGGTGCCGCCCGGCTACAACGTGATCCAGCGCCTCGGCGCGGGACGCACGGCGTTGGTGTGGCTGGCGCACGAGGAGGCGACCGGCCGGCAGGTCGCCCTGAAGATCCCGCGGCCCGAGTTGAACACCGACCCGGTGCTGCGGCGCATGTTCGAGAACGAGGTGCAGATCACCCTCAAGCTCGACCACCCGAACGTCGTGCGCGCCTACTCGGGGCGCACGACGGGCGACGAGGCCTTCCTGGCCCTGGAGTACTGTCCCGGCGGCACGCTCGACCAGCTGCTGCTCGAGCGCGGCCGCCTGCCCCTGGAGAAGGCCATCGGCCTCGTGCTGGACGTGGCCAACGGGCTGGCGCACACCCACGACGCCAAGGTGCTGCACCGCGACGTCAAGCCCGCCAACGTCTTCGTCGACGGCGAAGGGCGCGCCAAGCTCGGCGATTTCGGCACCGGCACCTTCAAGGGCGACGATGCCGAGGAGCGCGTCGGCACGGCCTTCTACATGGCCCCCGAGGTGTTCGAGGGGCGCCCGACGAGCCTCCGCAGCGACGTCTATTCCCTGGGCGTCCTCGCCTACGAGGTGCTGAGCGGCGAGCGGCCCTTCGTCGGCTCCAGCTACGAGGCGCTGATGGTGGCGCACCTCCATTCGCTGCCGCGCGAGCTGCGGCAGGTCCGCAGCGAAGTGCCGATCAAGGTGACCCAGGTGGTGGGCCGCGCCCTGGCGCGCGACCCCGTCCGCCGCTACCCCGACGCCGCGGCGTTCGTCGCGGCCTACCGCGAGGCGATGGGCCTCGCGTCGGTCGAGTCGCCCGCCGCCGCCGAGTCGCCCCAGACCCTGGGGCGCGGCGGCGTTCGGCGCCCCACGCCGGTCGACTCGCCGGTGCCCCCCCGCGAACCCCGCGGCGGGGGGCGGCCGGACGGCCGCCCCAGCGCAGGGCACGACGATCCCGTCCAGGCGAAGGACGAGCGGGCGCGGACGAAGCGCAGCTGGTGGCCCTTCCGGCGACGGCGCTGAGGCGCGCGACACCCGGTTCCTGAGCGTGCGCGGCGCACGACGATCCCAATCCTGAGTCGTGCGCGGCGCACGACGATCTCAATCCTGAGTCGTGCGCTATACGTTCCGGCGTCCAGGGTGTGTAGAATCGTAATCGGAACGAGTCCGACTTAGGGGCGCGGCGCAACCGCGCCGCGGGCTCCGCCCGACACCACACCACCGCGATCGGCCGCCGCGAGCGGCCCGAGAGGACCCGCGATGAGCGAACACAGCCTGGAGATCCGTGACCTGCACGCCCGCATCGCCGACGGCGAGGAGATCCTGAAGGGCGTCGACCTCGTGGTGCCCCGAGGCGAGGTCCACGCGCTCATGGGTCCCAACGGCTCCGGCAAGTCGACCCTGGCGAAGGTCATGGCGGGCGACCCGCAGTACGAGGTCACCGGCGGCGACGTCCTGATCGACGGCGAGTCGATCCTCGAGATGGAGCCCGACGAGCGCGCCCGCGCCGGCCTCTACCTGGCGTTCCAGTACCCGGTCGAGGTCCCCGGCGTGTCCATCGCCAACTTCCTGCGCCTGGCGCTCAACGCCCGCCGCGAGGAGGGCGACGAGATCGGCGTCATGGAGTTCTACACGAAGCTGCAGCGGGCCGTGAAGGCGCTCGACTGGGACGAGTCGATCATCGAGCGCAACCTGCACGAGGGCTTCTCGGGCGGCGAGAAGAAGCGCTCCGAGATCCTGCAGCTGCTGGTCCTCGAGTCGCGCTACGCGATCCTCGACGAGACCGACTCGGGTCTCGACGTCGACGCCCTGAAGGTCGTCGCCAAGGGCGTCAACGCCGCTCGTGGCCCCGAGTTCGGCGCCCTGGTGATCACCCACTACCAGCGACTGCTCAACTACATCGTGCCCGACAAGGTGCACGTGATGGCCGCCGGCCGCATCGTCAAGCAAGGTCCCAAGGAACTGGCGATGGAGCTCGACACCCGCGGCTACGACTGGATCCGCGTCGAGGCCGGCCTGGCGCCGGTCGGCGACGACGAGCACGCGCCCCGCGTGGGCGCCTGAGACACGGAGGCAACGATCATGGCCGACCTTCTGCCACAGGACGCCCACCCCGACGCCGCCAAGCTCGAGGGCATGGCGCACGCCGACCAGTACTCGTACTACATGCCGGAGACCTACGCCTTCCGGTCCGAGAAGGGCCTGACGAAGCGCGTGGTCGAGCAGATCAGCTACCAGAAGAACGAGCCCGAGTGGATGCTCAAGTTCCGCCTGCGGGCGCTGGAGATCGCCGAGAAGAAGGGCCGCCCGAAGTGGGGCCCCGACCTCAGCCACCTGAACTTCGACGAGATCTACTTCTACATCCGCCCGCAGGACAAGAAGGGCACGAACTCGTGGGACGACGTCCCCGAGGAGGTCCGGGAGACCTACCGTAAGCTCGGCATCCCCGAGGCGGAGCAGAAGATGCTCGCCGGCGTCGGCGCGCAGTACGAGAGCGAGATGGTCTACCACAACCTCAAGGAGGAGTGGGAGAAGCAGGGCGTCATCTTCCTCGACTCCGACACCGGTCTGCAGCAGTACCCCGAGCTGTTCAAGGAGCACTTCGCCACCGTCGTGCCGCCGGAGGACAACTACTTCGCGGCGGTGAACTCCGCGGTGTGGTCGGGCGGCTCGTTCGTCTACGTGCCCGCCGGCGTGGAGATCGACGTCCCGCTGCAGGCCTACTTCCTCATCAACGCCCAGTCGATGGGCCAGTTCGAGCGCACGCTGATCATCGGCGAGCCCGGCAGCCGCTTCCACTACATCGAGGGCTGCACGGCGCCCACCTACAACAGCGATTCGTTCCACTCCGGCGTCATCGAGATCATCGTCAAGGAGCGCGCGAACGTCCGCTACTCGACGATCCAGAACTGGTCGCACAACGTCTACAACCTGGTCACGCAGCGCGCGATCGTGCAGCGGCACGGCTCGATGGGCTGGCTCGACGGCAACCTCGGCTCCAAGGTGACGATGAAGTACCCCAGCACCTACCTGATGGGCGAGGGCGCCCACGGCGAGGTGCTCTCCATCGCCTTCGCCACCGACGGCCAGCACCAGGACGCCGGCGCCAAGGTCATCCACGCCGCGCCCAACACCACCAGCAGCGTCGTCAGCAAGTCGATCTCCAAGGGGACCGGCCGCAGCAGCTACCGCGGCCTGGTGCAGATCCACGAGGGCGCGACGAACGCCCGCAGCAACGTCGAGTGCGACGCGCTGCTGCTCGACGATCAGGCCAAGACCGACACCTACCCCTACATCGAGATCAACGAGAAGTCCGCCCACGTGGGCCACGAGGCGACGGTGAGCAAGCTCAACGACGAGCAGATCTTCTACCTGCAGTCGCGCGGCCTGCCCGAGGACGCGGCCATGGCGCTGATCGTACGTGGCTTCCTCGACCCCGTGGCCAAGGAGCTGCCGCTCGAGTACGCCGTCGAGCTCAACCGCCTGATCGAGCTCGAGATGGAAGGGAGCGTCGGCTGACGTGGCGCAACTGAAGGACAACGCGGCCGTCACCGAGGCCGCGGTCGACGCGCTGATCGCGCGCTTCGAGGAGCCGGCTTGGTTGGCCGAGGAGCGCCGCGCGGCGCTGCGCACCTACGCCGCGACGCCGCACCCCACCAACCGCGACGAGGTGTGGCGCTACACCCAGCTCGAGCGCTTCGCCATCGACGGGCTCGAGCTCGTCGACGGGCCGCTCGACGCCAGCGTCGTCGACCGCGTCTCCATGCGCCTCACCGACTCCGACGCCGAGGCCGCGATGGTGATCAAGAACGGCGAGGTCGTGCAGCGCGCCGGCAGCGTCGGGGAGCGAGGGGTCGTGTTCACCGACCTACGCACCGCCGTGCGCGAGCACGAGGCGCTGGTCCGCGAGCACCTCTACACGGTCGTCAACGCCACCATGAGCAAGGCGGCCGCGCTCGACGCCGCCCTGTGGACCAACGGCACCTTCCTCTACGTGCCGCGCGACGTCGAGGTGGCGCTGCCGCTCGGCACCTTCACGACCGCCGATCGTGGCGGGCTGTCCGCCGGCCGGACGCTGATCGTCGTCGACGTCAACGCCAAGGTCACCTTCGTCGACGAGTACACCAGTGAGCCGTTGGGCGAGCGGCTGGCGCACCACGCGGCCACCGAGATCGTCCTCAAGGACGGCGCCAAGCTGCGCTACGTCAGCCTCCAGAACTGGAGCCGCGAGGTGGTGCAGCAGAACAAGATCCGCGCCCGCCTCGCCCGCGACGCCCGCCTCGAGTCGCTCACCGTGTCGCTGGGCGGCGACGCCGCCCGCGCCGAGGTCGAGGTCGACCTGGAGGGCCCCGGCTCCGAGAGCGAGATGCTCGGCCTCTACTTCGCCGACGAGGGCCAGCACTACAACCAGTACACGCTGCAGCACCACGCCACCGACCACGCGCTCTCCGACCTGCTGTTCAAGGGCGCGCTGCGTGACGCCAGCACGGCGGTCTACTCCGGCGTCATCGTCGTCGACCCGGGCGCGCAGAAGACGGACGCCTACCAGACGAACCGCAACCTGCTGCTCGACGACGAGTCCGAGGCGGTGTCGATCCCGCAGCTCGAGATCCAGGCCAACGACGTCAAGTGCTCGCACGGCTCCACCACCGGACCCGTGCCCGAGGACCAGCGCTTCTACCTCATGTCGCGCGGCCTGCGTCCCGAGGTCGCCGAGCACGTGCTCGTCACCGGCTTCCTCTACGAGGTGATGAGCCGCGTCACGCTGCCCAAGGTGTCGGAGTACGTCGAACGCGTCGTGCAGGCGAAGCTCGGCGTCCCTGGCGTCAAGGAGAAGCTCTGATGGAGCGCGCGCGCGTGGGGTCCGTCGGCGACTTCGCCGACGGGGCGATGGTGCGGGTCGAGGCCGCCGGCAAGTCGTGGGTCGTCGTGCGCGACGGCGCCGACTGGTTCGCCTTCCCGGACCGCTGCACCCACGCCAAGCGACCGCTCTCCGACGGCGACTTCGAGGCCGGGGTCGTCACCTGCATCTACCACGGCGCCACCTTCGACCTGCGGCAAGATGGCAAGCCGACGATGCCCGCGATCCGCCCGCTCGCCTGCCACGCGGTGGCGGTCGAGGGTGAGGACGTCTTCGTGACGTTGGACTGACGGGTCCCCTGGGTCACGCTGCGGGCGCGTCGTCATGGCGCGCCCGCCGTCTTCGGGCGGGGGGAGGGTACACGCCCGCCGCCCCGAGCGGCCAGCGGCGCTCAGCCCCAGAGGACGACCGCGCGCGCCTGCACGTGGTCGGGCGCGAGTCCCTCGCTGGTCTTGAAGGTGATGCCGACGCGGTCGAGCGGCAGCTCGAGCAGGGCCGCGAGGCTCGCCGCGATCGCGTCCCGGTGCGGCCCCAGCTTCGGGCGGTCCAGCGTGACCACCGCCGAGACCTGCCGGGGGCGCAGGTCGCCGGCGTGGTCCAGTGCGACGCCCAGGGCGCGGCGCAGCAGCACCGCCGAGTCCGCGCCCGCGTGCGCCGGGTCGCTGTCGGGGAAGTGGGCGCCGATGTCGCCCAGCGCCCAGGCCGACAGCAGGGCGTCGGTGACCGCGTGCAGCAGCGCGTCGCCGTCGGAGTGCGCCACCGCGCCCCGGGGCGGCTCCGGGAGCGGCACGCCGCCGAGGACCAACGGCCGCCCCTCGGCCAACCGGTGGGCGTCCTCGCCGAAACCGATGCGCGCTTCGTCCATGGCGGCATCATCGCACGGCCGCCGGGTCGCGCCCGTCGGCGCCCCGCCAACGACCGCGGGCGCATGGGATGATGGTGGGCCGTGAGCCCCGCCCTGGGCGTCGTCACCCTGGTCCTGATCACCGTCGTGTGGGGCACGACCTTCGCCATCGTGAAGGACGCGCTCGACACGATCCCGGTACCGCTGCTGCTGGCGGTGCGCTTCTCGCTCGCCGCCGCCTGCTTCGCGTTCGTGCGCTTCGACCGGCGCGCCATGCGGCCGGCCCTGTGGCTCGGCCTGCTGGCCTTCGCCGGTTTCGCCACCCAGACGATCGGCCTCAGCCTCACCAGCGCCTCGAACGCCGCCTTCATCACCGGGCTCGCGGTGGTGCTCACGCCGATGGTGGCGGCCGCCGCCTGGCGCCGCTCGGTGGCCCCGCGCGCCTACCTGGCCGCGCTGGTCGCCACGGCCGGGCTGGGGCTGCTGACGCTGGGCGAGGGCGGGCTCGCTGCGGTCAACGCCGGCGACGTGTGGGTGCTGCTCACGGCCCTGGCGTACGCGCTCTACATCGTCTACCTCGGCGAGGTGGCGGGGAGGGCCTCGGTGTTCTCGCTGGCGGGCATGCAGCACCTGCCCATGGCGCTGCTGGCCTGGGCGTGGGCCTGGCCCGAGCGCGCCGCGCTGGCCGACGTCCCGCTCGCCACCTTCGGGGCGATCGCCTACCTGGCGGTGGTCGCCACCGCGCTGGTGGCGGTGCTGCAGGTGGCGGCCCAGCGCGTTGTGGCGGCCCCGCTGGCGGCGCTGGTGTTCGTGCTCGAGCCGGTGTTCGCGACCGCCTTCGCCGCCTGGTGGCTCGGCGAGCGGCTGCCGCCCTCGGGGTGGCTCGGCGGCGGCCTGGTACTCGTCGCGATGCTGGTCAGCGAGCTGCGGCGGTGGCCGCGGCGGCGGGTCGGGGGGCGGCGGGCTCGGGCGCGGTCGGGCTGATGCCGGGCGGCGTCGGGCCGCCTCGCCTCAGCCCCTGAACCCCCGGTCGTAGCGAGCCCGCCGCCACCAGGCGCGGGTGAGGAGGGCGAAGACCGTCACGACCTCGAGGCGGCCGGCGTACATGGCGAACGTCAGCACCGCCTTGGCCGCCGGGTGCAACCCCGCGAAGTTCTCCATCGGCCCGACGGCGGCGAGGCCCGGACCGATGTTGCCGAGGCAGGCGATCGCGGCGGAGAACGCCGTGGTGAAGTCCTCGCCCAGCAGCACCAGCGCCACCGTCGACAGCGCGAACAGCGACAGGTAGAGCGTGATGAAGGCGGCCACCGAGCGCTGCACGTCCTCCGGCACCACGCGGCCGCCCATGCGCACGGGCAGCACCGCCCGCGGGTGCATCGTGCGGCGCACCTCGCGGCTGGTGTGCTGGACCAGGATCACCCAGCGCGCGACCTTGACGCCGCCGGCGGCCGAGCCGGCCGAGCCGCCGACGAAGGCCACCAGCAGCAGCAGGGCCTGGCTGCGCTCCGACCAGCCGCCGAAGTCGGCCGAGGCGTAGCCGGTGGAGGTGAGGATCGACAGCGTCTGGAAGGCGCCGTGGCGCCAGGCGTCGGCCAGCGGGTAGCCGTCGAAGCTCAGCACGAGGGCCACCGCGACCGTCACGACGGCGGCGACGGCGAGGTAGGAGCGCAGCTCGATGTCGCGCAGGATCGTCCAGGTGCGGCCCGCCAGCCCGCGGTAGAGCAGCGCGAAGTTCGAGCCGGCGAAGAGCATGAAGACGACCGCGACCCACATGATCGCGGGCGCGAACACCTCGAAGCTGCGACCGTGGGGCGAGAAGCCGCCGGCCGACATCGTCGTCAACGCGTGCGCCACCGCGTCGTAGGTGCTCATGCCGGCGAGGTCGTAGGCGATGGCGCAGGCCGCCGTCAGCGCGCCGTACACGCCCAGCAGCGCGAAGGCCGTGTGCCGCAGGCGCGGCGTCAACCGCTCCTCGGTGGGGCCCGGCGCCTCCGCGAAGAAGAGCTGGCGCCCCGCGATCGCGAGCTGCGGGAAGAGGCCGACGAAGAGCACGATGATGCCGATCCCGCCGACCCACTGGGTGAAGGCCCGCCACATGAACAGCACCGGTCCCACGACCGTGAAGTCGGTGATCATCGTCGCCCCCGTGGTGGTGAAGCCCGACATCGCCTCGAAGTACGCGTCGAGCGGCCCGAGCACGCCGGCGCCGAGGTAGGGGAGGGCGCCGACGGCAGGCACCAGCGCCCAGGCCGCGAGGAGCGCCACCAGGGCCTCGCGCCGGGTCGGCTCGCCGCGCCGGTTCTCGGGCGACCCCGGGCGCCCCCACGCGCGCAGCGCCAAGCCGATGCCGACGCCGACCAACGCGCCGAGCGCGTAGCCCGTGACGGACTCGCCGAGGAGCGCGGCGAAGACGCCGAAGACGGCCAACAACAGGCCGATGGCGGCCAGCACCGAGCCGATGACGAAGGGGGCCGTCCGCCCGCGGCCGCTCGGGCCCGGTGGGCGGGGCGAGAGCACCTCGCCGACGGTCCCGGTCGCGTCAGCCACGGCGACGACCCACGGGCGGCGGGGCGCGCCGGTCCCCCCGCCGCAGTCCACGCGGCAGGCGCCACCAGCCGGGCGTCACCAGCACGAAGACGGTGACGATCTCGAGCCGGCCGGCGTACATGTTGAAGATCAGCAGGCCGCGGCTGAACGGGTGGAGGTCGGCGTACGACGCCATCGGGCCCACCAGCCCCAGCCCCGGCCCCACGTTCCCGATCGTCGCGGCGGCGGCGGTGAAGGCCGTCGTCAGGTCCTCGCCCAGCCACGCGACCGTCAGCGCGGTGACGCCGAGCAGCACGGTGTAGAGCGCGATGAAGGCGGCGACCGCGCGCACGACCTCCTCGCCGACGCGCCGGTCGCCCACGCGCAGCGGCAGCACGGCACGCGGGTGCAGGGCACGACGGACCTCGCGCGCGGTGTGCTGCGCCATGATGAGCCAGCGCGCCACCTTGACCCCGCCGGCCGCCGAGCCGGCGCTACCGCCGATGAACATCAGCGCCACCAGCAGGGCCCGGGCGGCGTCGGGCCAGGCGTCGTAGTCCACCGACGCGTAGCCGGTGGTCGTCATGATCGACACCACCTGGAAGAAGCCGTGGCGCACGGCGTCGGCCGGCAGGTACAGGGGGGCGATCTGGATGGTGACCAGCGTGCCCACCAGCAGGACGATGACCAGGTACGCGCGCAGTTCGGGGTCGCGCAGCAGCTCGCGTGGCCGGCCGCCGAAGGCACGCCACAGCAGCGCGAAGTTGACGGCGGCGAGCGTCATGAACACGACGGCCACCCAGTCGACCGCCGGGTGGTAGCTCTCGAAGCTGCGCGCCTGGGGGCTGAAGCCGGCCGCCGCGACGGTGGTGAAGGCGTGCGCCACCGCATCGAACAGCGGCATGCCGGCCATCACGTAGGCGACGCCGCACACCAGCGACAGCGCCAGGTACACCGACAGCACGATGCCGGCGGTGTTCCGCAGGCGCGGCGTGAGACGCTGCTCGGTCGGCCCGGGCATCTCGGTGTGGAAGATCTGCCGGCCGGCGATCGCGAGCTGCGGGAACACGGCGATGAACAGCACCAGGATCCCGATGCCGCCCACCCACTGACTGAAGGCGCGGAAGAGGAACAGCGACGAGGGCACGGCGTCGAAGTCGGCGATCGCCGTCGCGCCGGTGGCGGTGAAGCCCGACATCGCCTCGAACAGCGCGTTGAGCGGCGTCATGCCGGCCGACACCACGTACGGCACGTGGCCCACCAGGGGGAACAGCAGCCACAGGCTCAGGACCGCGACGAGCGCCTCTCGGCGCGTGGGTTCGCCGCCCGCGCGGCCCACCCAGCGCAGCGGCAGGCCGATCCCCAGGCCGATGGCGGCCGCCAGCGCGAACCCCCAGGGGTCCTCGCTCGCGACGGCGGCCCCGACGGCGAACGCGGCGAGCACCGCCGCCAGCGCCAGCAGTGCGGTACCGAGGACGTACGGCGCGAAGCGGCCGCGTGCTCGGTGGGGTGACACGGCCGGCGTCAATCCTCATGGCCGCGCTCCTGGCGTTCCAGCCAGTGCGCGACCTTGTCGACGTTGTCGGGCGTCGTGATCAGGAACAGGTGGTCGCCTGGCTGGATGACGGTGTCGCCCCGTGGGATCAGGACCTTCTGCTTGCGCAGGATGGCCCCGATCAGGCTGTTCGGCGGCGACCCCAGCGTGCGCACCGCGCCCGGGGCGGCGTCGTAGGGGAAGGTGACCTCCATGACCTCGGCGCGATCCTCGATCGTGGCCAGGTGGTCGACCTCGTCGATCTTCAGCCAGTTGAGCACCTCCTGCACCGCTGCCGTGCGCGGCGTGAGGGGTGCGTCGATGCCGACGCGCTCGAACAGGCGCCGGTTGCGGGTGCGGCCCACGCGGGTGATCACCTTGGGGATGCCGAGCTGCTTGGCGAGCAGCGACACGAGCAGGTTGGTGGCGTCGTCGCTGGTGACGGCCACCATGACGTCGGCGTCCTCCAGCCGCTCCTGCTCGAGCAGCTCGAGGTCGGTGCCGTCGCCGCGCAGCACCAGCACCTTGGGCAGCAGCGCCGCGAGCTTGTCGGCGCGCGGGTCGTCGTTCTCGACGATGGTGACGTCGACCCCCACGTCCTGCAGCTGTTCCGCCACCATGAAGCCGACGTTGCCGCCGCCGATGAGCGCCACGCGCAGCCGCCGGCGGCCGGGGGTGAAGCGCGCCTCGAGGCGGCGCATGGCCTCGGTGGTGCCCATGAACACGACCTTGTCGCCCTCGTGCAGCCGCGTGGTCCCGGAGGGGACGGAGAAGGCGTCCTCGCGGATCGCGCCGACCACCAGCACGTCGTCGGGCAGGCGCGCGTCGGTCAGCGACTTGTCGAGGAAGGGGTCGCCGTGCTCGAGGCGGTACTCGACCATCGTGATGCGGCCGCCGGCGAAGTGGCCGGTGTCGAGAGCGCGCGGCACCCGCACGATGTCGACGATCTGCTTCGCCAGCGTGCGCTGCGGCCACAGGATGCGATCGACCGAGAGGCCGATCGACTGCATGGCGCCGCGTTGGCGGAAGGCGTCGACGTAGCGCTGGCGAGTCACGAACGCCATCGTGTCCTTGGCGCCGAGGCCCTTGGCGGCGAGACAGGAGAGCACGTTGATGTCGTCGTTGAGCGTGCAGGCGATGAAGGCGTCCGCCTTGTCGGCGCCCGCGGCGCGCAGATCGTCGGGGTCGGCGCCGTTGCCGCGCACGAAGCGGACGTCCATCGCGTGGAAGGCGTCCTCCCGCTGCGCGTCGACGTCGAGCACGGTGATGTTGTGGCTGCGGTGGAGGGCCTCGGCGATCTGCGCGCCGATCTCGCCGCCGCCAACGAGAACGAGGTTCATCGGGGGCGCATGATAGCCCCGGCGGGGGCGGGCGTCCAGGTGCGGCGACGGTGTCTGGCCGCGGTCCACCTTGGCGCTACCGTCATCGGCGTGGCCGCCGCGCGATCCCCAGCCCGAGTAGCGAGAGGCCGGCCAGGGCCCACGGCACCCGCTCCGCGTGCCGGGCGTAGAGGGTGACGGCGTCGCTGGTGCCGAAGCGCGCCGGCAGGGTCGCGGCGACCATGCGATCGAGCTCGGCGACCACGCGGCCGTAGGGGTCGACCACGGCGGTGATGCCGTCGTTGCCGGCGCGCAGGAGCCAGCGGCGGGTCTCGATCGCGCGCATGCGGCCCATGTCGAGGTGCTGGCGGGCGCCGTCGCCGCGGGCGAACCACGCGTCGTTGGTGATGACGACCAGCACCTCGGCGCCGTCGCGGGCCATCGCCGCGGTGATCTTCGGGAACACGGACTCGTAGCAGATGCCGACGCCGAGCACGCCGGCGCCGCTCAAGAGCGGCGCCGGCCCGTCGCCGGGGACGGTGTTGGCGAGCAGCGGCAGTCCCAGCAGCCCGAAGACCCAGCGGTAGGCCCCCTCCGCCACCTCGATGAGCGGCCAGCGCTCGCCGAAGGGCACGAGGACGTGCTTGTCGTAACGCCCCAACGGCTGGGCGCCGGAGATGGAGAAGGCGGCGTTGCTGCTGCCGCCGGGCAGCCGCGCGCGGCCGCCGACCAGGAACGCGCTGTCGGGCGCGCTCGCCTGGATCGCCTCGCGGGTGGGCGCGCCGCGGGCCCCCTCGAGCTCGAAGCCGATCACCGCGCCCTCGGGCCACACGACGAGGTCGGGCGGCGACGCCATGCGGGCGACGCCGAGGCGGGTGAGTTCGAGATGGGTCTCGAGCTCCTGCGCCTGGCTGGTCGCGCGGCCGAACGGGTCGACGTTGCCCTGCACGAGCAGGGCGCCGTGGTCGGTCGGCAGCTCGTGGCGGCCGAAGGAGGCGCCGCCCGCCAGCCACCCCACGCCGAGCAGGGCGAGCGCGACCGCGGGCGCGACCACGGTGCGCCGCGGTCGCCCACTGCGGCGCCGCGACGGGCTGGGCACCCAGGGCGCGGCGAGCAGCGCCGCGACGGTGGTGGTGAGCAGGCTCAGCCCCTGGACGCCGACGGCGTCGGCCAACTGGCCGACCGGTGCGTCCACCCAGGCGTAGCCCAGCGTGCCCCAGGGGAAGGCGAAGTAGCCGCTGGCGCGCACGACCTCGACCAGGACCCACAGGGGCGCGAGCACCCACAGCGTGCCGGTCCCGCGCCCGCCGAGCCAGCGGGCAGCGGCCGTGGTGAGCCCCCACGTCGCGGCCAGGATGGCGAGCAGCAGCGGGTGCAGCGCCCAGAACCAGGGCCCGAGCAGGCCCGGCTCGGCGAAGCTCAGCGGCAGCCACGCGACGTAGATCGTGAAGAAGCCGAGCGCGAAGGCCGCCCCCACCCAGAACGCCTCGCGGACCGACGGCGCCCGGGCCGTGAGCGCGAACGGGACCGCCAGCGCGGCCAACAGAGGCCACCACCCGGCCGGCGGCAGCGCGGTGGCGAGCAGCAGGCCGGCCGTGGCCGCCAGCAGCGACGCGATCACGCCGGCGCCAGGCCGCCCAGCAGCGCCGCCAACAGCGCGATACGCGTCAGCGTGTCGCCGATGCGGACGTGTTCGTCCCTCGCGTGTGCGCCCGCGCCGCAGGCGCCGACGCCGTCGAGCGTCGGGACACCCAGGGCGGACGTGAAGTTGCCGTCGGAGCCGCCGCCGACGACCGCCGACTCCAGCTGCAGGCCCCAGCCAGCGGCGATGCGGCGGGCCTCGTCGAACGCCGCCAGGTTGCCCGCGGTCGGTTCCATCGGGGGCCGGTTGAGGCCGCCGTGGACGGCGACCGTCACCCGCGGGTCACGTGGCTGCCAGCCGCGCAGGGCGCCGTCGATGCGCTCGGCCTCGTCCTTGCGCAGGACGCGCACGTCGACATCGAGGCGGGCGTGTTCGGTGATCACGTTGACCGCGTTGCCCGCCCGCGCGACCGTCGGGTGCGCCGTGGTGCCGGCGACGCGGTCGTCGAGCGTGCGCACGAACAGCGCCATGTGCGCCAGTTCGATCAGGGCGCTGGCGCCGTCGTCCGGGTGGTTGCCGGCGTGGGCCGGGACGCCGGTGAACTCGAGGTGGTAGTCCGCCACCCCCTTGCGCCCGACCTTGAGCGCGCCGTCGTCGCGGGCGCCCTCGACCACCAGCACCCGATCGTGGCGTCGCGCCTCGGCCTCGATGCGCTCGCGGCTGGCCGCGGAGCCCACCTCCTCGTCGGAGGTGATCAGCAGGGTGACGGGGCCGGGCGGGGTGACGCCGAGCTCGCGCAGCCAGCGGGCCGCGAGCAGCGTGCCGGCGATCCCGGCCTTCATGTCGACGCTGCCTGGTCCGTAGGCCCGGTCCTCGGCCTCGTCGACCCGCCACGGCATCTCGCTCAGGGTGCCGAGGGGCCAGACGGTGTCGTAGTGCGCGAGGACGAGGGTGGCGGGGCCGTCGCCGGTGCCGGGCAGCGTGGCGGCGAGGACGTCGCCGACGCCGCTCCTCGGGTCGCGTTCGACGTGCCAGCCGTCGGCAGCGAGCGTCTCGACGAGCAGGTCGGCCATGCGCTGGCAGGCCGCCGCGTCGCGGGTGGGCGACTCGACCTCGACGAGGCGCCGCAGCAGGTCGAGGAAGACCTTTCGGCGTTCGAGGGAGAGGGGGAGGAGGCGATGGAGCGGCATGGCGTCAGTGTAGGCCTCTTCAGCGCCGCTCGCCGCCGGCGCCCTTACCGCCGCGGCGCTTGCCGCGCCCGCTACGCCCGCGTCCCTCGCGCTGGCCCTGGCCCTCGCCGCCGTCGCGCGGCTTGCGGTCGCGGCGGGCCGCCGTCGCGGCACGTGCCGGTGCGCGATGCCGCCCGCTGGCCACGGCCTCGGCCCACAGGCGTTCGGCGATCGCGCGGACGTTCGGCTCGGCGGTGGTGCGGGCGTAGGCGTACCCCAGGCGCAGGTCGGCCGCGGCCTCTTCGGCGTCGGGGTCGAGCTGGTGGCGCGACAGGTAGACCTGCGCGAGCAGGACGTCGCGCATCCGCTGCGGGCGCACGGCCTGCAGCTCCCGCAGCGCCTCCTCGAAGGCGACGCCCGCGCCCCGCGTGTCGCCCCGCTCCGCGAGCGACTTCCCGCGGCGGTAGTGTTTGGCGGCCTCGTACAGCAGTTCGCGCATGCGCCCCGATGCTACCCCGCGAGCGGCGCCTTGCCCGCCGCGGCCGACAACGCCGCCTGCGCCGCCGCGTGCCGCTCGCGGGTGATCGGGTAGGTCCACACCCAGGCGGCGGCGATCAGGAAGATCCCGGCGGCCACCGGGCCGGTCATGAGGCGGATGCCGGCGACCGTCTCCGGGGCCTGCAGGGCCGAGCCCTGCACGTAGCCGAACCAGGCCGCCGCGAGCGCGTTGGCGAACACGCCGAGCGAGCCCGCGGCCTTCTGGCCGAAGGTGAACAGGGCGTACAGCAGCCCCTCGCGCCGCTCGCCGTGGGCCAGCGCGTCGAACTCGACGACGTCCGGCAGCATCGCCCACGGCAGCATCATCACGGCGGCCAGGCCGACGCCGGCGAGCGCCGTCAGCGTCAGCAGCAGTGGGCTCACGGCGCCGGGCGGGGTCACGCTCACCAGCGTCAGCGTGGCGCCGGCGAGCAGCAGCAGGCCCAGCGTCAGCGCGCCGCGCTTGCCGAGCCGGGCGCTGAGCATGCCCCATAGCGGGAAGCTGAGGACCGCGACGCCGAACAGCGTCCCGAGCACCAGCGTCTGGGCCTCGCCCGGCAGCTCCAGCGCCGACTCGAGGAAGAACGGCAGCATCGAGTTGAGCGTCATGATGCCGAGCGTCACCAGCAGGAACAGCGTCCACACCGACGCGTAGCCGGGGGCGCGGAAGGCGGTCCACCAGGGCGCGTGGACGACGGGCCCGGCGGGCTTCGGTGGCCGCACGGGCTCGCGCACCACGGTGGCCGTCGTCAGGTAGGCGAGCGCCGCGACCACGCCGAAGACCACCCCGAGGACGCGCCACCCCGCGGGTCCGGCGGCCGCCAGGTCGCCGCCGCCGACGACGGCCAGCACCACCATCGGCGGGGCCGCGACCGCGAGCATCGAGGCGACGACGCCGAAGCCGATGCGCCAGCTGGTCAGGGCCGTGCGCTCGTCGTAGTCGGGGGCGAGCTCGGGCGTCAGCGCCATCGTCGGCACCTGCACCACGGTGTAGGCGATGCCGAAGAGGACGAAGGTGACCAGGGCGTACGCGACGGCGCCGCCGGGGCCCAGGTCGGGCGCCCACCACACGGCGGCGAAGGCGGCGCCGAGCGGGAAGGCGCCCCAGCGCAGGAACGGCAGTCGGCCGACGCGGTCGCGCCAGCGGTCGCCGAGCACGCCCATGATCGGGTCGGTGAACGCGTCGACCAGGCGGCCGGCGACGAAGACGGCGCCCGCCCACAGGGGTGGGACGCCGGCGACGTTCACCAGCGCGTACAGCAGCCAGGTGTTGATCGCCACGAAGGTCAGCGACGCCCCGAGGTCGGAGGCTCCGTACGCGATCCGTTGCGCCAGCGGCAGCTTCATGCGGTCCCTCCTGGGGGCGCGGCGGCGGCGCGGGCGTAGAGCGCCACGCCCACGGCCACCGCCAGGTTGTGCGACTCGAGCGCCGGGTCCTGCGGGATGGTGACCGCGACGGCCCCGGCGAGCACCTCGGGCGGCAGCCCGCCGCCCTCGGGCCCGAAGGTCCAGGCCGCCAGCGGCGGCGCCGCCAGCGCCGTGAGCGGCGTGGGCGCGCCGGTCGCGGGCGGCACCAGCGCCACCACCGCGTGCGCCGCGTGATCGGAGCGGTACGCGCGCCAGTGCGGCCAGGCGCGGGCCCGCAACGCGAAGCGCGCCCCCTGGGAGGCGCGCAGCACGTGCGGTGACCAGGGATCGACGCGCGCATCGATGAGGGCGACGTCGCGCACCCCGAACCCGAGCGCCGCGCGCATGGCGGCGCCGACGTTGCCCGCCTGGGCCGGACGCACGAGCACCAGGTGGTCGAGGTCGGTGCGCAGGGCGTCGTCGTCGGTTTCCAGCTCCGTGACCAGCCAGGCGGCGCCGTGCCGCCGCAGGTCGCGCACGCGGACCGCGTCCTCGACCAGGGGCACGCCCGCGGCGACCGCGGCTTCGGTGATCGCCGCCCGCTCCCGCCGCGGGAGGCGGGGGTGGCAGACGACCCGGCGGACCGCCCGCGGGCGATGCCGCAGGGCCTCCAACGCCGGCCACAGGCCGACGGCGTGGGTCACGTGGGGTCGACCTCGTCGTCCGCGGCGAACGCGAAGGGCGCCCGCATGCCCGCCTCCGCGGCCTCCCGCGCCTCGGCCGGCGCCCACCCGAGGGCCAGCACGCCGCGGTAGGCCTGCAGCGCGCGGTCACGCCTGCCGGCGACGTCGCGCAGCTGGCCGAGGCGCGCCAGCAGCAGCCCCGGCAACGGGTACGGTTCGCGGAAGTCGCCGGTGGCGGCGGCCTCGAGCACCTCCAGCGCCTCCGCGACGTGGTCGTGGGCGAGCAGCAGCTGGGCCTCCAGGAAGCGTGCCTCCGCGAGGTCGAGCTCGCGCAGCCGGCCGAGCAAGCCGGCGACGTCGGCCGCCTCGCCGCGCCAGGCGACGTCGAGCAGCGAGCGCAGACGGGCGTCGTCCGACACCGGCGGCGAGGCCGCCGGCGACCACGCGATGCCCGCCGCGTCGAGCTCGGTGGTGAGCGCCGGCCACAGATCGGCCTCCACCAGGACGGCGCCGCGGGTGGCGCCCAGCGCGTCCAGATCGGCGACGATGCGCTCGCGGGCGACGCGCGCGCGACGCAGCCGCCAGCCGGTGCCCGGCCCGTCGCCGAACGCCTCGAGGCGCAGCCGCAGGTCGGCGGCCAGCGGCGGCAGCACCTCGCCCACGATGCGGTGGAGGTCGAGGGCCTGGGGCAGCAGCTCGTTCAGCGGCCGCAGCGCGGCGCGGGCCGCGTCGAGCGGTGCGCGCGCCTGCGGGTACGCCGCCAGGTAGCGCTCGAAGTCGGCGGCTTCCTCGGCGCCGGGCGCGCCGACGCCGCGCAGCGGGGTGCCGCGCCGCGCCGCCCACGGCGCCACCGTCCACGGCAGCGCGATCTCGTCGCCGTCGCGCCAGCTCGGCTCGCGCTCGAAGTCGGGCGGCAGGGCGGTCGTCCACAGCACCTCGGGCGCCAGCGCCTCCAGCGCGTCGCGCGCCGTCACGACGTTCCAGCGCGGGTGCCGGAGGTGCCACGGACCCATCAGCGGGAGCAGCGTCAGGCTGGCGGTAGTGTCCACCACGCCATCGTACGCGCCGGCGGCGGCGCTCGCGGGTCGCCGCCGGGACCGGGCGGGGGGGTCGGGCGGCGAGGACGGGTACCATGGCGGCATGCGCGAACCCGGACGGATGGCATGGCAGGTCGAAGCGACGTGGTGGGCGGGCCTGCTCGCATGGTTGGCGGTGACGGCGGCGACGCTGCTCGCGGTCTCGGCCCTCGCCACCGCGCCGCGCGTGGGAGTGGAGCTGCAGGCACTGCTGCTCGATGCCGCGTTCGCGGCCGGCGAGGTCAGCGTCCCGGCGGCGGCACCGGCCGAGGCCGCCTACGAGGGGAGCGGCCCGTTCGAGCTGTGGCCCGGCACGGGGGTGACCGTCGCCGAGGAGGAGCTGGCGAACCTGTCGGCCGCCGAGGCGCGTGCGCGGCTGGCGAACGCCTTCGCCGACCGCCGCCTGGCCGACGGCGCCGGCTGGACCGCGTCGCTCGCCGACCCGGGCCTGGCGGCCGACCTCGACATGCTCGAGAGGGCCGTGCTGCACCCGCTGGCGGAGGCGGAGCTCGGCCGGGCGCTGCTCAGGCTCGGGCTCGACAACGGCACGCGCTTGGCCGACTGGCCGACGCAGGCGGCCAACGCCCCGGGCGAGCCCGTGCAGCCGATCGTCGGCGTGTTCGTCAGGTTGCCGGTGGAGTTGGTCCAGGGCGCGGACCCGCGGCGCATCGGTGAACGCGTGGTGGCCGGCCTGGCGACCCTGCTGGCCGAGGGGGGCGCCGAGGCCGCGCGTGCCGCCATGGCCAACGCCCAACTGCTGGCGGCGCTCGAGGCCGCCCTGGCCGGGCCCGTGTGGCAGGCCTGGCGGGCGGCGTTCTCGGCGGCCTGGGTGCCACGCGACGACGCGCTGGAGCGGCGCCTGACGGAGGCACAGGACGTCCTGGCGGGCGTCGGCGTCGAGGAGGACCCGCTGGCCGACGCCTGGATCGGCGCCGACCTCGAGGGCGCGAGCCCCGAGGAGGCGCGCGAACGGACGCTCGCCGCCCTGGCGGAGCGTGCCTACCGCGGCGGCAGCGACACGCTCCAGGGCGTGCTCGCGACGCCCGAGGCGAGGGCCCGGACGGCGGCGGCGGCACCGTGGATCGATGCCATCGGCGCGCGGGCCCATCAGCGCTACACGCTGTGGGCATGGGTGAGCGGCGTCGTGGCGCTGCTGCTGCTGGCGATCGTCGCCCTGCTGCAGCAGGGGCGCTGGCGGGTGCTGGCGCCGGGCGTGCTGCTGTTGGCCGCCGGCGGCCCGTGGTTGTGGCTGTGGTGGAGTTGGTCGGCGCGCGCGGACGGCGTCGCCGCGGCCGCTGAGGCCATCCCGGCGAGCGCGGTCGCACTCGGCCTGCCGGCGGCCGCCCGCGCCTGGTCGGCGCACCTGCTCGCGGCCTCCGCCGACGTCGCCGCCGGCGCGGTCGTGTGGCCGCCGGCCGCGGTCGCCGGCGCCGGGGCCGCGCTGCTGGCGCTGACCCTGCTAGCGGCCCTGGGTGCGTGGCTCAGGCCCCCGAAGCGTGGCCGCTTCTGAACCCGAGGGTGGCGCGCGACCCCGTGCCCAGGACCGTGCCTCGGCCCGGGCCCCGGGGCGCCCCGCGGCACGGGCCGCGGTGGTCGTGGTTCACGGCGTCGGTAGCCAGCCGCCACTGGCGACGCTCGGTCGGCTGTCCCAGGGCCTGATCGACCACGCGCGCGCGCACGGCGAGCAGCCGGAGGCGCGCGCCGTCCTTCTCCGCGTACGCGGTGAGCCGAGCAGCGTGCTGCGCCTCAGCGGCGCCCCGAGCCTCGGTGGGTTCGACAGCGTCGACGTGCACGAGCTCGCCTGGCAGGGGCTGGCGCAGGGGAGGGCGCGTCCGCTCGCGGTCCTGCGCTGGCTGGTGCGGACCGGGTTGGCGCCGCTGCACGTCCGCCGCCACTGGCGGGTGCTGGTGGATGCCGGCGACGACGCCCCCTCGCCGTGGGCGGTCGTCGGCCGCCAGGCGCTCATCGCGACCGCGCTGGCGTGGCTGGTGGTGGCGCTGCTGGTGGGGGTGCTGGTCGCGCTCCTGCAACTGCCGCGGGCGTGGCCGCTGCTGGGTGCCGCGCTGGCGGATGCCGCCGCGATCCTCGGCCCGCAGGGCGCGGCCGCCTTGGCGCTGGGCGCGGTGCCGGCGGCCGTGGCCGTCGCGTCGCTGTGGGGCGTCCTCGCGGACGCCCTCGAGGCCGCCGCGCTGCGCCGCCGTGCGCGCGGCGACGGCTGGGCGGGGAGCTACGCGGGCGTCGCTCGCCTCTGGGCCTGGCCCGCCGTGGTCATCGCCGCGGTGCTCGGCGCCTTGGCGGCCGTCGGGATGGCGCTCGGTGGCGACGCCTGGCGGGCGCTCGGGGGCGTCGTCCGCGCGCTGGGCGACGCGCCGTCGCTGGTCGCCGGCGTGCTGGCCGCCGGCGCGTTGGCCGCTCTGGCGCGGACGCTGGCGACGCACGTCGGCGACATCGCGCTGTACGTGACGAGCGACACCTCCTCCGCCTTCCACCGCGGCCGGCGGGAGCTGCAGGCAGCGGCGACGGCGTTGGTGACCGAGCTGCTGCGCCGGGGCGAGGGCGGAGAGGCCAGCCCGGGGATCGGGGCCGACGCGGACGCGTCGGCCGACGCGGATGCGTCGACGGACGCGGACACGGCGTACGACGCCGTCGTGCTCGTCGGCCACTCGCTGGGCAGCGTGATCGCCCTCGAGGCCCTCGACGGGGTGGCGCGCGAGGCGCGCGTCGAGGGCGACGTGGTGGGCGCGCGTCGACCGCTGCCGCTGCTCAAGCTGCGCGGCCTGCTGACGTTCGGGTCGCCGCTCGACAAGATCGCCTACTTCTTCCGCGAGCGCGTCCCCGACGGCGACGCGGTGCATGCCCAGCTCGTCTCGTTCCGGCACGCCAGCCGCCGCCGGCCCTCCCGGCGCGACGACGGCCCCTACCGGCTGGCGCGTTACGACGTGCCCTACGGCTGGCTGCGCTGGTTGCACCTGCACGCGCCCGCCGACCCGATCAGCGACCCGCTGGTGTACTACCGCGTCGACGAGCGCCGCCGCCGGCGCTACGCCTGGCCGTGGACGGCGCACGGCCGCTACTGGGACGACCCCGAGACCTACCGGGCGTTGGCCGACCTGCTGGCGGCGGCGCGACGCTGAGGCCAAGGCGTGTCGCGCCGCCGCACGCCGCCGCGACACGGCCGCGACCTGCGAGGCGGCCGTGCCGGACTATGCTCCCGCCATGAACACCCTGCGCGAACCGCGCGTGACCGTCATCGGCGCCGGCATGGCCGGCAGCGAGGCCGCCCTGGCCGCCGCCCGCCTCGGCGTCCGCGTCGACCTCCACGAGCAGCGGCCGGTACGCATGACCCCCGCGCACCACGGCGATCGCTTCGCCGAGCTGGTGTGCAGCAACAGCCTCGGGGGCGAGGGCCGCAACAACGCCAAGGGCCTGATGCAGGCCGAGATGCTGGCCGCCGGTGGCGTCGTGGTCACGAGCGCCCACGCCACCCGCGTGCCGGCCGGCGGGGCGCTGGCGGTCGACCGCGAGGCGTTCTCCGAGCGCGTCACCGCCGCGGTGCGGGCGCACCCGGGGATCACCGTCCATGTCGGGGAGGTCACCGAGGTGCCGGACGGCGTCGTGGTGCTGGCGACCGGGCCGCTGACGAGCGACGCGCTCGCCGAGCACGTGCGCCGCCGCGTGGGGGAGGACTTCCTCGGCTTCTACGACGCCGCCGCGCCGGTGGTCGCCGTCGACTCGATCGACCACGACGTCGCCTACCGCAAGGGCCGCTACGGGCAGGAGGCCGACTACCTCAACCTGCCGTTCGACCGAGCCGCGTACGACCGCTGGTACGAGGCGGTCGCTGAGGCCCGCAGCCACGTCCCGCACGACTGGGAGAAGTTGGAGTTCTTCGAGGGCTGCATGCCCATCGAGGAACTCGCGCGCCGCGGCCGCGACACGCCCCGCTTCGGTCCGCTCAAGCCGGTCGGCCTCGAGCACCCCGTCACCGGCGAGCGCTTCCACGCGGTGGCGCAGCTGCGGCAGGAGGACGCCGCCGGCCGCATGTGGAGCCTGGTGGGCTTCCAGACCGGCCTCAAGTGGGGCGACCAGCAGACCGTGGTGCGCACGATCCCCGGCCTGGAGGAGGCCGAGATCGTGCGCTACGGCGTCATGCATCGCAACACCTACCTGTGCGCGCCGCGCCTGCTCGAGCCGCACCTCGCGCTGCGCGCCGAGCCCGACGTGTTCGTCGCCGGGGTGCTGGCGGGCACCGAGGGGTACCTCGAGTCGAGCGCCACCGGTTGGCTCGCCGGCACCAACGCCGCCCGCCGGGCGCTCGGCCAGCCGCCGATGGTGCCGCCGGAGGCGAGCATGCTCGGCGGCCTGGTGCGCTACCTGGCGACCGCCAACCCCGATGGCTTCCAGCCGATGAACGCCAACTGGGGGCTGGTGCCGCTGGTCCCCAAGACCCGCGGCGGCCCCGGCAAGCGCGAGCGGCGCGAGATCGCCTACCAGAAGGGGCTCGACGCCTTCGTGGTGTGGCTCGAGGAGCTGCGCGTCGCGGGGCCGGTGCCGGCCTGACGTGTCGGGGTCGATGACCCCAGGGCCGGCGTCCCTCCCCGCGCCGGGGCCGGTGCCGGTCTGAAGCGCGCCGGGGTCGTTCGCAGCCACGCGGCCGCCATCCGGCCGTGGGCCGAGGCCGCGGATGGTACACCGGGCGCATGACCGCGCCCGTCCCCGCACGCACCGTCGACCTGCGCTCCGACACCGTCACCCGCCCCACGCCCGCCATGCGCCGCGCGATGGCCGAGGCGGAGGTCGGCGACGACGTCTACGGCGAGGACCCGACCGTCGCCCGCCTCGAGGCCGCCGTGGCCCAGCTGACCGGCAAGGAGGCCGGCCTCTTCGTGCCCACCGGCACGATGGGCAACCAGATCGCGCTCGCCGCGCACACGCGCCGCGGCGTCGAGGTGATCGCCCCCGTGGGCGCCCACATCTACGAGTACGAGCTGGGCTCGATGGCCAACCTGGCGGGCCTGATGCCGCGGCTGGTGCCCGCTGCCGGCGGCGTGCCCGACCCGGCCGACGTGCGCGCCGCCGTCAGCCCGGGCCGCCATCAGGCCCCGACGGGCCTCATCGTGCTGGAGAACACCCACAACAAGGCCGGTGGCACCGTGGTGCCGCTCGACGTCGCCCGCGCCGTCGCCGAGGTGGCGCGGGACGCCGGCGTGCCGCTGCACCTCGACGGTGCGCGCGCCTGGAACGCGGCCGTGGCGCTCGGCGTCCCGCTGGCGGAGGTCTGCGCCCCCTTCGACAGCGTCTCGCTGTGCCTGTCGAAGGGCCTGGCGGCGCCGATCGGCAGCGTGCTGGTCGGCGACGAGACCTTCCTCGCCGAGGCGCACCGCTACCGCAAGATGTACGGCGGCGGCATGCGGCAGGTGGGTGTGTTGGCGGCCGCGGGCCTGATCGCCGTGCACGACATGGTCGAGCGCCTCGCCGACGACCACCGGCGCGCCCGCTGGCTCGCCGAGGCGCTGCAGGGCGTCGACGGCATCGCCGTCGACCTGCACACCGTGCAGACGAACATGGTCTACCTGACCGTCGCCGACGCGCGCGGCTTCGTCCCGCTGCTCGAGCGCGAGGGGTTGCTGTGCAACGCCATGGGGACCACCGCCATCCGCTTGGTCACCCACCTCGACGTCGACGACGACGACGTCGCGTTCGCCGCCGAGGCGGTCCGCCGCGCCGCGGCGGTCCGCCTCACTGCGGCCTGAGCGTGGCGGAGGCCGACGCGAAGCGTCCCGCCGGCGGTACCGCCGGCGGGACGGCGCCGCCCGCGGGTCGCGTCGCCCTCCTGGCGCATCCGGCCGGCCACTCGGTCAGCCCCGCCATGCAGCGCGCCGCGATCGACGCGAGCGGCCTCGACGCGACCTACGACGCCTTCGACGTGCCGCCGGCCGAGCTGGCGGCGGCCGTCGCTTCCCTGCGCCGCGAGCCGTGGTGGGGCGCGAACGTGACGGTCCCGCACAAGACCGCCGTCGTGCCCTGGATCGACGAGCTCACGCCGGCGGCGCGGCGGCTGGGCGCGGTCAACACGATCGTGCGGCGCGGGGACCGGCTGATCGGCGACAACACGGACCTCCCCGGCTTCGCCCGCGCGCTGGCCGACCTGCGCCTCGATCTCGCGGGGGCCCGCGTCGTGGTGATCGGCGCCGGCGGCGCCGCCCGCGCGGTGGTGGCGGCCCTCGCCGATGCCGGGTCGCGGATCGCGCTCCACAACCGCAGCGCGGGCCGGGCTCGGGCGCTGGTCGAGGCGCTGGCGCTGCCGGAGGTGGCGCTGCTGCCGGCCGCCGCCCTGGCGGGCGCGGTCGCCGACTGCGAGCTGCTGGTGCAGACGACCACCGTCGGCATGGACGGCGGTCCGCCGGGCTCGCCCCTCCCGGATGGCCTGCTGCCCGAGCGCGGCGCCGTGGTCGATCTCGTCTACCGGCCGGCGGTCACGCCGCTGCTGGCGGCGGCGCTGGTGGCTGGGCTACCGGCACAGAACGGCCTGCCGATGTTGGTGTACCAGGGCGCGCGGTCGTTCGAGGCGTGGACCGGTGCCGCCGCGCCCGTCGACGCCATGGGCGCCGCCGCCGAGGCGGCGCTGGGCGGGCCGGGGCGCGGGTGGACCGGCCTGCTGGCGGCCGACGGACGACCGGGGGTAGGCTGAGGCGTGCGCATCGCCGTCCTGGCCGACGTCCACGGCAATCTGCCCGCGCTCGAGGCCGTGCTGGCCGATGCCGCCGCGCACGGCGCCGATCGCTACGTCGTCAACGGCGACGCCGTCAACCGCGGCCCCCAGGGCGTCGAGGTGTTGCGGCGGCTCCAGGATCTGGAGGCGGCGTACACCCTCGGCAACCACGACGACCTGCTGCGCAGGCTCGTCGAGGACGACCCGGCGCTGCCCTTCGACTTCCGGCACGGCGCCTTCTGGCGCGCCAACCGCTGGTGCGCGGACGACCTCGAGGCCGCCGGCCTGCTCGACACCGTGCGGCGCTGGCCGATGACCGTGCGGATCGAGCTGCCGAGCGCCCCCAGCCTGCTGATCGCGCACGGCAGCCCGCGCCACTACCGCGAGGGCTACGGCCGGCACCTCAGCGACGCCGTCATCTCCGAGATCGTCGAGATGCACCCGGCCGACGTGCTGGTCGGCTCGCACACGCACTGGCCGTTGCGGCATCGCTGGGGCCGCTACCAGGTGCTGAACACGGGCGCGGTCGGGGTGCCGTTCAACGGCGACGGCCGCGCGCAGTACCTGTGGTTGACGCTCGAGGACGGTGCCTGGACCGCCACCTTCCGCCGCGTCGCCTACGACGTCCGCGAGTCGCTGGCGGCGTACGACGCCCGCGGCTACCTGGAGGCCGGCGGCCTGCTCGCGCGGCTGTTCCGTGACGAGGTGCGCGACGCGCGCTCCTACCTGGTGCCCTTCCAGATGTGGGCGGAGGCGCAGGGGGCCTCGCTCGACGAGGCGGGCTTCGCCGCCTTCCGGGAGGCAAGGCCCGAGCGCTTCGGACCGCCGCGACCGTGGCCTACGGTGACCGCCTCCGAGGAGCCGTGAGCGCCGTCGCGACGGGCCGGGCGTGACGGCGCCCGGCGACGCCGGCCCCTGGGCGCCGGCCCGGCGCGGCCTGACGATCGGGCTGCTGCTGTCGGTGACGACGCACGCGCTGGCGGCGCTGGCGGTCGTCACGATCGCCCCGCGGATCCCCGCCGAGCTCGGTGGCCTCGAGCTCTACGGCTGGCTCTTCTCCGGCTACCTGCTGACGTCGCTGCTCGGGACGGTCTGGGGGGGTGGCGAGGCCGACCGCCGTGGGCTGCGCGCCCCCTTCGCCATCGGCCTCGCGGCCTTCGGCCTGGGGCTGGGCCTGGCGGCGATCGCGCCGTCGATGCTCTGGGTGGTCGGCGCCCGCGCGCTGCAGGGCTTCGGCGGTGGCGCGGTGACGACGCTCGTCTACGTCGCCGTCACGCGCGCGTACCCCGACCGGCACCGCTCGCGGCTGATGGCGTACCTGTCCACGGCGTGGGTCACGCCCGCGTTGATCGGCCCGGCCCTGGCGGGCGCGCTCGCCGAGGCCGCCGGCTGGCGCGCCGTCTTCGCCGCCCTGGCGTCCGTGTTGGCGCTGGTGGCGCTGCTCACGCTGCCGCGGCTGGGGTCGACGGCCGGCGCCGGAGCGCCGCCGGACGCCAGCGCCGGCGTCGGGCGCACGCTCGCGGGTGCGCCGGTAGCCGCGGGCGCCCGCCGGCGATCCGGCGTGGGCATGGTGCCGGCGCTGGGGGTGGTGGCGGGCCTGGGTACCGTGCTCGCCGCGCTCTCGTGGTGGGCCGACCGCGGGAGCGCGGCGACGGCCGTGGCGCTGTTGGTCATCGTGGCGGGTCTCGCGGCCGCGGCGAGCGGCCTGCGCCGCTTGCTGCCTGCCGGCACGCTGCGCCTCGCACCCGGCCTCGGGGCCGTGGTGGTCGCCCGCGCGGGGTTCTTCGCCGGCTTCATCGGCGTCGAGGCCTTCCTCGCGCTGATGCTGACCGACCTCCAAGGACTGTCGTCGGCGGCGACCGGAGCGGTCATCGCCACGGGGGCGATCAGCTGGACGGTCGGGTCGTGGTGGCAGGCGCGCCGCGACGCGAGCGACGAGGGCCGCGGCGCACGCGCTCGCCGGGTGGTGATCGGGGTGACCTTCCTGGGTGTCGGCCTGGCGCTGCAGGGTGTCGCCCTGGCCGGTGTCGGCGACGGCGCGGCCTGGGTGACCGCCGTCGCGGTGCTGGGGTGGATGACCGCCGGTTTCGGGATCGGCACCGCCCACGCCACGAGTTCCGTGTTCGCCTTCGCGATGGCCGAACGCGACGGGGTCGCCCCGGGCCGCGTGTCGGTGGCCTTGCAGCTGGCCGACAACGTCGGTGCGGCGTTCGTGACCGGGCTCGCGGGCGCGGCGTTGGCGTTCGTCACCGCTACCGTCGGTGGCGCCACGTCGCAGCCGGGCGTGGCGGCCGCGTTCGGCGTCGCGTGGGGCGCCTGGCTGCTCAGCTACGTGGCGGCGCGTCGGAACGCTCGGTCCACGCCAGCCGCAGCATCGCGATCGTGATGATCAGGAAGGCTAAGGCCGCGAGGAACGGGATGCTGACGAAGCCGTACCAGTCGATGTACTGCACGGTGCACGGCACGCCCGAAGCGCAAGAGGCCGGCGGCGCCAGCCCGGGCACCTTCTGCAGCAGGTAGTGGTACGTCGCGGTGCCGAGCCCGATGACGGAGAGCGGCAGGGCGGTGCGCCAGGCCAGCAGGTCCTGCCGGAAGGTCGCGACCCCGAGGACCACGACCAGCGGGTACATGAAGATGCGCTGCCACCAGCACAGGGCGCAGGGCACGAAGGCACGCACCTCGGAGAAGTACAGCGAGCCGACGGTGGCGGCGATGGACATCAACCACGCCAAGTACAGCCACACCCCGCGCGCGGCCATCGCGGTCAGTCGCGCAGCGCGGCGTCCAGGGCGGCGCGGACCGCGGAGGCTGCCGGCGAATCGACCTTCACGCCGTTCACGATGACCGTGGGGGTCGCGCGCACCTCGAGGCGTACGGCGAGCGACGCGTCGTCGCGCACGGCCTGCAGGCTGCTGGGGTCGGCGAGGCAGGCGTCGAGGGCGCCGGCGTCGATGCCGGGCGCGTACGTCAGCGCCAGCTCCACGGCGCGTCGGGCGTCACCGAGCTGCTGCTGCGCGCGGTAGAGCGGCGTCTTCATCTCCCAGAAGGCGTCGTTGCTCTGCTGGAAGACGCACTCGCCGACGCGCGCCACGTGCTCGGAGGCGGTGACGGGCGCCACCACCGGCAGGTTGAAGTACGCCACCTGCACGCGGCCGTCCTCGACGTAGTCGCGCCGGATGTCGGGCATGACGTTGAGCTCGAAGCTCTGGCAGCCGGGGCAGCGGAAGTCCTCGAACACCACCATCGTCACCGCCGCGGACGGGCTGCCGAGCAGCGGTTGCCCGGCGAGGTCGATCGACGCGGCCGTCGTCGGCCGCAGCCGGGGAGCGATCAGCACGCCGGCGACGACGAGGACGGCGAGGATCACGGTGATGAGCGTCAGGCGTTGCGGGTTCATGCGGCCGATGGTACGACACCGTTGCCCGACCCCAGGTGGCGTGGGGTCGCCGGGTCGCAGCGCCGCGACCTCACCGGTGGTTGTCGATGCCGTGGTAGGCGGCGAGGAAGGCGCGCATGCCCTCGCGATCGACGTCCTCGAAGCGCTGCAGGCGCTGCCAGGCCGTCAGGGCGTAGGTGGTCGGCATCCCCTCGCGCGGCGCGATCACCACGCGGCCGTACCCGCGGGCCACGTCCTCGAGGGCGGTGACGTGCGCGGCGTTCTCCTCCGGGGTGCCGAGCGGGTACCACAGGACGACGCCGCCGTCCTCCATGTTGTGCAGCAGGCGCTGGTCGTGCTGCGCCTCGAGATGGGCGCCCCAGGGGGCGAGCTCGGCGGTGTGCCAGCCGGAGGTCGGCGGGTCGGAGTTGTACGCGGGCGTGTTGGCGCCCAGCGACACGTGGAGGTTCCCCTGGCTGCGGAAGCGCTCGCCGGGCAGGCGCGCCTCGGCGACCGCGTTCAGCGTCACCTGCAGCGCCACCAGCGCGACCAGGCCGGCGATGCCGACGAGCCACGGGCTGGGGAGCCCCTTGCGGCGGCCCCGCTTGGGGGCCGAGCGCATGCGTTCGGCGGCGGTCGGGGTCGACTTCTTCGCGTTGTTGGAACGTCGCTTGGCTTGGCCCATGGGATCGCACGTTACGGTACCGACGCCGGATCGTCCGTCAAGCTGGGAACGTGAACGTGATCCGGAGAGCGACGTCCCCCCAGGTGCCGGTGTCGGCCGATGCGGGCGGCGGTGCGACCGGCGGGCGAGACGACGGGCCAGCCGGCGCGTCGGACCGGCTGCCGGACTGCCCTGCGACGCCGAACTGCGTCAGCAGCGAGGGGGACCCGCGCGACGCCGTGCACTTCGTCGCCCCGCTCGGGCTTCCCGATGGCATGGCGCCGGAGGCGGCGATGGACGCCTTCGAGGCCCTGGTCAGGTCCGCGCCCCGCGGCGAGGTGCTCGAGCGCGCCCCGCTCCGCCTGCGGGCCATCGATCGCACCGCCGTCTTCCGCTTCGTGGACGACGTCGATGCGCGAATCGACCCCGCGGCGAGGCTGCTGCACGTGCGCTCCGCCTCGCGCGTCGGCCGCGGCGACCTGGGGGCCAACCGGCGGCGGGTCTCGGCCTGGTTGCGCGAGCTGTCCCAGGCGTGGGGCGTCGCCTGGCCGCCCAGGTAAGCCAGCCCGCCGAACCGGCGGGGCGCGCTGCTAGACTGCGGGCGTCCACCACGCCGCCGCAGGCGGCCCCCAGTGACCCGCAGAACGAGAGAGGTGAGACCATGGCCTTCGAACTCCCCGCCCTGCCCTATCCGGTGAACGCCCTCGAGCCGCACGTCGACGCGCGCACCATGGAGATCCACCACGGCAAGCACCACGCCGCCTACACGAACAACCTCAACGCCGCCCTCGAGGGTCACCCCGCGCTGCAGGAGCGCTCCATCGAGGAGCTGCTGCGCGGCTTCGATGCGCTTCCCAGCGACGTCCAGACGGCCGTCCGCAACAACGGCGGCGGCTACGCCAACCACAACCTGTTCTGGGAGGTCATGTCGCCCCAGGGCGGCGGGCGGCCCGGCGGCGAGCTCGCGTCCGCGATCGACGAGGCGTTCGGTTCGTTCGACGCCTTCCAGGCGAGCTTCTCCGACGCCGCCGCCAAGCGCTTCGGTTCGGGTTGGGCCTGGCTGGTCGTCGACGGCGACGGCGCGCTGCAGGTGTACTCGACCGCCAACCAGGACTCGCCGTTCATGTCGGGCCACACGCCCATCCTCGGCATCGACGTGTGGGAGCACGCCTATTACCTGAACTACCAGAACCGCCGGCCGGACTACGTCAAGGCCTTCTGGAACGTCATCGACTGGGGCAAGGTCGCCGAGCTCCATACCGCGGCGAAGGGCTGACCGGGAACGACCGTCTGACTGCCCACTCCGCCTAGGCGAGGACCGCGGCGGGCCCCACGCGGGCCCGCCGCGGTCGCGTAGCGTCCCAGCGAGATGGACGAACGCTCGGAACGCCTCGGCTTCGCGCTGGCCCTGGGCGCCTGCCTGCTCCTGGCGGTGGGGGCGGGATGGGGTCGCTGGCGGCCCGCGCAGGTCGAGGTCGGCGTGCTGCGCGGCGAGGTCACCGTGCACGTGGAGGGGCGGGTGGCCGCCCCCGGTCGTTACCTGCTGCCGTGGGGCAGCCGCGTCGACGACCTGGTCGCGTTGGCGGGCGGGCTGCTGGAGGATGCCGACCCCACGCTGGTCGCATGGGCGGCGCCGCTGACCGACGGCGCCTCGATCGTCGTGCCGCAGCGCAACGACGCCGCCGGCGACCAGCGCGTCGACGTGAACGCGGCCAGTGAGCGCCTGCTCGTCACCCTGCCGGGCGTCGGTCCGGTCACGGCGGCGCGGATCGTCGCCGCTCGGCCCTTCCACGCGGTCGAGGACCTCCTCGAGGTCGCCGGCATCGGCGAGGTCCGCCTCGAGGCGTTGCGGCCGTGGATCACGCTCGGGGGCGGCGGGTGACGCCGCTGCCGTGGCCGTGGGGCGCCGCAGCCGGCGTGGCGCTCGGGGTGGCGGCCGCGGGCGAGGGACCCGGCGTGGCGGTCGCCGCCGCGGCGGTCGGGCTGCTGACCGCGCTGGCGGCGCTCGTCGCCGGGCGCGGCGGCGTCACGCGCCTCGCCTGGCTGGCGCTCGGTGTCGGCGCCATCCTCGGCGCCTGGCGCGGTCACGCCTGGGCCGTCGCCCCGGACGCGTGGGCCGGCCGCGCCGGCGAGGAGGTCGAGCTCGAGGCCCGCGTGATCGACGGCGTCGCCTGGCCACTGGTGGCTGGCACGCCCGGCCTCCTGCTGCGCGGCGCGGTCGTCCAGGACGGCCCCCACCGCCTCGTAGGCCGGCTGGCCGAGATCCCGGGGCGGCGCAACCCCGGTGGTTTCGACGCGGCCGCGTTCCACGCGCGCCGGGGCGTGACGGCGGCCATGGTCGTCGGCGACGCCGAGGCGCTGGCGCCGCCGGGCGGCCGCCTGCGCGCGCGGGCGGCGCTGCGCGCCGGCGTGGTGGCCGGCCTGCCGCCGCCGTCGGCGGCCCTGATGCAGGCGCTCACGCTCGGCCTGCGCGACGACCTCGGTCCGCTGCGGGAGGCGTTCGCGGCCTCCGGCCTCGCCCACGTCCTGGCGCTCTCGGGCCTCCACGTCGGCCTGTTGGCGGCCGTGCTGACCTGGGCGGTGGGCGGCGTCGGTCGGCTGCGCAGCGCGTGGGTCGTCGCGGTGCTGCTCGGGTACGTCGTCGTCGTCGGGCCGTCCCCGGCCGTGGTCCGCGCGACCGCGATGGTGGCGGCGGCCCTCCTCGGCCGCGCCTTCGGCGTCGGCGGCGCTGGCTGGGGCAGTCACCTGTCGCTGGCCGCGGCGGCGTCGCTGCTGGCGCGGCCGGGCTGGCTCGGCGACCTCGGCTTCCAGCTCTCCTACCTCTCGGTGTTGGGCATGGGCCTCGCCGCCGCGCCGCTGGCCGCGCGCGGAGGCGCCTGGGGCGGTCGCGCCGGCGCCTGGGTGCGCGGCGCCGCGGCCGTCGGCGTGACGGCGCAGTGGGCGACGGGGTCGCTGGTGGCGTCCAGCTTCGGCGCCGTGCCGCTGGTGGCGCCGCTCGCCAACCTCGTCGCGGTGCCGCTGGCGAGCCTGCTGGTGCCGCTCGGGTTCCTCGCCGGCCTGGCCGGCCTGCTCCACGAGGGGGCCGCCGAGCTCGTCAACCGCCTCACCGGCCCGGTCGCGGCGGCGCTGCTGCGGCTCGCCGAGCTGGCGTCGCGCGCGCCCGCCCTCCCGTGGGGCGAGGTGTCGGCGGTCGGGCACGCGGCCTTCGCGCTCGGATCGGTGGCCCTGGTGGCCGGGTTGCGCGGCGCCTGGCGGGGCCGGCGGGCGCTGACGGTGGCGTGGGCCGCTGGCATGGTGACCGTCGTGGTGCCGCCGGCGTGGGGAACACCGGACCTGATCGCGCTCGACGTCGGGCAGGGGGACGCCGTCGTCGTCCGGCTGGCCCGGGGTCAGGCGGTGCTGGTCGACGGCGGCGGGACCCCGTTCTCCGACTTCGACGTCGGCGCCCGCACGGTGGTCCCCGCGCTGCGCGCCCTCGGCATCGGCGCGCTGCCGCTGGTGGTCGCCACCCACGCCGACGCCGACCACATGGAGGGGCTGACGGCGGTGCTGCGCAGCTTCCCCGTCGGCGCGTTGCTCATCGGGCACCCCGCGGAGGAGCGGACCGTCTTCGTCGAGCTGATGCGGGCGGCCGCCGAGCGCGGCGTGCCGGTCGTCCAGGCCCGCCGCGGCGAGACCTACCGCGTCGGAAGCCTCGATCTCGACGTCCTGCACCCCACCCACGCCGCCTCGGGCGAGCCGAACGAGGACGCCGTGGGGCTGCTCGTGCGTTGGCGGGGCGCCCCGTGGGCGTTGCTGCTCGGCGATGCGCCGGCGGCGGTCGAGGCGCGCTTGGCGGTCCCGCCGACGCCGCTCCTGCTCGCCCCCCACCACGGTTCGGCGTCGAGCACCTCGGAGGCGCTGTTGCGCGCGGCGCAGCCGGCGTGGGCGTGGGTGTCGGTCGGCGAGAACCGCTACGGCCACCCGGCCGCCAGCGTGCTCGAACGGCTGGCGGCCCACGGGGTGGCGGTGCGCACCACGCGCGCCGAAGGGGCGTTGCGCTCGCCCTTCCCGCCGCCGGCGCCGGTGGGGCGGTGAGGCCCGGCGCGCGCGCGGCCGGGCGGAGGGCCGGCCGAGGCGCGCGGCCGGCGCCCGTCCCCGACGCCCGTGCGGGGCCACGTGTTAGCGTTCGGCGATGCTCGAGACGGTCAGGGTGTTGTCCCAGCGGGGCCTGGTGCGGGTCGAGTTGGCGCGCTGGCACGACCGCTTGGTGGTGGTGAAGCGGCTGGTGGGCGTGTCGGCCGAGGTGGCGCGGCGGTTGGAGCGCGAGGCGGACGTCGTGCGCAAGCTCGACCACCCCAACATCGTGCCCCTGCTGGCCGCCTTCGACGGCAACCTCGTCTACGGCTACGTGGCGGGCAGCGACCTGGCGTCGGTGCTCGCCGGCGGCGCGCTGCCGCCCGTTCGCGCCGTTCGGGTGGTCGCCGACCTGCTGCAGGCGCTCGATCACGCGCACCTGCAGGGCGTCGTGCACTGCGACGTCAAGCCCGGCAACGTGCTGCTCAAGGGGGAGCATGCGCTGCTGACGGACTTCGGCTTCGCCAAGGACCTCGCGCTCACCGCCATCACCGGCGACCAGGAGTTGCTGGGCACCCCCAACTACATGGCGCCGGAGCAGTTCCAGGGCGTGCGCACCGACCACCGCTCCGACATCTACGGCGTCGGCGCCGTGCTGTACCACGCGCTGACGGGCGAGCCGCCGTACGGTTCGCAGGTGCTGCGCTGGCTGGTGGGGGACGACCGCGTGCCGCGCGCGCCGCTGCCGGCCGCCGCGCAGGCGCTGGCGCCGGTCGTCGACCGGGCGCTCGCCCGCGAGCCCGAGGCGCGCTTCCCGCACGCGGACGCGATGCTCGTGGCGCTGCGGGCCGTGAGGCTCTGAGCCGATGCTGCAGGTGTTCGCCGGCGATGCGTTCCTCGCTCGCCGCGCCGCCCTGGACGCGCTGGCCGCGCTGCGCGAGGGTGACCCCGCGCTCGAGGTCGTGCGCCTCGACGAGGGGCTGCAGGCCGACCAGGTACGCGAGGCGCTCGGGCAGGGCGGCCTGTTCGGTCGCGTGGCGCTGTTCATCGACCTCGACGAGGCGTTCGCCGGCGCGGGGCAGAACGCCGAGCGGACGGCGGTGATCGATACCCTCGCCGGTCACGGCGAGGCACTCGCCGGTCACGGCGAGGCACTCGCCGCCGGCGGCGTGGACGCGGTCGTTCTCGATGCGTCCGCGACGGCGGCACGCCAGAAGCGTTGGCGCGACCTCGGGCAGTTGCGGGTCCTGCCGACGCCGCGCTTCGGCAACCTGACGCGCTGGGTGGCGCAGGAGCTCGAGGCGGCGGGCGTGATCGTGAGCGGCGACGTCGCCGGCACGCTGGTCGATCTGTTCGGGGAGGACCTGCCGGGCATCGCGGGCGAGGTGGCCAAGCTCGGGCTGCTCGATGGCGCGATCACCCCGGAGCGGGCGAGCGCCATCGCCCACCGGCCGGCGTCCAGGAGCGCCTTCGACCTGACCGACGCGATCGCCGCGGGCGACGCCGCGTCGGCGCTGCGCATCGCCCGGGGCCTGCTCGAGGCAGGGGAGGCGCCGGTCCGGGTGATGGCCGTCCTCGCGTGGCAGATCGACCTGGTCGTGCGCTGCGCCGCCTTGGCGCTGCGCGATCCTCAGGTGACGCCCGAGGCCGCCGCGCGGGAGCTGAAGTCGTCCCCCTACCCGACGAAGAAGGCGCTCCGCGTGGCCCGCGGCCTCGACGAGCCCGCCCTCGTCGACCTGGCGGCGCGGGCGGTCGCTGCCGACGTGGCGATGAAGACGGGGCGCGACCCCGCGTGGGCGCTGGAGTCCGTGGTGATCGACCTCGCGGGGCGCTTCGCGCGCCGTGCCCCAGGCGTGGCGCGGCCGACGACGAGGGCCGCGACCTCGCGGCCGCGGCCCGCCCCGTCCGGCTAGATCCCGAGCGGCCGGTAGCGCGCGAAGGCCGCGGCGGTGGCTTCGGCGCGCGCCGGGTCGGGCTCGACCCAACGCGCCGCACGCGGGCCGCGCGCCGGCGCGTGGTCCATGGCGCGCCAGGCGAGCCATGCGGCCCCCTCGGCGGCGCCGACCTCGGCCACCTCGCCGTCCGGCCCGATCGGGCGGGCCACCGGCGACGCGAGGGCGTCGGCCACGATGCCCAGCCACAGGTCGGAGGCGGCCCCGCCGCCGGTGGCCAGCCAGCGTGCGGGTCGCGCGAGCGGCGCCATGACGTCCAGCGCTTCGCGCAGCGAGAAGGCCACCCCCTCCAGGACGGCACGCACGACGTGCCCTTCGGTCGTCGCCAGCGACAGGCCGTGGAACGACCCGCGCAGGTCGGGCCGCAGGTGCGGCGTGCGCTCGCCCGCGAGGTACGGCTTGTAGGTGACGCCGCCCGCGCCCGCCGGCGCGTCGGCGGCGACGGCCATCAGCTCGTCGAAGCCGCGATCGCGCGCGAAGGTGTCGCGGTACCAGCGCAGGCTGCCGCCGGCGGCGAGCGTGACGCCCAGCAGGTTGAAGCCGCCGTCCGCGTGGGCGAAGAGGTGCACGCGCCCCTCGGGTTCGGGCGTGGGCGCGTCGAGCGCCGCGAAGAGCACGCCGGAGGTCCCCAGGCTGACGCTCCCCACCTCGGGGTGGGCGCGGCCGAGCGCCAGGCCCGTCGCCGCGGCGGCGTTGTCGCCCGCGCCAGCGACCACCGGGGTGCCCGGCGGCAGGCCGATGCGCCCCGCGACCGAGGCGAGCAGGCCGCCCACCACCTCGTCGGAGCGCACCAGGCGGGGCCACAGGCCGACGTCGAGGTCGAGCGCGTTCAGGACCTCGTCGTCCCAGGCCCCGGCGGCGAGGTGGTAGGCGCCCGTGCCCGAGGCGTCCGCCGGCTCGGCCACGGCCTCGCCGGTGAGGTGGAAGCCGAGGTAGTCCTTCGGGAGCAGCACGCGGGCCGTGCGCCGGAAGGCGTCGGGCTCGTTCCGCCGCAGCCACACCACCTTGGGCAGTTGGAAGCCGGTGATGGCCGGGTTGCCGGTGCGCGCGATCAGGCGCCCGCGGTCGATCGCCGCCTCGATCTCGCGGACGGCGTCGCCGGTGCGCTGGTCGTTCCACAGCAGCGCGGGCCGCACCACCTGGTCGTCCGCGTCGAGCGGGACCATGCCGTGCATCTGGCCGGAGAGGCCGATCGCGGCGATGCGGTCGGCACCCACTTCGGCCACGACGTCGCGCAGGCCCGCCTCGGCGGCGGCCAGCCAGGTGGCCGGGTCCTGCTCCGTCCAGCCCGGTTGCGGGGTCAGCAGCGGCACGCCGTGATCGGCGCGCGCCACCGCCCGCCCCTCGCGGTCGAGCGCGACGACCCCGACGCCCGAGGTGCCGACGTCGACGCCGAGCACCCGGTCGTGAGCGGCGTCTGCCACGGCGCTCACCGCACGCCGAGCAGGAGCTCGACGGTCAGCTGGTCGAGGCGCTCCAGGCCGGGGCCGCGCCGCCGCAGGGGCTCGAGCTCGAACGCGCGCGCCTTGAGCGCCGCGGCGTGTTCGGCCGTGTAGCGCGGGGGCCAGGCGCCGTCCGGGTCGTCCGCGCGGTAGGCGGCCAGGGCCTCCGCGATCTCGGGATCGGCGCGGAAGCGGCGCGCCTTCTCCGCCAGCATCTTGTAGGTCCGCATGCAGCCCGCCGCGAAGGCCCACACGCCGTCCTCGTCCTCGGTGCGCAGGGCGTGCGCGTCGAAGTGGCGCGGGCCGTCGTAGTGCTCCTCGAGCAGCAGCACGGTGAAGAACGCGGTCTTGAGGTTCTCCGCGCCGAAGCGCAGGTCCTGGTCGAAGCGGCCCATGATCTGGTCGTTGAGGTCGACGTGGAACAGCTTGCCGGCGTCGATCGCGGCCGCGATCGCGTGCGGGAAGGACAGCCCGGCCATCGTCTCGTGGGCCAGCTCGGGGTTGAGGCCGACCATCTCCGGATGCTGCAGCGTCGCGATGAAGCCGAGCGCGCTGCCCACCGTCGGCAGGAACGCGTGGCCGCGCGGCTCGTTGGGCTTGGGCTCGAGCGCGAAGCGCAGGTCGTAGCCCTGCCCGCGCGCGTAGTCGCTCAGGTAGTCGAGCGCGTCGCGGTACCAGGCGAGGGCGTCGAGCAGCTTGTCGCCGCCGTCGACCTCGGCGCCCTCGCGGCCGCCCCAGAAGACGTAGGTGCGGGCGCCGAGCTCGACCCCGAGGTCCATCGCGCGCATGGTCTTGGCGATCGCGTAGTGGCGCACGCGGGCGTCGGCGCTGGTGAAGGCGCCGTCCTTGAACACCGGGTCGGTGAAGAGGTTGGTGGTCGCCATCGGCACCACGAGCCCATGGTCGTCGAGGGCGCGCTTGAAGCGCGCGACGATGCGGTCCCGCTCGCTGGCGCTGCTGCCGTCGGGCACCAGGTCGGCGTCGTGCAGGTTGACGCCGTAGGCGCCGAGCTCGGCGAGCTTGGCGACGGTGTGGGTGGGGTCCAGCGGCGGGCGGGTCGGCTCGCCGAAGGGGTCGCGACCGACGTTGCCGACGGTCCACAGCCCGAAGGTGAAGCGGTCCGCTGGGGTCGGGGTATAGGGATCCATGGCCGTCTCCTTCAGAACGCGGTCCACTTGGCGTCGCTGGCCGCGCTGGCGACGGTGCGTTCGATGAAGCGCACGCCACGGGCGCCGTCGCTCACGGTGGGGTAGTCGCCCGCCGGGTCCTCGCCGCGCGCGTGCCGCTCGATCGCGTCGGCCACCTCGACGTAGACGTTGGCGAAGGCCTCGAAGAAGGCCTCGGGGTGGCCCGCGGGCAGGCGGGTGAAGCGGCTCGCGTCCGGCCCGAGGTAGCCGTTGCCGCGGCGCAGGAGCCGCACGGGGCCGTCGAGCGGGGCGTGCCACAGCGCGTTCGGGTCCTCCTGGCGCCAGGTGAGCGAGCCGGTCTCGCCGTACACCTGCAGCACGAGGTCGTTCTCGTGGCCGATCTCGATCTGCGAGGCCACCAGCACGCCCCTGGCGCCACCCGCGAAGCGCAGCAGCAGGTTGCCGTCGTCATCGAGGCGGCGGCCGGGCACGAAGGTGGTCAGGTCGGCGCAGATCGCCTCGATCTCGAGGCCGGTGACGGTCGCGACGAGGTTCTCGGCGTGTGAGCCGATGTCGCCGATGGCTCCGGCCGCCCCGCTGCGGGCGGGATCGGTGCGCCACTCGGCCTGCTTGGCGCCCTCCTCTTCGAGCTTGGTCGCCAGCCAGCCCTGGTGGTAGCCGACGATGACCTTGCGCAGCCGGCCGATCGCGCCGTCGCGGATCAGCGCGCGCGCCTCCTTGACCATCGGGTAGCCGGTGTAGTTGTAGGTGACGGCGAACACGACCCCGGTGCGCGCGACCGTGGCGACGAGGTCGTCGGCCTGCTCGGAGGTGTGGACCAGCGGCTTGTCCGAGACGACGTGGATGCCGGCGTCGGCGAAGGCCTTGGCGACCGGGTAGTGCACGTGGTTGGGGGTGACGATGGCGACGAGGTCGATGCGCTCCTCGGCGGGTCGCGCCAGCTCGCCCTCGAGCATCGCCTCCCAGGTGGGGTAGTTGCGGTCGTCCGGCAGGCCCAGCGCGGCGCCGGAGCGGCGCGCCTTGTCCGGGGTGGAGGAGAGCGCGCCGGCGGTGAAGGCGTAGCGGTGGTCGAGCGCCATCGCGTGCCGGTGGACGGCGCCGATGAAGGCGCCCTCGCCGCCGCCCACCATGCCGTAGCGCAGCCGGCGGTTCATCCGTCGTCCTCGCCCGAAGGCTTGCCTTCGGCGAAGGCGGCATCGAACGCCACGCCCGAGGGAGCGAAGTCGACCTGCTTGCAGAACGCCGCGGACTCGGCGCCGCCGTGGACGCGGTCCATGCGCACGTCCTCCCACTCGACCGACAGCGGGCCCTGGTAGTTGATGTCGTTGAGCGCGACGATGATCTCCTCGAAGTCGACGTCGCCGCGGCCGACGCTGCGGAAGTCCCAGTAGCGGCGCGCGTCGCCGAAGTCGGTGTGGCCGCCGAACACGCCGGCGCTGCCGTCGCCGCGGCCCCACCAGGCGTCCTTCATGTGGACGTGCACGATGCGGTCGGCGAAGCGGCGCAGGAACGCGACGTAGTCGACGCCCTGGTAGCCGAGGTGCGAGGGGTCGTAGTTGAAGCCGAACGCCGGGTGGCCGCCGAGAGCCTCGATCGCGCGCTCCGCGGAGGCGATGTCGAAGGCGATCTCGGTGGGGTGCACCTCGAGGCCGAAGCGCACGCCGGACTCGGCGTAGGCGTCGAGGATGGGCGTGAAGCGGCGGGCGAAGTCGTCGAAGCCGGCCTGCCAGTACGCCTGCGAGGTGGGCGGGAAGGCGTAGAGCGCGTGCCACACCGAGGAGCCGGTGAAGCCGTTGACGATCTTCAGGCCGAGCTTGGCGGCCGCCCGGCCGGTGGCGATCATCTCCTCGGCCGCGCGCTGGCGCACGCCCTCGGGGTCGCCGTCGCCCCACACGTGCGCCGGCAGGATGCTCTGGTGGCGCTCGTCGATCGGGTCGCACACGGCCTGGCCGGCGAGGTGGTTCGAGATGGCGAAGAGCTTCAGGTCATGGCTCGCCAGCAGCTCGAGGCGGTCCTCGGCGTAGCCGGGCTCGTCGAGCACCTTGTGCACGTCGAGGTGGTCGCCCCAGCAGGCGAGTTCGAGGCCGTCGTAGCCCATCTCCTTGGCGAGCGGGGCGAGTTCGGCGAGGGGGAGGTCGGCCCATTGGCCGGTGAACAGGGTGACGGGGCGGGGCATGCGTGCCTCCGGATCGTGCGGCGCGGGTCCGCGCTTCGCGCGGGTCCGCGCGTGGCGCGGGGCGCGGGTCGGGGCGGTCGAGACGTGGAGCGGGGCGGCCGCGGGGCCCGGAGCGGGCCGGCGGCCGCCCCGCCTCAACGCTGTCTCAGGCGCTCAGAAGGGGCTGTCGGGGAAGTAGTAGTCGGCGGCGTTCTCCGGCGTGATCAGGGTGCTGTCGAGGATGTAGCGGCCCAGGATCGGCACGTCGGAGACGAACTTCAGGGCGGTGACCTCCATGGCGGTGGCGATCATCGCCGGCGGGTAGAGGACGTCGACCGGGATCAGCTCGTCGCCGTCCATGACGCCCTTGATGATCTCCTTCATGCCGGCGCCGCCGACGACGAACAGCTCGTCATCGCGGCCGGCCTGGCGCAGCGCCTCGACCACGCCGAGGGCGATGTCGTCGTCCTGCGCCCACACCGCGTCGATCTCGGGGAAGCGGGTGAGGAAGTCCTGCATGACCTCGAAGCCGTCGTCGCGGTTCCAGTTGGCGTACTGGCTGTCGAGGACCTCGATGTCGGTCTCCTCGACGAGCGCCATGAAGGCGTCGAAGCGCTCGTTGTCGATGGTGGTCGGGATGCCGCGCAGGACGACGATCTTGCCCTCGCCGCCCAGGCGATCGATGATGTACTCGGCGGAGACCTGGCCCATCACGGTGTTATTGCCGGCGACGTAGACGTCCTCGATGCCGGGCCGCGACAGCCCGCGGTCGACGACCGTCACGAAGATGCCGCGGTCCTTGACGCTGGCGACCGGCTCGGTGAGCGGGTCGGATTCGAACGGCAGGATGACGAGGGCATCGATCTGGTTGATCGCGATGAGGTCCTCGATGTCGTCCGCCTGCTCGCCGGGGCTGCCGGCGGTGTTGATGACGATGTCCAGGTTCGGGTAGGCCGCTTCGAGGCGGGCCTCGGTCTGTGCGGCCCACCAGTTCACGCCGCCGGTCCAGCCGTGGGTCGCGGCCGGGATCGAGACGCCGATCACGATGGTCTGGGCGAAGGCGACGCCGAACGCCAGGGCGGCGACGACGGCGAGGATGCGGAAGGAGCGGTTCATGAGGCCTCCAGGGGCAGGTGAGGGGGAAACGGGGGGCGGCGGCGAGGGGCGCCGCGGCCGGCGGTCGGGGGTGGTGGCGGGCGGTTCGTCGGATCGGCCTCCTCTCAGCGGCCCTGCCGGCCGCGCTGCAGGAACACGGCACCGATGATGATCAGGCCTTGCACGGTGCCGTTGAGGTACTCGCTGATCGCGCTCGTGAGGTTGAGCACGTTGCCGATGAGAGAGAGCATGATGGCGCCCACGACGGTGCCCCAGATGTGACCCGAGCCGCCCTTGAGGGCGGTGCCGCCGATGATCACGGCGGCGATCGCCTCGAGTTCCCACAGGATGCCGGTCGAGGCCGAGGCGGAGCCGAGGCGGGGCACGTACAGAACGACGGCGATCGCCACGCACAGGCCCTGGATGACGTACGTCAGGGTGCGGATGCGGGCGACGCGGATGGCGGCGTAGCGGGCGACCTCCTGGTTGGAGCCGATCGCCCGCACGTAGCGCCCGAAGCGTGTTCGGTGCAGCAGGATCGCGCCCAGGACGGCGACGACGGCGAACGCCCAGACCGGGATGGGGATCCCCAGGAAGGAGCCGTAGAAGACGGGCCGGTAGACGCCGCGCAGCGCGAAATCCAGCGAGATCGTGCCGCCATCGGCGAGGTAGGTCACCAGCGAGCGGAAGATGCCCAGCGTGCCGAGCGTGACGATGAACGGCTCGATGCGCCCGCGGGTGATCGCCAGTCCGTTGGCGGCGCCCGCCAGCAGGCCCGACCCGAGCACCAGGCCGACGCCGACGAGCACGACGCCGACGGGCGAGAGGGTGCCATCGTGGAGACCGTTCATCAGCAGGATCATCGCGCCCGACAGGAAGGCCGCCATCGAGCCCACCGACAGGTCGATGCCGCCACCGATGATGACGAAGGTGCCCCCGACCGCGATGATGCCGATGAACGCCGAGCGCGTCAGCACGTTGAACAGGTTGGTGGACGTCAGGAACGCGGGGTGCATCAGCGCGCCGACGACGACCAGCAGCACCAGGCCGGCGAGGGGCGTGAGCTGCTGCCACGGCACCCGCCGCAGGCGGGCGCGCCAGCTCGGGGCGGCGGCGGTCTCAGGCGTGGACACGGGGGCTCTCCAGGGTCGCGGGGATCGGGTCGCGCCGCAGCCCGGTCGCGTAGGCCATCACGGTCTCCTCGTCGAGGCCGGCCCCGTCGAGGGTGCCGGTGATGACGCCGTCGTGCATGACGACGACGCGGTGGGCGAGGCCGAGGATCTCCGGCAACTCGCTCGAGATCAGCACGACGGCGACGCCCTTGGCCAGCAGCTCGCCGACGTAGAAGTAGATCTGCCGCTTGGTGCCGACGTCGATGCCGCGCGTCGGCTCGTCGAGGATGACGACGTCCGGCTCGGTGAGCATGAGCTTGGCCAGCACGATCTTCTGCTGGTTGCCGCCCGACAGCGCAGCGGCCTCGACGTCGAGCCGCGCGACGCGCACGTCGAACTCGCGGGCGGAACGCTCCAGTGCCTGCTGCTCCGCGCGCTGGTCGACGAACGGGCGGGCGAAGCGCTCCAGCGACTGCAGCGTCACGTTCTCGCGCAGGTTCTTGGCCAGGAGCAGGCCCTTCGCCTTGCGGTCCTCGGTCAGGTAGGCGACGCGGTCGAGCTTGGCGTCCTCGGGGTGACGCCAGCGCACCGGCTGGCCGTCCTTGCGCACCGAGCCGTGGGCCGGCCGCAGCCCGAGCGCGCCCTCGAAGAGCTCCGTACGCCCGGCGCCGACGAGCCCCGCGACGCCGAGCACCTCGCCGCGCCGCACCCGCAGGCTCGCGCCGTGAACGAAGCCGGGCACGTCGAGCCCCTCGATCTCGAGGGCGACCGGCGCGTCGTCGGGCACCGCAGGCTTCGGGGGGTACATGTCGGCGAGCTCGCGGCCCACCATGCGCCGCGCCATCTCGGCGGGCGTGAGGTCGGCGACGTCGAAGGTGCCGATCTTGTGGCCATCGCGCAGGATCGTGACCCGGTCGGCGATCGCCATGATCTCGTCGAGCTTGTGCGACACGTAGAGGATGGCGACGCCGTCGGCGGTCAGGCGCCGCACCAGGTCGAAGAGCACCTCGGTCTCGCGGCCGGTGAGCACGTCGGTGGGCTCGTCCATGCACAGGACGCGCACCTCGCGCGACACGGCCTTGGCGATCTCGACCATCTGCGCCTGCGACACGGACAACTCGCGCACGCGGCGGGTGACGGGGACCTCGGTGCGCAGCGTGGCGAGGAGTTCGGCGGTGGCGCGGCGCGCGGCGGGGCGGTCGACGAAGCCGAAGCGGTGCGGCTCGCGGCCGAGGAAGACGTTCTCCTCGACGGTGAGGTCGGGCACCAGGTTGAGCTCCTGGTGGATCAGCACGATGCCCGCCGCCTCGGCGGCGTTCGAGTCCGCGAACTTCACCGGGCGACCGTCGAGCACGACCTCACCCGCGCTCGCCGGGTGGTAGCCGGAGAGCAGCTTCATCAGCGTCGATTTGCCGGCGCCGTTCTCGCCGACCAGCGCGTGGACCTCTCCGGGGCGCACGTCGACGTCGACGGCGTGGAGGACCTCGATGGGTCCGAAGGACTTGCTGAGGCCGACGCCGCTGAGGATCGGTCCGTGCGCCATCGCGGGCCCCCCTTCGGGCTCCAAGACGCTTCCCGGTCGAGCTTCGCGGGCCACGGGGCGCTCAGCGTGGCGCCCACCCGGTGAGTTCGAACGAGTGTCTAATTAAGTGGTAGGGTAGCAGCATGCCCGAAGCGAGTCAAGGTGACCGCGGTCCCTCGTCGGCCCGAGAGGACCCGATGCGGCGTCCTCGCCAGCGTCTCAACCCGGCCCTCGTGCGCCGCCTCAACGTCGCGCGCGTATTCCACGCGTTGCGCCTCGCGGGCGAGGCGAGCCAGGGCGAACTGGTCGAGGCCACCGGTCTCGACCCGGCGACGGTGTCCGCCGTCGTGCGCCAACTGCGTCAGGACGGCTGGCTGTTGGCATCCAAGGTGCCGAGGGCGGGCCGCAGCGGGCGCCCGCCGACGCGCCTGACGATCGATCGTGACGCGGGCCTGCTCGTCGGCGCGCGGCTCGAGCCGGACGCGCTGCAGCTGCTGGCGACGTCGCTGGCGGGGGAGCCGGTCGGGAGCTGGCAGGGTCCGGTCGACGAGGGTCCCGATGCCGCGATCGATTCCCTTCGAGGTGGCGTGGAGGAGCTGCTGCACGACGTCGGCGTGGGCTGGGACGGCGTCCGGGCGATCGGTGTCGGGGTGCCCGCCCTCATGGCCCACGACGGCCGCTTGGCCTTCGGGCCGAACCTCGGCTGGCGCGACGTGCCGTTGCGCGCCAGGCTCGCCGAGCGCTGGCGGGTGCCGGTGGCGGTCGACAACGACACCAAGGCCGCTGCGCTCGCGGAGAAGCTCTTCGGCGCGGCACGGGACGCCGACGACTTCGTCCTCATCGCGGGCCACTCGGGGGTGGGCGGCGCGCTCTACCTCGGCGGCCGGCTGCAGCGTGGCGCGGGCGGTTATGCCGGCGAGATCGGGCACGTGACGGTGGTTCCAGGCGGGCGCGCGTGCGGCTGCGGCGATCGCGGCTGCCTCGAGGCGTACCTCTCCGAGAAGGCGCTCGTCGCCCAGCTGGGCGAGCGGGGGCTGGCCGTCCGCGGCTACGCCGGGGTGGCGGCCGCCGCGGCGGCCGGCGATCCGCGCGCGCTGGAGGTGCTCGACGAGGTGGGGGCGCTGCTGTCTCGGGTCGCCGCCGACGTCGTCGACCTCCTCGACCCGGAGATGCTGGTGCTCGCCGGATCTCTGACGCACGTGGCCCCCTACCTGCTGCCGGCGCTCGAGCGCGCGCTGAGCGAGCCCGCGCTGGCCGGCGTGCGCGGTCGGTGCGAGGTGGTGGCGTCCCGCTTCGGCCCGGAGGCGGTGACGATGGGCGGCGTGGCCTTGGCGATGGAGGCCGTGCTGGGCCTGCCGGCCTGGTGGGCGGACGAGGGGGGCGGCCGGCCCACGTGGGCCGGCGCCGGGAGCGGGTGGTAGGCTCCCGGCCATGAAGGCGGCGGATGCGTGGCTGACACGCTTTTTGGCCGGCGACGCGCGGGCGTTGGCGCGCGGGCTGTCGTGGCTGGAGGCAGCCGACCCGCGGGGCGCGGCGCTGCTGATCGGCGCCCGGTCGGCGACCCGTGAACGCGCGGACGCCCCCCGCATCATCGGCCTCACGGGCGCCCCTGGCGCCGGCAAGAGCACCCTGGCGGACCGCCTGATCGAGGCCTGGCGCGCGCGCGGCGAGCGGGTGGCGGTGCTGGCCGTCGACCCGTCGAGCCCCTACAGCGGCGGCGCCCTGCTCGGCGACCGCGTGCGCATGACGCGCTGGGCGGGCGACGCCGGCGTCTTCGTCCGCTCGATGGCCAGCCGCGGGCGCACCGGCGGTCTCGCGCCGGCGGCCCTCGACGCGCTGGCACTGCTCGCCGCGTTCGGTTTCGACGTCGTGCTGCTCGAGACCGTCGGGGTCGGCCAGGCCGAGGTCGACGTCGCGGCGGTGGCCGACACCACCGTGGTGGCGTTGCCACCGGGGCAGGGCGACGACGTGCAGGCCGCCAAGGCCGGACTGATGGAGATCGCCGACGTCTTCGCGCTCACCAAGGCCGACCGGCCCGAGGCGGAGCGGCTGGCGCGCGAGGTACGCGCCTCTCTCCTCGAGCACGCCGCGCCCGCGCTGCGGGACGCGGTCGGCTCGCCGGTCGCGGTGTGGCGTCCCGCGCTGGTGATGGTGGCGGCCGGGGTCGCCGCGGCCGACCTCCCGCCGACCGTCGCCGCCGATGGCGGCGTGGGTGAGCTGCTGGACGCCATCGAGGCGCACGCGGAGCACCTGCGGCGCAGCGGCGAGGGGCACGAGCGGCGCGCCGCGCGAGCCCGGCTCGCCGTCGGCCTGAGGGCACAGGCGGTCGTGCAGGCCGTGCTCGGAGCGCTCCCGGGGGAGCGCTGGGACGCCGTCGCGGCCGGCCAGGCGTCGGTCGATGCGCTGGTGGCCGAGGCGCTCGCGGTCGCCCTCCGCGAGCTGCGGGACACTGGGGGAGAGCCGGCGCCCGCCGACCCTCGTGCCGAGGACTGCTAGGCTCGCGCCATGATTCGCGCCGTCTACCCCGGCAGCTTCGATCCCCTACACAACGGCCATCTCGACGTCATCAAGCGCTCGGCCCGCATCTTCGACCAGCTGACCGTGGCGGTGCTGCACAACCGCCAGAAGCCCACCACGCTGTTCGACATCGAGGAGCGGCTGGCGATCCTGCGCGAGGCGATCGATGGCCTGCCGAACGTCGAGGCCGCGATGTTCGAGGGCCTGCTGGTGGAGTTCTGCCGGCAGTCCGGTGCGCGGGTGATCGTCCGCGGCCTGCGCGCGATCTCGGACTACGAGGCGGAACTGCAGGTGGCCCACCTCAACCGGCAGATGAACCCGGCGGTCGAGACCCTGTTCGTCATGACCGCGACCCGCTGGTCGTTCGTGTCGAGCACCCGCATCAAGGAGATCGCCCAGCTGGGCGCCAACGTCGACAAGCTGGTGCCCAAGGCGTCCTTGGATCGCCTGGAGGCACGCTTCGGGCCCCCGCGGGTGTAGACTCTCGCGTTCGTCTCCCGGTCAGCCGGAAACGGCCAGTCGACCAGGAGCTCGTGAGAGGACCGACCATGGCACACCTGTTGCGCGGGATGGCCGCGGGGGGAACCCTGCGCGTCATCGCCGCCGATACCACCGACCTCGTAGCCGAGGCGCTCGGGCGCCACGACGCGGCGATGACCGCGGGCGCGGCCCTCGGCCGGACGCTGACGGCGTCCCTGCTGCTCTCCCACGTGCTGCTCAAGGACCACCGCGATCGCGTGACCGTCAAGATCGACGGCGGCGGCCCGCTCGGTGGCGTCATCGCCGATGCCGGCCTCGACGGCACCGTGCGCGGCTACGCCCGGCAGCCGCGCGTCGAGCTGCCGCCCCGCTCCGACGGGAAGCTCGACGTCGGCGGCGCCGTCGGCCGCGACGGGCACATCGAGGTCATCCGCTCGCACGCGCCCTACGGCGACCCCTACGCCTCGAGCGTCGAGCTGGCCTCGGGCGAGATCGCCGAGGACGTCGCGACGTTCCTGGCGCGTTCCGAGCAGATCGCCTCGGCGGTGCTGCTCGGGGTGAGTTACGACGACGCCGAGCGCGCCGACGCCGCGGCCACCCGGGTACGGCGCGCCGGGGGCATCATCCTGCAGGCGCTCCCGGGCGCCGAGGAGGCCGCGCTGACGCTGCTCGAGGCCAACGTGCGGGCGTTCGGCCAGCTGACCGACGCGCTAGCTCGGCAGGACCTGCTGCAGGTGATGGAGACCCTGACCTGGGGCCTCGACTTCGAGCTGCTCACCCAGCAGCCGCTGCCCCTCGCCTTCCACTGCCGCTGCAGCGACGAGAAGGCGCTGGCCGCCGTCGCCTACCTCACGCCCGGCGAGCGCGCCGAGATGGTCGCGCAGGACGGCGGGGCCGAGGTGGTCTGCCACTGGTGCGGCGAGGCGCGCTTCGTCGACGGCGAGGCGATGGCCACGCTGAGCGGGCACGAGGTCCGCTGCCCCGACTGCGGGGCTCTGTGGTACCGCGAGGGCGTGACCACCATGGTGCGCGACGAGGAGCGCTGCGCCTGCGGCCGGAAGGTGGCGCTGACCGCCTGAGGGCGGCGGCGACGGCCGGTGCGCCTCGAACCCCGGACGCTCGTCGCGCTCGCGCTGCTGGTGCTGTTCTGGGCCTCCGCGTTCCCCGCGATCAAGCTCGGGCTCGCGGGCATGGGCCCGGCGCACCTGACGCTGGCGCGTCACCTGGTGGCGTCGCTGACGTTCGTGCCGTTCCTCGTCGCGTTCGGGGCGCGCAGGTGGCCGGCGTGGCGCGACGCCCCCTCGTTCCTCGGGCTGGGCGTGGTCGGCATCGCCACCTACCACCTGGCCCTCAACTTCGGCGAGGTGCACGTCTCGGCCGGCGCCAGCAGCCTGATCATCGCGACCGCGCCGGCCCTGACGGCACTGATCGCCTGGTGGCTGACCGGCGACCGGCTACCCGCGCTCGGCTGGTGGGGGACGGCGGTCGCCCTCGCGGGCGTGGCGCTGATCGTCCTCGGCGACGGCGCCGTCGGGGTCATCCACCCCGCCGCCGGGCTCATCCTCGTGTCGGCCACGGCGACCGCCTTCTTCGCGGTGCTCCAGCGGCCGCTCCTGCGGCGTTACCGACCGCTCGAGGTCACGGCGTACGTCACCTGGGGCGGGACGCTCCCGCTGTTGGCGTTCCTCCCTGGGCTGCCACAGGCGCTGGCGTCCGCGGGTAGCGGCCCGCTGCTGGCCACGCTGCACCTCGGCGTCGTCCCGTCGGCGATCGCCTACACGCTGTTCGCGGTGGCGCTACAGCGCGCGCCGGCGCCGATCGTCACGTCCTTCCTCTACCTGATCCCGGTGGTGGCGTTGCTGCTCTCCTGGTGGTGGCTGGGCGAGGTGCCGAGCGTCCTCACGCTGATCGGGGGCGCCGTGGCCGTGGTCGGGCTGGTGCTGGTGCAGCGCTCGCGGCATGCCTCTTGGCGGCTCGCCGCGACCGTCCGCGGCTGAGCCGGTGGGGTTCGTGCTCGAGCAGGCGCGAGGCGGACCCGACCTGGCGCGGTTCGCACCTGGACCCCCGCTGGGCGTGCCCGAGCGGACGGGGCCGGTGTGACGACCGCCCGTCAGTCAGGTCGTGGCCGCCCCAGCCGCCGCTCGGTGCCGGCGGCCAGGCGCACGAGGTTGTCGCGGTGCCGCCACACCGAGAGCAGCGCGAGCGCGAAGGCGAGCAGCGTCTTCGATGGGCTGGCGTCGCCGACGATGACGAGCATGATGGGCGCGCTGCAGATGGCGACCAGCGACGCCAGCGAGACCATGCGTCCGAACGCCAGCGTCAGCACGAAGATCAGCACCCCCGTCAAGGTGATCCAGGGGTCGATGACGGCGAACACGCCGAGGGTGGTCGCGACGCCCTTGCCGCCGCGGAAGCGGAGGAAGACGTTGAAGCCGTTGCCCAGCACGGCCGCCAAGGCGGAGGCGACCACCCACCACGGGTCGAGCCCGAGCAGGGTGGGCACCGTCACCGCCGCGACGCCCTTCAGCGGATCGATCAACATGACGGCGAGCGCGGACCAGGGACCCACCGATCGCAGGACGTTGGTGGCGCCGATGTTTCCGGAGCCCGCCTTCTGGATGTCGATGCCGCGCAGGCGCGCCACGATCAGACCGGTGGGGATCGCGCCCATGAAGTACGCCAGCAGCACGACGGCCAGGCCGAGGAGGATGCCGATCATCGGGGCACCCGCGCGGTTCGGGCCCGGGCCGAGACGGGTCGCATGGCCTCATCGTAACGGCCCGCGGACGCCGGTGGCGGTAGGCTCACGAGGATGACCCAGGACGTCCTCTTGCTCCTCGCCTTCGCGCTCGTCGGCGCGGCCGCCGTCGGCTGGACCCGGCGGCTCGCGCCGCTCGCCTCCGAACTCCCGCTCAAGACGCTGTTGGCGGCCGCGGGCGCCGGTGCGGTGGTGGTGGCCACGCTCGCCGGCTACACCGTCGAACCGGTCCTACGCTGGCTCGCGCTCGCCGCGGGCATCGCCTGGGTGGCGGGTCCGCTGTCGCTGCCGGCGCTCGCGCGGGCCGGCCTGTGGCGCGCCGCGGATGCCCTGGTGGCGGCGCTCTACTGGTCGGCTGCCGGCCGCGACGGCGCCCGTCGCCTGCTCGTTCAGGCCGCGCTGCAGCGTGGCGAGGGCGATGCGGCGCTGGCCCGCCTGCCGTCCACGGAGGCCGCTGCGATGGCCGCGCAGGCGCATGCGCTGCGCGGTGACTGGGACGCCGTGCTGGCGACCGAACTGCCGGCCGGCCGCGCCGGGGTCGCCGGCCAGGTCGCGCGGGTGGAGGCGCTGCTGGCGTCGGGGCGGACGCAGGAGGCCGCCGCGACGGCCGCGCTGCTGCGGCGCGAGGTCGAGTCGGGGACCCCCGATCCCATCGCCTACCGCGCGATGGTCGTGGCCGAGGTGATGGTCGACGCCGAGCTCGGCAACCTGCGACGGGTGCAGGAGGCCCTGCGCACGCCACCGGCCGGGGTGCCGCCCGAGGTCTGGTACGGCCTCGTCGCGCGTGCCGCGGAGATGGCCGGCGAGGCCGAGGCGGCGCTCAAGCTGCACGCCGAGGCCTACCGGGTCGCGGCGCCCGCCCGCCGCAGGCGCCACGCGCGGGCCCTCGAGGCCGCCGGCCGCCCGCTGCCGGTGCCGCTGCGCGCGGCGGGTCGCAGCCGCGCGACCGTCGCGATGGTCGCCGTCATCGGCCTGGCGTACGTCGGTCAGGTGTTGCTCGACCGCATCGCCGGGAGCCTGCAGATCGCCGGCTTCTCGATCGACGCGAGCTCGATCGCGGCCGCCTTCGTCCTCGGCGTCCCCGACTTCCCCGCGGCGGACGCCGCCTGGCGCTTCCTCGCCTACGCGTTCGTCCACGGCAACCTGGTGCACGTCGGCTTCAACCTGTGGGTGCTGTTCGACCTGGGACGCATGGTCGAGGCCCGCCGCGGGGCCGGTTACCTGGTGGCGGCCTTCGCCGTCGGCACCGCCATGGGTGCCTACCTGACGAGCGTGGCGCAGGCGGGGGACACGGTCCTGCTGGTCGGCGCCTCGGGCGGCGTGCTCGGCGTCGCCGGCGCGCTGCTCGCCGACGTCAGCCGCAGGCGCGACCAGGGTGATCGACAGCTGCTCGGCAGCCTGCTCCAGTGGATGCTGCTGATCGGCTTCATCTCGCTGGCGATCCCCAACGTCTCGCTGTGGGGGCACGTCGGCGGTGTGCTCGGCGGCCTCCTGTGGGGCTTCGCCCGGCAAGGGCTGCCGGCCGACCGGCGCATCGACGCCGCCGCCGGCGCCGCCGGCGCGCTGGCGTTCGCCTGGGCGCTAGGCCAGGCGCTGCGGGTGGCGTCGCTACTGCTGTAGCGCTGTTCCCGTGACGGCGCCTAGGGGGCCACGGGTGTGCCGCAGACGCTGGTGGTCGTCAGCAGCGCGTCGAGGCAGAGGACCCCGGCGCCGTAGGCCTCGGCGTCGTAGCCGGGTGGGCGGAGAAGCGCTGCGGTGCCCGCCAGGCGCGCCTCGACGGCGTCTGGGTCGCCCCGGTACTCGGGCTCGACGCCCATCAGCAGGGCGGCGGCAGCAGCAGCGTAGGGCGTCGCCATCGAGGTGCCGGCCTTGCAGGTCCAGGTGTGGGTCGCCGTGCCGGAGAAGTAGTCGATGCCCGTGCTGGTGATCGCCGGGCAGGTCGAACCCGAGGGCGCGTAACCGCCGGGCGCCATCAGCGTCAAGCCCGGACCGAAGTTGCTGAAGGTGCTGCGCAGGTAGTCGTGGTCGACGGAGCCCACGGCGATCGCGCCGGAGCCGGCGGGTTGGTCGAGCGCGCCGGTCCCGGCGTTGCCGGCGGCGGCTACGACCACGACGCCCAGGGCCTCGAGCTCATCGATCACCGTTGCGAACGCGGTGGAGGTGCCTCCGCTGGACGTCCCCAGGCTCATGTTGATCACCTGGGCCGGGTTCGGGTTGGCGGGCAGGCCGGCCACGCTCAACCCGCCGGCCCAACGCATGGCGCGCGTGACCGCGTCGAGGGTCGTCGTCGCGGTCGCGTCCGCGGTGTTCGGCCAGGCCTTGACCGGTAGGACTCGGACCCACGGCGTCGAGGCGGCGCCCGCCACCCCGACCGCGTCGCCGCGCGCGGCGACGACGATCCCGGCGACGTGGGTGCCGTGGTCGGTGCAGTTGCGCACGTCGCCGTCGCCGTCGAAGACGTCCCAGCCCGGCAGCAGGGCGCCGGCGAAGTCCGGGTGGTCGACCGCGACCCCGTCGTCGATGACGGCGACGACGACCTCGGCCGGCGGCGTGGCGGCGTCGACCACCGACCACGCGGGCTCGGCGCCGAAGGCGCTCAGGTTCCACTGCCGGTCGTAGAACGGGTCGTTCGGCGCCGCGGCACGAGAGATGGGGGCGTTGGGCACCGCGTAGGCGACCTCGGGACGCCGCCGCAGCGCGTCGATCAGCGCGTCGCGCCCCCCCGGTGGCGCGCGGACGAGGTCGTGCTCGCTGCCGAGCCCGCGGCGGATCACCGTGCCGCCGGCCGCCACGACGACGGCGGCCGCGGCGTCGCTCGCCGAGGAGCGCGTGAGGCCGAGTCCCCCGACGTCGTCGCGGTAGCCGACGAGGACCTCGTCGGCCGCGCTCGCCTGGGCCGCGAACGCCAGCTCCGGCTCGCAGGCCACGTCCACGTAGGACACCAGGATGATCGGGACGCTCGTGTCGTCGGCGGCGAAGTCGCCGGTGAAGGTGCCGACGCCCGCGCTGGCAGGCAGGGCGACGACGACCTCCTGCGCGCCGCCGCCCGCGAGCGTCCCGGCCGCGGGGTAGGCCGTCAGGCTCGACGACGTGAAGGCCCACTCGAGGCGCGACCTGGCGGGACCGTCGTTGCGCACCGTGAACACCGCGCTGCGCGGGCCGGCGCTGAGGTCGACGTAGGCGGTGGCCGGCGTCACGGTCAGGCGCGCGGGCCGAAAGAAGTCGCAGCCGGTCACGACCAGCGTGGCGAGCGAAACGAGGAGCAGGGCGCGCCAAAGCCGCCCGTGGCGTGGGAGCATGCCTCACTGTAGCCGACGGTCCGCGCGGCGCCTGCCGCCTACTTCGCACGCCGGTATCGTGCGCATAGACTCGACGCATGGACGACGCCACCCCCCTCGCGCGCCGCAAGCTCCACCACCTGCAGGCCTGCCTCGAGGGACCCGTCGAGTACACGACCCGCACCCCCGGCTTCGAGCGCGTCGACCTGCCCTATCGTGCGCTGCCCGAGCTCGACCTGGACGAGGTCGACACCTCCGTGGTCTTCCTGGGCCGGCGCCTGCGGGCGCCGTTGCTGATCGGCGCGATGACCGGCGGGGCCGAGAAGGCGCGGTCGATCAACCGCAACCTGGCGGTGGCGGCGCAGCGGCTCGGCGTGGGCCTGATGCTCGGTTCGCAGCGCGTCATGCTCGAGGAGCCCGCGGCCAGGACCAGCTTCGAGGTGCGCGACGTGGCGCCCGATGCGCTCATCGTCGGCAACCTGGGGGCCGCGCAGTTGCTGCGCGGTTACGGCGTCGCGGAGGCCAGGCGCGCGGTCGAGGAGGTGGGGGCGGACGCCCTCGCCTTCCACGTCAACCCCCTGCAGGAGGCGCTGCAGCCCGGCGGCGACGTGCGCTGGCGGGGCGTGACGACGCGGCTCGCGGAGGTGGTGCCCGAGGTGGGCACGCCCGTGCTGCTCAAGGAGGTCGGCCACGGCATCACCGGCGCGGTCGCCCGCTCGGTCGCGCGGGTGGGCTTCGCCGCGGTCGACGTCGCGGGCGCCGGCGGCACCTCGTGGGCGCGGGTGGAGGCGCTGCTGCGCGACGGTGAGGTGCGGCGGCCGGACCTCGTCGAGTGGGGCCTGCCCACCGTGGACGCCCTCCTCGAGGTCCGCGAGGCGCTCCCCGGCATGCCGCTCGTGGCGTCCGGCGGCGTGCGCAGTGGCCTGGACGTCGCCAAGTCGGTGGCGTTGGGCGCACGGGTCGCCGCCGTCGCGCGCCCGCTGCTCGGGCCGGCGCTGGACTCGGCGGAGGCGGTGGAGGCGGCGCTGGTGGAGGTGATCGAGGAGCTTCGGCTGGTGATGCAACTCGTCGGGGCGCGCGACGTCGCGGCGCTCGCCACCGTGCCGTGGCGCGCTCGTGTAGGCTGACGCCCATGGACCTCCAGATCGCTGGCAAGACCGCCCTCATCACGGGCGCCTCCAAGGGCATCGGCTTCGCGGTGGCGTCGGCCTTGGCGGCGGAAGGCGTCCGCCTCGTCGTCAACGCGCGAGACGCGGGAGCGCTGGGCGAGGCCGCCGAGCGGTTGCGCGCGCTGGGTGCCGAGGTGCACCCGGTCGCGGGCGACGTCTCGGAACTCAAGCACGTCAAGTCGCTGCTCGCCGCCACGAGGGAGGCCGTGGGCGACCCGGCGATCCTGGTGGCGAACGCCGGGGGCCCGCCGACGGGCCCGGCGGAGACGCTCGACGACGCCGCCTGGGCGCGCGGCTTCGAGCTGACGCTGATGTCGGCCGTGCGGCTGGCGCGCGGCGTGGTGCCGGCGATGAAGGCGGCCGGCTGGGGCCGTGTCGTGTTCGTCACCAGCCTGTCGGTGAAGGAGCCGATCGCCAACCTGACGCTGTCGAACGCCTTCCGATCGGGCGTGACGGCGTTCGCGCGCACGCTCGCGAATGAGGTCGCCGAGCACGGGGTCACGGTGAACTCGGTCGCGCCAGGCTACACGCTCACGGAGCGCCTCGACGAGCTCTTCGCCGACGATTACGCGCGGGCGCGGCTCGTCTCGACGATCCCCGCCCGGCGCTTCGCGGCGCCGGAGGAGATCGCATCCGCGGCGGCCTACCTCTGCTCGGCGCAGGCCGCCTACGTCACGGGGCAAATGCTGTTGGTCGACGGCGGCATGGTCGGGACGACGTACTGACGATCGCGGATCGGCGGCGCATGGCCCTGTTCCGTGAGGACGGCTGCGCGTAGGACGCGAGGTCGTCCATGCGACTTCCCATCTGGTACCCCATGGGGGTATACTCCGGGCCATGGACCGGTTCATCGACGACAACCTGCGCACGCAGCTGAACGAAGCCTTCCAGCCCATCGAACGCGACGTCGAGATGCTCGTGTACACCTCGAGCCGCGTGGTGGTGCCCGGCCAGGAGCCCGCGGGCGAGGAGCAGGCGACCCTGCAGCTCGTGCGCGAGGTGGCGGACACCTCCGAGCGGCTGTCGGTCGTCGAGCGCTCGCTCGGCGCCGACGAGGACGCCCGCGCCCGCGGCATCGCGCGGGCACCTACGATCGTGCTGCGGGAGAAGGGCAGCGAGCGCGACAACGTGCGCTTCGTCGGCCTGCCCGCCGGCTACGAGTTCCAGACGCTGGTCGAGGCGCTGCGCATGATCGGCAGCGGCGACACCGGGCTCGGCGAGGAGAGCGCCGCCCAGATCGCGGCGGTCACCGAGCCGGTGCACCTGCAGGCGTTCGTGACCCCGACCTGCCCCTACTGCCCGCGGGCGGTGCTCTCGGCGTACCGGCTCGCGCTGGCGAACCCGAACGTCCTGGCGGAGGGCGTCGAGGCCAGCGAGTTCCCCGCGCTCGCCCAGCGCTACCGGATCTCGGGCGTGCCCGACACGATCATCGACGGCCCCGGCGGCCAGGAGCGGGTGCTGGGCGGCCAGCCCGACCGGGTGTTCGTCGACGCCGTCCTGAAGGTGGCGAAGAACGGCGTGCCGGCCTGAGCGACCCGTTCGTCCACGAGGATTCCCTGGGCCCGAGCCGCGAACCGGCTCGGGCCCCGTTCGTTCGTCCCCGCTCCGGGCGCCGGCCTACGTCCGCGCCGAGGCCAGCCCGACGGCGCGCACGTACACGGCCCCCTGGGCGATGACGGCGAAGGGTCCGGTCCAGATGAGGGCGATGCCGAGCGTCAGAGCCGAGAGCGCCAGCAGCGCGGCGAGGAGCAGCTGCAAGAGCAGCAGGGCCGCCCAGCGGTGCCGCACCAGCAGGGCGGAGACGACGATCGCCCGGCCACCGGTGAGGCCGCGGTCGGCGACCAGGTACAGCGCCAGCGAGGTGAACAGCCCGTAAGCGATCGTCACGGGTAACGACGCGATCGGACCGAACAGGGCCTCGCTCCCGACGACGACGAGCAGGTTGGCCAGCATGACGATCGCCGCGTGTGCGGTCACCCCGCGGTAGGCCCACAGGTCCGCCGGCGTGACCGGGAGGCCCGCCGCGCGGCGGGCGCCGACCATCACCAGGCCCACCGTCAGCGGGGCGGTCGCCAGGACACCGAGCGCGCCGCTCGGCGCGTTGCCCAGGCCGAGGGCCACCGTGACCCAGCCGACGACCAGGCTGATGGCCAGCCACATCAGGCCCCCGCCGACGATGACCCGCTTGCTGCCCTTCAGGTGGCGTGACGCGTCGGCCAGGACCTCACGGAGGTCGAGCGGGTAGCCTTCGGCGATGGCGCGGTCGAGCGTGGTCGGTGGCATCGTCGGCATGCTACCCGGCGCGAACGTGCGCCCGCGCCCCTTGATCGGGCCCCTGCGTGCGTATGCTCCGACATGCCCATCGCCCTGCACGCCGTCGGCACCGCGCTGCCGCCCCACCGCTACCCGCAGCCATTCGTGAGGGAGGTCATGGGGCGGTGGATCGGCGGTGAGCGACGCACCGACAAACTGCTCGACCGCGTCTACGCGGCCAGCGCGATCGACGCCCGCCACAGCGTCCTCGACGACTTCCTGCCCGCTGACGACGCGCGCGCCAATCCGGCACTCTTCCTCGACGCCGATGGCGGCTTCCGCTCGCCATCCACCGGCGAGCGCAACGCGCTCTACGCGCAGCACGCCCCGGGGATCGCGGAGGCCGCGGCGCTCGACGCGCTCGCGGCCGCCGGCGAGCTGACCGCGGCCGACGTCACCCACCTGATCACCGTCTCCTGCACCGGCTTCTACACGCCCGGGGTCGACCTGCACCTGCAGCGCAGCCTCGGGCTCGACGCCGCCGTCGAGCGCTACCACCTCGGCTTCATGGGCTGCTTCGCCGCCTTCCCGGCCCTGCGCATGGCGCAGGCCTTCTGCGCCGCCGATCCGCGGGCCGTGGTGCTGATCGTCACGGTCGAGTTGTGCACGCTCCACCTGCAGCCGGGGGGCGACGTGGACGGGATCCTCGCGACCTCGGTCTTCGCGGACGGGGCCGCGGCGGCACTCGTCAGCGCGCGAACGCCGAGCGGCCCGCAGCGCCCGCTGGCGCTCGAGCGCCACGCGACCGCGGTCACCCGCGACGGCGCCGACGACATGGCCTGGACCATCGGCGACACCGGCTTCGACATGACGCTGACCGCCTACGTGCCCCGCGTCCTGGAGGCCGAGGCGGGCGACGCCCTGGCGCCGCTGTTCGCGGGCGCCAACGTGGCCGCCGAAGAGGTGCGTTGGTGGGCCGTGCACCCGGGCGGACGGGCGATCGTCGACAAGGTCGTGGCCGCGATGGCCCTCCCTGAGTCCGCGGTCGCCGCCTCGCGCTCCGTGTTGCGGCGGGCGGGCAACATGAGCAGTGCGACGGTGCTGTTCGTGCTGCAGGAGCTGATGGACCGCTCGCTGCCGGGCCCCGACGCCGGGGAGCCGCTGGTGGCGCTCGCCTTCGGTCCCGGCCTGACCGTGGACTCGGCGCTGCTGCGCGCCCTCTGACGCCCGTGGACCGCGACGCGGACGTCGTGGTCGTCGGCGCGGGCCCCGTCGGCACGGCCCTGGCGCTGGACCTCGTGCGCCGCGGGCGCAGCGTCCTCCTGTTAGAGGCCCGCCCCACGCGGCCGCCGGGCAGCCGGGCGATCGGCGTGCACCCCGCCGGCCTGGCGGTGCTCGACGCCCTGGGTGTCGCCGACGAGCTGCTGGCCGCCGGCAGGCGGGTGCGCCGCGGGCGCGCCTGGGGCGCCTCGGGCCCCATCGGCGAGCTCGACCTCGCGGCGCTGCCGCCACCCTTCCCCTTCGTGCTCACCGTCCCGCAGCCCATCACCGAGCGCGTCTTGCGCGAGGCGCTGGTCCGCACCCGCCCGGAGGCGCTGGAGCTGGGCGCGCGGGTCGAGGGTCTGGCGCAGGACCCCGACGGCGTGACGATCTTGGGCCGCGGTATGGACGGCGCCGAGCGGCGCTGGCGGGCGGCAGTGGTGGTCGGCTGCGACGGCCGCGACGGCGCCGTGCGCGAGGCGCTGCGGGTGGGCCGGCTTGGCGGGCCGTACCCCGACCGCTTCGCGATGGCCGACCTGCCGGAAGGCCCGGAGCTCGCCGACGACGAGGCACTGATCGCCCTGGCCCGCGCGGGCGTCGTCGAGGGCTTCCCGCTGCCGGGGGGCGTGCGGCGCTGGGTCGTGCGGGTCGGCCCCGACGACGATCCGCCGCCGGTCGGCGACGCGCTGGCGGTCTGGGTGGCGGAGCGGGTGGCGCTGCGCACCGGGCTGCGGCCGGCGCCGGAGCTGGCGGGCGGTGCCTCGGCCTTCGGCGTGGAGCGCTGGCTGGCGGATCGCTTCGCCGTCGGTCGCGTGGCGCTCGCCGGCGACGCGGCGCACGTGCTGAGCCCCATCGGCGGGCAGGGGATGAACCTCGGTTGGCTCGACGCCGCGGCGCTCGCGGCGGCCGTCGGGACGCTCTGGGACGGGGCGGAGCCGACGGGACCGCGGATCGCCGCCGCGCTGGACGCCGTCGGCCGTCGCCGCCGGCGCGCGGCCCGCCGCGCGATCACCCGCGCGGCCGGCAACACCGCGCTCGGCCGCCCCGTCGGGCCCGCGGCCGCGGCCGTGCGCGACGCGCTCGTCGGGCGCTACCTGCGGCGACCGTGGGCCGCGATGGCCCTGGCCCGCTTCACGATGGGTGGGCTCGCGTGATCGCCCGGGCCTGGCGCCACCCGTGGGTGCGCCACCTGCGCCTGCCCTTCAACCTGCTGCTCTCGCCCATCTTCCTCTGGGGCGTGTGGCTGGGGGGCGGCGTCGACGACCCGCTGCGCGTCGCGGTCGCCTACCTCTCGCTGCACCTGTTCCTGTACGGGGGCACGAACGCGCTGAACTCGTTCTACGACCGTGACGAGGGACCGATCGGCGGCATGCTGCGACCGCCGCCCGTCGATCGCGGCCTGCTGACGTGGGCCTGGGGGGTGCAGCTTGCCGGGCTGCCACTGGCGGCCTGGGTCGGCGCCCCCTTCCTCGCCGTCTGGATCGTGTTGCTCGGCGTCGCGACCGCGTACTCCCACCCTCGCTGGCGCTGGAAGTCGCATCCGGTCGCCGCGGTCGCGGCGGTGGGTCTCGGGCAGGGGGGACTCGGGGCGCTGGCGGGCGCCTGGGCCGTCGCCGATCCGGCCCGCGGCTGGGGCGTCGCTGGCGACGTCCTGCAGCCGGAGCTGGCGCTCGGCCTGGCCGCCGCCGCCACGCTCGTTCCGGGACTGTACGTCGTGAGCCAGGTCTACCAGACCCGCGAGGACCGCGCGCGCGGCGACCGCACCTGGCCGGTCCTGCTCGGTCCGGCCACGGCGCTGCGCTGGGCGACGCTCGTCAGCGCCGTCGGGGGGGTGTTGCTGCTCGTGACGCTCGCCGTCGGGCCCGGTTCCGCCCGCGGGCTGGGGTGGGCTTCGGTGCTTCCGCTGGGCGCCGTCCTGGCGACGGTGGCCGCCGTCCAGTGGCGCTGGGCGGCGCGCTTCGACGAGGACGACGTCGAGGGCAACTTCCGCCGGGCGATGGCGTTGCTCGGCGCCGGCAGCCTCGTCCTGACGCTCTACCTGCTGGTCGTCGCGCTGCGCTGACGGGCGCGCCCGCGCGGGCACGCGCGGGGCCATGGAGGGCATGGCACGCGGCCGCGTGTGGCTCGGCAGCGGCCGAGACCGGCGTGTCGACGGCGCCCCCGTCGCCCACGATGGGGAGACCCCGCCCACGTACCGTCATAAATGAGGTACGCTCGGGCGTGGAGCCCCCGGCGCAGTCCGGGCCGGCGCGGAGGTGGACATGGGCATCGAAGGTGAACGCGAGCGCGCGCTCAAGGGCGCGTTGCTGCAGATCGAGAAGCAGTTCGGTCGTGGGGCGATCATGCGGTTGGGGGATGATCCTGGGGGGTTGTCGCATGGG
>JAABTL010000050.1 GCA_011389865.1 Trueperaceae bacterium
CGGCTCGCCGAGGCGCTCGGCCAACTCGGGGGGGAGGGCGGGCTCGGTCGGCTCCATGGCCGCATCTTACGGGCGGCATGACGGCGCGCGGCTCAGGGCAGCAGGGTGAACGGCGCCCCGCCGAGCGTCCGGATCGCGTCGAAGCGTCGTCGGTCGAGCGTGAGCAGGCGCGACGTGGCGTAGCGATCCGCCAGGACCACCAGGGACGCGTCCGCCACGCCGATCCGCAGGTCGGCGTAGCGCTCGACGACGTCGCCGACGACCACCAGGTCGGCCCCTTCCAGGCACGGCAGAAGGTACGCCCCGCCGCTCAGCTCGCGCAGGATGGCCAGCGCCGCCTGCGGCCCCACGTCTTGCGCATCATCGCGGCCAGCATTCCCTACGTCATGCCATACGTCGGCGTCGTTCTCCCGAACGCGCCGCCCCGACACCCACCTCGGCGGCACCGCCGCGTACGATGCCGCCAGGAGGTCTACCATGCAGTACCGCAGACTCGGAAGCTCCGGCCTGAAGGTCAGCGCCGTCAGCCTCGGCGCCTGGACGACGTACGGCGGCTCCGTGCAGGACATGGCCCGCATCACCGAGATCGTCAAGGTCGCCCACGAGGCCGGCGTCAACTTCTTCGACAACGCCGACGCCTACGCCCGCGGGAACGGCGAGACGGTCATGGGCCAGGTCTTCGCCGACCTCGGCATCCCCCGCCACCACCTCGTCCTCTCGACGAAGGTGTACTGGCCGATGTCCGACGTGATCACCGACCGCGGCCTGTCGCGCAAGCACGTCCTCGAGTCGATCGACCTGTCGCTCGAGCGCATGCAGACCGACTACGTCGACATCTACTTCGCCCACCGCTTCGACCCGGAGACGCCGATGGAGGAGATCGTCGAGGCCTACAGCGACGTCGTGCGCAGCGGCAGCGCCCTCTACTGGGGCACGAGCGAGTGGAGCGCGGCGCAGATCGCCGAGGCCCACACCTTCGCCAAGGCGAACGGCCTGGTCGCCCCGGTGACCGAGCAGCCGCAGTACTCGATGCTGTACCGCGAGCGCGTCGAGGAGCAGATCCTGCCGGTCACCGAGCCCAAGGGCATCGGCCTGGTCGTCTGGAGCCCGCTGGCGATGGGCATGCTCACCGGCAAGTACGACGACGGCTTCCCGGCCGGCAGCCGCCTGACCGACAACGAGAACTTCCGCGGTCGGCTGCTGACCGACGAGAACGTCGCGCGCGTCCGGGCGCTGGCGCCGATCGCCGACGAACTGGGCATCACGCGCTCCCAGCTCGCGCTGGCGTGGGCGCTGCGCCAGAGCGGCGTCTCGAGCGTGATCACCGGGGCCACCCGCGTCGAGCAGATCCAGGAGACGGTGCGCGCCGCCGACGTGGTGCTCGACGAAGACACGCTCGCCCGCATCGACGCCGTCCTCGCGGACTGAGGTTCGATCGCCGCCCGAGCGCGTCGCCCCGCGGGTGAAACCGACGTGACGTCCGTGCACGCCCCTCGCCGCGGCGCGCACGGACGTCATCGCGGCCTTACGATGGGAGCATGAACCTCCTCCGAGCCCGTGACGTGACGGCGCTCGACGCGGCCGCCGAGGCCGCCGGGCTGGGTCCCGACCTCCTGATGGGCCGCGCCGGTCGCGCCGTCGCCGACACCGCCCAGCGCCTGCAGCCGCAGGCGACCCGGATCGTCGTGCTGACGGGGCCGGGCAACAACGGCGGCGACGGCTACGTCGCCGCGGCCGAACTGATCCGCCGCGGCCTGACCGTCGGAATGCTGGAGATGACCACCGAGCCGCGGAACCCGACCGCCCGGCACGCCCGTGCCGCGCTGCTCGAGCTCGCCCCCGCGGTGCCCTGCGCCGCCGCGCTGGCGCCCGACGACGAGGAGGCCGCCGAGTTGCTCGAGGGCGCCGACCTCGTCATCGATGCCCTGCTGGGCGCCGGGCGCGGGCGCCCGGCCGGCCCCGAGCTGTCCGACCTGTTCGAACGGGTGCGCGCGAGCGGCGTCCCCATCCTCGCGGTCGACGTGCCCAGCGGCCTCGACGCCGACCGCGCGACGATCGACGGCGACGTGCTCACCGCCACCTGGACCCTGCAGCTCTCGGCCGCCAAGCCCGCCAGCCTGCTCCCGCCGGCCCGCGACCGCTACGGCGCCTGGTGGGTGGACGACCTGGGCCTCCCCGAAGAGCTGGTCGCGCGCCACGCGGTGGCGGACGCGATCGGCCGCACGCGCGCCGGCCGCGTCCTGCCGCGGCGACGCAGCGACGCCCACAAGTACCGCGCCGGCGCCGTGCTGGTCGTCGGTGGCTCGCCACGGTACGCGGGCGCCGCCGAACTGGCCGCGCGCGCCGCGCTGCGCGCCGGCGCGGGCTACGTGATGCTCGCCGCCCGACCGCGCCACCCGGGGAGCTGGCCGGAACTCGTCGCGATCGACTGGGACGGGACCGAGACCACCGCGCTGGCGCAGGCCAAGGCGGACGTCGCCGTCGTGGGGCCCGGGCTCGAGGTCGACGCGCAGACCCTCCGCAGCGTGCTGAACGCCTGGGGCTCGCGGCCGCTGGTCCTCGACGGCGGGGCCCTGCGCCCCGAGGCGTGGCCCCCCACGGCCGCGGGGGCGGTCCGCGTGCTGACGCCGCACGCGGCCGAGGCGGGCACCCTCCTGAACCGCCCCGCGGACGAGGTCGCCGCCGACCCGCTCGCGGCCGCCGCGGAGCTCGCCAGCGCCACCCAGGCGTGGGTCGTGCTCAAGGGCCCGGCGACCGCCGTGGCGGACCCCGCCGGGCGGCTGCGGCTGGTCGCGGGCGGACCCGCGGCGCTGGCGGTGGCGGGCACCGGCGACGTGTTGGCCGGCGCGATCGGCGCCCTGTGGGCGGCGCGGCTGGCCGACCCCCGCGCCGCCCCTCGGTCCGGCGGCGATCTGCTCGAGCTGCTCGCGGCCGCGGTGGTGCTGCACGGCGAGGCCGCGCGCATCGCGCTCGGCCGGCTGGCCGACGGCGATGCCGTCCCCACCGGCGGCCTGGTCGCCTCCGACGTCGTCGCCGCGCTGCCCGCGGCGCGCGGGCGCCTCGAGGCCGACCACCAGCGGAGCTGACGGGCGAACCCGTCGGGCACAGCCCGGCGGACCGCGGCTGTCGGGCGAAGCCCGACAGGTTCGCCTGTCGGGCTTCGCCCGACAGACCGGGTGCTACGCTCGCGCCTGATGCTCCGCGTGCGCGTCCCAGCGACGAGTGCCAACCTCGGCCCGGGGTTCGACTGCCTCGGCCTGGCCCTGGATCTCTGGCTCGACGTCCGGGCCCGGCCCGCCGACCGTGACCGCTTCGACTACCGGGGCGAGGGGTCGCTCCCCGACTCGCCCGACAACCTGGTGCACGAGGGGTTCCGGCACGCCATGGCCGCGCTCGGGCGGGCCGCGCCGACCGTCGCCATCGAGGTCGACAACCCGATCCCGCTGGCCCGCGGCCTGGGCTCGTCGTCGGCGGCGCTGGTCGCCGGCGCCGCGCTGGCCGACGCCTGGAGCGGCGGCGAGCTGACGCGCGAGGGCGTGTTCCAGCTCGCGGCGGCGCTCGAGGGCCACCCCGACAACGTCGCGCCGGCCGTGTTCGGCGGCTTCACCGTCTCCGCGCCCCGCGCCGAGGGGGGCTACGCCACCGCCGTGCTCGCGCTGCCGCCCGGCTGGCGCCTGCTGTTCGGCGTGCCCGACTTCGACCTGCCCACCGAGAAGGCGCGCGCCGCGCTGCCGGCGACGGTGGACCGCGCCGACGCCGTGCGCACGGCGGCCCGCTCGGCGCTGTGGGCGCTGGCCGTCGCCCGCGACGAGCCCGAGCTGCTGCGCACCGCGTCGCTCGACGTGCTGCACGAGCCCTACCGCGAGGCCCTGGTGCCGGGCCTGCGCGACGCCCGCGCCGCGCTGCGCGAGGCCGGCGCCCACGCCGCGTTCCTGTCGGGCGCCGGCCCGACGGTCGCCGCGGTCGTCGGCGAGGCGACCGAGGCCGCCTGTCGCAGCGTGCTCGACGGCTTCGTCGGCCCGCGCGGCCGGGTGCTGACGCTGCGCTCCGCCGGCGGCTACGAGGCGGCGCGGCCGCGCTCGGCCTAACGGCCCCGCACGCGCGCGTCCCGCGACCCGCTCACGGGACGCCGGGCACGCACCGCCCGCCACACCGTGAACGCCCGCTCGCCCACGGGCGTGACGTCCGCGTGCCCTCCCCAGGTCGCCAGCTCACGCTCGTAGGGCAGCGCCCGGTTGACGACGAACCAGGCGACCCCGCCGGGCCGCAGCGCCTGGTGGGCGGCCGCCACGAACGCGCGCGACAGCGCCCCGACGACCTGACGGCCGACGTGGAAGGGGGGGTTGCACCACACCTCGTCGAAGCCACCGGCGGCCAGCAGCGGCGCCTGCGCCGGATCGACGGGGCGCAGGAGGTCGGCGTGCACCACCACGGCCCGCCCGTCGCCGCCGAGCTGCGCGGTCGCCGAGCGCACCGCGGCGAGGTCGTCGTCGACCGCCACCACCTCGCGCGCGCCCGCGGCCAGCGCCGCCCGCGCGAGCAGCCCGGTGCCGCAACCCAGGTCGAGCACGCGCGGGGAACCCGCGGCCTCCCCCGTCCCCTCGTCGGGACCACGGGCGGCCAGCGCGCGCAGCAGCACGGCGGTGCCCGGGTCGAGCTTCTCGGCGGCGAAGGCGCCGGCGATCGCGCGCACCGGGCCACCGGCACCGGCATCGCCCGCCGGCTCGAACGCCACCCAGGGATCGACCGGCGGGCCGGGGCGCGGGCCGCGCAACTCGCTCACCCGCCAGCCGGAGGCACGCGCGACGGTCTCCACCTCCGCGAAGCTCGCCCCGGCCTCGCGCTCGCAGCGCTGCGCCCCCTCGTCCTTGTGCTGCACGAGCAGCGCCGTGCCGCCGGGGGCGAGCGCGGCGGCCACGGCCGCGAGCTCCGCCCGCACCCGCCGCACGCCGCGATCGGCGGGCGGCCGCCACACGATCCAGTCGTAGGGGCCGGACACCTCCCACGGCAGGGCGGCCACCAGCTCCGTGCGCGGCGTGCCCGCGGCCGCCAGCGCCTCCCGTGCGGCCACCAGCGCCGCCGCTGACGAGAGCGCGACCGTCCAGTCGGCGTCCGCGCCGGCCGCCGCCGCCCACAGCGGCATCGCGGCCGGCGCGCCGGTCAGGTCCAGGGCCCGAAGCACGCGGTTCGCGCCCGCACCGCCAGCGGGCGCGGGCGGACGGGCGCGTCCCCGCCGCAACGCCTCGCCCAAGGCCAACAGCGCGCCGTCGATCCCGGGGTGGCCGCGCACGCCGACCTTCGTGCGGAGGTCGACGTCGTGGTCGCCGACGCGCCAGGTCACGGGCGTGCAGCGCGCGTGTTCGTCCAGCAGGGCCGCCGCGGGCGCGGCGCTCGCTTCCATGCCGACCAGCGTACGTGTGTGAGGGCCCGCGCGTTCGCACCTGGCGTATCCTGCCGCCGTGCGCATCCTGGGCATCGACACCTCCTGCGACGACACCGGCGTCGGCATCGTCGACACGGCCGCCGGTCGGGGTTCGGACGCCGGCACCGCCGCGGTGCTGGCGAACGTCGTCGCCTCGCAGGCCGCCGTGCATGCCCCCTACGGCGGGGTGCTGCCCGAGCAGGCCAGCCGCGAGCACCTGAGCGTGATCGACGCGGTCGTCGGCCGCGCGCTCGAGGAGGCCGGCCTGCGCGCCCGCGATCTCGACGCGGTCGCCGCCACCTACGGGCCGGGCCTGGCCGGCGCGCTGCTCGTCGGCCTCAGCTACGGCAAGGGGTTGGCCTGGGGCCTCGGCGTGCCCTTCGTCAAGGTGCACCACCTCGAGGGTCACCTCGCCGCCGCCGTCCCCGCGGGCGGCCTGCGGCCCCCGTACCTGTGCCTGATCGCGTCCGGCGGCCACACGGTGCTGTTCGACGTGCCGGCGGAGGGCGAGCTCCGCCAGCTCGGGCGCAGCCTCGACGACGCCGCGGGCGAGGCGTTCGACAAGGTCGCGCGTCTGCTGGGCCTCGGCTTCCCGGGCGGCCCCGCGCTGGCGGCGCTGGCCGCCACGGGCGACGCCGACGCCGTCGACCTGCCGCGGCCGCTCGCGGGCCGCGGCGGCTACGACCTGAGCTTCAGCGGCCTCAAGACCGCCGTCGCCGTGCGGTTGGAGAAGGACCCCGGGCTCGCCCCCGCCGACGTCGCCGCCGCCTTCGAACGCCGCGCGATCGACCACCTGATCGGCGCCGCCACACGCGCCGCCCGCGACCTCGACCGGCACGACCTGGTGGTCGCCGGCGGGGTCGCGGCCAACGCGCGCCTGCGCGGCGAACTCGGCCGCGCCGGGCTGCGGGTCCACCTGCCGCCGCCCGGGCTCGCGACCGACAACGGGGCGATGATCGCGCTCGCCGCCGCCCGCCGGCTGGCCTCGGGCCCGGCCGATCCCGGCGACCTCGCAGCGGACGCCACCCCCTACCTGCCGCTGGCGGCGGAGGGCACGCGGCCGCGCGACGTCACGCGGCGTGAGGGTTGAGGCTCGACCCCGGACCGAAGCCCGTCAGCGCACCCGGCCCCACAGCCCGGCGAGGTAGGCCTCCTGGGTGACGACGCCGGCGACCGCGTCGCCCTCCATGACGACGACCAGCGGCTCGTGCGCGAGCAGCGCGCGGAGGTCGGTGACCGACACGTCCCCCGGCACCTTGACGATCTCGTCCCACGACGTGATGCGCTCCCGCCGCACGCCGCTCATGCCGACGGGCACCCCGCCCTCCTGGACGATGACCACCCGATGGTCCGCCAGCGTGAACTGCGCCGTCGCCACGTCGACGACCGGCACCTTCGCGGCCGCCTTGCGCGCGCGCGGCGGCGCGATCAGACCGAACGACAGCAGGACCGGCGCCGGCAACCGCAGCCCCGCGCGCACCCAGATGAGGGCCGCCATCAACGCCACCAGGAAGACCAGGCCCTCGAGGAGCCCGGCGAGGTTGACGCCGCTGAAGCCGAGGCGTCCCTCGCGGCCGAGCAGCAGGTACACCGCGAGCGCCGCCAGGAGCGCGAACGCGACGCTGGCGCCGGCGGCCAGCGCGGCTTGTCGGCGGAGTTCGTCGGGGCGGCGCATGCGGTCCTCCGGGTCAGGCGTCGCCGGGCGACGGGAAGTGCGGCAGGCCGAGCGTGGCCGGCAGGTGGGCGGGGTCGTCGACGTCGGCCGCGATCGCCGCGTCGGACGTGATGAAGGCGCGCGCCGTGATGCCGACGAGCTTCTGGACGCGCGCTTCGATCACCGAGATGCGCGCGGTGCCCGTCAACAGCGCGAGCAGCGTGCCGAACCCGACCATCCGTGCCAGGGCCCACGGGCGCTTGCGGGCGTGGAACGCGGTGTCGACCAGCGGCAGCAGCAGGGGGACCGCCCTCGCGCTCAGCAGCAAGGCGTTGCCGCCGGTGAAGCGCCCGTCGCGCAGGCGCGCATAGGTCCGCGGCTGGTCCGGGAAGCGCGCCAGCGCGTCGGCCTCGCGCACCACCGGGTAGACCAGGTCGACGGCCGGCGCGTGGGCCACGAAGGCCTCCACGCCCTCGGCGTCCCACCACGGGAGGTCGGCGCTCACGACCAGGAGCCGAGGCTCCGGACCGGGCCGGCGACCCTCTGGCCCGCCCGCACGCGGACCTTCACCGGCGGCCCATCCGAGCGCGGCGCCCAGCCCGAGGCTCAGCGAGTCGACCATGCGCTGACCGCCGGGAAGCTCGACGTCGACCAGGCGGCGGATGACGCCGTCGGTCTCGCCGACCCAGATGATCCGATCGACCACGCCGGAACGCCGCAGGGCGTTGGCGACGTAAGCGCCCATCGGCACGTCGCGGAGCGGCACCAGGGCCTTGCTGGAGGCGCCCACCGTCGCGGCGAGCCGGTCGTCACGATCGCCGCCGGCGAGCACGACGGCAACGAGCGGTGCGGAGTGTTCCATGTGCGGTCATCGTACCGTGCAGATCGACGGGAGGAAGCCGCCGGTACCGGCGGCTTCCTCCCGTCATCGGCAGACGGGCTCGGTCAGCGGCGGTTCAGCCGCAGCGTGACGCCCGCGGTCCGGCCCGCCTGGACGCGCACCTCCTGCACGATCGTGCGGTAGCCGGGGGCGAGCAGCGTGAGCTCGTAGACGCCGTCGTCGAGATCGCGCAGGGTCAGCCGGCCGCTCCCGCTCGCGATCACGCCGACCTCCGCGCCGTCGAGGAAGACGCGTGCGCCGCCCACGTTCGCCTGGATCTCCAGGGTGCCGGTCCGCGGCGCGAGCGAGATGAAGACGTCGCTGGCGCGGTCCGGGCGGATCTGCACGCGCTCGGAGCCGCTGCGGCCCCCGGCCACGACCTCGACGTCGTACATGCCCGGTCGCAGGTCGTAGTCGAGCGGCGTGTAGCCGACGAAGCTGCGGTCGACGTACACCTCGCCGCGGCGCGGGTCGCTGTCGACCCGGAGCGTCCCGTAGGCACCCACCGAGGGGCGCGTGCCGACGTAGTAGAGCGCGGTCGCGGAGACCCAGTCGTCGCTCGGGATGGGCGTCACGATGATCCGCAGCGCGCGGGCGAAGGCGTCCTCGCCGATGTTGGAGGTGGCGAAGGCGCTCTCGTTGCGGAAGCTGGCGAGCGTCGAGACGTCGAGTGGCCGACGGCTGGCCACCGCGATGACCTTCGCGAGGCCCTGTGGGGGGGAGACGGTGAACGTGTAGCGGGCGCCGTCGGGCGGGAACGTGCGCACCGTTCCGGCGCGAACGAAGTTGTCGCTCCCCGCCGCATCGAAGCGGTTCGGCAACACCTGCTCGACGAGGCCGTCGGCAGCGAGGCTGAAGAGGTAGACGTAGGCGTCGACCGAGGGCCGCACCGAGATCTGCAGGTTCTCACCGACCCGGTATGCCGGCGCGTCGCGCTCGCCGACGTGGTCGTCGAGCCACACGTCGACCTCGAAACCCGGGACCGGGTTCACCACGATCGAACGGGGGCTGAGCACTGGGCCCTGGGCGATGGCCGCCGCGAACAGCGACAGCGCCGTCACGACGACCGCGAGCCGCAGGCCCGCGAGCCGCGCGGCGGGGAACGGAATCGAACGAAGACGCAACATGGCACCCTCCTTACGTCCCACGCTAGCACCGGCGCACCGAATCTCACCGTGCAGATCGTCTGAAGGGTCCTTCACCTTCGGGGGCGCGGGGCTCATTCGCCCCAGCCGCGACGGGCGATACTGGGCGCATGACGCGATTCGAGAACACCCGCGCCGGCGCCCACACCGGAGGCCGCCCGGCGACGCGCCCCGACCGCCCGGCGACGCGCCCACGTCTGCCCGCTCTCGCCGTCCTCCTGCTCGCGCTCGCGCTGGTGGCGTCGCACGCCTTCGCCAGGGACGTGACCCAGGTCCTCGCCGACCTCGAGACCAGCGCCGCCGCCATCGTCGACGTCTCCTTCGTCCTGGAGGGCGTGCTCATCGACGAGGCCGGCCAGAACATCCGCGTGGAGGTGGAGGTGCTGGCCATCCCCGGGATCCCGGCCGCCGGGCTGTACATCCTGCGGCCCGACGCCATCGCCGACAACCAGATCGTGATCGACGCCGACGTCGTGCGCAGCTACACCTTCATCACCAACCAGGTGGCCCTCTTCGACATCGACGATCCCGACGCCTTCGGCGGCCTCATCGAGGCCGACACGGAGGGCGAACTGCCGATCGATCTCGACCTCGCCGCCGTCTTCGAGGGCTGGGACGCGACGATCGTCGGCGACGAGGAGACGCCCCGCGGCAACGCGGTGGTGCTACGTTTCGACAACCTCGATCCCGACGCCGCCATCGACTACGTGCTGGCGACGATCGTCGAGGCCAGCATGGATCCCTGGCGGCTGACCTTCTACCGCGCCGGCGACGAGCTCTTCGCCGACCTGACGTTCCGCGACTGGCAGCGCGACCAGGGCCTGACGCGCGAGGACGTCACCTACCTGCCCGACGACGCCGAGGTGCTGGACCGACGCAGGGAATGAGCCGCAAGCCAGCCGACCGGAGCGTCGGCGCTGACGACGCAGAGGTGCTGGACCGACGCCGGGAGTGATCGGTGACCGGCGTCGCCGGTCACTTGGCGACGCCCCGTTCCCTGCGGCCTGCAGTTCGGGTGCCCGTGGGCACCCGAACTGCCCAGGTCGTTGAGGGCGCTACGCGCCGGCCCCGCAGTTTCGTCGGCCGGGCCGACGAAACTGCCAAGCCGTTGATCGCCTCCGGCGATCAACGGCCCAGCATCCGCTCCGGCACCACCGTCTCGTCGAACTCCTCGCTCGTCAGGTACCCGAGCTCGAGCGCGGCCGCCTTGAGCGTCAGGCCCTCGCGGTGCGCCTTCTGGGCGATCTCGGCGGCCTTGTAGTAGCCGATCCTGGCGTTGAGGGCGGTCACCAGCATGAGCGACTCGTCGAGGTGCTTGCGGGCGCGCTCGCGGTCGGGCTCGATGCCGTCGACGCAGTGGTCGACGAAGCTGTCCGCGGCGTCGCCGAGCAGGCGCACGGACTGCAGCAGGTTGTGGATCATCACCGGCTTGAAGACGTTGAGCTGGAAGTGGCCGTGGGTACCGGCGACGGCGATGGCGGCGTCGTTGCCGATCACCTGGGCGCAGACCATCGTCATCGCCTCCGCCTGGGTCGGGTTGACCTTGCCGGGCATGATCGACGAGCCGGGTTCGTTCTCGGGCAGGCGGATCTCGCCGATGCCGCAGCGGGGACCGGAGCCGAGGAGGCGGATGTTGTTGGCGACGTGCATCAGCGCGACCGCCGTGCGCTTGAGCGCGCCGGAGGCCTCGACCACGGCGTCGTGCGCGGAGAGGGCCTCGAACTTGTTCTCGGCGGTGACGAACGGGTGGCCCGTCAGCTCGGCGATCACCTCGGCCACGCGCTCGGCGAAGCCCTGGGGCGCGTTCAGGCCGGTGCCGACGGCGGTGCCCCCGAGCGCCAGCTCGGTGAGGTGCGGCAGCGTGTGCTCGACGGCCTCGATGCTCTTGCGCACCTGCGCCGCGTAGCCGGAGAACTCCTGCCCGAGCGTGACGGGCGTGGCGTCCATCAGGTGGGTGCGGCCGATCTTCACGACGTCGTCGAACGCCTTGGCCTTGGCGTCGAGCGCGTCCTGCAGCTTGCGCAGGCGCGGCAGCAGGTGGCCGACGATCTCGCCGTAGGCGGCGATGTGCATCGCGCCGGGGAAGGTGTCGTTGGACGACTGCGACTTGTTGACGTCGTCGTTCGGGTGGATCGGGTCCTTGCTGCCGAGCGTGCCGCCGAGCTTCTCGATCGCGCGGTTGCTGATGACCTCGTTGACGTTCATGTTCGACTGCGTGCCGGAGCCGGTCTGCCACACCACCAGCGGGAAGTGGTCGTCGAGGGCGCCGGTGGCGATCTCGTCGCAGACGTCGGCGATCATCGTCGCCTTCTCCATGGCCAGCACGCCGAGCTCGGCGTTCGTGAGCGCGCAGGCCTTCTTGAGGACGGCGAACGCGCGGATGATCGGCAGTGGCATGCGCTCGCCGCCGATGCGGAAGTTCTGCAGCGAGCGCTGCGTCTGCGCGCCCCAGTAGCGGTCCGAGGCCACGCGGACCTCGCCCATCGTGTCCTTCTCGATGCGGGTGCTCATGGCCAGGATGCTACCGCGCGAGCACGTTGGCCACGAACGTCTCGATGTCGACCAGGCGCTCCTCGACGATGCGTCCGACGATCGCGAGGTGCTAGTGAGCCGCGGCCGTCGCCATCGCTCGTGCGTCGTCCCCGACGCCGCTCAGGCGCTGCAGGCAGCCGCCCTCGGCGTGCGGGTCGAGCGCGGCGGCCAGCACCTCGGGCAGCGCGTCGCGCCAGCCGCCCCAGTTGTGGCCCACCGGGCGCTCGCGGTAGTGCAGGTCGACGCCGAAGCCGTCGAGGGCGTCGCGCACCCGGCGGTTGACATCGAGCAGCCAATCGAGGGTGCCGACCTCGAGCACCCAGCGCAGGTGCGCCCCGGCGCCGGCCTCCAGCCGGTCGGCGAGCCACGAGTGCTCGACGCCGTGGTGGCGGCGGTCGTCGGGCGAGCCGAGGAACGCGCCGGCCTGGGCGATGACCCCGGACCAGTCGTCGGGCGCGTGCAGCGCGAGGGTGGCGGCGGCCAGGCCGCCGAGGCTGGCGCCCATCGCCCACCAGCCGGCGCCCGTGCGGTGCTGGTCGGCCACCAGCGGGCGCACCTCGTCGTGCACGAAGCGGATGTGGCGCTCGTCCCAGGCGTACTCGCGGCGACGGTCGCCGGGCTCGACGAACACCAGGTGGACCGGGCAGGCGCGCCCACGGCGGTTCAGCTCGGCGAGGACGTCGGCGGTGCGGGCGAGCCGCTGGTAGGCGACGCCGTCGTGCAGCACCACGACCGGCAGCGGCCCGTGGACCTCGGGCGGCGACGCGACGGAGAAGCGGCGCGTCTCGCCGAACGCGCGCGAGGCGATCCGGTGGCGCGTGACCGGCCAGGGGACCGCGGGCGCCGGCGGATCGGCGAGCGGATGCGGCTCGTAGG
>JAABTL010000051.1 GCA_011389865.1 Trueperaceae bacterium
CTGAGGGGCGCGGCGATCCGCGTCGCGGGCGACGTCACCAACCGTCAGACGAGACGCCTACGAGGTCCTCCCCGTCACCCCCGCGATCGTGCGAGAGGCGCTGCGCGGCGTCCGCGACCACGGACTGTCGTGGTTCGACGCCCAGATGTGGGCTGCCGCGCACCTGCACCAGGTGCCCTACCTCCTCAGCGAGGACATGGCCGCGGGCGCCACCTACGACGGCGTCACGATCGTCGACCCTTTCGTCACGCCGCCGCCGGGGTAGTCCGGGCGGGAGCCGCCGAATCTTTCTCGGATATGATGCTCCGCGTTAACCGGCGCGAACACGCTGGCGCGCCGCCGACGAGGAGTCCCCATGCCCATCCCCAACGGTGTCCCCTTCCTCTTCCACCCCGACCTCGCCGCCCTCGTCGGCGAGATCCAGTCCGACTCGATCGTCTCGCGCCAAGTCCACGCCGACGACCTCGTCAAGGTCACCCTGTTCGGCTTCGCGGCCGGCCAGGAGCTCAGCGAGCACACGGCCAGCAAGCCCGCCATCCTGCAGGTGCTCGCCGGCGAGGGCACGTTCGGCCTCGGCGGCGAGGTCATGGAGGTCGGCCCCGGCAGCTTCGCCCACATGGCGCCGCACCTGCCGCACACGGTCACCGCCCGCACGCCTCTGGTGCTGCTGCTGACGATGATCAAGGCGACCCGCCCGGCGTGAGCCGCTGGGAGGTCGCGCTGGTGCGCGCAGCCCTGGTGTGGCTCGTGGTCACCGGCGCGCTCGGCGTGGTCGCGACCGTGTCGCCGGCGCTGGGCGGGATCCTGCGAACGACGCATGCGCACGTGGGCACCGTCGGCTTCTTCCTGTCGCTGGTCATGGGCGTGGCCTACTGGATGATGCCCCGCCCCGGCGGCATCCGCCAGGAGCGCCTGGAGGCCGTCACCTTCTGGCTGCTGCACGGCGGGCTGGCGCTGCGCGTGGTGGCGGAGCCGGCGTGGCGCGTCACGCTCGCGTCCGGCTGGTCCACCGCCTTGCTGGCGTCGGCGCTGGCGCAGCTGGCCGCCATGCTGGTCTTCGCGCTCGCGATGCGCGCCCGCGTGGTCACGGCCGACGAGGTCAAGCGCCGGCGGGCGCGCGCCGCCACGGCGTGAGCCACTGCCAGGTCGCGCGAGTCGCCGACGCCTGACGACGCGCTTCCCACCGGCGGCAGGCTCAGCGCAGGATCGCCAGGAACACCCCGGCCGCGACGGCGGAGCCGATGACGCCCGCCACGTTCGGACCCATGGCCGCCATCAGCGGGTTGACGCGGCCCTGGGTCTGCTCGGAGACGAACTTCTGCACCACCCGAGCCGACATGGGCACGGCGGAGACGCCGGCCGCCCCGATGCACGGGTTGATGCGCCGTTCGGCCGGCAGGATGACGTTGAGCAGTTTCGCGAGCAGGATGCCGCCCGCGGTGCTGAAGGAGAAGGCGACGGCGCCGAGGACGATGATGAAGAGCGTCTGCGGGCGCAGGAAGGTCGCGCCGCTCATCGTGGCCCCGACGACCAGGCCGAGCAGGATCGTGACGATGTTGATCAGCGGGCCCGAGGCGGTCTTCGACAGCCGGTCGGTGACGCCCGACTCCTTGAGCAGGTTCCCGAACATGAGCATGCCGATGAGCGGCGCGGCCGGTGGCACCGCGAGCGACACCAGCAGGGTGATGACGATCGGGAACAGGATGACCGCCGTGCGCGACACCGCCCGCTCCTGGGCCATCGGGATGGCCCGCTCCGCTGGGGTGGTCATGAGCCGCAGGATGGGCGGCTGGATCACCGGCACCAGGGCCATGTAGGTGTACGCCGCGACGGCCACGGCCCCCAGCAGGTGCGGCGCCAGGATGGCCGTGAGGAAGATCGAGGTCGGTCCGTCGGCGCCGCCGATGATGCCGATGGAGGCGGCCTCGCGGGCGCTGAAGCCGAAGAGGTAGTGCGCGCCGAGCGCCGCGACGAAGATGCCCAACTGCGCCGCCGCGCCCAGGATGAGCGTGAGCGGCCGCGCGAGCAGCGGGCGGAAGTCGGTCAGCGCCCCGACGCCGAGGAAGATCAGCGGGGGCAGCAGCTCGGTGCTGATGCCGGCGCTGTAGATCAGCTGCAGCAGCGGCAGCTTGCCGCCCTCGGCCGCGTACGTGCTGGAGGCCGCGAGATCGGCCCCCGGCAGGTTCGCGAGGATGGCGCCGAAGCCGATCGGCACCAGCAGCAGCGGCTCGTAGTTGCGCGTGACCGCCAAATAGATGAGGACACCGGCGACGCCGAACATGACGAGGCTCTCCCACGTCAGGCCCGCGAAGCCGCTCCCCTGCAGCAGGGTGGCCCAGCCCGCCACGTCAGCCCTCGATCGACAGGATCGGCTTGCCGGCGCCGACCTCGTCGCCGAGGCGAGCGTGCAGCTTGGCGATCCGCCCGGCGACGGGTGCGCGGACGTCGTGCTCGGCCTTCATCGCCTCGACCGCGGCCACCACCTGGCCGGCGGTGACGGCGTCGCCCTCCTTCACCTTGAGGCCGACGAGCTCGACGGTGCCGCTGAAGGGGGAGAAGACGGGGGTGAGGGCGGGCTCGACGTAGGGCGCCGCGGGATCGACGGGCTGGGGCGCAGCCCCCGCGGTCTGCGGGGGCGTCGCGGCCGCCGCGTCTTCCGAGCCGCCCGGCGGTTCCACGGTGACCCGGAACCTGCGCGCGCGGCCACCCTCCTCCACCGTGACGGTGGTGGTGACGGGGCCGCTCCACGCCCCGCCTGCGGGCGCCGGCGCGGGCACGGGCGCGGCGGCGGGGACCGGCGCCGCGGGAACTGCCGCGTCCGCTGGCGCCGCCTTCTTCAAGGGCAGGTTGACGCGGGCGCGGCCGCTGAGGAAGCGGATGCCCTCGTTGAGCTCCATGTTCTTGCCCGGCACGATCGCCGAGGCGACCAGGAAGACGTTCTCCTCGGTGACCGGCAGACCCCGCTCGCGCAGGGCGGCCTCGGCGGGCGTCAGGCTGTCGGGCGCCTTCTCGAGCGGGTCGCCGTCGAAGGGCTCGAGCTTGAGCTGCTCCGCGGCGGCCTTGACGACCTCGGGGTCCGGCGGCTCCGGCGGCTGGCCGAAGTAGCCCAGCACCGCGCGCCCGTAGCCGGGGTCGATCTTCTTCCAGCGGCCGTGCAGCACGTTGTTGAACGCCTGCAGCCAGTACTGCTGGCTGCCCGGCGTGACGCTGGTCCAGGCGCCGCCGGCCTTGACGACGACCGGGAACTCGCCCAGCACCTCGCCGTAGCGGTCGAGGATGCCGGCCGCCGCCATCATGTGCACGTTGGGGCCGATCGCGCCGCCCGGCATGGGGAAGTTGACGACGCGCGCGTCGGCCGCGAGCGTGATCGGGTTGAACTCGTAGTCGGCGAGGCCCTCGGTGAGGATCGCCTCGATCTCGGCCATCTTGCTGACGTCGAGGTCGAGCTCGAAGCCGGTGCCCTTGAGCGCGTGCCACATCGAGCGCACGTCGGGCTGCGAGGTGCCCGAGGCCAGCGGCCGCACCGAGAGGTCGATGCCGTCGACGCCGCCCTCGAGGCCGGCCATGTAGCAGGCGACGGCCATCGACGCGGTGTCATGGGTGTGCTGCCACAGCGGGATCTCGGGCGGCAGGATGCGCTTGAGACCCTTGGCGGTCTCGAAGCAGGTGGTCGGGTCGGTGGTGCCCGAGGCGTCCTTCATGCACACGCTGTCGATCTGCACGCCCGAGTCGAGGGCGCGCCGCACGACGTCGACGTAGAACGCCGCGGTGTGCACCTTCTCGGACGTGTACGGCAGACCCATGAGCGACACGCACAGCTGGTGGTGCATGCCGGCGTCGAGGATCGGCTTGGCCGTCTTGACCAGGTTGTCGACGTCGTTCATGAAGTCGAAGTTGCGGTCGATCGTGGTGCCGTGACGCTGCATCAGCTTGGCCTGCAGCGCGAGGGCCTCCACGCCCTGGCTGGTCAGCGTGACGCCGGAGACCGAGCGCGTGAGGATCTGCAGGTCGACGCCCTCGCCGACCGCCTCGCGCATGCGGTCCATCGAGGCGAACGGGTCCTCGCCGGCGTAGAAGAACGGCGCCTGGTAGCGGGCGCCGCCGCCGAACTCGAAGTGGCGGATGCCGGCCGCCACCGACGCCTCGAGCGCGGGGATGACGTCCTCGGTGCGGACCTTGCCGCCGAAGACGCTCTGCAGCCCGTCGCGGAAGGCGGTGAGCATGACGCGGACCTGTTTGCCGTTCTTGGCGTGGATCATCGGTGACCTCTCAACGGGCTTCCTCGTCGCGCTCGGCCGGGCCGGGCGTCGCGGACACGTGGGTGATGCGACCGCCGGGCAGCAGCCGCTGCACGGCGGCGTGGATGGCGGCCAGGGTGGGGGCGTCGGCGTCGCCCGCCGCCGGCGGCGCGCCGGGCGCGACCGCGGGGGCCGCCGCGGGCGGCGGCGGGGCGGCGAACGCGACGGTCAACAGCCAGATCGCCACCGAGAGGACCCCCAGCAGCAGCATCACGGCGGTGAAGGCACTGATCGACAACATCCAGAGCGCTGGCTGGTCCAAGGCTCGCCTCCCGGGTCGCACGTCCGCTTCGGGACCGGCGCGACCGCGGGGGCAGCCGCACCCGTCGGGGCGGGTGATCGTGCCCGCCAGCTTACGTCCTGGAGGGCCCTCGGCCAAGGGGCGGCCGCCCCACCCGGGGGCGCCCGACCGCCCACAGCGCAGACCCCCTCTCGTCGGCCGTCACGAGGGGTCGTCGAGCGTCAGCCTCCCGTGCCGCACCGGCGCGTCCACCCCCTCGAGCTCCAGCGAGAGGTCGTCGCGCAGCGCGCGGACCACCCCGCGCGCCAACGGACGCACGTCCGCGCCCGCCGACTCGGCGCTCTCGTCCACCGGCCAGATCGTCGCCGCGCGGCCCAGGAAGGTCGCCCGGGCCCGGTACTCGGCCAGCAGGGCGGCGCCCCCGCCGGCGGTCAGCCGCGCGCGCCCGCGCTCCAGCTCGGTCAGCAGCGGCGGCAGGAGCCGCGCCCAGGCGTCGTCGCCCGCGAACGCGGCGTCGGCGTCCGCCAGGCTGCCGGGCCGCGCCACCCTGGGCGCCGGCGGCAGCTCGGGCGCGTGGGCGACGTTGACGCCGATGCCGACCACCAGGTGCCGCAACCGGCCGCCGTGGAGCTGGCTAGCGGTGAGCACGCCGGCCACCTTGCGCCCGCCCAGCGTGAGGTCGTTGACCCACTTCGTGCCCGGGCGGACGCGCCCACCGCTGGCGGCCTCGATCGCGCGCGCCGTGGCCACCGCCGGCAGCACCGTCAGGCCGACCTGGTGTTCGGCCGCGTCGAGGTCGAGCGAGAGGTGGACGCTGAGGTGCAGGTTGCCGCGCAGCGCCGTCCACGCGCGGCCCCGCTGGCCCTGGAAGCGCGAGCCGGTCAGCGCCAGGCACGCCAGGCCGTCCGGCAGCGAGCCGCCGGCGGCCAGGACCTCGTTCATCAGGCCGTACTGGGAGCGCGGGGCGTCGTCACGCAGGAGCACGAGGCGGCCGCGGGCGGCCACCGCGCCACCGCCGGCGACGTACGCCGGCGCCGATCCGACGAAGGCGCGCCAGACGTCGGCCGCCTCGGACCCGAGATCGGCCGGCGCGACCTCCTGGAGGCTCTCCCCCGGGGCGAGCAGGGGGCGCGCGGCGGCGGGGGCGTCGGTCAGCAGGGGCATCGGCGTTGCGCTCCTCGGTAGGCTGGTCGCTGGGCGCCTCGGCGGGCGACGGTCCCAGCCTGCCACGCCGGCGCCGCCGCGTCATGTGGCCCATCGACCCCGACACCCCCACCACCGACGTCGCCCGCGGGCTGCTGGGCGGCGTGCTGCACCGCCGGCTCGACGACGGCACGCGACTGAGCGGCCGGATCGTCGAGACCGAGGCGTACCTCGGCCTCGAGGACGCCGCCTGCCACAGCTTCCACGGCCGCCGCACGCCGCGGGTGGCGGCGATGTACCTGCGCGCGGGCCACGCCTACGTGTACCGGATCTACGGCCTGCACCTGTGCCTCAACGTCGTCACCGGCGACGAGGCGCGGCCCGAGGCCGTGCTCGTGCGGGCGCTCGCGCCGCTGGCCGGGGCGGCGCGCATGCGCGAGCTGCGCGGCCGCGCCGACGACGCCGCCAGGCTCTGCGCCGGCCCGGCGCGCCTCACGCAGGCGCTGGCGATCGGCGTCGACCTCGACGGGCACCCGCTCGACGCGCCGCCCCTGTGGCTCGAGCCGGGCGCGCCGGTGGCCGACGCCGACGTCGCGGTGGGGCCGCGCGTGGGGCTCTCCGCGAGGGTCGCGTCGCACGACTGGCCGCTGAGGTTCTGCGTGCGGGGGGACGCGAGCGTGTCGCGCGGGACGGTGGCTCCGCGCGCGGCGCGCGGGCCGGTGGCTCCGCGCCGGCCGCGCTAACGACCGCCGGCCGCCGAGCCGGCCAAGACCGGCTCGGGGATCGACAGGTCGCACATGACCACCTTGTTGCCGCCCGCGCCCTTCGCCCGGTACTGGGCGTGGTCGGCGCGCATGAGCAGGTCGCTGAGGTCGCGCAACTGGCCCACGGGCAGGCTGCAGCCGCCGACGCTGGCGCTGGCACGGACGCCGTCGCCGCCGATCGGCACGGTGAGCTCGGCGATGGCCGCCCGGATGCGCTCGGCCACGTACGCGACGTCGTCCATGGTCGATTCCGGCAGGACGACGGCGAACTCCTCGCCGCCGATGCGGCCGATCATGTCGCTGCTCCGCACCTGCCCCTCCACCGCCTTCGCCACGGCGCGCAGGACGGCGTCGCCGGCGTGGTGGCCGTACGTGTCGTTGACGTCCTTGAAACGGTCGAGGTCGAAGACGATCATGCCGAGCGCCCGGCCGTGCCGGCGCGCGCGGGCCACCTCGCGCTCGGCGAGGTCGAGGAAGTGCCGCCGGTTGGGGATGGCGGTGAGCTCGTCGGTGGTGGCCAGCGTCCGCAGGAGCGCCTCCATGCGCGCGTAGCGGGTGATGTCGCGCAGGACCATCACCCGGCCGATCGCCTCGCCACCGCGCGGTCCGAGGGGCTGCGAGCGAACGCTGTACGTGCGATCGCCGCGCTTGAGTTCGGGCGGCTCGTCGCGCAGCGTGTCGTACGTCAGCTCATCGGGACCCGGCACCTCGCCGGGAACCACGTGGGCGAGCTCGGCCAGCTCCGGGTAGCGGTCGGCCAACAACGCTTCGCCGTCGCCGCCGTGGCGTTCCGAGAGCGGGCCCAGGAGCCGCACCGCCGCAGCGTTCTGGTCGAGCACGTGACCCTCGAGGTCGAGCACGAGGGCCGCGTCGCCTAGCTGCTCGAACACGAGGTCGCGGGCGACGGGCGCCAGCTCGGCCATGCCCTGCCGCATCACGCCCAGGTAGAACAGCGCGATCGCGACGACCAGCATGAAGGGCATGATGTCGATCCCCCACGGCAGCACGCCCGAGACGTTGACGAGGTTGCCGAGCCAGGGGACCAGCGACGCGAAGAACAGCAGCCGCACCTGCGCCCGGCGGTGCGCTCCGGCACTGCGCCACGCGCGCAGGAACACCGCGTTCGCCAGCAGGATCGCCAGCGCCGAGTACGCCTGGAAGCCCCAGAACCACGGTCCCTTGTCGAACGCCAGCATCGGGAAGGGCCCCGAGACGTCGATGCGCGCGTTGGCGTGGAAGAGGGCGTGCCACGGGTTCGTGGCGACCACGAGGAAGGTGGCGATCGACACCGCGGCGGCGACCCAGCGCCACCAGTTGCCGCGCAGCCAACCCTGCCGGTCGTAGTCGGCCGCCAGCCACAGCATGATCGTCGGCAGGGCCGCGATGGCGAGGTACTCGACGGTGAGGGCGAAGCGGATCCACGCGAGGCTATCGCCGCTGATCTCGAGGGCGTAGCCGAAGGCGTACACGGCCGCCGCCCACGAGCCGAGCCACAGCGCCGGTCGCCGCGCGAGCTGGCCGCGACGCCACACCTGAGCCCACACGCCCAGCGCGCCCAGGCCCACCGCCCACAGCAGCACGACCAGCGTCAACTGCAGCGTCATCGAACGTCACGATAGCTGGACGACACGCCCGTGCCAACGCGATTTCCTCACGTGGCGGCGGGTGCGGACGCCAGCTTCCGCCTGGGCGGCGGGCGGGACGCGGAAGGCGACGGGGGCCATGCGCATACCCTGCAACAAGTCAACTTACGCAACCCTCACAGCGAGCGCCAAGCGTCACCGCGGCCGCGCGAAGACCAGCGTCCAGAACGCGCCCGCCTCGCCGGCCCCGAGGTCGCGGAAGCCTTCGTGCATGAGGTTGGCGCAGTGACCGTCGCTGCCGAGCCACCCCGCCATCACCGCCTCCGGCGTCGGGTCGCCCCAGGCCACGTTCTCGCCCGCCGACCCCCAGACGTACCCCTGGCGGTCGATCCGCTGGGCGGGGCTGCTGCCGTCCGATCCCGTGTGTGACATCGTCCCCGTGTCGCGCATGTCCTCGCTATGCAGCTGCGCCGCCCGCGTGAGCCGCCGGTCCAGCGCCAGCGGCTGGGCGGCATCGAACCACCCGTGCGCGCCGCAGCTGCGGGCGCTGGCGCGCGCCTCGTTGACGAGTCGGTGCAGCTCGATCGCGGTGGCGTCCGTCACTTCGGTATGGGGATCGGGCCACGGGGCGCCGCAGGCCACCAGGGCCGTGAGGGTGAACCACGCGACGACGAGGCGAGGCAGGCGCGTCCGACGCATGGCGTCAGGGTAGGTCGCGCGCTGCCTGGCGGCCGTGAACTACGCCGCGCGCGGGTGCACGCGCGGCGCATGTGCGCGTGCGCGCGGTCCACGGCGCGTGCGAATCAGCCCGCGCCGTACCCCTGCAGGTAGCCGCGCGTGCGCGCGCTTCGTCTCCGCGCGCACGTCAGACCGCGCCGTACCCCTGCAGGTAGCCGCGCGCCTGCAGCGAGAACATCGCCGCGTAGGTGCCGCCGAGCGCCATCAGCGCGTCGTGGTCGCCGGCCTCGGTGATCATGCCGCCGTCGAGCACGACGATGCGGTCCGCGAGGCGCACGGTGCTGAAACGGTGGCTGATGATCACCGTGATACGCCCTTGCGCCTGGCCGCGCAGCTGCTCGATGACCTCGAACTCGGCGTTCGCGTCGAGCGCGGCGGTGGGCTCGTCGAACACCAGCACGCTGCCGCCGCGGTAGTAGAGCCGCGCGAGGGCCAGCCGCTGCCACTGCCCGCCCGACAGCTGCTGGCCGCCCGCGAAGGCGCGCCCCAGCATCTGCTCGAAGCCGCCCGGGAGCGCGTCGATGACCGCGCTGGCGCCGGCGCGGTCGGCGGCGTCGCGCAGTGGGCCCGCGTCGCCTTCGCCGCCCCCGCCACGCCCCACCGCGACGTTCTCGCGCACCGTCATCTGGTACTGCCCGAAGTCCTGGAAGATGCCGCTGATCTCGCGCTGCACGCTGCGCGGGCTGAAGCGGCGGGCGTCCTGGCCATTGAGTAGGATGCGCCCCGACGTCGGCTCGTACAGCCGCGTCAGGAGCTTGACCAGCGTCGTCTTGCCGGCGCCGTTCTCCCCCACCAGCGCCAGCGACTCGCCGCGCACCACGCTGAAGGTGACGCCGCGCAGCACGTCGCGGTCGGTGAGCGGGTAGCGGAAGCCGACGTCCTCGAAGTCGATGCGCTCGATCGGCCCCGTCCACGGCTCGCCCGCGTCGAGGTCGCGCGCCGGCAGCTCGAGGAAGTCGAACAGGTTGCGCATGTACAGCAGGTTCTGCTGCACGCCGGTCACGCCCTGCAGCAGGGTCGAGAACTGCCGCTGCAGCGCCCCGATGCCCTGCACGAAGAGGCCGAAGTCGCCCACCGTCAGCGCGCCCTGCGCCGCCCGCCGCAGCACGGCGAGCGTGGCGAGCGCGATGAGGCCGGTCGACGCCAGCGACGCCGCCAGGCCCCAGCCGCTGCGGCGGCGGATGAGCGCCACGAGCTCGGCGCGGAACTTCAGGTAGTAGGCGCGCCAGCGCTCGAGCAGGTAGCCCTCGAAGCCGAACAGGCGCACCTCCTTGACGGCCTCGTCGGAGGTGAGCAGGCGGCCGAGGTAGTTCTGCACGCGGGCGTCCGCCGCCTGGCGCCGCAGCCGGCGGTAGTCGAGGGTGCCGAAGCGGCTGCTGACCCACACGCCCGGGACCGACGCCAGCAACACCAGCGGCACCACGGCCCAGCCGAGCTGCGCCATGAGCGCGCTCACCGAGCCGAGCGTGATGACCGCCTGGCCGAGCCCCACCACCTGGGTGAACACGCCCAGCGGCCGCGAGCCGACCTCGCGGTAGGCGTTCTGCAGCCGGTCGTAGGTGTCGGCGTCCTCGAAGCGTCCGAGCTCGAGCCCGGCGGCCTTGTCGAGGATGCGGCGGCTGATGGCGTGCTGCAGGGCGTCGCCGAGCAGGTCCTGGGTGGCGGTCTGCAGCGTGGTGAGGAGGCTGCCGAGCATGCCGATCCCCACCTGGATGGCGAGCAACCCGGCCAGCCGCGCGAAGGCCTCGGCCTCGCCCGCGAAGCCGCCGGTGACCGCCTGCGCCACCGCGTCGAGCAGCAGCTTGGCGACCCACAGGCTGGCGGCCGGCACGAAGGCCTGGACGAGGCTGAGCGTGCCGATCAGCGCCGTCTGGCGCGGGTCGGTCGCCCACACCAGCGCGAGCGTGGCGCGCAGGTCGCGGGCGTGGGTGCGCCAGGTGGGGGTGGGGGTCAAGCGCTACCGGCGGGGAACCCGTCGTCCGAGCGGGCGGCCTCCATGGCTTGCTCGAGGTCGGCGGCCTCGGCCTGGGCGCGGCGATCGTGGCGATGGTCACCTCGACGGCATGGGACCTCACCGGCGTCGCCGCCGGCCTGACGGTGATGGGACTCGGCCTGCTGGTGCTGCCGCGCCGACGGGCGAAGGCGAAGCGCGAGCTGCACCAGAAGATGCAGGCCCTGCGTGACGGGCTCGAGGGGGGCCTCGGGCGTCAGCTCGACGAGGAGGTCCAGCGCGCGAAGGAACGCCTCACCGCCGCCGTCGCGCCCTACACGCGCTTCGTTCGCGCCGAGCTCGAACGCCTCGACGCGCTGGCCGACGAGCTGGACGTCGTTCGCGAACGGCTCGCGGACCTGCGCGCCGAGGCGTCGCAACTGGTGACCGCAGGCGACTGACGCTCGACGCCACGCCACACGACGCCGACGGGACGGCGCCGCGGCGAACGGACGGTCCCGAACGCCTGTGCCTGCTACGCTTCGTGCGTGACGTCGCCCTTCCCCACCCCGCCGACCGCTTCGCCCGCCCGCATCGCCTTCCAGGGCGTCCGCGGCGCGTTCTCCGAACAGGCCGCCCTGCAGTTCGCCCCGGACGCCGAGGCGATCGGCTTCGCCAGCTTCGAGGAAGCCTTCGATGCCGCCGTCCGCGGCGACTGCACCCACGCCTGCCTGCCGGTGGAGAACTCGCTGGCGGGCTCGATCAACCAGACCTACGACCTGCTCACCGACTCGGTGCTCCACGTGGTGGGCGAACAGGTCGTGCGCGTCCACCACAACCTGCTGGCCAA
>JAABTL010000052.1 GCA_011389865.1 Trueperaceae bacterium
CGGCCGCGTCCCGCTGATCAGCTGGCAACCCATGCGCCAAGACCTCCACGACATCACCGCCGGCCACCACGACGACTACCTCCGCACCTGGGCCCAAGGCATCAAGAACGCCCCCGGCACCGTCTACCTCCGCCCCTTCCCCGAAATGAACGGCAACTGGGTCCCCTGGAACGGCGACCCCCAAGCCCTACGCGACGCCTGGACCCACCTCACCACCCTCTTCCACAACGAAGGCACCCACAACGTCCGCTGGGTCTGGAGCCCCAACGTCACCGACGAACCCCGCACCGAACACAACCGCATGGAGAACTACTACCCCGGCCACGACCACGTCCACGTCCTCGCCCTCTCCGGCTACAACTGGGGCGACACCCGCCCCACCATCGGCTGGCGCAGCTTCGAGGAGGTCTTCGCCGGCGGCTACGCCCGCGTGACCACCCTCGGGCCCCAGCCGGTGTGGCTGGCGAAGACGGCGTCGAGCGAGGCGGGGGCGACAAGGCGCGCGGGTCCGGGCGGTGTTCGCGACGACCGCCACCTTCCCGCGGCTGGAAGCCATCGTGTGGTTCAACGAGGACAAGGAGACGGACTGCCGCATCGAGCGTTCGGAGGGTGCGCTGCGAGTGTTCGCGACCTCTCTCCGCGCACTCGACGACCCGCTTCCTTGACGCCACGGTGCGCCGCCGTCAGTAAGCGGCGAGCGTCCAGTCCGGCAGTTCGACGATCTCGGTCGGTTCCCCGTACAGCCCCGGGATCACCCGCTCGTAGAACGCGACGTCGTCGATTCGCAGTGAGTCGGCCAGCTCCGCCGTGCGGCGGTACGCGTCCTCGACCGTCGCCTCGCGTCGTGCGACCCCGTCGGCAACGGCGAGCAGCGACCCCTCTGCCGGCGTGACGGCCTCGGGCGCCGCGCGGTACGCGGCAACGGCGGCGGCCAGGGTCTCAGCCATCGGCTGCACCGCCACGTACGCGTCGACCAGCGGCCGGTGGCGATCGCTGACGCGGCCGTCCACCACCCCGTGCAGCGGGTTGACGTAGCGCGCGTAGGCGACCTCGTCATCGGCCCCGAACGGCTGGTGGCGGGCCCAAGCGAGCTTGGCGGCGCCGGCGCAGACGGAGAAGTCCGGATCGTACACGCTGAACGGGCGCGCGAAGAGCTGCGGGTTCGCGAAGCGCGATCGGCCGCCATCCGAGATCGTCCGCAGCAGCGTCAGCGCGTCGCCTGTGACCTGCGACAACCCGACGTCGTCGGTCGGACCGAACGCGAGCGGGTCGAGGTACGACTCGTTGAGCAGCAGCTGCAGCAGCTGCACCGGCGGCACGTCGTACGCGGTGGCCGCTTCCTCGATCAGCGCCACCAACGGCGTCAGCCGGGCGAGGGTCAGCAGCCCCCAGGGGCCGAGAGGCTCGTAGGCGCTCGCTTGCTCCCCGAACCGTCGCGGTTCGGGCGCTGCGCTCGCGACGGCGTCGGGCTCGCAGTAGAGCGACACGCCCCGCGACGGCGCGGGCGTGGACGGCGCGGGCGTGGGCGGCAGGGGCGCGTACGGCGCAGGCGTGGTCAGCGCGGCGGGCTCCGTGACCACGTCGCTCACGGTCACCGACACCACCGGCAGCGCCACGTGTGCCTCGAGGTCGATCCGTGGACCCGCGCGCAGGTCGCGCCAGACCTCGGGCTCCACCGGCACGGCCGACCACGCGAGGTGCGCGGACCCCGTGAAGCCCAAGAGCGCGATGGTGAGCATCCCGGCGGTCACGCCGGCGATCCGGGCGCGGGGCGCGCGCGCGATCGCCCGCGGGCGCTCCCAGGTGACCGTGACCCGCGGCGCCGGCGCGCGCGAACGCAGGGAGGCCGGCACGACCCGGGTCGCCGCCGCCACGTAGGCCACCGCGTTGATCGGCCGCAGCAGCAGGAGCGGGACGATGCCCACGAGCGTCCGCCGCGCCGCCAGCCCCAGCGCCGCGAGCGGCCGGCGCCCCGGGGCCCGGGCCTGGTACCACGCCCCGGCGAACACCAGCGCTCCCGTGACCGCGAGGTCGAAGGCCAGCCACGCCGCCAGGCCCCGCCAGACGGCGGCCGCGCCGCCCCACGGCCACGCCACGCCCAGGATCGCCGGCAGGCCGACGAGGAGCAGCACGCCGAGCAGGTTCTCGAGCTGAGCGCCGAGCACCGCGAAGCGCACGTTGGGCGTCAACGCCCGCCTACGCTCGGGGTCGAGGACGCGCTTGAGCACGTTCTCCAGGCCGCCGCCGACCCACCGCTCGACCTGCCCCAGGTAGGCCTGCAGTCGCGGGGGGTCCTCGGTGCCCATCGCGGCGCCGGCCTCGAAACGCGCCTCGGCCGTCGTCCGCAGCTCCACCGTGCCGTCGCCGATCACCTCGGCCAGCGCCCGCTCCTCGTCGCCCAGCACGACGCGGAAGCCTTGCTCGTGCAGCTCCGCCGCTTCCACCGCCCGGGTGGTCCGCGGCCCGGCCTGCACCGAGAGCGTGAAGTCGTGGTCCTCGGTCAGCGTGTCCGCCGGGATCGGGAACGCGTCGCGGCGTGCGACGAAGCCGCAGCCGATCACCGTGTAGAGCCGCGACGACCCGAACGTGGGGCCGCGTCCCAACCGCGCCACCTGGCCGCGGCGGACGAGGGTCGCGAACGCGTACTCCGCCGAGCGGGCGGCCGACACCCAGTGAGCGGCGGCGCTCGGCGCCGTCGGGCGCAGCGAGGTCACGGCGCCGGACTGGATCGCGACGTCCTCGAGGACGTACCCGCCGGCATGGCCATGGCCCACGCGCCGCAGTCGGTAGTGGCCGTCGCGCATCGCCGCCACGAAACCGGGGTCGAGCACGGTGTCGCCGTCGAGAATCAGGACGCGCTCGCTGGCGACCAGGCCGCCAGCGACCACCTCGTTGATGCTGTCCGCCTTCGACACCGGGCGGTCGTGCTGGACGACGGCGACGGCGGGACCACCCGCGAGTCGCCACCACCAGGTCACCGGCGCGGCGCCCGGACCCCACCGACTGCCGGCCACGCGCGCGTAACCGGCGTCCTCGAGGGTCGCGGCCACGACCTCGGGCGTGCGGTCGCTGCCGCCGTTGATGCTGACGACGATCTCGTACACCGGCACCCGTTGCCCGAGCAGCGACGCGAGCGCACGCGCGGCGCCCGCCTCCTCGTCGAACATGGGCACCACCGCGGCGATGCGGTCGGGGCCACGCACCGGCAACGTGCGGTCCGGGAGCAGGCCGAGGGCCGCGTTCAGCAGCGTGACCGGCATCAGCGGGACGCCCGGTACCTGGGGCATGGTTAGTCCTCGCTCCTAGGAGGCGTCACGCGTCGGCTCACGACCACGAAGGTACCCCGGCGCCGTTGCCGCCGTAGGCACCCAGGTCACCCGGGGGGACGCGCGATCGCGCTCCCGTCAATCGCCCACCGTGAACGCGCTGAGGTCGACGCTGGGCTCGGGCCACCGCAGGTCGAGCGCCTCCATCGCCTCGACCATCGCGGTCGCCACCACCAGGTCGCGGTACCACTTGCGGTTGGCTGGGACGATGAGCCACGGCGTCGGCTCGTGGCCGGTGCGGGCGAACATCTCGGCGAAGGCGGCGCGGTAGTCGTCCCATTGCGCGCGGACCCGCAGGTCGTTGGCGTCGAACTTCCAGTGGCGCGAGGGGTCGTCGAGCCGCTTCTGCAGGCGCTCCCGCTGCTCGTCGCGGTCGATGTGGAGGTACACCTTGACGAAGTGGGTGCCGGCGTCGTGGAGCAGACGCTCGAAGGCGACGATGTGCTCGTAGCGCCGGCGCCACACGTCCTCGGGCACCAGCCCGTCCACGCGCACCACGAGCACGTCCTCGTAGTGCGAGCGGTTGAACACGCCGATCTCGCCCTTGCGCGGCGCGGCCTGGTGGATGCGCCACAGGAAATCGTGGGCCAGCTCGAGCTCCGTCGGCCGCTTGAAGCTGCGCACCCGCACGCCCTGCGGGTTGAGGCCCGAGAGCGCGCGCCGGATGGTGCCGTCCTTGCCGCCGGCGTCCAGCGCCTGCAGCACCAACAGCAGGGCGAAGCGGCCGTCGGCGTAGAACTTGCGCTGCAGCTCGGCCATGCGCTCGATGAGCTCGTCGAGGTCCTCCGCGGCGGCCTCGCGGCCGTCGTCGTCCGTTGCGTACGGGCCGGCGTCGTTGGGGTCGACGGCGTCGAGGTTCGCGAGCGGCGTGCGGTAGCGGCTGAGGTCGATCGTCGCGTGCAAGGGCCACCTCCGGGGGCGGGACGCGGCGCCGGCCGCCGCGCTCTCGCGGCGGCGGGCCGCGGGTACGATGCCCCATCGTGCCATCCCGCGGCCACCCGACCCCGAGGTTCGACCCGTACCCGCCCCCGCTGGCGGGCTGCCGCGCCTGCCCGCGGCTCGCGGCGCACCGCGAGGCCGTCGGCCGCGCCAAGCGCCGCGCGTTCGCGGACGAGGACTACTGGGCCGCGCCCGTCCCCGGCTTCGGCGACCCCGCCGCGGCGCTCCTGATCGTCGGGCTCGCCCCCGGCGCGCACGGCTCGAACCGCACCGGCCGCATGTTCACCGGCGACGCCTCGGGCGACTTCCTCTACCCCGCGCTGCACCGCGCCGGGCTCGCCGACCGACCCGAGAGCCGCGCCCGCGACGACGGCCTGCGGCTGCGCGGCGCCTGGATCACCGCCGTCGCACGCTGCGCGCCGCCCGGCAACAAGCCCACGCCCGCGGAGCTCGACGCCTGTCGGCCGTGGTTCGCCCGCGACGTCGACGGCCTGCCCGAGGTGCGCGCCATCCTCGCGCTCGGGCGGATCGCCCACGACGGCGTGCTGAAGCTGTGGCGCGAACGCGGGCTGCGGACGACGCTGGCGGCGCACCCCTTCGCGCACGGCGCGCTGCACCGGCTGGAGGGGCTGCCGGGGGCGAAGGCCGCCGGCGTGCTCCCCCTCCTGGATTCGTTCCACGTATCGCGCCAGAACACACAGACCGGTCGGCTGACGGCCGCGATGTTCGACGAGGTCCTGACGTCGGCCGTGGCACTGGCGTCCGAGCGTCAGGCGGACCGCACGTCGGTCTGAGCGAAGTCCTCGCCGACGTACAGCAGGGGCGCGCCGCCGTGGGTGGCCAAGGCGTAGGCGAAGATGTCGCCCAGGTTCAGCGCCGCCGGGTGGCGGCCCTGGCCGCAGCGCTCGAACGCGGACATGCCGATCTCCGCCTGTTCTTCGTCGAACGGCTCGACCTGGGCGTTCGCCGCCTGCAGCAGGAGCCGGAGGTCGCGGACGCCCTCGTCGCCGTGGCGGGCACGCATCACGACCATGGCCTCGAGCAGCGTTCCCGCCGACACCTGGCAGGACGGCACGGCAGCCAGCGCGTCGAGCAGGCGGTCGGCATCCCGCTCACGCCTCAGGATCGAGACCAGCGCCGAGGTGTCGAGGACGATCAGCTGGGGAGCCCGTGCTCGTCGTACCCGAGGATGTCGTCGGGAGCGCGGTCGTCGAGGACCGGAAGGGCAGCCGCGTGCCGGCTGATGCGATCCAGCAGGTCGCGTCGCGCCCGGGTCGCGGGCGTGCGCCGCGACACGGCCTCCCACAACGCCTCGGTGACGGCCTGCGTCATCGACTGGTTCGTCAGCCTCGCGAGCCGGCGTGCCAGGCGGTGGGCTTCTTCCGATTTGATGTTCAGCGCCATCGGCGACCTCCGCACGGCATTCAACCATCTGGACGAAAAGGTGAAAGGTGGTCCATCGCCACGTCGTCTGCGTGCGGACGGCGATGCACCCGCTGGACCGCCCGGCGTCCCGCTAGGGGCATCGCCGTCGCGCCACCCTCGTCGCAGCACCGGCCCCCATCGGGGCGACGGTCGAGCGATGATGGGCCCATGACCGTCCCCACCCTCCGTCTCCCCGCGCAACTCGCGGAGCCGCTCGCCGCCGGCCACCCGTGGGTCTACCGCGACCACGTGCCCGGCCACCCGAACCTCCCCGACGGTGCCTGGGTGCGGGTCGAGGCCGGCCGCGCCGCCGCCATCGGGCTGTGGGCGGCCGAGGGCGCGATCGCCGTCCGGGCCTTTCGCAGGGCGGCGACCGGCGGCCCGCTGGCCGCCCCCGACCGCGCCTGGGCCGAGGCCATGGTCGCGCGGGCCGTGGACCAGCGCGCCCGCCTGGGGCTGGGCGCGGGCTCCCCCATCGCCACGGATGCCTACCGCCTGCTGTTCGGCGAGGGCGACGGCCTGCCCGGGCTCACGATCGACCGCTACGGCCGCTTCGCGGTCGTCAAGACCTACGCCGACGCCTACCGCAGACCCGGCAGCGACGCCCACGCGCTGCTCGTCGCGATCGTCCGCGCCCTCGCGGCGGCCCTGCGGCTCAAGGGCGTCCTGGCCGCGCCGCGCGCGGGCGAGCCGCTCACCGCCCTGCACGGCGAGCCGCCGCCGCCCGAGGTCACCGTGCGCGAACACGGCCTGGCGTTCCTCGCCAACCTGCACGAGGGGCAGAAGACCGGCCTCTTCCTCGACCACCGTGAGAACCGGGCGACGGTGCGGGGTCTGGCGCGCGGCCGCCGCGTCGCCAACCTCTTCGCCTACGCCGGGGCCTTCTCACTGCACGCGCTGGCGGGGGGCGCGCTGCGGGCGATCGACGTCGACGTGGCCGACGCCGCGCTGGCGGACGCCGTGCGGAACGTGGCCGCCAACGCCGCCGTCATCGAGGCGGCCGCCCCCGCCGCCGGCCCTGCGGCCAGCCGCCACGCCACGCTGACGCTCGACCTCCTCGCCGACCCGGCTGCGGCGCTGCGCCACCCGCAACTCGCCGGCAGCGACCTGATCGTGCTCGACCCGCCCTCGCTGGCGCGCCACAAGGGGCAGCGGCATGCGGCGCTGCGGGCCTACCGCCGGCTCAACGCGGCCGCGATGGCGGCGTTGCCGGACGGCGGCCTGTTGGCGACCGCGTCGTGCACCGCCCAGGTGAGCCCGGAGGCGTTCCGCGGGGTCCTCGCGGAGGCCGCCGCCGCGGCCGGCGTCGACGCGCGCGTGCTCCACGACGCGGGGCACGCGGGTGACCACCCGGTACCGCTGGCGTTCCCCGAGGGGCGTTACCTCAAGTTCGTGGTGCTGCGGGTCGACCGACCGACCTAGCGTAAGCGCCGCTCGAGCCAGCCCAGCACGTCACCCAGGACGCGCTCGCGGAGCGGGTCGTTGAAGAGCTCGTGGGGCCCGTCGTCGTAGAGCTCCAGCGTCGCGTCGCGGCCCGCCATCGCCCGGTGCAGCGTCGCGGAGGCGCCGGGATCCGCGATCCGGTCCTCCTTGCCGTGGACGATCAACACCGGCGCCCCGAGGTGCCCGTTGCCCGCCGGTGCGTCGATCGACGGGGTCGCATCGGCCGCCGCGCGCGCGTGCGCGAGCGCCGCCGCCCCTGCCCGGACCAGCTCGGTCGCCATGCGTGCCTTCACGGGGCCGTGGAACACGGCGGGGTCCTCGCGGTAGGCCTCGACGACCGCCGGGTCGCGCGAGAGCGCGCTCACGTCGAGCGGCTTGGTGGGCAGGTCGGGGAAGGGCCCGGCCAGGCGCGCGACCAGTGCCTGCAACCAGCCCGGCGCTTCGCCGCCCACGCGCAGGGCCGGCGACGACAACAGCAGCGCGTCGGGCTCGACGACCCCGGTCTGCTCCGCCCGCAGCGCGACGACGCCACCCATGGAATGGCCGAAGAGCACCAGCGGACGCTCGGGGTGCGCCGCTCGCACGCGGGCCACGAAGTCGCCCAGGTCGTCCACGAGCTGCTCGAAGCGGTCGACCTGGGCCCGTGGGCCCTCGGCGCGGCCGTGGCCCCGCTGGTCGTAGCCGTGCACCGCGTAGCCCTCGGCCGCGAGGCGCGTCGCGAGCGCGTCGTAGCGACCGACGTGTTCGCCCAACCCGTGGACCAGCACCAGGGCGGCGCGCTCCTCCCCGGGGTCTTCCGGCAACCAGGCGCGCGTCGGCAGCGCCAGGCCGTCGCGGGTCGTGAGGCTGTCGCCATGGGTGCGCACCCTACGCCCCGTCGATCTCGTGCAACTCGAGTTCGACGTCCTCCATCACCGGGTTGCTCAGCACGCGCTCGGCGACCTGACGCAACTGCGCGAGGACGGCGTCCCGCTCGCCCTTCAGCGTGAGCTCGATGCGCTTCCCGACGCGGACGTCGCCGACGCCCGCGTGACCGAGGCGGTGGAGCGTGCCCTCGACGGCGCGGCCCTGGGGGTCGAGGATGGAGCGGCGCAGCATGACGTGGACGACGGCGCGGAACTCAGGCATCGTGCGGCTCCTCCCCCTCGAGGTCGAGATGCAGGGCGCGCTGCTCGTGATCGTGGTGATGGTCGTGCTCGTCGTCCGGCTCGGGGAGGTCCAGCGGCTGGCCGACGGTCGCCTCGAGCCTGCGCCGAACCTCGTGGTACGCCTCCTCGACCCCGCCCAGGTCGCGGCGGAAGCGGTCCTTGTCGAGCTTCTCGCCGGTCTCGGCGTCCCACAGGCGGCAGGTGTCGGGGCTGATCTCGTCCGCCAACACCAGCTCGCCGTCGCCGGTGACACCGAACTCGAGCTTGAAGTCCACCAGCTCGAGGCCCGCGACGCCGAAGCGGGCGAGCAGGTAGTCGTTGATCCCGGCGGCCAGATCGAAGAGCATCTCCAGCTCGTCCTCGCTGGCGTGCCCGAGCGCGACGGCGGTCGCCGCGTTCATCGGCGGGTCGCCCAACGCGTCGGACTTGAGGCAGAACTCGATGACCGTCGGGTCGAGCGCCAGCCCCTCCTCGACGCCGTAGCGGCTGGCGAAGGTGCCGGCGGCCCGGTTGCGCACGATCACCTCGACCGGCACGATGCGCACCCGCCGCACCAACTGCTCGCGCTCGGAGAGTCGCGCGAGGAAGTGCGTCGGCACACCGTAGTCCTCCAACTCGGGGTACAGCAGCGCCGTGATGGCGTTGTTGACCTCACCCTTGCCGGCGACGGTGCCGCGCTTCTGGGCGTTGAAGGCGGTGGCGTCGTCCTTGTAGCGGACGATCACCCGCTCGGGGTCGTCGGTGGCGAAGACCTGCTTGGCCTTCCCCTCGTACAGCATCTCGCGCGCGTCGGGGCGTTCCACGCGATGAGGATACGCCACCTTCGCGGCCGGCAGCCGGCCGCATGGCGGGGCGACGGCGCCCACGCGGCAGGCGGCGACGGGCAGAACGCGGCGACGGCCCTCGGACCCCCCTCGGCGTCGCGCCGTCAGCCGATCGTCTGTCCCATGACGTTGAGGGCCACGTGCGCGATCGACGGCGCCAAGAGGTTGCCGGTACGCCAGAACAGGTACCCGAGAGCGAGGCCCGAGACGGTCTGGGAGGCGATGCAGAAGGCGACGGCCGCGAACGGGTCGCCACCCATGGCGTCGGTCGCCGCCCGCAGATGCCAGAGGCCGAACACGAGCGCCTGCAGCAAGATCGCCCAGGGGACCGGGAGGAGCAGACGGAGCCGCGTCTGCAGCGCGCCACGGAAGAGGAACTCCTCGAACGGTCCGTTCTGGAGCGTGTTCCCGAGGATCCGCGCGACGAGCCGCTGGAGCGTCAGGGCTCCCGTGGCGAGCGCGACGCCCGCCACCGCGGCCGGTACCGCGGCCCACAGCAGGGTGGTGATCCCCACCCCCCGGCCACGACCGAAGCCGAGCCCGGAGGGCCGCGCGCCGAGCACGAGCAGGACCGCGAGCGGGATGATCAGGTACTGCAGCGGGTTGGCGACGGCGTTCCCGGGGCCGCCCACCCAGCGCACGTCGAGGAACGCCTCGCCGAGTGCGTGGGCCCAGGTGACCAGCGCCGACCAGACGGGGACGTGGACGGCTCGCGTGCCGGTGAGCGAGACGACCACGGCGATCGCACCAAGTTGCCACGGGAGTGTCGCCCGCGAGCGTGGGGATTCGTGCGCCGGTACGGGAGGCGCGGACGTCAGCCGCCGCGTGAGGAGCACGAGGACCGCGAGCAGCCCCGCGTTGCCCATCAGCATCGCCGCCACGAAGCCGTGGCCGGTGAGGGTCAACGTGAGCAGGGCGGCGAACCAGAGGGGAGCGAAAGCGATGAGCGCCGAGCGCCAGCCGCGGACGTCGGTACCGGGCATCCGCTACAGCCCGAAGCGCCGGTAGGCCTCGTCCACGTGCCGCAGGTACCAGGCGGGGTCGAACGCCGCCGCGAGCTCGGCGTACGAGAGCGGACAGGCGGGATCCTCGGCCAGCGCGTCGCGCAGGTGACGGCCGTTCTCCCAGCAGGCAAGGCTGGCGCGCTGGACGACCTCGTAGGCGTCCTCGCGGCTCATGTCGCGGTCGATCAGCGCGTGCAGCACGCGCTGCGAGTAGATCAGCCCGTGCAGCGCGTCGAGGTTCTCGCGCATGCGTTCGGGGCGCACGATCAGGTCGCGCAGCAGCCGCCGCATGCGGCGGGCCGCGTACGAGGCCAGGGTGGTGGCGTCCGGCAGCGCCACCCGCTCGACCGACGAGTGGCTGATGTCGCGCTCGTGCCACAGCACGACGTCCTCGAGGCCCGCCTGGGCGTAGGCGCGCAGCAGCCGCGCGATGCCGGTGAGGTTCTCGCTGGCGATCGGGTTCTTCTTGTGCGGCATCGACGAGCTGCCCGTCTGGCCGGCGGCGAAGCCCTCCTGCGCCTCGCGCACCTCGCTGCGCTGCAGGTGGCGCACCTCGACGGCGATGCGTTCGATCGTCGTGCCGAGCAGCGCCAGCGCGTTCAGCAGCTCGGCGTGGCGGTCGCGCGCGACCGTCTGGTTGGTGACGGGGTCGACGGCCAGCCCGAGGCGCTCGGCGACCGCCGCCTCGATCGCGGGCGGCGCGTGGGCGTAGGTGCCGACCGAGCCGGAGAGCATGGCGACGGCGGTCACCTCGCGGGCGCGTTCGAGG
>JAABTL010000053.1 GCA_011389865.1 Trueperaceae bacterium
TCCTGCACGATCACCGCGTCCGCGCCGGCCTCGGCGATCGCCACGAGCGCGCGCTCGGCGGCGTCGAGCTCGTGGTCGAAGACCAGGGTGTTGAAGGTGACGAAGCCGCGGACGGCGCGCTCGTGCAGCGTCGCCATCGCCTCGGGGAGCTCCTCGAGGGTGAAGCCGACCTTGGCGCGCGCGCTGAAGTGGTTCAGGCCGAAGTAGACCGCGTCCGCGCCGGCCTCCATCGCGGCCCGCAGCTGCGGCCAGTGGCCGGCGGGGCTCATGAGCTCGGGGGGGCGGGCGCGGCGCGTCATCGGAGGCGCATCGTAGCGCGCGGTCGCCGCGCGCGGGCGTTCGGGCATGCGGGGCGCTGCGCGGCGTGGTTCAGCGGGCCGCTCACCAGGATGTGGGCGTCGACGGCGACCTGCCGCCGCATCAGCGGCGCACCTTGCGAACCTCGTCGACTCAGCCCGCGCTCGAGGGAACGCTCCCGCAGACGCATGCCGGCGAAGGTAGCGCCAAGCCGTCGCGCTCGTAGATCGCGATCACCTCTTCGACGATCTGGGTGAGTTCGATGAACACGGCGACCGCGTCATCACCATGACAACCGCCGTCGATCAGTCCCGGAGCCGTCCCCACGAAGCACTGGTCCTCATCCGACCATGCGACGACCTTGGCGTAGCGGGCCGATGGATTCACGGCGCCACCTCCTCCAGGGCCAAGCGCACCGCACGCACTTGGTACGGCTTGGCGTCATCTCCGGCGGATCCCGAGATCGTCAGCGGGCGCGCCCGCCGCGGGTGCACGAAGTACCTGCGATCCCCACGACCTCCACGATCCCGAAAGCCTGGCTCTTCCAGTGTACGGATCAGATCTCTGACCTTCGGTGGCACAGGACCACCCACTCACGCCCGTGGGACCGGGACCGCCCGGTCGTGCCGTCGCGCAGATCGCCAGCCGATCGGGCTCGCCCATGTCATGGGCGAACGCTACGGCCAATGTGGCACCCCACGTAGCGCACCCTGGGCTCCAACGCACGGGTACTGGGCGCGATTCCACGCCATCGCCCGGGAGCCTCACCGCCCGAAGACGTTCGGCAGCTCGTCCATCGTGATCAGCACGTCGCGGGGCTTGCTCTTGTTGTGCGGGCCGACGACCCCGAGGTTCTCCAGCGAGTCCATCAGCTTGCCCGCGCGCGCGTGGCCGACCTGCAGGCGCCGCTGCAGGCGCGACACGCTCGCCTCGCCCTCGGCGATGACCAGCTCGGCGGCGACGCGCAGCTTGTCGTCGTTCCAGTCGATGAAGCCGCTGGCGGTCGAGTCGTCGGGCAGGGCCGGCTCGAAGTCGGAGGCGTACGCCTCGACGAACTCGTCCTCGAAGTACTGCCGGCGCAGGAAGTCGCCCAGCGCCGCGATCTCCGACTCGGCCATGAACGGACCCTGCAGACGCAGCGGCTTCGGCAGGCCGGGCTGGTGGTAGAGCATGTCGCCGCGGCCGAGCAGCCGCTCGGCGCCCATCGTGTCGAGGATCGTGCGCGAGTCGAAGCCGGAGCTGACGGCGAACGCCATGCGTGCCGGCACGTTGACCTTGATCAGGCTGGTGAGGATGTCGACCGATGGCCGCTGCGTGGCCAGGATCAGGTGCATGCCGGTGGCGCGTGCCATCTGCGCCAGGCGCATGATCGCCGACTCGACCTCCTTGGGGCTGGTGATCATGAGGTCGGCCAGCTCGTCGATGACGACGATGATGAACGGCAGCTCCGGCAGGTCGAGGTTGCGGGCCTTGGCGTTGTACTGGTCGAGGTTCTTGACCCCGATGCGGCTCATCATCTTGTAGCGCCGCTCCATGTGCGAAACGGCGCCGAGCAGCACGCCGGCCGCCTCGCCCGGGTTGGTGACCACCGGCCGGATCAGGTGCGGCACGCCATCGAAGGGTGTGAGCTCGACCATCTTCGGATCGATCATGAGGAAGCGCAGCTCCGTCGGCAGGAAGCGGTAGAGCAGGCTGGCGACCAGCGTGTTGACCGCGATCGACTTGCCCGAGCCGGTCGAGCCGGCGATCAGCAGGTGCGGCATGCGCACGAGGTCGCCCACCAGCATCTCGCCGTCGATCGACTTGCCGAGCACGATCGGCAGCCGCGCCTTGCTGCGGCGGAAGGCCGCGGACTCGACGCCCTCGCGGAAGTGGATGATCTCCTTGACGGTGTTGGGCACCTCCAGGCCGATGACGCTCTTGCCCGGGATGGGCGCCTCGATGCGCACCGATGCGACCGCCATCGCCAGCGCCAGGTCGTCGGCGAGGTTGGCGAAGCGGCTGATCTTCTCACCCTGCGCCGGCTCGACCTCGAAGCGCGTGACCGTCGGCCCGCGCACGCTGGCGACCACCCGGCCCTCGAGCTTGAAGCTCGACAGCGTGGCGTCGATGCGGCGCACCCGCTCGCGCTGCTCGCGCACCAGCGTCGCCGCGTCCTCGTCCGGCGGCTCGGGTGGGTCGAGCAGGTCGAGCGGCGGCAGCTGGATGGGGATGCCGCCCACCGGGTCGGCCCCCGGGTCGGGGTCCCCGACCGCCGAACGGCCGGCCGCGCGGGCCACCGAGGCGCCAGCGCCGGCACCACGTACCGCGGAGGACGCGGCGGCCACCGGCGCGACCTCCCAGGGTGGCGCGTCCGGGTCGACGCCCGCCGCCGCGCCCTCGGGCACGGCGGCGCCGGACGAGACGTCGATGCTGTCTTCGTCGAGCAGCAGGTCGTCGAGCGGCGTCGCCGCGTCCGCCTGGGCCGGCCGGTCGCCAAGATCGTCCAGCGAATCGTCATCGCCCTCGGCGTTCGCCCTGGCGGCGGCCAGCGCGGCGGCCGCGGCCGCCGCCCGCTCGCGCGCCGCCCGCTCGACCCCGCGCAGGGCCTCGGCCCAGCCGGCGTGGCGCATCAACTCGGCCCGCCCCGCCGCGCGCAGCGCCTCGGCGAGCGAGGCGTCCCACGCCTCGAGCTCGTCGTCGTCGGGGTACGCGTCGGTCAGCCGCGCGAGCGTCTCCAGCAACTCGCGCCACGCGTCCAGCGTGCCCGCGTCCGCCGCCAGCAACGCGGCGTCGTCCTCCACCGCCCGCAGCCCGGCCACCCGCTCGGCGTGGGCCTGCGCGACCGGCGCCAGGTCGCGCGGGCGCGCGTCCGCCAGCCCGGCCTCGGCCAGGTCGCGCTCGCGCATGAGCCGCCGGTGGCGATCGACGAGGCCGGTCAGGTCGAGCGCGAGCGCCTTGCGCACGACCTCGGCGGCGGCCACCGAGCGCAGCGCCCCCCGCCCCGGCCCCGCCAGCGCCTCGTCGAGCACGGCCCGCTCGTGGCGCGCCCAATCCTCGAACCCCTCGCCGCGGCGCTCGTCGCCCTCGTCGTGAGCCTGCGGCGGGCGCACCCCCTCGGCCCGCAGTTGGTGCCCGAGCTCACGCGCCCGGTCGCGGGCGAAGTCGCCGACCGCGCCACGCCAGGCCGCGACGTCCGTGCGAGCGCCGTCGAGGGCGGCGGCGTCGGCGTCGCGCAGCGAGACCACCGTCTGCTGCACGCTCGCGCGCCAGCGATCGAGTTCGCCACTGCCGGGGTAGAGCGAGGCCAGCGCGGCCAGGTCGCGATCGAGTTCGCGCAGCTCGCGCCGCACGCGCGCGACGTCCGCCCGGAACGCGGCCCGCGCTCGCGCGCGAACGCGCGCCTGCCACGCCGCCCGCGTGATCGCCCGCAGCGCCCGGATGACGGCCCTGAGCAGCGTGCGCAGGATCGTGCTCGGGCGCCAACCGAGCATCAGCTCGACGCCCAGCCCGAGCAGGAGCACGGCGGGCACGAAGGCGAGCACGCCGGCCGCGCCCGTGAGCGAACTGCGCAAGGCCGTTCCCCAGGTGCCGGCCTCGGCCGGCGCCAAGAGCATCAACAGCGACCAGCCGCCGGCGGCGGCGATCAGGTAGCCGAGCAGCACGCGCGGCCAGCGCGGCGGGCTGCGGCGCAGCAGGAACAGGCCACCCAGGAGCAGGAACGGCCACGGCCACGCCCAGGCGCCCCAACCGATCGGGTCCGCCAGGTACGACCGCAGCCAGATGCCGACATCGCCGGAGGGGAAGCCCGGCAGCAGCACGAGGAGCAGCGACGTCCCAAGGGCCAGCAGGACCAGCCCGACGGCCTCGAGGTCCAGCGTGCGGGCGGCGGACCGCGGCCGCCGGCGCGCGGATCGACCGCCGCCTCGCTTGCGGTCATCGCTCGCTGCACGCTTGGCCACGAGGCACAGTCTACCCGCGTGCGCCCGACCGCCCCGGCCCACCACGCCGTACGATGGGGCGTGCAGCGCCTGCGACCGGCCTCGAGGACCGCGCCCCGGCTGGGGCCGGCGCTCGCCGCCTTGCTGGCGCTGGTGGCACTGGTCGTGACCCTCCTCCTCGACGGCTCGCCCCTGTGGATCGCGACATGGGCCGCGATCGGCGTGGGCCTCGCCACCGCGGTGCTCGGTCCGCGGCTCGGCGCGGCCGTCGGCGGCGGCGCGCTGGTCGTCGCCTGGGCCCTCCCGACCGTGCCGGGCGGCGCGCTCGGCGACGACGCGCTCGCGCAGCTGGCGGGGATCGCGCTGCTCGCGTGGGGCGCGGGTGCGTGGAGCCGCGCGGGTTCGGTCGGTCGCGTGGCGGCCGCCGAGGCGGGGCGACGCCGCACCAGGCTCCTGGCCGAGGCGGTCCTGCCGCTCGAGACCGCATCCGACCCGGACGGCGTGCTGGCGGCGCTCCCGCCGCTCGTGACGCGTGTCCTCGCCGTCCACCACGCCTCCGTGCTGCGGCTGACCCCCGAGGGGCCCGTCTTCGTCCGCGCAGAGCCACCGTGCGCGCCGGTCGGCTCCGTCCTGCCCGATCGCTCCGTCGTCGCGCGCGCCGCCCGCACCGGTCGCGTGCAGTGGGTGCCGGATGCCCGCCGCGACGCCGACTACCACGGTCTGAAGGGCCTGTCCCGCGACGTCTCCGAGCTGGCGATCCCCCTGCGCCTCGCCGGACGCGTCCACGCCGTGCTCAACGTCGAGCGCGAGCGCATCGACGGTTTCGACGCCGACGACCGGGCCACGCTCGAGGCGCTCGCCCGGGTGGCCGAGAGCGACCTCGAGCGCCTGGCGACCCTGAGCGAGCTCGAGCGCCAGCGGCACGAGGCCGACGTGCTGGCGCGCGTCGCCCAGCAGCTGGTGCAGGTCGACGATGCGCGCCGCGCCGCGCGCATCACCCTGAGCACGCTGCTCGACGCGCTCGGTCTGGACGGCGGCGTGGTGTTCCACGTCGACCGCGGGCAGTTCCGCCCGCTCGCGCTCGCCGACGGGCTCCCCGCCGACGCGCGTCCGGCCCTGGAGCGTGGCGTCGCGTGGGGCCGCGGGCGGCTGCACCACGTGTGGCAGAGCGGCGAGGGACTGTTCGAGGAGGACTACGCGGTCACCGGCCTCGACGCCGGCTTCCGTGCGCTGGGCGTCCGCGCGCTCGCCTCCGTGCCCGTCCGCGACAGCGACGGCGAGACGCTGGCGCTGATCGAGGCCGGCAGTTTCGTCGCGGCGCGCGCCTGGTCGGCGGCCGATCGACGGCTGATCGAGACGGTCGCGTCGACGCTGGGCGCCGTGCTCGCACGCATCACCGTGCGCGAGCGCGAGGCGGAACTCCTCGAGGTCGTCCGGCAGCTGGCGCGCGCCAGCGAGCCCGCCGAGCTCTACCAACGGGTGGTCGATGCGGCCGTCCGCATCGTGCCCGGCGCGGAGGCCGCGTCGCTCCTGACCCGGACCGCTGCCGGCGACTTCGTCTTCGGCGGCGCGGCCGGCTTCGACCTGAAGGGGCTGCGTGAGGTCCGGCTGACCGAGGCCGGTCAGCTCGCCTGGTACGCCCGGGGCGAGAGCGACTGGCGCGCGGGCAAGCCGCGGCTGCTCACCGGCAGCGACGTCGCCCTCACCAGCAACGCGTCGGCGGGCGGCGCCCAGGGCGGCGTGCTGGCCGGCGCGGGCCGCACGTCGGAGATCCGCGCCTCGCTGTGCGTGCCGATCGCGCTTCAGGAGGAGGTGATGGCGATCCTCAACGTCGACGCCTTCAGCCGCGACGAGGCCTTCGGCGTTCGCGCCATCACCTTGGCGCAGGCGCTCGGCGACCACGTGGCGGTGATCGTCCGGCAGGCCCACGACCGCGAGGCCCTGGCGCGCAGCGCGCTGACCGATCCCCTCACCGGCCTCGGCAACCGCGAGGCCTTCAACCGGACCCTGGCCCGGGAGCTACAGCGAACGCGCCGCTACGGCGAGCCCGTCGCGCTCGCGATGCTCGACCTCAACGGCTTCAAGGTCGTGAACGACACGCTCGGCCACGCGGCCGGCGACCGGGCGCTGGTGGCCGTCGCCGCCGCCCTGCGCGCGAGCGTGCGCGCCAGCGACGCGGCCTTCCGCTGGGGCGGCGACGAGTTCGCGGTCGTCATGCCGACGCTGGCACCGGAGGCAGGGGCCGCGGCGGCCGAGCGCATCGTCAGCGCCATCGCCGCCATCGACGTCGACGGCCTGCAATTGCGCGCGAGCGTCGGTCTGGCGAACTCACCGCACGACGGCGACGACGCCGACACCCTGCTGCGCCGCGCAGACGACCTGATGTACGAGATCAAGGGCTCTAGCGAGCCGCCTCGCTGACCGGCTTGGGGCCAGCCACGGCCGCGGGGGCACCGCCGGCCGCGCCCGCCGCCGGAGCGTCGGCCGCCGCGCCCCCGCCGGGCGGCGGCGCCGGCCCCTGAGCGTCCTCCTGGTACGGCGGGCGCGTCAGCAGGTACTCCTCGAGCACGACCTTGACCAGCGCCACCACCGGCACCGCCAGGAACGCGCCCAGCAGGCCGAGGAAGCCGACACCGACCAGGATCGACACCAGCACCGTCAGCGGGTGGAGGTCGGTGGACTTCGCGAGGATCATCGGCCCGAGCACGTGGCCCTCGATCTGGTTGGCCGCGAGGAACACGATGAGCGCCAGCAGCGCCGTCAGGGGTGAGACGGTGAAACCGAGCAGCACCGCGGGGACGGTGGCCACGATCGGCCCGAGGTAGGGGACGAGGTTGAAGACCGCGGCCAACACGCTGATCGCGGTGGCGAGCGGGACGCCGATCAGCGTGAGGCCGACCCACAACATGAAGCCGAGGACGATCGCGATGAGCACCTGCCCGCGCAGGTAGCCGCCGATCGCGCGGTCGGCCTTCGCCGTCAGATCGCCGTAGAGGACGCGGTAGCGCACCGGCACGAAGCGTCGGGCGTTGGCCGTCAGGCGCGGGAAGTCGTAGAGGATGTAGGCGGAGGTGATCGCGATCAACAGGACCTGGAACGCGCCGCTCACGATGCTGGTGGCGCCCGCCCACAGCACCTGCGGCCCGCCGGCGACGAGCCGCTCGAGGAAGCGCGTCAGGCTCTCGGCCCCGGCGGTCAACCAGCCGGTGAGCTGCTCCTGCACCTGAGCGGAGAACTCCTCGCCGCCGGCCTCGATGCCGAAGCGTTCGCGCAGCACGTCCGGCAGCACCTCCCCGACGCGCCCGAGCCACCCCGTGGCGGCGCCGATCGTGTCGCCCAGGTTGTTGAGCGCCGCCGGCAGCAGGTTGACGAAGCGGGCGGTCTCCGCCACCACCTGCGTCAACAGCACCGAACCGACGACCAGCGCCTGCGCCAGCAGCAGGAACACCAGCGTGACCGCCAGGCCGCGTCCCACGCGCAGGCGCCCCAGCAGGTCGACGAGCGGGTTCAGGATGTAGGCGATGAGGAAGCCGGCCACCGCAACCTGCAACGCGAAGGCGTAGGCGCTCCGCTGGGTGATGAGGAAGGCGAGGATGGCCGAGACCAGGACGAGGTAGGTGAGCCCGCGGACCCAGGGGTTCTGCCACAGGGTCTCGATGGCGGTCACCTCGTTCGGTCCGCGCGGCGGCGGCAACCGGGGCCCCATCACGGCCCCGTGAACAGCGCCGCGGCCATCAGGCGCACGCCGTCGGGGTCGAGCCCCTGACCCAAGAAGTCCTCGCCGTCGCGGATCTCGAAGTGGAGCCGGACGTTGGAGGTGCGACCCACCACGCCATCGAAGGTACCGGAGTTGCCGACGAAACCGATCACGCGGCCGCGCGCGACGCGCTGGCCGACGGCCAGGCCGGGCCGGACGCCGCTGAGGTGGCCGTAGCGCAGCACGCGCCCGTCGTCGAGCCGGAGCCACACCTGGCGGCCGCGCAGCGCGTCCAGCTCGCCCTCGTCGGCGCCGTCGGACACGCTGACGAGCAGCGACTCCCAGGCCGCCTCGTCGAGCTCGGCGTAGGGCTCGTCCACCCGCACGACCTCGCCCGAGCCCGCGGCGATGACCGGGGTGCCGAACGCGAGCGGCACGCCGGCGCCATCGGGCCAGAACACGAAACCCTCGCTCATGCCGGAGCGGTAGGGGCGGGGGGCGCCCGGCAGGTGGGCGTCGTCTTCGGGCACGCGGGCGCCGGGGACGGGGAACCACAGGCCGACGTCGGCCGCCAGCTCGGCGTGGCCGACCGCTCGGTCGCCCGGGACCGCCGCCTCGCCATCGCCGGCCCCGGCCGTGGCGCCGCCGTCGATGGCGCCAGCGATGGGCGTGGCGGCGGCCGGGTCCTCGCCGGCGAGCGCCAGGCGGGCCTCGCGCAGTTCGACGACCGCGCCGCGCCAGCCGACCGACGCGACGACCGCGTAGGCGAGAAGCGAGATGAGAAGGTACCAGCCGAGCTTGACCCCGGGACGCGCGTCCTGCATGGACGCCAGCCTAGCACCGGCGGGACGCCGCTCGGCGTGGCGCCGGTCGGCGCACCGCCGAAACCTTCCCCGACCCCAGGTCAGTCGCGCCGGGAGCGGCGCTCCAGCACCATGACCCACGGGTGGTGGCCGCCGTGCCACACGCGCCGCTCGTCCACGACGCGCCACGGACCGGGCCCGGCGAGGAGGGCACGGGTGAGCTCGATCTCGTGCGTCACCCAAGCGAGTCGCCCGCCCGGCCGCAGGCAGCGGGCCGCCTCGGCGAGGAACGCCGGATAGAGCGCCCGGTTGGTGGCACGGCTCCCGACGGCGTCCCCCCACGGCGGATCCGCCAGCACCAGGTCGAGCGAGGCGTCCGCCTGCCGCCAGGCGGCCGCGTCGCCCTCCTCGAGACGCACCCGGCCCGCCACGCCCGCGGCCGTGGCGTTGCGGCCCGCGCAGGCGACCGCCTCGGGGTCGAGGTCGAAGCCCACGACCTCCGCACGCCGGTCGGCGAGCGCCAGCTCGATCGCCAGCGTGCCGGAGCCGACGAAGGGGTTCGCCACCCGCGGGCCGGCCGGCGGGGACGCCAGCCAACCCAACGCCGCGGCCAGGCTGGCGTTGAGCCCGCCGGGCCGGTCGCACACGCGCCAGGGACGCGTCGCCAGCGGTCGAGGCGTGGTCCTGACCAGCAACACCCAGTCGTCCGCCTCGGGTCGCGCCCGCACCACCAGATCGCCGTCATTCCCGTCCACCGGCAGCCCGACCGCCTCGGCGAGGGCCGCGGCCAGCCGGCGCATCACCTCGCTGTCGCGCCCCGCCGCCTCGAGCCGCAACGCGGTGAAGCTGGCGCCCGTCACGGCCGTCGCGTCCGTCACCGCCTCTACGACGTCGCCGGCCAGCTGCCGCCGCAACGCGTCACCCAGCAGCGCCTTCGGCCTCGGGACCGGGTAACGCAGCACCCGCTGCACGGCCACCACGGTCCGCAAGTCGTGCACGGCGGCGAGCGACGGTCGCGGCACGCGCAGCGCCACGGCGTCCTCGCGGCCCGGGCGGCCGAGCACGCGGGCCGGGTCGCGGCGCAGCGCGCTGCCCCCGCCGAGCCGGGCGTGCAGCTCGCGCACGACGACGTCGGTGAGCCCCGGCAGGCAGGCGATCTCGATCTCGAGCCCGGCCGCGGCCGGTCGCCGTGGGCTTCGGGACCCCGCACCACGGTGTGGGCCCGCACCACGGTGTGAGCCCCCGCCCGAGCGCCGGCCCGCGCCCTCCCGTGGGGGCGTCGAGCGGCGAGAACGATCGCGGTCAGAGGAACGTGCCACACAGCATCGTACGCCCGCGGGCGGACGCGTCCCGCCGCGTCCGCCCGGGCGCCGCGGGACGTGCCCCCGACGGCGACGACGCCGGTACCTGACAAGGGCATGACGCCTCCTGGTACCCTGGGGGAGCCCATGGCCGCCCTCGACGCGACCCCACGCCCGGTGCCCGCGAGGGCCCACCGGCGCCCGTGGGGCGAATGGCTCACGGGCTACGCCTTCGTGTTGCCGGCGACGCTGGTCATCGGCGTGTTCGGCCTCTTCCCGATCTTCTACGCGCTGTACATGAGCGTGCACCGCTGGCGCATCCGCCAGGGCGCGTACCTGGGCCTCGACCAGTACGAGCGCGTCGTCGGGAACCTGGGCGCCTTCGCCGTCTTCCTCGGCGGCATCGCGCTCATCGGCGTCGCCCACTGGCTGTGGACCGACGCCTTCAAGGGGCGGGCGCTGGCGCCGATGCTGGTGCGCGCGCTGGCCGCGGCCACCCTGCTCTTCGCCGGCATCGCGTTCGCGCTCGGCTGGCAGGCGATGCGTCAGGACGGCGACGCGCGCTTCCTGCTGGGCCTGACGCGCACCTT
>JAABTL010000054.1 GCA_011389865.1 Trueperaceae bacterium
CTCGCCAATAGTTGCTAGCAATCCGGTTGAGCACTCTATTGGGACTGCCTATGAAAGTAGGAGGAAGGCGGGGATGACGTCTAGTCAGCATGGTCCTTACGACCTGGGCTACACACGTGCTACAATGGCCGGTATAACGAGTTGCCACCTCGCGAGAGGGAGCTAATCTCTGAAAGCCGGTCCCAGTTCAGATCGCAGTCTGCAACTCGACTGCGTGAAGTTGGAATCGCTAGTAATCGCAGATCAGCCATGCTGCGGTGAATACGTTCCCGGGTCTTGTACACACCGCCCGTCAAACCATGGGAGCAAGTTGCACCCGAAGACGCGTAGTCCCGCCAATGGGACGCGCGGTTAAGGTGTGGCTCGTGACTGGGGTTAAGTCGTAACAAGGTAACTGTACCGGAAGGTGCGGTTGGATCACCTCCTTTCTAAGGAGTCTAGGACAGGAAAACGTCGCGTACCGGATTGATCCTGGAAGACTTGGGGCCACCTTCGGGTGGCCCTTCGTCGTGTGGGATGGCGACGCCCCGCCCCTTAGGCCCACCCCAGCGCGCGAACCGCCAGGTAGACGGCGAGTCCCAACAGCAGGCCGGGCGCGAGGCCACCGGTGCGCGCGACCACGAGGGCCGTCACCGTCGCCGCGGCGATGCGCCAGGCGCCGTCGACCGCGTCGGCACCGGGCAGACCGCCGGCGATCAGCGCGGCGAACACGGCCACCGGCACCGCGTCGAGGAACCGCCGTCCGTAGCCGCGCAGCCGGGCCCCCGGGAGCAGAAGGCCCCATAGCCGGAGACCGTAGGTGACCCCTGCCATCGCCAGGATCGTCCAGCTGAGCGGCGTCACCGTGCCGCGCGCGTTCCTGCCGGCAGGGCGGCGCCGACGCCCGCGGCCAGGGCCGCCGCCGCCAGCAGGGTGGCGCCCGGCTCGAGGATCGCTGCGAGGCCCCAGGCGCCGAGGCCGGCGATGACCGCGACCGCCAGGGTCCGGCGGTCGCGCACCAGCGGCACCAGCAGCGCGACGAACGCCAGCGGGAACACGATGTCGAGGCCGATCGCCTGCGGGTCCGGGAGCGATCGCGCGAGCAGCGAGCCCACGAGCGTGGCGGCGTTCCAGACCACGAACAGCGACAGGCCGGCGCCGATCAAGAACGCCGGCCGACCACGCCCATGGGCGACGTGCACGCCGAAGGCCTCGTCGGTGAGCAGGTGGGCCGCGACCGCGCGGCGCACGCCCCGCAGCTCGGTCGTCGCGGCGACCACCACGCCGTACAGCAGGTGGCGCAGGTTGATCAGGAAGGTGGTCGAGACGAGCGTCCACGGCCCGGCGCCGGCCGCGATCAGGCCGACCGCCGCGAACTGCGAGCCGCCGGCGAAGACGAGCAGGCTCATCAGCTGGGTCTCGACCAGGTCGAGGCCGGCCGTCCGTGCGGTCACCGCGTACGCGGCCCCGAACGGCACCACCCCGATCCACAGCGGCACCATGGCGCGGAAGCCCGCGCCGAATCCGCTCGACGCCGGCGACGCGCTCATGGGCTCAGAGGGCGATCCGCGCCAGGCGCATCCAACGCGCCGGCGACATGGTCTTCACGAGCCGCCAGGCCTGCGGGTACGCCGCGGCCATCGCCCCGACACGGTCGAAGAGCGTGTTCCGCAGGTCCTCGGGCAGGTTCAGCGGCGGCGTCAGGCGCACGACCCGCTGCGCGTTGATCGAGTAGCAGCCGTGCACGCCACCCAGGTGTAGCGCGCGCAGGGCCAACGCCGCGCCGACCTGGTCGACCAGCTCCGCGTCGACCGGCAGGAAGCGCGACGGCGCCACGGCGCGGATCTGCAGCGCGAACAGCATGCCGGCCCCGCGGACGTCGACGATCAGCTCGGGGAAGCGCTCGGCGAGCTCGCGCAGGCGGACGAGGCCGACCTCGCCGTCGCGGCGGGCCTTGGCGACCAGGCCCTCCTCGTGGATGAGCTCCAGCGAGCGCAGGGCCACCACCATCGGGAGCGTCGCGCCGCCGAAAGTGTTCGAGTGGCGCTTCGACTCCACGCCCGGCAGCATCTTCTGGAAGATGTCCTCGCGGGCGATCGTGGCCGCGACCGGCACCATGCCGCCGCCCAGCGTCTTGGCCAACGTGACGACGTCCGGGTCGAGGCCGTCGGCGACGCTGGCGAACCAATGGCCGGTGCGCCCGAGGCCCGTCTGGATCTCATCCGCCACCACCGGGATGCCGTGCCGCCGGCAGAGCTCGCCGAGCCCTGCGAGGAAGCCCGCGGGCGGGCGGATGACGCCGCCCTCGCCCTGGATCGGCTCGACGACGACGGCCGTCACCTTGTCGGGACCCAGGTCGCGCAGCGCGGCGTCGAAGGCGTCCAGGTCGCCGTAGGGGACCGTCCGCACCGGTCCGAAGAGCGGCTTGAAGGGCGCCTGGTACTCCTCGTTCGGCGTCAGGGCCAGCGCCGCGGCGGTCTTGCCGTGGTACGCGCGGGTGAAGTTGATCAGCGTGCCGCCCGGGCGGTAGGCGCGGACGAACTTGATGGCCGCCTCGATCGCCTCGGCGCCCGAGCTGGAGAAGAACACGCGGGAGCGGGCATGGCTCGGCGCCAGCGAGGCGAGGATCGCCACGAGGTTCTCCTCGACCGCCGCCCGCCAGGCGGAGAGCGACGACTGCGGCAGTCCGATGTCGTGGGTCTCGGCGAGGTAGCGCTCGACCGTGCGCACGAGCGGCGGGTAGTTCTCGCCGAAGGGCACGGCGGCGTAGCTGCCAGCGTGGATGAGGTGGCGGCGCTCCTGGTCCTCGAGCTCCCACGGCGAGACGGCGCGGAAGGGGCCGCCGATGCCGAGGACGTCGACCAGGGCCATCAGGTCGCGGTTGCCGTGGGCGTGCTCTCGGGCCACGGTCGTCGCTCGGTCGACGCCGTCGAAGAGGTCGTCGCTGCGAACCGGCAGGCGCACCGGCTTCCCCGCCGACGAATCAGCGGGGATCGGCTCGTCGAGCGCGGGCAGGGCGCTCATCGCAGGGGCCTGCGGGTGACGTTGCCGGCGGCGTCTTCGACGACGACCTCGCCGTCGGGGACGTCGGCGACGTCGACGCGGAACGCGTGCTCGGGCGCCGGCGTGAAGGCCAGCGGGATGCCGTTGATCAGGACGCTGGTCACCAGCGTGTTGTCGCGCACCACGCCCTCGACGCGCAGACGGCCGCTGCCGAGCGGGGTGACCGAGGCCAGCTCCAGCGTCGGTGGGGTGCTGTCGAGGCGCAGCCGGTAGGGCATCACGGTGACGCGCCCCCGGGCATCCTCGGCCTCGATGAGGACGGTGACGTCGCCGTCCGTGAGGTCGCGGATGGTGAAGAAGAACTCGACCAGCTTCTTCCCGCGCTCGCTCTCGTAGGCGCTGGTCGCCAGCAGGTCGACGCCGTCGACGCGGACGGCGGCGACGCCCTCGTCGTCGAAGGCGTAGCCGACGATGCGCAGGTTCTCGGTCGCGCTCGTCGTGCCGCTGCGCGGCTCGCGGATGGAGACCGACGGCGGCATCGCGTCGCCGCGCTCCACGCAGGCGGTCGCCAGCAGCAGCGCGGCGAGGGCGGCGAGCGTGCCGCGCGCGCGTGCACGGCGGTCATGGCGCCCGGCGGTCGCGGTGTCGTGAATCATGCTGCGCAATCTACCGCTCGCCGCCGGCCTGCGTCGCGGGCCGGTGGACCGACCGGGCGTCTGCAGACGCCCTCCGGCAAGTGCTCCACGGTACGAGCGTTCGCGCGTTAGAATCCGCATACCTGCCTCGGACTCGACCCGGGTTCGGTGTGGAGGGGAGGACGGCACGCGTGAGCGTGCGACGTCGTCGGGAATCGGCCCGGCGACTCCAACAGTCACGACCCATCTGGAGGTAGCATGCATCGGTTCTTCGCCATCCTGTTCAGCGCCCTGCTCGTTGGCGCCATCGCGTTCGCGCAAGCGCCCGCGGACACGTACGTCACGAGCCAGTCCGGCCAGCCGGTGTCGATGGATCCACACCGCGCCTACGACACGGCTTCGGGCGCCATCATCGAGAACCTCTACGAGACGCTGTACACGTTCGACGATCCGGCGATCGACCAGCTCAAGCCCGGGCTGGCGACCAGCTACGAGATCCTCGACGACGGCCTCACCTACCGCTTCCAGCTCCGCCCCGACGTCCAGTTCCACAGCGGCAACACGATGACCTGCGCCGACGTCGACTGGTCGCTCACGCGCGGCATGGTGACGGCCTCGCCCGAGGGTGCGACCAGCTACCTGCTCGGTAAGCAGTTGCTCGGCTCCCAGGCCACCGGCGACGCCGTCGACGCCTACCTGGCCGAGGTCACCTGGGAAGAGATCGACGGACTGGCGACCTGCCCCGAGGGCCCCGAAGGCCTCGTCGTCGACCTGAACCTCCAGGCGCCCGACCCGGCCTTCCTGGCCGTGCTCGCCTACACCGCGTTCGGTGTGATCGACAGCGAGTGGGCCATCGAGAACGGCGAGTGGGACGGCAGCGAGGCCACGTGGACCGAGTGGATCGGCCGCGACCTGACCGAGGGCTTCATGCACCGTAACGTCTCCGGCACGGGCGCGTACCAGCTCGTCGAGTGGGGCGACGCGACCCTGATCGCCACCCGCTTCGACGACTACTGGGGCGGACAGGCCCAGATCGAGAACGTCGTCTACAACTACGTGGAAGAGGAAGCGACGCGCATCCTGGCCCTGCAGCAGGGTGACGCCGACCGCGCCTACATCCCCCAGCGGGCGACCCTCGTGCAGGTCCGCGGCACCCCTGGCGTCGTGATCCACGAAGAGCCCGACTGGGCGTCCACGTGCGTCTCGGCCGGCTTCTTCAACTTCGACATCGACACGAACGACAACGTCGACGTCGGCTCGGGTCAGCTCGACGGCAACGGCATCCCTTCGGACTTCTTCGCCGACGTCAACGTGCGCCGGGCGTTCGCGCACCTCTTCGATCAGGAGCAGTTCATCGCCCAGGTCCACCAGGGCGCCGGCGCCGCGCTGACGATGGGCCTCCCGAGCACCTTCCCCGGCTACAACACCGACGTGCCCATCCGCACGCTCGACCTGGAGATGGCCGAGCAGTTCATGCGGCTGGCGTTCGACGGCGAGGTCTGGGAGACCGGCTTCGAGTTCACGGCGCTCTACAACGCCGGCAACGCGCAACGCGAGACGCTGCTGAACATCATCAAGGACAACGTCGAGTTCCTGAACCCGAAGTTCACGATGAACGTGCGCAGCATCCCGTGGCCGGACTTCCTCGCCCGCACGGCCGAGAAGAAGGTCCCGCTGTTCGCGCTCGGTTGGTGCGCCGACTACGCCGACGCGCGCAACTTCATCAACACCTTCTACGACAACGACGGCTTCTACTCCGCCCGCACCTCGATCGACCTGCCCGAGATGCAGGCGATCATCGATGAGGCCGACATCCTCCTCGACCAGGAGGTCCGCGCGTTCCTCTACCGCGAGATCGGCGTGCTCCATCACGACCTCGCCCCTCTGATCATCTACCCGGTCCAGACCGAGTTCATCGTCACGAGCGACAAGATCTCCGGGGTCTACTTCAACCCCATGCGCAGCGACGAATTCCTCTGGAAGGACATCAGCAAGAACTGAGGACCTCGACGGGGACGGATGCGGGCCTTCCCGCATCCGTCCCCTCCCGCCGTTCGGTGATGATCCCGTGTCAGGTATCTGACCTCGCAGCGGTCGCCGACCGCTCGCCCCCGCGCCCCTATTAGCGCGTCCATCGGAGGATTCCGGTTGTTCACGTTCATCTTGCGCCGCATCCTCATGTTGCCCCTCGTCTTCTTCGGCGTCACCGTCATCATCGTCTTGCTCATGCAGTTGTTGACGCCGGCCCAGCGTGCGGCCGCGTACATCCGCAGCGAGAACCAGGCGAACCAGATCCCCGAGATCATCCGTCAGTACCGCCTCGATGAGCCGTGGTACGTGCAGTACGGCTTCTGGATCGGACGGCTGGCGAACGGGGACCTCGGCTACTCGCGCACGACCAACGAGCCCGTGCTCACCACCTTGAAGAAGCGCCTCCCCACGACCGCCGAGCTCGCTTTCTTGGCGATCCTGCCCGTCATCGGCGTCGGGATCTGGCTCGGGACTGCGGCGGCGCTGAACCGCGATGGCCCGATCGATCAGGTGGTCCGTGTGCTGTCGATCTTCGGCTGGTCGATCCCCACCTTCGTCATGGGCATCTGGCTATTGGTGATCTTCTATGGCCTGCTGGGCTGGTTCCAGCCGGGCCGAATATCCACGGAGTTCGCCATCCAGATGGCAGCGGGTGACTTCCGCGACTTCACCGGGTTCCTCACCCTGGACGCCGTGCTCAACGGACGCTTCGACATCGCGCTCGACGCGCTCCGGCATCTGGTGCTGCCGGTCATCACGCTCGCGACGGTCCAGTCGGCCCAGATCATGCGGGTCATGCGGTCGTCGCTCCTGGATGCCCTGACCGAGGACTACGTGCGAACGGCCAAGGCCAAGGGTCTGCCGCAGGCCGTCGTGAACCAGAAGCATGCCCGCCGGAACGCGCTGATCCCCGTCATCACGCTCTCGGGCTTCGTGCTCATCCAACTGATCAACGGCGTGGTCATCACGGAGACGATCTTCAACTACCCCGGCCTGGGCCAGTGGGCGGCGCGCGCGGCCCTGAGCCTCGACTACGCGTCGGTGCTCGGCTTCGCGGTGTTCACGGCGGTCGCGGTGGTCACGGCGAACCTGCTGGTGGACGTTCTCTACGGCGTCATCGACCCACGGATCCGGTACGGCTGATGGACGCCGCCCCCACCCCCGGCTTCGTCGAGCGGCGCACGGCCCTCGGCCGCTGGTGGCAGTCGAAGAGCCTGCGCAGGTTCCGTCGCAACCCACTGGCGATCGTCGGCTTGCTGATCGTCCTGGGGTTCGTCGTGATCGCGGCCATCGCACCCCTCGTCACCCCGCTCGGGCGCACGTGCATCCGTGACTTGGGCCTTACGGCCAGCACGGCGGACGCGTACCGCGACGTGCGCAACCCTGCGTTCTGGCAGCTCATGTTCCAGACGCCAGGCTCGTGTTACCGGATGCCGCGGGTCGGCTTCTCGCCCATCCCGCAGACGCCGGAGGCCTCCGGTACGCTGCTCGGCACGACCAGCCAGGGCTACGACATCTACTACGGCCTCATGTGGGGCGCCCGGACCGCGTTCCGCATCGGCGTGCTGGTCGTGGGCATCGGGCTCACGATCGGCATCCTCGTCGGCGCCACGGCCGCCTACCTCGGCGGCTGGGTCGACAACGTGCTCATGCGCTTCACCGACGTCGTGATCGCGGTGCCGGCCCTGGTGTTGGCCTTGGTCATCGTCATGGTGCTCGGTAACTCGATCGTCAACCTCATGATCGCGATCGCCGCGGTGGCGTGGCCGAGCTATGCCCGCCTGGTCCGCGGCGAGGTGCTGCGGATCAAGCAGTTGGAGTACGTCACGGGCGCCCAAGCCATGGGGCGACGATCGTTCGGGATCGTGGTGCGCCACATCCTGCCGAACGCGATCGGGCCGGTCCTCATCGTGGCGTCGCTCGACATCGGCTCGATCGTGCTCACGGCCGCCGCACTCTCGTTCCTCGGCCTCGGGCCCGAGCTCGGCTACACCGACTGGGGCCAGATGATCTCGTTCGCCCGCAGTTGGATCCTGGGACCGCCGGGTCAGCCGCTGGCGTACTGGTACACATCGTTCTGGCCTGGGCTCGTCATCGTCCTGTTCGTGATGGGCTGGAACTTGCTGGGCGACGCCTTCCGCGACGTGCTGGACGTGCGCGGGCACATCTGAGGCGAGCGAGTCGCGGCGAGGGCGCGTGCGCCCTCGCCGACGTCTTCCCGGCTCAAGGCGGCGACGCGATCCAGCGCATGAAGGCCACCAGGTCGGCGTAGCCCTCGTCGTCGAGGCGGCCGGGTTGGTAGCGCGGCATCGTCGCCTTCGTGTAGGCGAGCAGCGCCTCGTCGGTGGCGAAGGCCGCGAGCGCACCCGGCCCCCGCAGCGCGGGCGGGTCGCCGACGTCGAACAGGTCGTGCTGCCGCTCCATCATCGTCTCGAAGGACATCTCGCGCACGTTGTCGGGTCGATGGCAGCGCGTGCAGCTGCGGTGGTCCGCCGGAAAGGCGAGCCGCGCCTCCTCGTAGCCGAGGCCGGTGTCCCCGTGGCACACGGAGCAGTTCTGGTCGTACGCGAAGGCGCCGCGCAGCACGGCTTCCGGGGCGCCGGCGATCATCCAGTCGCGCAGCTCGTCCCCCTCCCGCGAACCCATGTCGGTCACCGTCCGCAAGTCGAGGTCGTCGAGCGGGGCGGGTCGCTCGGTCGCGGGGTGAGGGCCGGAGGCCGATCCGGCGGCCAGGGCCGTCCACAGCCCGACGGTGACGAGCGCCACGACCATGGTGATGCGTCGGTGTGGCGCGGCGCGCTGTGGCTTCATCGGTAGCTAGCTGGAGCGAGCGGCGGGGGGCGTCGTGCCGCCTCAGCCCTCGTCGCGCCGCTTCTCCTCCGACTCGGTCGGACCGACGTCGGGCGCAGGATCGGTGCCGTCCGTCGGCGCCTCGGGCGCGACGGGGGGCGTTCCGGGTGGGGCCGGGGGCATGCCCTCGTCCGTCGCCTCCGCCGCTCGATCACGGTCCAGGGCGGTGTCGCTCGCCGCTTCCGCCGCCGGGGCGGGGGCGGCGTCGACGGTGGGCGCATCCGAGCGGACGCTGACCCCAGGCAGTGATTTGCCTTGCACCACACGAACGATGAGCACCACGGCGCCCGCGACCAGCGCCACCGGGACCAGGAAGCTGACGATGCCCCACAGGAGCGCTGCCAGCCAGCCGAGGACGGCACCGACGAGGCCGAAGACGGCGCCCAGCAGCCACAGCACCCCGGTGCCGAGCAAGAGCGCGATCAGCCCGAACACGACCAGTTCGACGATCTCTTGCGGCGTTCGTCTCATGAGCGGAGTCTAGCACCCGCCTCCTGCCGCCCCTGTCCGGCAGGCCGCGCGGGCGGCCTTCTGCGCCGACGGCAGCGGCGTGCGGACGCCGCCCCGCGGTAGGCTGCTGCGTGACCAACCCGTCGCCCGAACGCCGAGAACTGCGGGTCGACCGGCCCGTCCATGGCGGGCGCTGCGTCGCCTTGCCGGTCGATGCGGTCGAGGGCGCGCGCGATGCCGCCGCGGGCCGTGTGCCGTTGGTGCTGCTCGCAGGCGGGATCCCGGGTGAGCGCGTCGTGGCGGACGTCGAGAAGCGCAAGGGCGTCGACTTCGGCGAGGTCGTCGAGGTGCTCGACGCGAGCCCGGATCGCGTCGCGTCCCCCGCGCACCCGGGTCTCGACCTGGGACACGTCGCGCTCGGGCGCCAGCTCGAGCTCAAGCACGCCGTGCTGCTCGACGCGGCCCGTCGCGCGGGCGTCGTGCTGCCCGCGGAGGTTCCCCCGGTCGCGCCGTCGCCGCGGGCGTGGGCGTACCGCAGCGCCGTCCAACCCGCCGTGGCGGCGACGGGGGCGGCGGGCTCGCCTACGGTGCTCGGCTACCGCAAGCCCGG